>JAKAKI010000087.1 GCA_021813505.1 bacterium | reverse complement strand
GGCACGGAGAGGAACACTCAGGAACGCATGACGGACTGGGTGTTCCCCGGCTCGTCACGTTTACTCAACCTTCGGAACCGCCCGGTGCGGACCCGCATGCCGGGTGGTGTGGGAGGGGTCCTCAGGGGAAAGCCTGAGGCCCCTATCCCGATTTGGGGTAGGGTGTTTACCCGTGCCACAGATGCTCGTACCTTTCGGAGGGAATGATGCGCAAAGCGGCCATCTCTCGCCCAGGCGTTCGCGGGATGATGCAGTTCCAATGAGGCGGCTTCGTTTTTGTGCGATCCTCGCGCCTGATTCACAAGCATCACCGCACTACCTCAACACAACCATCTTCCGCATTTGCTTCTCTCCATCAGCGGTGACGCGATAGAGATACAATCCACTCGGAACGGCTTGTCCCGACTCGCCCTGCCCGTTCCATACGATCGCGTGTTGTCCCGGCGGCTGGGCATCCTGCTCCTGTTCGAAAACCCGTTGACCGAGGACATTGAATATCTCGAGGGTGGTCGGCCGCCACGTTTTCGTAACGAATCTGATGACCGTGGAAGAATTGAATGGGTTCGGGTAGTTCTGATACAGTGAAAAGGCCGAGGGAATCGCGTTTGCCTGGTCTGGATTCTCCACGTCGGTCAGAAACTCCCGTCCCGAAAAGCGCCAATTGGGGTACGATGCCGAGTCAATGATGCGATCCCAGTCAGTCGTGATCGTCAAGGTGTTTGAATTGAAACCTGCCCGCCACAGGTTAAGACCGGCACCGCCGTCGTATTGGACGAGAATCCGGGAGTCGTCGGGGGAGAACGTCGGGCGATTGAGCGAGGTGCCGTTCGGGGCAACTTCGGTGACGCGGTTGCTGCGCCGGTCAGCAGCGTACAGGTAGATGCTGCCATCGTCATAGGCAAAATCCAGAGCAATCAAATCAGGATGGATTTTCCCGAAACTCGGATTGCCAATCGTCCATCCCAGCGGAATGCTGGGAACAGTCCTTTGAATCAGGCCGGTGGCCACCTCCAGATTGCGGATATCCCAGTATCTGAGCGTGCCGGAGGGTTGCGGTGTCTCGCAGTAGCAGTCATAGATGATGTCTTTGCCGTAGATGTCCCATTCGATGACATCGGGATAAAGCACGTCGTAGCTCTTGACCTCGGAGTTGGTTGGAGTGTAGAGGGGCAGCATGGTGATGGGCTCTGAGTGGCCAAGGTGAAGGATGTAGATGGTCGGATCCCACTGAAGGTCGCAAGCCATGTGGTGTCCATCTGGCGAGATGGCAATATTGGCAAACTTGAGGCTCGAGTCGCCCAGTTGAACCTCCAAGGTTCCTTCCGGGTCAACCACCCTGATCATGGACATCGTGTCGATGAAGTAGATGAGTTCTCCTGAGTCCGCGACGGTCGGTTTGGTCAGGGTCCTTGCCTGCGAAACGTATCGTAAGAAGCTTCCGGCGGTATCGAATATGGCCACCCGGCCGGCGAGACCACTTTTGGCAACGATCCACTGGGCACTGGTCGGTACCGGTTCAGTCTCCGGTGGCTCCGACCAGGAGCCATCGTAGATCTGTACTTGATCGAACGCCGAGCGAATCGAATTGGCCGTCGCCGTGTCCCCAGGGTAGAGTTCGGAGGCGGATTGCACGAGTGCAAGACGGAGGTCCAGAAACTGGGAGTATTGGTTAAGTTGAGTTGTCAGCGCGCGGTAGAATATCGAATCCGCCTTGCCACGTCCAACCGCCGCCGCCGTCAAATAGAACGCCCGGTTGGGAATTCCGCTATTTCGGTGAACGCCGCCATTGTCGGTTGTCATCGGGAGGTACTCATACTCCGACATGTTGGCGGGCTGGGGCGAACCGCCATTGTGGGGATTCGACATGTCACGCAATGCGTCCCCGAGAGTGGCCGGCGTGTAGGCATCCTCACCGATCAGCCAGTTTGCGGAACCGCCGTAGACATAGAATTCCGCCATTGTTCCGAAAATATCGGAGAACGACTCACTCAACGCCCCCGACTGGAACTCATACTGCAATCCCGCAGTGGCGTCGGTCACGCCATGAGTCATTTCGTGGGCCGTCACGTCGAGTGATCTGGCCAGATTCGTAAAACGGACACCATCCCCGGTGCCGAACGTCATCGTCTGTGTCAGGAAGCTGTAGTACGCGTTGTTGCCATCGGCTTCGGGGAGGGGATCGTTCACGATGGCTTTCAGCGTGGAGCCCTGGTTGTCAAGCGAACTGCGATTGTGGGTCGAAAGATAGTAGTCATAAATGAGGCCAAGATGAAATGCGGCAGAAACTGCGGCCGGATTCCCCCAGGCCGACGGATTGGTTGTCGTCACCCAATTGGGATTGGGTGAGTGGTAGTTGTCAATCTCGATGCCTCCCTTTACGGTGTTTGGAATCTGCGAGTGGACCATGTCGAACATCGGCTTCGTGGCATTGATCATGTAATAAGTCGAGCCGATTCGGTACGCGTTGACGACTCTTGTGGTCCCGAACAAATCGGTCCCCGACCCAGAATACGGGCCGTCGCTGTACACCAGGGACAGATCGTGTAAGTGCTCACCGGTCACCGCGTCAATGAAGACATCGTAGGCCTCGACTCGGCTGAGACTTGTGCGAACTCTCCACGCCCAATGCGGTTGCTGGTTCGTGTCAATGTAGACCAAGAGGGCTGTGTCCGCGACCTGAATCGGGTCACGAGCCGGGAAGCGCGACTTCACGACATCAACCGCGGCGCTCGCGCTGAGCACTGGGGCAGTGCGGTCGAGATGCGACGGCGTCGGGACCCAGCGGCCGTTGATTGCCGTCAGCCGCGAGTCTGATGCGAAGTGCGCGTACGAATCGCGTGCCCAAACGTCATGCCCTCGAAATGTCTGCTGAAAACGCACATGCGTCATGCCCAAGCCGTCGCGCTTCTCCGAAAGGACACGCAACTCGCGGGCTGGTTCGCGAAGCCCAAGTAGGCCGCGCACCTGCTGGAATGTTGCCAGCGCGGCCGACATCTCGGCGGAGGTTCCGGCGGCTACCACCGGTGTTGCTGATCGGAGAGTCAGGTCTCTACCCTGGATCCGGATCGGTATACGCGTGTTGGAATCCCACCAGAGTTCAGCGTCGGGGGCCTCGCCATCACGCCAGTCCGCCAGCGCATCGATCGCATCCGGTGGTACTGCCACCGGACGTATCCCACTGACATGCACGCGCCTCAAGAGGTCGGGGGCGATGGCCATGCGGCGCCCGACAGCGGCCAGTTGGGTGGTGGCCCCAAATCCGGAGGGAATGCCCTTTCCCAAACTCCCATCGGGGGACACGACGGGATTGTGCGTTCCGGCCGGGCGTGGAAGCGGCTTCATGCCAATAGCCGTTCCACTGAGTCCCACGATCAACAATCCTGCCAGGATGAGAACCAATACGCAAGGCATATGCGACTCCTGATTCTGACGAAGTTGGACTTGGACCTCGTGATCTGCATACGCAGGCGAGGCAGTCCCTTCCTTCCTCCGCACGGGCGATGGAGGAAACTTGCACATGCATGATGAAACACTGAAAACACACGCCGGATCAACCGATTTCCGCCGGGAGGATGTCAAGGAATTAGGGTCCGTTCGGACGCAGGGCCTGAGAGCGGCCGGCATGTGGTCAGTAATGCCTCGCGATGCGGGACAGCGCCACTACACCGCGCGAATCAACAGCAGCGTTTGGTCGTCATCTTGCGGGCCATGGTTGCGCACTGCTGTGAGGAGAGTATCGAAGATCTCTTTGAGCGGACGGACGGCGTTCGCGGTCACCAGCGATTCGATTCTGCTTTGGCCAAATTGCTCGCCGGACGTGCTCTCAACTTCCAGAAGGCCGTCAGTTAACAGGATAAACAAATCTCCGCTGCCGAAGTGCACCTCTGTTGAAGTGTGTCTCAGGTTGGCGACCACGCCGCTCGGCGGACAGCTGCTTTCCAATTCCGTGACCTGTCCGGTGGCGGCATGGTAGTGCAGAATTGAGGGATGGCCTGCCAGGAGGTAACGGGCAACGTCGCTGTCGTCGAATTGCAGACAGGCAACCGTCACGAACATGTCCATCTCTTTGACCTGCAGAACGACGCGATTGAGATCGTCCATGAGGCCATCCAAAGAATCGTCCGAGAGCAGCCGCATCCGCGCGGCGCTCTTGATCATCGCCATCAGCACACCCGCGCGAACCCCGTGGCCGGACACATCGGCCACGAACACACCGATCTGTCCGTCCTTCGCCACGACATCAAGCAGATCGCCGCCCACCTCACTTGAAGAATCCGAGCGCCCGTAAAACTCGAAGCGCCCATTGGTCATGTCGATGGGCGGGACCAGATGCGAGTGCACCTGCTGGGCAAGGCTGATTTCGGTCTGCAATCGCACGGTCCGGGCACCTTCGGTGCTGATGAATGAAATGAACAGGATGTAACCGACGACGATACAGGCCAGGCACAGGATCGCCAGCGTGCCGAGATATCCCCCCATGTCAACCGTGCCGGGCAGAAAGACAAACCAATCGCGCAACAGCGCCGGCGCCAGGGCACTGAACGGGATCACCACAAACAACATCTTGCGGTTGTGGGTGAATGACCACGCCCATCCCAGCGCCACCAAGCCGGAGTAGGTCATCCAAGTGGCAATGCCGTACCAGGGCACCGCCGACGGATTCGGGATACACCAGAGTACGCCGAGTGTCGCAAACGTGAAGAACACCGCCAAATAGAGCCGGAGTTTCGAAAGAACCGGCAGCGATCGTGTGAATTGTGCTCGTGGAATGTTCGAGTTTGCCAAGTGGGAATCTCTGGTTTGCTCTTGGCTGGTTGAATGGACGTGGACTACGTCAGCCACGCCGGGTTTCTCCTGGCAGCAAACTACGCCTTCGCCCACGTGACATCAATACTTCTCGGCAGTTGCCAATCTTGCAGCCCTATCACGGACTTCGGCTTAACCATGGATCTCCTGCCATGGCAAGACAGGCGCAGCCATGCTCAGCAGACAGGGCTCTTGGGCGCCCAGAAGCAGTTCAAGCCGCTGGACGAGCAATTACGAGCATTCCGGGACTGATCCGCACCGGCGACAGGTAATTGGCGAGAGGGGCGAGTTTATAGAAGATCGACTCGAGCCTGCGGGGATCGTGCCGCCCTCGATCGGTCCAATAGATTCGCTCGACCTGAAAACCCGCGCGAGCCAACAGCAGCCGCGCGCCTCGTTCGGTGTAGAAGTACTTCAGATCCCCGAAACGCTTCGCGGCAACTTCCTGCCCCAACTTGCGGACGAAATCAAAGTACCAGGCCCGGTTCGCCAGGCGCATCGCAAGCACGCCATCAGGGGCCATGAGACTCCGTATTGCCGTTAGCGACCTGCTGGGATCGTTCAAGTAGTAGAAGCTATCGATCGCAAACACCAAATCCTGCCGGTGGTCCGATGCCTGTTCGATGCGGTCATGCACAATAAAGCCGCGACTCCTGACCGCGGCCTGGAGTGCCGTCACAATCTCAACTCCCTCCGCCTCAGCACCCTCCTCGCGCAATAGCTCCATCATGATCCCATAGGCTATTCCAATATCCAGTGCATGGCAGCCGGAGAGCGGACGTCCAAGGTGATGTCGGGATACTTTGATGATCCACTTGAAGAAGTCGGTTCGAAGTCTGCGCCAGTTGGCTTCCATTGCAGGCGCCGTATAGCTCGCGATGTCGAAGTGATGACGGATCGCAGGATCGTCGAGGTTTGCGTCCTGTATGTACGTTCCACAGAAGGCACATCGCCAGACCGTTGCCTTGATATCGCGATGCGGGAGATGGAAATCCACCTGTCCTGCGCGATCCGACGCCCAATGTTGGCATGCGCCGCACTCGACCCCTGCTTGATCATTCATCAATGGCTCCTCGTTTTGGCTCAGACACCTCGCGCATGTTACCCTTCGGAACCCAGTATCTGCGCCCACTGTTCATCGCGCTGCACTTGTGAAAAATGTTCCTGAGCATAGGCGCGTCCCTCAAGACCCCGGCGCCGCCATTCCTCTGGGTTTGTCAGCAAGTTGGAGAGTGCGTCCAGCAGCGACTCCGCATCGTCTGCTGGGCAGCTGACACCATTTCCAATCTGCCTCACCACGTCCCCGGCGAGATTGGTTCCGTATACGAGAATCGGCTTGCCCACGCTGCAATACTCATAGAACTTCGAGCAGAGTGGTATATCATCGCCATTACGGAATGAACAGACGAGCACATCGGCCTTCTCTAGTGCACCGGCCACCTGCTCGGGCGGAATCGCCGGGAACAGCGAGACGTTTTCGAGCCCATGCGCTTCCACGATACGGCTGCACTCCGGCTTGTACTGCCCATCACCAATGATCACGATGTCGATCGGAAGCCGCCGGACGCGTGGTTCGGCCATCGCTTCCAGGAACTGGGGCAATCCATGCACCAGCCCAATCGTCCCGGCATACAGGAACACGCTTCGCCCCGGTCTGCGTGGAATTTGGGGAGATGGGTTATCCGGGCATGGTGGATGGGCAAAGTCCACTCCATGAGGTACGACCTTGATGCGTCCCGGCACCACCCCCTGCTCCCGCAAATAGGGGACTTCGCGCTCATGCATGACAACGATTTGCCGCGCTCGACGGTATATCCACAGGAAGAGACCGACGAACACGCGACCGCAGGCACGCCTGTCCCAGCCCCTCATCTTCAGCGCCCGCCATGGCTCAATGTCACGCAAAATGACGATGAACGGGCAGCCCCGAATCCAGGAGGCGATCGCAGCGGACATCGCTGATGTTGCAGGAGGGACCGAAGCTATGATGATTTCCGGCCGCGGGCCCAGGACTGCCCACAGGAGCGCGGAAATGGAAAACGACATGAATCCGAAGACCCGGCGCAGGCTCTGCGTATTGGATCCCATGACGAGGGGCGTGCGAATGACGCGGACAGAGTCTTCCACTCGAATCTTTGGAAGAAACCGTCCAAAAGCTGCAAGAGGCTTTCCTGTGGGAAAATGAGGGAGGCCGGCGATCACTGTTATCTCGTGCCCCCGGGCGGCCATGCCCTTCGCCAAGTGCCAACTGTAGCGAACGGCGCCCTGCTCCGGTGGATAATACTGCGATATCAACGTGACCTTCATAGACCAGCGTCACCGCACACTGCTGCCTACGCGCAGTCGGCTGAGGTAGCGATACGCCCAGACAACCGCCCCGGCCAGCAGGACCGTCGACGCGATCGTGAGAACTGTGTGGAACGAGGTCAGTTCCAGAAGACATGCCAGTGCTACGAGACCAATTCCGGCCCAGATCACGGGCTTCACGATCTGCGCAATTGTGGACCCATTGTGGAGCAGCCGGAGCGCGAAATGGTCCGGTGTCGATCGATAAAAGGGAACACCCTTCCGGGACCGTTGGACAATCAAAAAGCCGACCTCAAGATATGGTATGAGTCCGGGCAGGATGACCGCCAATGCGAGCAGCGCGGAATCGGAGAACGACTCCACCACGAGCGCACCGTAGACCATACCCAGGGACAGACTGCCGGCATCTCCCATAATGATCTTTGCCGGGTGGCGATTCCAGACAAGGAACCCGATGAGCGCGCCGGAGATGACTATCGAGATCGACGGCAGGCCGCGCGGATCGAGGCCATGAACCAGCATGACGATGCTGATCCCGAACAGGGCCACAGCCCCAATTGACGCCAGCAGTGAATCCATGACATCCACGACATTCCAGGCGTTCGAACTCACAATCAGAAACAGCATCACGAACGCGGCTCCATGGAGGTTCATTGCTTCGGGAATGATGTAAACCGCGGCGCACGCCGCCTGGCCAAGCACCTTGACCAGCGGCGCCAGCCTGAAGACGTCATCCAGCAGGCCGAGGGCACATAAAGCAGCCATCATCGCCATGATGGGCAATTGTGCCTCAGCGTTGCTGGGAAATAACCAGAGAGTGAGCAGCGCGGTCACTGCGATTCCGACGCCGCCACCCAATGCGGCCCCGCCGGCATTTCCGGTGTTCCCGTTCGGGCGATCGATGAATCGAAGCCTCAAGGCGATGAATCGCGTGAGCGCGACCATACAAAAGGACAACAGTAGGCTGAAGCCCAGTAGCATACCGAGCCACAGAATGTTCTGTCGTGCAAGCGAATCGAGCATTGGTAACTGCCCTCAATATAAGATATGATTCCGGTCCTCACTAACGCACGTGTTAGTTTGGAACAGACTCGAGTTTTGACAATCCCAGCACAGACACTCCTTTGCGCCTTGGCTTGTGCCGAACTGATATCCTGCACGGCCCCATGTGCCCACGATTCTATCCCAGCTCCCCGAGGGCCGCAGTCCGAAGTGACTTGCAGGGTCTGCCCGCAGCGTTCAGCGTTGCGGCAGCACGCGGCGCCCGTCGATCACGAGGGGTTTGCTCCGCCGCGTTGCGGCGCAGTTGCTGCGTCCCAATAGGGAATAACGCTGGAACCGAAGACGCCCAGCGCCACTTTGAACTCCTCAGTCCATAACACTGGAGACCCGCTGGCAAGTCACCACCGGGGGATCATTTTCTTGCATTCACGATAATCGGAAAGCCAAGACGACCAATCACGCCGCGAGTCATGTATACCCATGTCACGTAATGGCTTGTGATCCTGCGACCTGCGCCTGGCGTGCGCCGGGGAGTCGGGAGCCGCCCGCGAAGGTCAATACGTGATCATTTTGATCGGTTTTGCTGAAACGAGCGGCCAACGGATCGCGTAAAGTCAGGGAGGCCGCCTTGGGCAGGCAAAACCGGGATGCCATTCTGTCAGGTTGATGTCTGCCAGGGTACCCGGAGTCCCAAACAGATCCGTGCCGGTGTGGAGAGAACACGATATTCAACTTCTGAATCTCGATTTCGCCAACTAACCCTTCAGATGAGTGGAACACGAATTGAATGAACTGGTTTTCATCTTTGGACTTGCAATGGCGATCCCGTGATCATGCGGGCCAAGTCTCGAATAACAATTGAATCACGCAAGCTGAGTTGACCCGGGAGTCGGCACACGAAGAAGCCCGAATTCGGTTCCCGTCAACTCCCAGTCAGAAGAGGAGCACCAAAATGAAGAAACGCATGTCGATAATGCTCATCGCCATGGGCGTGTTCATTGCGACGGTCGGCACCATCAAGTTTCTCCAAATCCATGCGGCCATCGCCCAGGGAGCAGCGTACCAGCCTCCCCCTGAGGCAGTGACGACGACGGTTGCCAACGTTCAAGACTGGCCGGCGACTCTGAACGCGATCGGCAGCATCGCCGCCGTCCATGGCGTCATCCTCAGCGCCGACCTGCCCGGAGTCGTTTCCAGCATCGAATTCGAATCGGGCCGGCCGGTCAAGGCGGGTGAAGTCCTGGTGCGGCTTGAGACCAGCCAGGAGCAGGCCCAACTGAATGCGGCTGAGGCACAGCGGGAACTCGCGCAACTGAATTTCAAGCGGGCCAGCGGCCTCTACGAAAAACGGTCTGTGGCGCAATCGGAATACGACCTGGCTGCCGCGCAATTCAAGCAGGCAGAAGCCCATGTGAAGGAGGTGCAGGCGATGATTGACCGCAAACTGATCCGCGCACCATTCGCCGGTGAATTGGGCATCCGCCAGGTCAACCTCGGCCAATATCTCCGGGCCGGTGATCCCATCGTTCCCCTGCAATCCATGGATCCGATCTACGTGAACTTCTCCCTGCCTCAGCAGGATGTCGCGGCACTCAAGGTCGGCGCCAGGATCGAATTGACGGCGGACAGCATCACCCTGATCAACTCCACGGGAAAAATCACCGCCATCAATTCGGTCGTCGATGAAGGCACCCGCAATGTGCAGGTGCAAGCCACGTTCGAGAATCCCCAGGAGAAGTTGCGGCCCGGCATGTTCGTGGAGTTGAAAGTCACCGTCGGAGAGGGCAATCCGCTCATCACACTGCCGGCCTCCTCGGTCAGCTATGCGCCCTATGGCAACTCCGTATTCGTCGTCAAGGACTTGAAGAACCCCGCGGGACAGACTTACAAGGGCGTTGAGCAAAGATTCGTCAAGCTCGGCGGCAGCCGCGGCGACCAGGTCTCGATCGTCGGCGGCCTGGAACCCGGCGAGGAGATCGTGACCTCCGGTGTGTTCAAGCTGCGCAATGGAGCGGCCGTCCTGATCGACAACAAAGTGCAACCGTCCAACCAGGCGGAGCCCAAGCCGGAGAATAGTTGATGAAATTTACCGACCTCTTTATCAAACGGCCCGTGCTGGCGATGGTCGTCAGCCTGGTGATCCTCATCGCCGGCTTGCAGTCCATCCGCGCTTTGAGCGTTCGCCAGTACCCGCGCAGCGACATTGCCGTTATCAAAGTGACCACAGCCTACATCGGCGCCAACGCCGATCTGGTGCGCGGATTTATCACGACGCCATTGGAGCGAGTCATCGCGAGTGCCGACGGCATCGACTTCCTCGAATCGTCGAGCGCCCAGGATGTCAGCACGATCACGGTCCACCTCAAATTGAACTACGAGACCAACGCGGCCTTGACCCAGATTCAGGCGAAGGTCGCCCAGGTCCGAAATGAACTGCCGCCCGAAGCGGAAGCGCCGGTCATCGAAATGGAGACCGCCGACAATCAGTTTGCCGCGATGTACATCGGCTTTGCGGCCGATAACCTCGATCAAAACCAGATTACCGACTACCTGACCCGTGTCATCCAGCCCAAGCTAAGTTCGATAGCCGGAGTCCAGCGCGCCGAGATCCTCGGCGGGCGGCGCTTCGCCATGCGCATTTGGCTGGACCCTGGAAAAATGGCGGCCATGGGCATCACGGCTTCCCAGGTCCGCCAGGCGCTGGCGCAGAATAACTACCTCTCCACCCTGGGCCGGACCAAGGGATCGCTGGTCTCCGTCAATCTTGTGGCGAATACCGATCTCCAGACTCCGGGTGAATTCCGCCGGCTGGTCGTCAAGGAGGAGAAAGGCGTTGTCGTCCGCCTCGGCGACATTGCCGATGTCGTGCTCGGCGCCGAGAACTACGAGCAGGACGTTCGCTTCGACGGTCAGGGCGCGATTTTCATGGGCATCTGGGCGCTTCCCGGCGCCAACACGCTGGACGTGATCCGTGTCGTCCGGGAGGCGATTCCCAGGCTGCAGGCGGAACTGCCGGTCGGCATGAAGGTCGGCATTCCCTACGATTCCACGGAGTACATCGAAAGCGCGATCGACGAGGTGCTCAAGACGCTCATGGAGACCTTGCTCATCGTCATCGTGGTCATCTTCCTCTTTCTGGGCTCATTCCGCGCGGTTCTTATTCCACTCGTGGCAATTCCAATTTCGCTCGTCGGTGCGGTCTTCCTGATGCTGCTCGCGGGTTTCACCATCAACCTGCTGACCCTGCTGGCGATTGTGCTCTCGGTCGGACTGGTGGTGGATGATGCGATTGTGATGGTCGAGAATATCGAGCGGCATTTGCGCAACGGCTCTCGTCCGCTCAAGGCCGCCCTGGATGCTGCCCGCGAGTTGATCGGTCCCATCATTGCCATGACAATTACATTGGCGGCCGTGTACACGCCGGTCGCGATCCAGGGCGGATTGACCGGTTCGCTGTTCCGGGAATTCGCCTTCACGCTCGCCGGTGCGGTCATCGTGTCGGGTGTCGTCGCCCTGACCCTTTCCCCGATGATGGGATCGAAACTCCTCCGCGCCGGGGATGAGCAGCGCGGTTTTACCGGAATGATCAACCGGCACTTCGACGTCGTCCGCGATACCTATAAACGATTGCTCGCCGGAACGCTGAAGTACCGGCCGGTGATCTACGTGCTGTGGGGAATCGTGATGCTTCTGATCTTCCCATTCTACATGTTCTCGCAACGTGAATTGGCACCGACCGAAGACCAGAGCGTCGTATTTGGAATCGTGCAGGCCGCCGCAAACTCGACCCTGGATCAGACCAAACTCTACGCTGCGGCTGTTCAGGACGTCTATTCATCCTTCCCCGAGTACAAGAACACTTTCCAATTGATGTTCCCGACCGGCGGATTTGGCGGCATGGTGACCAAGCCCTGGTCCGAACGAAAGCGGAGCACGCCGGAATTGCAGATGGAGGCGGCGGCGGCACTCGCGAAGATCCCGGGCGTCCGGGTCATCTCGCTCGTTCCACCCGCCCTACCCGGCGGCGGAGATTTTCCGGTCGACTTTGTGATTGCCTCCACCGCCGAACCGGAGCAACTCATCACCTTCGCCAACCAGTTGGTCGGCGCGGCGTATGCGAGCGGCAAGTTCATGTATGCCGACGCCGATCTGAAATTCGATCAACCGCAAACGAAAGTCATGTTCAACCGGGACAAGGTCCGATCGTCGGGCGTGCTGATGAGCCAGGCGGGCGAGGACCTATCGACTTTGCTGGGTGGGAACTATGTCAACCGCTTCAGCATTCAGGGCCGCAGTTACAAAGTGATCCCCCAGATCAAACGCAGTGAGCGCCTTACTCCGGACCAATTGAAGGACATCTACGTCACCGGGACCAACGGCAGCCTCGTGCCGCTTTCCACCTTTGCCACTCTGCACACGACGACGGAACCTCGCGAACTCAAGCGCTTCCAGCAGTTAAACGCTGTCCGGATCCAGGGGGTCGTTCCCCCCGGCGTTTCGCTCGATGATGCGCTGAAGTTTCTTGAAGGTGAGGCGGCGAGGATTCTGCCGCAGGGATTTACGATCGATTACGCCGGCGAGTCACGGCAGCTCCGGACCGAAGGAGGCAAGTTCCTTGGCGTGTTCCTGCTGTCGGCGATTCTGATCTTCCTGGTGCTCGCGGCGCAATTCGAAAGTTTCCGTGATCCCATCGTCATTCTGGCCGGCTCTGTTCCGCTCGCCATTTGCGGCTCGCTCTTCTTCTCGTTTATGGGATTCACGACGCTGAATATCTACAGCCAGGTTGGGCTGATCACCCTCGTCGGACTGGTTGCAAAGAACGGCATTCTCATTGTTGAATTCGCCAACAAGCTGCGCGATTCCGGAGCGTCGAAATTGGACGCCGTTATTGAGGCGGCCGGAACCCGTCTGCGGCCGATTCTCATGACCACCGCCGCGACGGTCTTCGGGCACCTGCCTTTGATCTTCGCCAACGGCCCCGGCGCCGGTGCCCGCAACAGCATCGGCATCATGCTGGTGACCGGAATGATCATCGGCACAACCTTCACGCTCTTCGTTGTGCCGTCGATCTATGTTCTCGTCGCCCGCCAGCGTGTCCTTGCCCCATCATCGGAGGTCGCGGAACCGGAGCGCGAATTGAAGGAGGCACTCGGCACGAGTGTCGCGTAATGCCCGGGAGGTCGCGATTATCGAGAAACGAATTCGAAGCCGTCGAGCCGTCTCGACGCCAGTGCATCATTCGAATGGCCTTCAGTGGCCATATCGGAGAACGGTTCCGTAGTCGCCAACCGCAAGGACCTCACCGGTCGCGGTACCCCAAAGGCCATAGAGGTCGACGTGGGTACTGCTCGCCATGGGACTCCAATTGGTCCCTTGGTAACGCAAGATGATTCCGTTCCCTCCGGCAGCAAAGACATCGTCTGCGGCACTCCCCCAGACGGCATGCAGTTCGGCATTCGAGCCGCTCGCCATCTCTCCCCAGAATATCCCATTGTAATGCAGTATTGTGCCATTCTCGCCTACGGCGAAGACATTACTGCCGTCGTTGCCCCAAACATCCCGAAGATTCGCATTTGAACCACCGGCCATGGCACTCCAAGATATTCCATCAAAGTGGAGAATGGTGCCGCCTGCTCCCACTGCGAAGACATCGTCCTCCGAACTTCCCCAAGTCCCGTAAAGCTCGGCGGTGGAACTGCTCGACATCGCACTCCATCTACCTCCATCGTAATGCAGTATTGTCCCGGTATCTCCCACGGCAAAGACATCGCTCAACGAGCTGCCCCAGACATCGTGTAAGTAGGTGTGATCAGAAATCGACGTGGTGCTCCAGGCGTTACCATCGAAGTGCAGAATCACATCCCCCACCGCGAATATCGACAAATCCCACAGCAACTGGCCCCAGACGCCGCTCATCGAACGATAGGAAGCTCCCGTCAAATCGCGCCAATTCGTCCCGTTGTAATACAGCATGCCGTAGCTCCCAACGGCTACCACGCTATTCTCTGAAGCTCCCCAGACACTGCGGAGAGATACATCGAATCCGCTTTTCACAGTACTCCAAGTCGTTCCATTGTAATGCAGAATGGTCCCATTATTGCCGACTGCGTAGACGTCATGGCCTGAGCTACCCCAGACACCATAGAGATTGTAGGAGCTACCTGAACTCATCGCTTTCCATGCCGTGCCGTCATAGTGAACAATGAGACCCTCTTTGCCCACGGCAAACACGTCACGGCTCGAGCTTCCCCAAATGCTGTTAAGATTGACACCGGCACCGGCGGTCATCGTGCTCCACTCTGTCCCGTTGTAGTGCAGAATGACTCCCACACTGTCATAATATCCCCCAACCGCGAAGACGTCGCTGCTTGAACTGCCCCAGACACTGAATAGATGAGCCGTGGTTCCGCTGACCATTGAAGTCCATGCCGTTCCATCAAAGTGCCAAATCACACCGGCGAGCCCGACCGCGAAAACATCAGAACCAGAGCTGCCCCAAGCACTGTTGAGATGGCCGAAGGCGCCGCTGACGGAGGTCCAGTTGGTGCCATCGTAGTGGTTGATTCTGCTGAGTCCGACCACGTAGAGATTCGTCGCTGAAGTCCCCCAGATGCCCCCGAGTTCGCCGCCAAATCCACTTCCGAAGACGCTCCATGATGTGCCGTCATAGCGCAGCATCTTCCCATCAAATCCCAATGCAAACACCTCGCTACTTGAACTGCCCCAGATGGTATTGAGATACCGTTCTACGCCACTTTCCATGGCCTCCCACGATGTCCCGTTGTAATGCAGAATCGTGCCGCGGTGTCCGACCACGAAGACATCATCCGCCGAACTGCCCCACACAGCCCCGAGGTCTCCTCCGAAGGACTGCAATTCCCAACCCCGGGATGCTGTTGGATCCGTCGGCCCCTTTTTGCTACATCCGCTTACGGCCGACAAAATCGCGGCCAACCAAATGGCGGTCGCAAGGCGGCACAAAAATTTGGTCAAATCGTTCTCCCTGGTGTTCACCAACTCTGCGGTGGTGTGATCCCCTACTTGACCAATGCCGAACGCTATGTAGGGGTAAGACCAGTGCCCTCAACCAGCGTCTGCGGCTCGAGAGGTCCGTGCAATAATGGCGTACCCCGCGGATACCAGATACTACTAGATCGCTAATCTAAATGAAACAGTAAACTAGTCTCTCCGATGCATCTGTTAGGGAATTTGTTGACGACAAATACCAGGCCCAATTCTGACGCCAGCGCAAGCCCTTGTGGTGCAGCGTTACACGAACCCAATCGGGAATCTTCGTCTTGCGAACTTAGAGACGAGCGTGAACTCCGGCCGATTATCTGCTTCGCTTCAGCCCAGACCGCCTTGTGAAGTAAGGATGTCTTCAAAACAGCCCATTCTCATTCGGCGAATCCTTCTCGATCAGTTGACCCAAATCCCAGAGTTCAACCACTCGGTCATTCTCGAACCGGAATATGTGCACGACGGCAAATCCCTGGGCTGCCGGGTCCTTCCGGGTCACGTGGGAATGAGTGATCACGGTGTTTCCGTCTTCGTATACGTACTTGATATCGACGGCGCCATTGGGTGATGTCCTGGACGCCTCCTCCATCGCCAGCATCAGTGACTCCCGATCACCTTTGAAGTACTGGTTGTGATGAATGAAGTTGGCTGCCGTAAACTTATCGAAGGCGGCCCTGACGTCCCCCAGGCCCGCCATCTTCAAAAACGAAACTGCGAGATCCTTCTTTGACACTGGCCACCACCTTTCATCTCGAATCCATCATTGCCCCTGCTCCGGGCGCCCGGCGCGAACGCATCTATCGTCCGAGGTTTGACATGTCCAAGCGCCGCCGGCTGACCTGAGAAACGGTGGTCGGCAGAACCTTGTCAAGGCGGTCAAAGATATTGCGCATGCGATCCGCGCCAAAGTGATGCGCCACGACGTCCTTCACGGAGGGAGCCGACGCCAATGTGGCGCTGTCCGGGGCGAGCCACATCCTGATCACTTCACCGCTTCCATACATGTTCCAAAACGAACGGCAGGTTAGCGGATAATGCTCCGCGGCCAGCGCGCCGGCAATCTCCTTCCAGAGCGAATCACTTTCGTCGCCGTGATAGAAATCCGGCGTTTGAAACTCGATCCAGCCACCGAAAGCGGTCTTCTCGGTGAGCGAGTCGCGGCCCGCAGGCACATAGTCGAAATCAGGAGAGCGCCGCCAGATTTGGGAATAGTGGGGTGGAATGAGCACCGAATCGGCGGTATCGTAGCGGTCGAGTGATTCCTTCCCGACAATCCGCTGCGTCGAAAGGACCGCCTCGCGGCGCGCATCAAGCTCTCCAAATCGGGCGAACGGAAAGAAGGTGTAGAATGTACTGTGGTCCGTTCCTCGCAGCTCCCAGAAGAGCGGCCGCCCGTCGGCAAGCAGGCTGTCCCCCTGTTTCAATGCGGCGAGCCAGCCGTGGCGCGCCGATTCGAAGACGGCTGTTCTCTCCGGTGCGATATGGTCGACATGCACCCACCGGTAAGGCGCCGCCCAATCCAGCACGGCGTGGCTTGACTGGGCGGCCACCGGTTGCGCAAGGATCAACACGGTTGCTGAGACAATGAGATTGCCAAGCAGTAAGCGTCTGATCGGCGTCTCGTGGCGCCTGGCGATCATTCCGTCCGTCTTTGAGTCCATAGTCTCCTGCACCTTCCTTTCTTTCGTTTCCCACTGCGTCCACAGCAAGACTTCAAACTAAGACACGCGACTCTGGATGATAACAACTCCTCATCGCTCAACGCCACAAGTGACATCACCGCCGGCGTTGACAACCGTTCACCGGGAAGTTTAGTTCAGTGGTGCAAACTTGACCGATACTCGGCCTTCGAGGTATTCCATGCGTCGCCGTCATCTAGTCCATTCCCTTCTATTCGCCGCCGCTGTCCTGAGCAACAGTCTCGCTTTCGGCCAGCAAGACACGGCGATATACCAGCTCCCGCCAATCGTGGTTTTTGGTCCCCGCATGCCGGAGGCCCTGGCCCGTATCCCGCTCGCCGTGGGTGTGGTTGATAGCGCCGCGCTCAGTCGGTCCAAGGGGTATGGGATCGATGAGGTCCTCGGGGCTGTGCCTGGCGTTCTGGCGCAATCCCGATACGGAAACCAGGATGTGCGCATCTCAATTCGTGGATTCGGAGCCCGCGGAGCCGGTGAGAGATCGAACGCCGGAACGTCGCGTGGAATCCGCATACTGCTTGACGGATTCCCGCTGACGGAGCCGGATGGAAGGACATCGCTTGATCTGGTCGATTTCTCATCGGCCTCCGAAATCGACGTTATCCGATCCAATGCCTCATCCCTCTGGGGAAACGCCGCAGGCGGAGTGGTGAATATTAGTTCGAGCCCCGGCTTCGACACTCCCGCCCTGTCTGCCCAAACAACGTTCGGAAGTTTCGGATATCGAAGAGATCTGCTCACTCTTTGCAGCCGTTTCGGTCCAGGCAGACTGACGATGTCATTCAGCAACACCAACTGTGACGGTTGGCGTGATCATTCCCGCAGTACTCGCGGGCTGTTCCAGGCGAGTCTCAAGTCGGCCATCGGCACACAATCAGCTTTGGCCGTGTATCTGGCGGCGACCAGCAACCTGTTTCTCATCCCGGGTCCCCTGACTGCGGCGCAATTCGATTCCAATCCACGGCAGGCCCAGGATGATACGGCGGATTACCGGCCAACCTATGTGCAACGCGACGAACGCCGAGACAACCGATTGGGCCGGCTCGGGGTGAGGTTGGATCACGTTCTTGACGAGCACCAGAAGCTGTACATGACCGCCTTTGTCATTCCCAAGTACCTTCAGCGTTCAGAGCGCAACACGTTCCGCGACTTCACGCGCTATCACGTAGGCGGAAGCGCCATCTACCAGCGCGTGAATGCGTTCAGTCCGCGGTTTGGCGCTACGACCATCGTCGGTGGCGATGCGGCGTACCAGGATGGTGCCATTCTCTTTTACAATCTCAAGAATGGCCAGCGTGGCGAGACGATCCGGAGTGACCAGCGCGAGGGTGCGCGAAATCTGGGTGTCTTCGTCGAGAACCAACTGACGTTGGATGATCGATTCCTGACCACACTCGGATTGCGCTTCGACGACATCACGTACTTCTATGAGGATCATCTCGATCCAGTGCTCAATGCCACACGGTCGTTCCGGCATTTGACTCCCAGAATCTCCTTCTCATACCTGCTTGGCTGCAACCATAGCGTGTATGCCAGCCTCGGTGGGGGCGTGGAAGTGCCGGCTGGCAATGAGACCGATCCTCCCAGCACAGCCGGGCTGGACACCCTCACGGGGCTGAATCCCCTACTGGATCCAATCCGGTCGGTCACGTTCGAGCTGGGCACAAAGCAGGTCGCCGAGCTTGCCGATGGATCGCTGTTCACAAAACTCTCATACGACGCGGCGCTCTATTGGATCGCTGTGCGCGATGACATCATCCCGTACGGGGGCGGACGATTCTACTTTACGGCCGGCAGGACACGGAGGATTGGACTCGAAGCATCCCTGGCTGCCGAGATCAAGTCGGACTTCAAACTTCAAGTCGCCGTCACCCAATCGCAGAATCGATACATCGAGTACGTGGTCGATTCTGCGCATTACGGCCGCCCCGGTTCCGTCGCCGACTATGCCGATAACCGGGTAGCGGGAGTACCCGCCACGTTCTATCGCGTCGGTCTTATCGTCTCGCCGAAACCGATTCGGCCTGTCTTTGGAGAATGCGTCATTCAAGGGGTCAGTGGGTACTATGCCGACGATGCCAACACTGTCGCGGTTCCGCAATACTCGATCGTGAATCTCTCGGCCGGTCTCCAGCGCATCAATATCCATTCGGCGCGAATTACGCTATCTGCCTTTGCGACCTTGAATAATGTCTTCGATCGACGCTACGTCGCGTCCGCCTTCGTCAATCCTGATCGAGGTGTACTCAGCAAGGCACCGATCTACCTCGAACCGGGCCTTCCACGGAATTGGACGGCATCACTGTCCTTAAGCGTAAGTCTTTGAGGAGGGTGCAATCTTTACCCGGTATGTTGGAGAATCCCCAGCATCTGTAAACGAGAGCGCGGACAGGCGTGGGCGCCACTGGGAGACAAGAACGTCCATGACCAAGAGTGGGGCAGACACTCTTGTCTGCCCGGTTTTTCAGCAAGCCCTATGATGTTGGGCATTGCCGATGCTCACTGCAATCCGAGAATTCTACTGAGACAACGTTCAACAACGGACTTCATCCGTGCTGACCATAATCACACGCACCGATTCGAAGTTGAATAGAGGGTCGCAAGGCCCGGCGCCACGATCACCCGAATTCTCTACTCGTACCGCAACACGATAATTGGATCAACCCTTGCGGCGCGCCACGCGGGGTAGAGTCCGGCGATGACACCGGTTCCGACCGACAGGGCAAGGCCGATCACGGTCCATAGCGGCGAGAGGGAGTAGTGCCAGTGCAGGAGTGACGTGATGAGGAAACCGACCGACGCTCCCAGAACAACACCGACAAGCCCGCCCATGCCAGTGAGAGTGGCGGCCTCCACGAGGAATTGGAACAGGATGTTCGCGCGCCGTGCCCCGACGGCTTTGCGAATACCGATCTCGCGCGTACGCTGGGTGACAGCGACCAGCATAATGTTCATCACACCGATGACACCCACCATCAGACCCACGCAGGCTACCGCCGTAGCCCCCAGGTGCACTTTACCCGTGATGTTCCCGACCTGATCCTTGAATCGATCCTGGGTCTCAATGCCGAAGTTGTTCTCGTCCTCCGGCCGGAGTTTGCGCACCCGCCGGAGCGCGTTGACGACCTGATCGTACGACTCGTCGAACGTTTGGCGCGAGACAGCGCTGACCAGAAGTTCAACTTCCTTCTCCCTCGGATAGAGCCGTTCGAACGTCGTCATGGGAATGAAGGCGAAGTCGTTCTCGCTGATGTTGAAAAAGTCTTCGATCCGCTCCATGACGCCGATTACCTGAAACTTGTAGCCATTGACCCTGATGTCTTTGCCCACGGCCTCCTCGTGGGAGTCAAAGAGCGCATCGGCGATTTCGGGCCCGATGACAATAACCATTGCCTCGCGGTCCATATCCTGATGATCGAAAGAGCGGCCATTCGGGATCTCGCGCACCATCACATCCACCCATTCGGGCCACGTGCCGCGAAAGTCATCGGGCGTGCGGATTTCTTTATCCCCGTATTTCAGAATGTTGTTGCGGGCACGCTTTTGCGGGGCGATGGCGCCGACCAAAGAGCACATATCGCGAATGGCAAACGCCTCGTCCATTGTGATCGGCTTGCGGCGCCGCTCTTCTTCGGTCAAATTGTCCCAGTCTTCATGACCATTCCACTGCGTCACGTACATCACATTGCGGCCAATCTTATCGATGGACTCGTACGTGTACTGCGTGAACCCATCCATGATGGTGTTGACCAGAATGACCGCCCCGACCCCGATCATGACGCCGATGATGGTCATGATCGAACGGAACTTGTCGGTGCGGACGGCATCCATCGCCAGCCGCATCCCTTCGACCATCTCCGGCCACGATTTGAATCGCTTAGTCATAGGAGAGGGCCTTGATCGGATCGAGCCGCGACGCTTTGATTGCCGGGTAAATGCCAAAGAACAGTCCGACGCCGGTTGATATCCCGAAGCCCAATACGAGCCCCAGCACCGTTGCCGAAACCTGAATGTCCATCAGAGATGTCAGAATCGTGTTGCCCAGAAATATCCCCAGCCCGGCCCCGAGCAGGCCGCCGACCAGCGAAAGAATCAGCGATTCGTACAGAAACTGCGCGATGATGTGCCGGCGGCGGGCGCCGATCGATTTGCGAATGCCGATTTCGCGCGTGCGCTCGGTCACGGAAATCATCATGATGTTCATGATAACGATCCCGCCGACCACGATCGACAACAGCGGCAATGACACCAGGAGCACGCGGAAGGCGCGCGTGATATTATTGATGAAACTCAAAATGGCCTCGGGAGTGAAAATCTCAAAGTCATCATCCTTCTCGTAGTCGACACGGCGGATGGTGCGCAGGATAACGCGCACCTGGTCCATGGCCTCCTCACGCCGCTCGAGTGACGAGGCGCGGATCACGAGATTGACGGGATTGCCGGGTGTGGGATAGAGAATCTGGTGTATCGACAGCGGAATCGAGACAAATTCATCAGCATCCGAACCAAAGAGCCCGCCCAATTTCTCGGCGACGCCGACGACCGTAAATTCATTCGCCCCGATGCGCATCCGCTTGCCGATCGGGTCCTCATTGGGAAACAACTTCTCCTGAATGACGGAACCAATGAACGCCACCTTGCGGCGGCGGTAGTCATCCTCCCACGAAAGGTAGCGGCCCTCGGCGACGTCCTTCTCGCGTATGGCCAGCATGTTGGGTGTCTCGCCGATGATCTGCACCCAGCTCAAACCGGCGGAACCGTACTTGAGATGGTCGCTTCCATACCCTTCGGCGCCGATTTCGGCGCAGTCGGGGCATCCCTCACGGAGCGGCTCGATCAATCCACGGTTGAGTTTCTTCCGCCGCAAGCGCTCAAGGTACTGCTTCATGTCGATGGCGAAACCGATGCGAGAGACCATGAATGTGTTCGGACCCATCGAATCGAACGCGCGTACCATGTCCTTCTGAATACCCTCTACCGTGGAGACAATGGTGGTTACCGATGTGACGCCCAGGACCATTCCCAAGATCGTCAGCGCCGAGCGCAGGTGATTGGCCCACAGCGCCGCGAGCGATTCTTCGATGAGCGCCAGGAATACCATGGGTGAATGGGGCCCGGCGGGCTATATCGCTTTCTTTTCGGGACCGCCGGGTGTCGGATTGTCGACTTTGACCAATTCGCCATCCTTAAGGCGGCGCAATGTCTGGAAGGATCCGGAAACGATGGTGTCACCGACGGCGACACCGGAATGGACGGCAATGTTGCGCTCGTCGGCGATCCCCGTCGTGACTTCGCGGAAATTCGCCTTTCCCTCTTTCACAACGAACACGCCGGTCTTGCGAATCTTCTTGCTCTTCTTTGTGGCCGCACCCGAACGCGCCGCGCTATCTCCGGAACTCGAGGCTCCATTAGTCGCAGCGATCGCGCCCGACTCGGCAGCCGGCTGGGCGGCCTTCTTCAGAGAATCCGGATCGAATTCGCGGGTGACGACGGCGGCATACGGAACCAGCAGTGCATCCTCGGCGCTGGCGGTCGTGATGTCCACCGAGGCCGACATGCCAGGGCGAACGGCTGGACTCATGTCACTGAACCGGACTTTGACCCGAAAGCTGGTCGTGTAGCTTTCAGTCCCCTGGCCGGAAATCGTGGCGGAATTCCCAACTTCGACAACATCGCCGGCATTCGAATCGATACAATTTCTGCTATTCACGCCAGTTTTCACTTGACTTGATGATGATTGACCACTTATACAGCTACTGTAGTTCCACGCGCACCTGGAGTAAAGGGACACTACAAAGCGAAGTTCCAGGGACTCTTGTCCCGACCGTCCGGATTCGACGATTTGCTAGTGATCCAGCGGAGAGACAAGCAGTCACCCTGAATCCCGGTGCGTGAGGGCTGGGCTGATAAGACCTGTAATCGAGTTGGGGTGGTCTGCTCGCTGGCCGCCGCAGTACGGGAGTGTTAGCGGAATCGACTAAATCAGTCTTCCCAGGGCCAATTCACAACGGAAGGAGAGTAGAAGATGAACCGGACTTTCCGCCTAGCTATGGCGTGCCTCGCGTCGTTCGCCTGCAGCCTTGTGCCTGCTGATCGCGCAGGTGCAGAAGCGACGGCCCAGCCGGGTCCGAACGCAGCGAATTTCAAGCTGGTCAACAATGGCTCAGGCATCAATCAATACACCGGCAGCCTCAATTGGAAGTATCACCTGCTGACAGTTCCAGGCCGAGGCGGGCTGGATTTCCCGATCGACTTGACCTACAACAGCGGTATCGGTTGCGAGCAGGAGGCCAGTTGGGTCGGATTGGGTTTTGGTTTGAACTTGGGGAGCATAGAGCGGAGTGTAGTGTACATCCCAGACGAACTCATGCTGACTCACATGTCTGGCTCAGCGATCCATCAACACGACGGGTGGCTCGTAGATGACACTTGGAATGATCCATCTCCGGCCGATAGTCAGGCAATTGACGGACCCGATTTGTGGACAGTAGCCGTTGGTGATTTGGGTTCTAACCTCAGCATCGTGGCGGATTCCAGCAACATCTTCAGAAGCGGAGGTGTTGCATTTGGCCCTGCGGGAAAGAGTGATCGCGCCATAGATGACAAGAATTTCAATGGCTGGATGTCACGCCACCAGCGTAGTTTTGGCATTGCCTTACGAATAGGAGGTACAAACTACGAGCCCGACAGCAGCACCGTCGCGAACAACGAGAGGCAGCGCCACTGCTATGTATCGCCCCCCATGGGGTCGACAGTGTTCGGCCGGACGTACAATTTCGCCGGTGAGCTTAAGTTGGCCTTCAATGACAGCACCAGTGGCTTCAATGACAACGCTGGACAATGCGCGGTTTACGTGTACAAGCGCGTGGGGGATACAGGACCTTGGCTTCGGTCCGCAGCCATTTCGGTTTCGTCGAGCAATCCAGGTTGGACAGGAACCGGTGTGACTGTCGAGAACGGAGATCGATTCGCGCTATTCTGTCGCAGCAAGCGTTTCATCTTCGAGAACTGGAGTGGCGCCTCCGTCGATTACGACATTTCATTCACAGATTGGGGCGGGTACTACCTGAATCCGGAGATCTACACTGGGAATCCGAATAATGTCTTTCATCAGGGCTTTGTTTCCAGGATAGAGTGCCTTACTGTCGCGACCCGATCGGGTACGAGATACAAGTTCGGCGTGTCGGATTTCATCCGAGCAACGACCCGAAAAGGGAACATCTCGTACGAGCCATCCGATGATTCTATGAGTTTGGCCTTTGGCTACTCTTACAAGCTCACAGAAGTCCTTTCTGCCGATTATGTGGACGCCGACGCCGATGGAGTTCCCAGTTCAGCAGATCAGGGCAGTTGGGTGCGCGTTCTCTACGATCCAGTGCCCACACGAATCAACTATGCAAACAAGGCCATGCGGGCATTCGATGGTCAGTATCAGTGGTTCGGCAGCAGCCCTACAAGCGATTCAGTCTGGCAATGGCATTACGTTCATTACCCGCGATTCGTGGAGACGCCAACTCACAGGCTAGAGCTCTATCTGTCTTCAAGGAGCGACAACTTGGGATTCTACGGATCGAATTCGCCAGATTCGCTGCGCCCAAAGAAGCTGGATAGCTTGGTACTATACGCAAGATCCCCAGTCGGCGCGGAAAAGGTCCGCAAGATCACTTTCAACTACGCTTCAACGAGCAGCAGACCCACAACGTTTGACTCTTGGACAGACGAACAGACCCTGGGATGGCACGTGAATTTCCAGCGGAAATACGGTTCTCTTGGGACGACTACGGACTCCACTGGCAAATTGACTCTCCTTTCGGTTTTGGATTCAAGTGTGAATCAAGGCTCTCTCCCGCCATTGCGCTTTGATTATGCCACGAACCCGATATACGTCGAGCATTTGTACTTCGAGTTCCCGGATACAAACGTTGATTTCAGTGAGTTTGAATTGGAGAATCAAAGCTATTACGCGCCATGGTATCAGGAGAACTGGGGCTATTACCGTTCCAAGCGCAAAGGTAAACCAGGAGATTATCAAAAGGCATGGAGCATGTCGAGAATTGATTATCCGAGTGGCGCGACGGAACACTTCACCTTTGAGTCCAATCGGTATAAGTGGAGTTGGGATGACTACCGTGCCCCCGCCGGTGTTGGCAACCTATGGTATCGTAAGCAAGGCGGTTCGCTCGATGAGTCTGGAGTTGAACGCGGCGGAATACGTCTCCGTCAACGCCGATTGGACGGAGGATTTGGGACTGACGAGCCAGTGGACTATAGTTATGGTGAGGGAGTCGTGACCAAGCCGCAGACTCCAGCGAAAAAGGCCCCTTACATTGGATATGTCGGCAATTCCCAGGAAGTGGGATACCGGAGTGCAAAGTGGCGTCTCAGTTCAGACCCTGCGGGACAAGGTAGTCTCATGTACTTCACGAATGGCGCTGCCGTGTTCAATGATTACAGCCACCCGGCAGGAGTGTCCCCTTCGCCCCTGGTAGATGTCGCGGAGGCCTTTCCGGATGCAGTCTTGGCTGGGCGCTTTGTCTTGGAGGGGGTCAAACGCGGTCTTCCTTATCGCACAGTTCTTCTCGACGGTAACGCAGATACTGTGTTGAGAGTTGAGAACCAGTACTCTTTTGTCACGAAAGCGGCACACAATGTAGATCTTCCTGACACGCCACCGTCACAAGGAATACCTCACTACCCATCTGGCCAAGCGCGCTCAATCTGGGTTAAGAACGTCAGGACAGAGCGGAGAGAATTCGACCAGGACGGAATGAATCCAGTTCTGTATACGACTCTTTACGACTACGACGAACTCAACGGCCTCGTGTCTGCGCAGACCGAGCTGCTTGGCAACAGCGTCTCCCGCAAGACGGTGAAGGAATACTTGCATAATCAGGACGGCACATTAGCCGCACTCTTGACCCGCAAGAACATGCTCGACCTCGTGTACCGAACGGAGATACAGAAGGACAGCAACGGAGTGCAGACGGCATCCAGGACGCGGTATGATTACAAAGACTTCGGCAACGAGCGCGTCTATCCCTGGCACCAATATGACTATCGTACGATCAGTCCGGCAGAGATCGAAACCACAACCTTTGTCGCGTACGATGCCTACGGCAACGTCCGTCTCAAGATCGATCCATCGGGACTGAAGACCAGTTATCTGTCTGGTTATGCCGGTTCGCAGACTGTCCTTGAGGCGTCCAATGCGGACACAACGGAAGTCTCCTACAACGGATTCGAAGACGGACTCCCCTTCGATGGCTGGACCGCCGATGAGTATGCCGCGGCATCCTCGATAGCGGAAGGACCGGGGCCGCGTGGCAATGTGTCGTTGTCTTCCGAGTACAAATACTCCGGGGATTACTCTGCCCGTGTTTGGGATAACTCGCTGGTGGGAATCGGGATGGACGGCCCTAAGCGAACGTTCCTCGCCGGGATGCTGATACCGGGGAAGTACTACCTCTTCTCGGGGTGGGTTCTTTGCGTTGGAAGTCAGAGCGGCACCGGGTTGCGAGTATTCACTCCTGGCGGATCAGGTGTGGACATAACTGTCAGTCCGCCGGCATCGGGCCTTTGGACCCGCGTCGAGGTCGTGTTCGAGGCGTTGAATCAAGATATCGCATGCTGTGCTCACGTCGGCGTTGGATACCCTGTGGCGTATTTCGACGACCTCCGCATTCAGCCGGTCGAGTGCCCGATGCAGACGTTCGCGTATGATCGCGGCACTGGGCAGTTGCAGGCGGCGTTTGACGCCAATAACATCGCCGCCGAGCGCAACTACTTCGATGGATTCGGCCGGCTCGCGTCTTTGGTCGACCCGGACGGCAATACGATTGCCCGATACAGCTACACATACTCCCGCGTTGACGCCGGCGCCTTCAACCCCAACAGCCCCAACTCGGTCAAGGAGACCCGATATCGGAGCGCTACCGATTCGACGGTGACCGTGACCTATTACGATGGTCTTGGCCGGGAGGTGCAGAAGCAAGTGTCGGTCAGCCCCACCGCGAAGATCATCTCCGCAACAGTGTACAACCGCGCGGGGCAGGTGGCGGCGACGACAAAGCCGATCGAAAAGAACGGTGCCCTCGGGTCGATGGCGTATGAAACCGGGTTTCTGCCCGCAGGCTGGACGGTCGGCACTGCCATGACGAGCGGCGATCTGAACAGTTACTACGATGCCGACGGGCCTGGATCGAACTGCGGCGGGTATCCCTACAGTCAGTACTCGTACGCGGCCGATCCGCTTCGCCGTCTGAAGGAGACGGGATATCCTGGTGCGACGTGGAAGATCGGCAGCAGCCATACCACACAAACGAATTATCTCAGCAACGCAGCGAGCGACGTCGCCGGTTGGGGGGGACGAACGCTCACCAAGACCAAAGTCATCGACGAAGGCGGACGGGTGACGTATGCCTACGCCGACCGCCTCGGCCGCACAATTCAGACGCAAGCCGACAGTCTCGATGCAGATCCATCACGATTCAAGACGCTGTTTGCGTACGATATCCTTGGCAATCGGACCCAGTCGATCCGCCAGCACAGCGACGCGGTGACCGACACGAGCACCTGGGTTTACAATGCGCTCGGCCAGCAGGTGCAGGAGACCACTCCTGATGGCGGGATGGTCCGAACCGTTTATGATCTCGATGGCAATACACGGTTTGTGATGGACGCGGTGCGCCAGGCCGCCAACCAATTCGTGTATTACCGGTATGACGCGTTGGGGCGCAAGGTGGAGGAGGGAACCGCCTACGATGTCACCCGATTCACTCAGGACAATGCCAATACCGCCTCGTTCCCCAGTTCTTCGTATTCTCCCAAGTTCCTTTTCCGGTACGACAGCACTGGAGTTGCATATGGGCGCGGCCGGTTGAGTTCATGGGCCGATTCGGCAGGCAACTACAAACGGTGTTACAAGTACGACAAACTGGGACGGGTAATCGAGGAGTACGTCAAGCTCGAAGGCATTACCAATACAATCGCTTACACCTATGACTGGCAGGGCAATCTGGCGACCCAGGCCATCAGCGCCGGACCGGTGCTGCCGACTGTCCACTACACCTATGACATGGCCAATCGTCTGGCCGGAGTGGGGGTGTCGGGGGCCCCGTACCGGTACGACAGCTTGACGTATTGGCCAACCGGCGCGGTCCGCAGTCAAGCCTACAAGACAACGGCGGCGAGTGTCTGCCAGACGATCGACTACCAGTACAATCCCCGGGACTGGTTACGTGCGATTAACGACACCGGTACAGTATCGGGCCTCGCCATCGGCACCGGCGACCATTTTGCCGAGGCGCTGGGATACCAGGTCTCCTTCACGGGTGACCCCGACTCCGTCGGCAGCAAGCTGAGCACTCTCCCCGGCTCCACCGAACTGGTCAGCTACGACAGACTCGGGCGGCTCGCCCGCTGGCATCGGCGCGAAGCCGGCACCGATACCACCGGCGATGAGATCTACCGTTACGATCGTGCCGGCAACGTCCTCTACTGGAAACTGGGCGCCACAACCACCGGCTTCTACCACACCTACCATCCCGGCACCAACAGGCTGAAGCGAATCACCACCAACCCCCAGGACGCAGCCACCAGTTACCAATGGTATCCCAACGGACACCTGTGGCTCGAACCGACCCGTGTCTTCCAGACCGACTACCGCAATCTGAACAACTACATCGAAATCAATCAGTACCCCCCAGATCCCTGGTCGAACTCTCTGACCTTCACCTATGACGCTGACCGGCAGAGAGTCAAGAAGGCGTACAGCCGGGGATATTACTGCGCGTGCGGTGATCCAGAGGGATTGGGTGCGGCCGCCGATTCAACGGCGATAAGCCGTTGGCACGGGCAGGATTCGACCGTTCCGGATCAGGGAACAACGAAGAGATCCCAGATCAAAAGCGGTGTGACACCGGCATCGGGCGTACCCGGCAATTGTGTCTGCCGCAACCTGACCACGACCATGTACCTGTACACCTACGATGGCCGGCTGGTGCGGGAGTATCTCAACAATGCCACCCAACGGGACTTCCTCTATGCAGGATCGCAGCGGATCGGCGTCTCGGAGAAGATCGGGGCGGCCTTCCGGCTGCACTACTTCATCACCGACCATCTGGGATCGACGCGGTCCTTCATCGATTCGACCGGGCTGGTGAAGGCAACGTACAACTACTACCCGTTCGGGGGAACCCGGACCTCCACGGTGACGACCGACACCAAGCACCGTTACACCGGCAAGGAACTGGACGACGAGGACATCCAGCAGTATTATTACGGCGCACGGTATCTGAACGGAGCCACCCAATGTTTCAACAGTGTCGACCCGCTGGCCGCCAAGTATCCCGGATGGAGCCCGTATTGCTACGCGCTGGCCAATCCCGTCAGAAACATGGATACAAAGGGCGAATGGGTAGAAACGGCCCTGGACGTCGCTTCCGTCGCCTTGAGCTACCGCGATTTCCGGAACAACCCGACATGGGGGAATGCAGGGTGGCTGGCTCTCGATGCAGTGTCCGCCCTACTGCCGTTGGTTCCGGCGGTAGGCATTATCCGCCATGCGGGGAAGATAGATGAAGCAGTCAATTTGGTGCGTGGCGTCGATAGAACTGCCGATGCAGCCAAATTGACGGATAAAACTGTTGACGCTACCAAGACCGCTGAGCGCACGGGGGAGGCAGCAGGTGCTGAGAAGACCGGTGGGAGACTCGGAGGTCCCGCTCATCGAGGAAGAGTAGCGGAACGGGCTCAAGAATTAGAAAAACAAGGGCACGACATTACCGCGGGTGGAGGAGGGCCGGAGAGGGCGGTGAGAACCCCGGAAGGCAAGAAGCGGTTCCCTGATATCTCGACCGTTGACCAAAACAAGAAACCATATCATGAAAACGTAGGGAAGGCAAACAAGGACGGGAAGCCAATTAGCCGTGAACAGAAAGCACTTGAGGACATAGAGCGCGCGACCGGCACTAAACCCGGATTCACGCCATTGGATTGAGGTGATTGAAATGGCATCACTTGAATTCTTCGCCCTCCCTGATGAGCAAAGAGCGTGGATAAGTCAGCTTCTCTCCGAGAAGGGGATCTGGAGCATTACAAGGGATCTTTCCGGAGAAATGGAGGAGGAGTTGGCAGACGCGGACGTTGCTCGATTGCGTTTCACACATGAGCCGGCATTTGACATCACATTCGGCCGTGTCGAGGTTACGGAACCTATCTGGCGGGAGTCTGACAAGTCCGGAGTTGACCAAGTGAAGAGAATAGATGTAGTTAGGTCTTGTGCGATTCAATTCGAGCCTTGCCTCGCCATTGACGGTCGCATCTTGTTGCATGGTCGCATTGCGATTTCTACGCCAGCATGGTACAAGCACTATGGCGTGGATCACGGGTCAGTATCGCTATGGTTCCGAAGGGTCAAGCGATCACTTGAAGCAATCATGGCAAAGGATGCCGCGATCGTTCTCCAGTTGCCCGATGGCCGTTGTGTACTGCAGCGTGGTATGCGTGCAACGCCGGGTGCTGTCGCGTGGCGGAAGGCAGGCGGTCTCCTAAAACAGTTCACGAGTGGACCGGTGGAATTCGACATTGCGCAGTAGATTCGCTGGCCAAGTCTTGACATCATCTATTGTACGAAGCCGCAATTTGGATACTTGAGGTACTTCCAACCCCAGTCTACACTGTTGGCCTTGTGGCGGGCTAGACTGGAGGATACCGTTCCTCGTTCGCTGAGGCAGCCACCGGTTTCCGTCGGGTCTCCCTGTGACTGTGCCAGGGATGCCCCCAGGCAACACTAGCTGCAGCCCGGAAACCACCACGTGCTATGTCTTCACCTACGATGGCCGGCTGGTGCGGGAGTATCTCAACAATGCCACCCAACGGGACTTCCTCTATGCAGGATCGCAGCGGATCGGCGTCTCGGAGAAGATCGGGGCGGCCTTCCGGCTGCACTACTTCATCACCGACCATCTGGGATCGACGCGGTCCTTCATCGATTCGACCGGGCTGGTGAAGGCAACGTACAACTACTACCCGTTCGGGGGAACCCGGACCTCCACGGTGACGACCGACACCAAGCACCGTTACACCGGCAAGGAACTGGACGACGAGGACATCCAGCAGTATTATTACGGCGCACGGTATCTGAACGGAGCCACCCAATGTTTCAACAGTGTCGACCCGCTGGCCGCCAAGTATCCCGGATGGAGCCCGTATTGCTACGCGCTGGCCAATCCCGTGAGGAACCTGGATCGGAAGGGAAAGAACCCAGTTGCGGCCTTCGCCATTTTATATTCGTTGTATTCGCTCGTCTTCTACCCCAACACTGCCGCTGCGCCATCCTCAGCGGACCAACCGGTGGAACGAGGACGGACGACCGGCGATGAGGTGAGAAGCTGGGCGGTCGATGCCGGGATGGTGATCGGCGGGGCCGCTGCAGGCCGTCTTGGAGCAGGCTTGGCGACCCGAATATTCGGCCGAGCGGAGGTTGAAGCAGACGCGACGGCAGTCACCAAGTTCCTGCAGAACGCGGCGAACAAAGCCGAGGCGCAGATCGGCGGTAAAGGCGGTGTCGCCGGAACAGCCAAACACGAAGTGTTCAAGGATGAGGTCCGTGCGGCAAAGGATGCTGGATTGTCCTCCGAAGTGTCTTACAAAGGAGGGGAACTGACAGGGTATGGCGCCGAAGGATCGGTGAGAGTGGACGCAGTTCATGGGCCCAAGGAAAAACCGACGCGGGTATACGAGCTAAAGACTGGTGGAGCCAAATTGACCGAGAAGCGCCTCCGGGATCTCGAAGTGCATCTCCCGCCGGGCACTCCAATGCAGGAAATCAAACCCATCTTGGGACCGCCAACGCCGGGGACCAACTGATGATCAAGCGTGCCCTCATCCGGAGGTTCATAAGGGACCATATCGCTCCCCAATTCCCGGACTTTCGCTTCAACCGCCGCGGCGATCTGGCCAGGATCTGCCGACCTTTCCTTCATGGAATCTGTTTCGAGCAATCTTCGTTCGATGACACTTACTATGTTACGTGTTTCGTTCATTTCCTAAGCAAACGAAGCGACGTTCTGGGGATCGGCTTCGGTGAACGGATGCGCCGTGATGACGCGAACTGGGATTCCTGGCGTGTTGAGCCAGCGGAAGCAGAAGCCGGGCAACTGCTGGAAGCAATGCATAGAAGCAAGTATTCGCCATTCAATCTCCAGCCGACCAGTGGGGCGGTTCTAGCACTCGCAGACCCAAGTGTACGGGGACCACATTCTCTATTCGCGCTCTCCCATTGCGCCATCTTCGAGAATGACCGACGCCGCGCCGCTTTCTTTCTGAGGCTGGCAAAGTCCGGGCTCGGCATTCCGAAGTTCGACTGGTCACGCAGACTGCTTGCCGAAATTGAGGAGATTGAGTCGGGGCTGGATGACTTGCCTGGCACACAACGGAAGCTTAATGAGTGGGTGGAGGAGTCAATTCACCTACTGAGACTTGAGGCGCTCGCTCCGCCGCTGAAAGACAGCCGTTGAAGTCCGGCGTTTAGGCTCGATCCACGGTCTGCAGGCAACCGATCGCCCCTCAATCCCCGGGATTGGTTACGTGCGATTAACGACACCGGTACAGTATCGGGCCTCGCTACCGGCACCGGCGACCATTTTGCCGAGGCACTGGGATACCAGGTCTCCTTCACGGGTGACCCCGACTCCGTCGGCAGCAAGCTGAGCACTCTCCCCGGCTCCACCGAACTGGTCAGCTACGACAGACTCGGGCGGCTCGCCCGCTGGCATCGGCGCGAAGCCGGCACCGATACCACCGGCGATGAGATCTACCGTTACGATCGTGCCGGCAACGTCCTCTACTGGAAACTGGGCGCCACAACCACCGGCTTCTACCACACCTACCATCCCGGCACCAACAGGCTGAAGCGAATCACCACCAACCCCCAGGACGCAGCCACCAGTTACCAATGGTATCCCAACGGACACCTGTGGCTCGAACCGACCCGTGTCTTCCAGACCGACTACCGCAATCTGAACAACTACATCGAAATCAATCAGTACCCCCCAGATCCCTGGTCGAACTCTCTGACCTTCACCTATGACGCTGACCGGCAGAGAGTCAAGAAGGCGTACAGCCGGGGATATTACTGCGCGTGCGGTGATCCAGAGGGATTGGGTGCGGCCGCCGATTCAACGGCGATAAGCCGTTGGCACGGGCAGGATTCGACCGTTCCGGATCAGGGAACAACGAAGAGATCCCAGATCAAAAGCGGTGTGACACCGGCATCGGGCGTACCCGGCAATTGTGTCTGCCGCAACCTGACCACGACCATGTACCTGTACACCTACGATGGCCGGCTGGTGCGGGAGTATCTCAACAATGCCACCCAACGGGACTTCCTCTATGCAGGATCGCAGCGGATCGGCGTCTCGGAGAAGATCGGGGCGGCCTTCCGGCTGCACTACTTCATCACCGACCATCTGGGATCGACGCGGTCCTTCATCGATTCGACCGGGCTGGTGAAGGCAACGTACAACTACTACCCGTTCGGGGGAACCCGGACCTCCACGGTGACGACCGACACCAAGCACCGTTACACCGGCAAGGAACTGGACGACGAGGACATCCAGCAGTATTATTACGGCGCACGGTATCTGAACGGAGCCACCCAATGTTTCAACAGTGTCGACCCGCTGGCCGCCAAGTATCCCGGATGGAGCCCGTATTGCTACGCGCTGGCCAATCCCGTCAGAAACATGGATACAAAGGGCGAATGGGTAGAAACGGCCCTGGACGTCGCTTCCGTCGCCTTGAGCTACCGCGATTTCCACAACAACCCGACATGGGGGAATGCAGGGTGGCTGGCTCTCGACGCAGTGTCCGCCCTACTGCCGTTGGTTCCGGCGGTAGGCATTATCCGCCATGCGGGGAAGATCGATGAAGCGCTTGACTTGGTCAAAGGCGTTGAGAAAACGACCGATGCAGGGAGAGCGGCGGACAAGGCCATCGATGCCGCGAAAACCACGGAGCGCACGGGGGATGCGGCGGAGGCGGCTAGAAGCGCGGAAGCTAGCAAGGTCGGAATCTATGAGGTTCAGACAAATTCGGGCAAGACGTACGTGGGTCAATCTGGGAACATCCCTGCTCGAATTCAGGACCACATTGCATCCGGCAAAGTGACCTCTTCAGCGGGTGCTAGTGCCAAGATAACGCCAGTCCGCGGCGGGAAGACCGCCCGTGAGATCGCCGAACAAAAGCGGATTGATGCGCTTGGAGGAGTCAAGAATCTGGAGAATGTGCGCAATCCAGTTGGTGAGAAGAGGAAGCATTTGCTAGAACGAGAGGAACCAAGCCGTGCCGATCCCAATTAGTGAACAGCAACAACTTCAACGCTCGATGAATGTGATTACACAGTCGAAGCTCATCTCGTCGGGCATCGATCCTTTGCGGGCCCGCCGCATTGTCAATGTATTTAAGGCATATTGCCAAGATGATACCGCCATCCTCTGCAGAATTCTCGAGCTGGCCGGCTTCGGAATCCTCACACCAGGAGAACAGCGAAGTTTTGAGGGGAAGGTGCACTGGTTGGTCGAGGGCACATCAGTCCGTACAGTGGAGCTTGGTGAACTTGACAGCATGACTGACAACTGTGTCCAACTGGTGCACGAACTCAACGCAGAGTACGATGGATGGTATACGGAAATCGATTAGGATCCACTTGGAGAGTAGCCGTGAATCGAGAATCGTGACGATTGACCCGCAGTGCCGAGACCGGTATGGATTGTCTACATCAGGCTTTCACTGATTTAGGACGCTTCTAGTAGACGTTGGCGTCCGTCCCTTAAGGTAACATCGTAGCTGGCCGGAGACATGGTATGGCAGAGGATTCTCACAGACGCTTCACGAAGAAGGAGATAGCCGGTGGTCACATAATAGATGTGGCGCGAGGTCCCAGAAGAGAGATGCTCGCCAGAAAACAAGAGCTCGTCGAAAGGAACCCTGGTCCGGAGAATCGCGAACCATGGGCCGGGGCTAAGAGGGATGAACAGTGACTCATCCGACAGCCACAGTCACGCTCGGCGCTCATTCGGGTGGACGATCAGCAGGTGTCACCATCTCGCCTCCACTTTTGGCCTTGCGGGCCGCTTTGTCAGAGCACTGTCGCGGTCCCTACAGCCCAGATGTTGTTGAATTTGCACTAATCCTCCGCATCGATGGCGACATCACACACTGGGACCTGGAGGGCTGCAAGTACCTTCGTCGCAGTTTCAAGGAGCGATATATCACGATTGATATCTTCGTGCCCCAAGAGCGCTGGCAGGGGAAGACTTCCCGCGAGATCCGGCAGTACTTTGCTGACGGTGTCCGTGAAGCGCTTTCTCTGTGCATCAAGCGCCTGAAGAAGGACAAGACGCCCGTGGACGGCGAGCGGCTCATGAGCGACTTTGAGAAAGCAGCGGCGGAGTATCTGAAGCAAGAGTCTTGAGAACCGAATCAGACTCTTCCCGAGTCCACGCTAACCCGGATATTTCATGAGCACGCCTGTGGGCATCGGAGTGGGTGCGGACTGATTGGATTTGGGCATTTCGGTGCTTTGATGGTCATCGACGGAGAGGTAGCGGTGTTTTTGGGCATACGCCCCC
>JAKAKI010000022.1 GCA_021813505.1 bacterium | reverse complement strand
GATTGAACAGGAGGTCCATCTCCTCCTGAATCTGCCGCATGTCCTGCATCAGATCTTTCTTGAAGTCGGCCATACTCATCGCCCCGAACTCCCTCAAAGGGTTGATCGTTGTGCAATCTCACCCAATCTACGCAACACCCCCACCCCGCGAGTGGCAATTTTGATACCCCCCACAGGCCCAAGGCGTTCTCTATAGGTTTCGGCGGGAAACGGGGAGGGTTGAGCGCGGGGAGGGACGAGGGTTACCGAACGCCACATCCAACTGGCGTCGGGTGCCCCGCAGCTCTGCTGCGCCGCGTGCCCAGTACGACCATACCCACAGCGCGCGGCCGCATCCAACGCGTGGCCGCGATCTCTGATCGCGGGAGGCCGGAGGCCGACATAAGGTCCGTGCCTATGCGACAGCGCATCGTCTCACATGTAGCTGTTCGCATTTGGCCCGCTCCCCAGCTCTGGTTGGCGAGCCAGACGGGCCTCCCGGCCCGCAGCGGCGGGATGGCGCACGCACGGATCACTCTTGTCGCCTTTCTCGCTGGAGTGATCACATGGGCCGCGTGCCAGTACGACTATATCCACAACGCGTGGCCGCGATCTCTGATCGCGGGAGGCCGGAGGCCGACATAAGGCCCGTGCCTATGCGACAGCGCGTCGTTTCACACGCAGCTACTTACCCTTGATCCATCCTCCACCACGGGTGGACGCTGGAGACGGGCCTTCGGCCCGCAGCGATCAGAGATCGCTGCCACGCTTTTGCGAGTGGTCCACTGTTTGCTGCAATTCGACTTCGTCCCAACTGATGGCATCAATGTGGATCGGGACGTCCTCAACGCCGGCACGTGCCCGCGCACTCGACCACAACCAATCCACTGGATTGACAACCAGACCCTTGCGCACCGGATTCGCTTCAATGTACTCGACCGCGCGACAAATGTGCTCCCGCGTGTACAGGTTTCGGTCGAACCCGCCACCACGCTCCCAAACTCGAAAGACCGTACCAGATCCAGAAGCGACCGCATGACGTCTCAGTAGGTGCGGATGCCTCGCCTTCCAGTCTTCCACCAGCCACTTGCCAAATGGACCCTTGATCTGTTTCAGGATAGTCGCCATCGAGTATTTGTCTTCGCCTGGCATCAGAAGAAGATGGACGTGGTCCGGCATGAAGACATACGACCAGAGCGCAAAGCGTAGTCGCAGTCGCGCTTCATGGAGCGACTCAGCAAGCAATCGACAGGCCGAGGCATCAGTGAAGATCTGGTATCGTTTGTAACAGCTAAACGTGAGAAAGTGCGTATGCCCGACGAGATTGAAGCTCTTGCGTCGCATGAATGCTGTCCCCGGACCTCAAGAAATGCGAATTTGACCATTCGGGGCAATCACTTCTCCTGAACAGCGTCGTACGTGAAGAAATGCATCCCGAAGGCGTGGCAGCGATCTCTGATCGCCGCGGGCCGAAGGCCCGTCTACAGCACGTGCACTCAATGGGGAGCCGGTTTCGGGCAAGCTGACGCGTGGGATTCAAAGCTCTCCCGCACAAGCCAAGGCCTTGAGTCGGCCTCCCGCGATCCGAGATTGCGGCCACGCGCTGGGATGCGGCCACCCCGGGAACTTGCGAGCTTCCCACGTGAGTGTGGCAGCGATCTCTGATCGCCGCGGGCCGAAGGCCCTTTTACAGCTCCTGCACTCGGTGGGGAGGGGGGATCGTCAACGAGTCGCGCGGAATTCGCTGCGCTCCCGCACAAGCAAGGGACTTAAGTCGGCCTCCGGCCTCCCGCGATCAGAGATCGCGGCCACGCACTTGGGCAGTGACACGCCTATTCTGACCCGCTTGTATTCGGTGTCGCACGTATGTAAATTCCAAACTGTCGGCGGGGCGTTCAACTCATCGACACGGATTGGCCTGCCATGCAGACACTTTCAGACCCCAAGAAGATTCGCCCGCCACGGTTTGCGTCGAAGGGCGGATTCTATTCCGATGATCCGGTCGAGCTGACCAAACAGATTGCACGGTTTTACTCGGAGGCGAGGCGCGCCGACGTCGACGGGACGATTGCCGCCGTGATCTGTCCCCACGCCGGATATGTCTACTCCGGGGCGGTCGCGGCGGCGGCGTACAAGCAGCTCGAGGGATTGTCCTACGACACCGTGATCGTGATCGCGCCTTCGCACCGCGCCTTTTTCCGCGGTGCGGCGGTCTTCTCCGGAGGCGCCTACCGCACACCGCTCGGCGATATCCCGCTCGATCTGGATTTCTGCGGCAAGCTGACCTCCGTCGATCCCGACATCGCACTCTCCGACATGGGCCACGATTCCACCGGCGGCGGGTACGAACACGCGCTCGAGGTGCATCTGCCCTTTCTGCAGATCGTCCTGGGGCACTTTGCGCTGGTGCCGATTGTGATGGGCGATCAGGAGTTTCAAACCGCCAAACTCCTGGGCGAATTGATCGGACGCTGGGCAACGTTCGGGCGCACCTTGATCGTGGCCTCCTCCGACCTGGCGCACGGCCACAGCTACACGGAAACCAAACGGCTCGATGAAACCGCGGCGGCGGCGGTCGAGAAATTCTCCCCAAGCAAATTCTACGATCAACTCCAGAACGGGGCGTTCGAAGCGTGCGGCGGCGGACCGATCACCGCGGCGATGATCGCGGCGCAGGCGATGGGCGCCGACAAGGCACGCGTCGTGGCCAAGCGCAACTCCAGCGATGCCACCGGCGAAAAATCCGGATATATCGTGGGGTATCTCTCCGCGGTCATGTACGGCACCGCGGAAGAGAAGCCGAAGTCCAAACGCAAAGCCGAGGAGCACCCCCGCGGCCATGCGGGATTGCAGTCCGATCAGGATCTCACCGACCACGAACGCGAGTTCCTGCGCAACACCGCGCGCCGTTCGCTCGACCACGCGGTCAAAGGCGCCCGGCTCGAATGCCCGGAGGCGCCCAACGACCGGCTGCGCGAGAAGCGCGGCGCATTTGTGACGCTCCGTTTGCACGGCGAACTGCGCGGCTGTGTCGGGTATGTGCGGCCATACAAGCCGCTGCTCGATGCGGTCTGGGAGATGGCCGAATCAGCGGCGTTGCGTGATGACCGTTTCATTCCGCTCGAAGCCTCCGAAGTCGACGACATCGAAATCGAAATCACGGTGCTCTCGCAGTTGAAGAAGACCCACAATCCCGATGACGTCCTGGTCGGACGCCATGGACTTCTGATCACCCGCGGAATCCAGTCCGGCGTGCTATTGCCCCAAGTCCCGGTGGAAAACGACTGGGACCGCGAGACATTTCTGGCACACACCTGCCTGAAAGCCGGCCTGCCGCCCGACGCCTGGCAGGACCCGAAGACGGTGCTGGAGATTTTCACGGCGGAGGTGTTTTGAACCACAATGGATTTGCACGTAACGCTACCCGGTAGCGCGAGGGAGGGCGAGGCCCCTGCCGAGCCTCTTTCCGCGCGGAATCATGGCTCGGCAGGAGCCTCGCCCTCCCAACAATCCCCTCAATCGTCATTCGCACATCATCTGGCATGAACGCCCCCCGCATCGATCGATTCGCTTCCGGTGCGCGGCGGTTGATCGACCGTCACATCTTCGGCCTGACGACCGACCCCGACTCATGGCCGAAACCCGATGACCTCGGTAGCATTCCTCTGCCGGAGGGAATTCCATTGGATGATGACGCCGGACATGTCTGGATTCTCGACAATGAACGGTTGTCGGCATGGCATCGCCTACGCACCGTGATCGGCGCGCAGGCGTTCCGATTCGAACAGAATGAAGAGTACGATTGCGGGTGGCGGCTGGTAGATGTCGCGGCCCGATTCCTACAATCGCATGGCGACGATTGGAATGCGGCGCTGGTGGCAATGGTTCCCCCGCCGCCGGTCTACACATCGATTCCGGTGCTGCCCTGGCTGGGTGCGCGCCTCGCAACGACAATTGATGCGCGTTTCGTGCCGGATCTGTTCGCCGCCAGCGCACCGTATCCAACTCATCCCGATGTCATTCCCCACGCCAAGATGCCACCAAGCGGGCTGTTCCGCATCAAGGGCAGCTCCGAAAGCAACCTTGCCGGGGTTCATGTCTTGCTGATTGACTGGCGCTACCATCATGGACGTACATTGAGCACGCTGGCGCGGATGCTGCGCCGCAGCGGTGCGGATGTCGTGCGCTTCGCCTGGCTGAGATAGACGATGATCATCTCCCGTGATTTGATAATCCTGTTTGCCCTCTCCACCGAGGCGCGGCTCGGACCCAAGGCGGTCGCGGCCTTGTTGGCTCACTACGGTGTTCCCGGCGCGATCTGGGACACGGGCGTTGAAGAAGTGGCGCAGGTCGCTCATCTCAGCGAGGCCGCCACCGAACGGCTGGTCGAGGCGCGCGGCCTCACCGATGCCCTGGCCGAGGAACTCGAGTTGATTGTCGATGGCGGCACCATGCCGTTGTCGATTCTCGACGACGACTACCCCAACCGCCTGCGCCATCTCCCCGATCCGCCAACGATTGTCTTTGTGCGCGGCCAAATGCCGGACGAAGCCCAAACGGCGGTGGCGGTGGTCGGGTCGCATCACGCCGACGCCGAGGGAATCGCCGAGGCGGTGGCGTGGGGCAAAGGCCTGGCGCTGCGCGGAGTCGCGGTGATTTCCGGACTGGCGCGCGGGATCGACGGCGGCGGGCACATGGGTGCCCTGGCGGCGGGAGGGCGAACGGTCGCCGTGCTGGGCAGCGGATTCGACAATATCTACCCGCCCGAACATCGCGTACTGGCCGAGCAGATCGAACACCAGGGCGCACTGATTTCAGAACATCCGCCGCGCACACCGCTCACTAAATCGCGGCTGGTCTATCGCAATCGTATGATCGTCGCCCTCTCGGATGCGGTGGTCGTGGTGCGGGTCCATGCGCCGGAGTCGGGCACGATGGAAGCGGTCCGCCAGGCGCGTGATCTGGCGCGTCCGGTTTTCATGGTCGCCGCCGATGCCGGCCCCGCGGCCATCCGCGCCGTTGCCGACGGCGCCATGCCGATCGGACACCTCCCGGATTTCGATCTCGTGTTGAAATACCTGTGATGCGCAAGTTTGAAAACCCCGTTAGCTCCAGATCGTTTGAAATCTCACGAGTCCAAGCCCCGAAGGGGCGACAAGAAATTAGCCCAAGGCGAAGCGGCGTGTTGAAAAACGTGTCCTCGAGATCGCGGCAGTTGTGTAAGGGGGAGGTTGCTTCGTCGCTCCCTCCGCCTTCGGCGGAGACACTCCTCGCAACGACAACTGTGCCTTTGCGTTGCCAACGACCAGTGTGATGTCGTTGCGAGGCGCGGCTCTTTGCGCCGAAGCAACCTCACCCTTACGCAACTGTCGCCACCTTTCGGAGGGCTTCTTCAACACGCCGCGAAGCCCTGGGTTCGAAGGAAACCAAACGATTTTAGCCCTGTAAGGGCGTCCGAACAATCACGCGACGTGATCGTTGGTCGATTCGCGTCTGTAGATCGCCCTTTCAGGGCTCAGATTCTCTTGTTGCCCGTCAACCCAGGGCTTCGGGGTCTGTTGAAAAATCCCAGCATTTGGAAACGAGAGCGCGGACAAGAGTGTCCGCGCCACTGAGAGACAAGAACTTCCTTGACCAAGAGTGGGGCAGACACTCTTGCCTGCCCGGTTTTTCAACAATCCCCTTCGGGGCTTCGCCTCGACGCGAACACGGATTGCTCGCCGCGACTTGCATGAATACCACATCTTGGGCGCACCAAACGGACGTCCGTTCTGACAATGTTTCACGGATGATCCACCGCATCACACAGACTTGCTTGTCCGGACCCATGGAGGGTGGTTACCTTCCAGCCCGGCAAAAGGAGGTTCGTCATGGATCGAGTGTACAAAGTTATTGAGGTTGTGGGCTGCTCAGCCAAAAGCTACCAGGATGCGATTCAGAATGCCGTGACCGAAGCGTCGAAAACGCTGACCGGACTGGCATGGTTTGAGGTCAAGGAGATGCGCGGCGGATTGAAGGAAGGGAAGATCACCGAATATCAGGCGATCATCAAACTTGGGTTCCGTCTGATCGAAGATTAGAGTACTGCCGGGAGGGCGAGGCTCCTGCCGAGCCTCTTGTGCGTGCGGACGCATGGCTCGGCAGGAGCCTCGCCCTCCCTTCGCACATTGCGGCATGCCGTTGCATTAGAGGTAGACGATGATTCTTGAACGCATCATCCTGACCTTGGCGATTCTCGCCGGGCTCTATCTGTTCATCCAACCGATTTGGTTCCGCCTGCGGCGCATCCACGCGACGACGCGCGGATTCCACGTCGACCAAATTGGGCGGCGCATCGGGCGGTTTATCTCCGAGGTTCTGCTCCAGGACAAGATCATCGTCCAGCGTCCGTTTGCCGGCACAATGCACGCGCTGGTCTTCTGGGGATTCCTCGCGTTTATCCCGGTCACCATCGATCACTTCGTGCGCGGCTACGGCGGGACACTGCTGGGACATGGCGCGTTGCGCACATTTGTGACCACGGCGGTTGCGGTGCTTGCGGTGGCGGTGATCATCGGAATCACCGGTCTGGCACTGCGGCGGTATATCGCGCGCCCGGCGGCGCTGGGGACAATCAAGCCCGAATCCGGCGTGGTGGCGCTGTTCATCGAGATCCTGATGGTCACCTACCTGCTGGATCTGTACGTGTTTCGCGATCCAACGACGGCCGCAGCGCGGATCAACTGGTGGATTCACGCACTGACCATTCTGGCGTTCATGGCGCTGATCCCGCGTTCAAAACATCTCCACCTCGTGCTGTCGCCGGTAACGACATTCCTGAAGGATCTGGAGCTGGCCAGGATCGGACCGCTCGATTTCGAGAAGGAGGAATTCGGCGCGGTGAAGTTGTCCGACCTGTCGGCGCACACCGCCCTGGGGGCATTCACCTGTGTCGAGTGCGGCCGCTGTTACGACAATTGTCCGGCACGCTCGACCGGAAAACTGCTTGATCCCAAAAAGCTGATGCTCGATTTGCGTGACGGATTCCTCAAGGATCCATCGCAACTCATCGTCGGACAGACGATCGAGGAAGAAATCCTCTGGCAATGCACGACCTGCGGCGCCTGCACCTACCAGTGCCCGGTGGGGATCGATCAGGTCGTTCCCATT
>JAKAKI010000050.1 GCA_021813505.1 bacterium | reverse complement strand
CACCAGCCGAACCGCTTCCGCCTTGAACTCCGCCGTGAACTTCCGACGCTTCCCCGTCATCGAACACCTCCTGCGGGAAAATCAACCCGCGCTTAGCAGGTGTCAACCGATTCGGGGACACTTCAGACCGATCGATTCGGCCTTCTTGTAGCATAGAGCCTTGTGCCCGTCCCTCGTGGGCACCGGCCCATCTTCTTGGTTTGACGTCGTTCACTAAATGGGCAACGGATTCATTTCCCCACTCCAGGGCCACTCCTCTGGGTGGATCACCAATCCTCTGCGCACCGGATTCAGCATGATGTACTCTGCGACTTTCCGCAGGTTCTCATCCGAGCGCAACGCATGGTCATAGAAGCGTGGCTGCCAAAGCCGTCCGCTCCGTCCGACTCTCCATGCGGTGTTCGTAGTCTTCCCTTTGAATCGGTTTATGAACAGTAGAAGCGATCGCCCGTCCTCTCGCGGCCCCGCCAGGAAATGCAAATGATCCGGCATCAGACAGTAGGTGAGAACAGTGCACCCGCAACTCAGCGACTCCTCGCGCAGGGTATCCACCACGAGCTTGTTGAGTGCGTCCTGGACGAACGGCGAACTGGTCTTCGCAGCCCGGATGGTGATGAAGAAAACACTGCCCGCCCGCGCGTAGATTTCCGCGTCGAGCCGTTTGTTCCGCGGCGGAACATATGGGTCTTCCCATCCCATGACAGATCAAACTATCACTGAACGTATGGCAAACGACAATCATTTTCGCAGTCCCCCAGCTCCACGCCAGTTTTTGTAGCATAGGTACTTGTGCCCGTTAACCGTGGGCACCGCGATCGCCTTTTGGGCCAGGGCCGCGCGATTCCACAGCGCGGCAGCTCAAACGACGGACGCCCACAAGGGGCTATGCTACGAAATCAAATCGTCCGGTTCTTCGTAGCATAGGGCCTTGTGCCCGTTCTCCGTAGGCACAGGGATTCCTTTTGAACCAGGGCCGCTTGAATCGAAGCGTGGTAGCAAATTCCAACAACGCCCACAAGGGGCTATGCTACGAAATCAAATCGTCCGGTTCTTCGTAGCATAGGGCCTTGTGCCCGTTCTCCGCAGGCACAGGGATTCCTTTTGAACCAGGGCCGCTTGAATCGAAGCGTGGTAGCAAATTCCAACAACGCCCACAAGGGGCTATGCTACGAAGCCGGTGCGGTGTGGTCGTCCTCCCCAAACGGAAACCCCGCCCCTCCGGCTTCGGCCGGGAGGCGGGGTGTTCCCCCTGATGCGGCCCCGCAAAGCCCTACTTTGGCGGGACCGTTATTCTTGCGGGCACGCGACGCGCTGAGGACCACCACCGAACACGTAGTCGATGAGATAGATCACGTCGAATACATCTTCGACCGCGTCGCAGTTGAGGTCTGACTTCCTGTCCATGCACGGCGGGGCCGCCGGAATCCAGACGCAGCTGGTCGTAATCTCCGTTATGCAATCGCTGTCATAATTCGCGACGAAGATGTGCAGTCCATCAGGGGAAACTGTGACGCCATTAGGCTTATGCCCAACAGGGAGCACAGCAATAACCGCCCTATCGGCAATTGACAACACGGCCATTGAACTGTCGTTCTGCATCGTCACGTACGCATAGAGGCCGTCAGGAGAAATCCTAACTTTATTGGGAAATCCGCCAATGAAGACGCTGTCCACAACGGCGTCAGTCGCAGTAGCAACCACTCGCACATAATGATCGGAAGGATTCGCGGTATTTGTCCCGCAAGCTAGGATGAAACTCCCGTCGGGGGTTATGTCGATACCCTCGCCAGTTGTCGGCACCGTGCCAACCACGGCGCGAGCGGGGAGGTCGACTTTGTAGGTGACATAGGGGCCCGGATTTGGTCCGGTTGCGCGGCCTGCTGCATAGGCGAAGCGTCCGTCTGGAGTCACAACGACATCGTAGCAGCCATTTCCCAGCCCCCCGATTGTGTAGTCGGCCGCGCACGCGCCCTTGGACACACCTTGAAGGATTCCGGACCAATGGGCAACGATTAGGGCAGTATCGCCATCTGGCGTGAAGACGACACCACTAGGATCCACGCCGCCGGAGATATTGCACACGACGGTGCGAGTCGCCGTGGCGATCCATGTTGAGTTGAACCCGTTTACGGTATTGGTGACAATCGCATAGGCACCATCTGGGCTGATTGCGATTTCCAGCGCTCCATATCCTACTGGAATCGTAGCGACGACCGCGTGATCGCTGAGACGGACCACGGTCACGACTCCTGTACCTGACCCGACCCAGAGCTCCGTGCCGTCTGGTGTGACTGCTACGCAACTCGGTGTCGTCGCACCGGGATCGAAAGTGCAGCGGGAATGGGATGTCTGCGCCGAGACTGAGGATGACACAATAAGCGTAGCGCAAATAAATGTTGCTGCGACATATGTAACCACGGAGTGTCGCCGCGCTGGTCCGGATGGTATGGCTGCCTTAGCTTGAATGTGACTGCCAAGTGCGTTCATGTTCGAATCCTCCCGATTTGCGCCTCCTGTTGCCGTACCCGGATGGGAGTGGCGCAGGTGCCACCATCCGCACGATCCTCATTCTCTGGATAGTAGTAGGAACGAACGGGGGAATTTGTGGAAATGCTATCGAACGGTTACCGCACGTAGCTGTGATTCAGTCACCCATCCCGAGTCTGTCCAATGAGTGACGTTGCCCATCAGTTGATCGGTGTATGTACTCCAATCGACTGCCGAGAGTTCACCCCGCGCTACTCTGTTGTTCCAAGCTGCGATGAAATTGTCTGTGCAACGTACTCTCAGTAGTTGGCAGTCCAAATTGAGATAGTAGCTTACGGGAGCGGTTGAGTCGCCCGTGTTTCGCTGTCCGCCGAACTCATCGACGTCGACCCGGATTACACCTCCGGCCTCGGCGAAGATCCCAAACACGCCATTGTAGATGGCGCGCACCCGGCAGAGGGGGGTTTGTGGAAAGATGAGATAGTGAAGCTGATTTCCACGGTGCACCTTAGAAAGATCCAATGTTGAGTCGGTGTACGGAGGTGATGCCCCATAGCTCGAATCGGCTGAAATCGCAAACAGGCACGCCGAAGCAACGCGGTTGTTGATTCCCGTGCCATACAAAACGTCGCGCTCGGGCGAGATTACCCACAATCCATTGCCCGCAGCGTATCCGGCGTTTATGTACCACCCAAGCGAGTCTCCCCGCGCTGTCCAAAATCGTATGTGACTTCGCGCCGGGTAAGAATTCACTACACATGTCATGATCAAGGGCCTGCCCCTCATTCGAATCATCGACAACCCGCTCATCGTGTACTGCTGAGGAAACACCGTGTCCCCCGGGTACTCATTCTTGATGCAGCAGCGTCGGCGGAATCGTTCCATCCCGTTGTGGTCGTAAACGAAGAGAGTTCCGATGAGGTCGCAGAGACGCTGCTCACTGTTATTCAGGAGGTAGGCCACTTCCGCATGACCGTCAGCATCGAGGTCCCCAACCGTCCACAATGATTTAGTGGTATCGCAGTCGCAGTCGAACTCCTTCTCCCACAGGCGGTCACCATCGGAATTCTGGGCCACGAATCCATGCCCTGTTAACCGGAGACTTCTTGGTTCTCTGTCAAAACCGATCCACGCCTTCGGGTAGATGAGACTCAGTAGCAAGTACCCGAGCACCACCAGTACCGGCACCTGCACCTTCACGCTCCGCGAATACCTTGCCGCCTTGCGGACAACGAATTCGCCGGGCCAGAGCTTCTCGGCATGGAAGATGTTCTTGTCGGCTATGATGTCTGGTGGCCGCTCGACGGCGATGATGTGAAGTCGGCGGCGCGGGTGGGCCTCCCGCAAGAGCTCGGCCGCACCCTCCACGGCCTTTCTATTGGATTCGGGGACAACAAGGTGTGTGATTGGCGAATGGAACGCCCGCTCGACTTTGAGTGCCAGCGAGTCGGCAGAAATTGGCTGGAGAGAACCGTTTGGGCCGATTCCTCCTGTGAACGCGACAGTCTGGCCGATCAGTCGGCGCTCCGCGCGGACTTCGTGGCTCCATTGGTCGCCAAAGGCGACTGCAAAGGCTGACAATCCGATCGAGTCGCCGGAATACATCTCGACTCCGTCACGATTGAAGGTGAAACGGCCGCGGTAGCGCGGATCGGCTTTGTTCCTATAGGGGCGTTCATTGGGCCGGGGACGGACAGCAGATCCTTCGTCGCTTCGCTCCTCAGGATGACACGGGTCGGCCACCGGCTCGAGATTGGAGCCGATACTCAGGCGGCGTCGCTGGCTTGAGAAAGTTAGACTTCGAAGCGCCTCGAATGCCGCGTACACCGTCCCCACGAACGGATCGTCGGGGCTCTTCACCTGATGATGGAAAATGACTTCGTCCGACTCGGCGTCGCGTTTGAGTGTCTCGACTTTTCCTTCCAGGAGGCGCAAACGCCCGCGCACGGGCAGGCCGTTGGCGTCATACTCGACCAGAACGCACTGGGCCCGATTTGCGTCACCGCCCTCGCGCTGAGTTTTCCATGCGGCCTCGAACGCGCGCAACCAGTGGGCCAACGCGGGATGCGATGATTCCACCTGTGTTGCGATAATCCCAGGGATTTCCGTAGCGTCGCTGGCACTGCAGTCCGCGAGGATTGAGGCGAGTTCATCCGTGGCAATAACGAAAGGAAGCCCTCCCCGAAGAAGGGCGTCGACGGCGTTTGATGCTTCGCCAATGTAGAGCCACTTCCTGGCGGCGTGGTCCCAGATTTTCGCGGATTTGGATGACTGCGTTGCTCCAACGTCATCCGAATCAGAAGTCGGCGGATCCTTAGGCGGGGAATATGAAACCACCAATCCCGCCCGCTCAACAAACCTAGCCACTTCCTCCAACTCCGAGGGGCGGAGGTCGTCGAGTTGATCTGGATTCAGTGCGTCCAAGACTGGCGGGATGTCCTCCAGCCGGTAAGTCGCATACGCAGGACTGTGCAGCGCCGCTTCGTTGGCTCTCCAGAATCGTGCGGCCGTGAGTAAGCGCGTATCGGCAAAGGGATTCCTCGATGCTTCGCTGCGATACTGCTGATAGGCGAGGGTGAACGCCAGAGGGGAAATGGCGCTTCGTGGAAGGTTAGGATGATTCATCTGATTGCTATTCCGCAAAGACCCGGATCCCGATAGGTTCCGTCGCCGACAGACCGGTAACAGTGCATGGCGCCGGTCCCTTGGTCTCGACAGTCTGCGACCTTGATGCTCCCTGGGTGATGACGAGGCGCGCCCGCTGGAGAGACTCGCTACCCCCGATGCGCAGGAGCGTCAGGTGAAGCATGATTCCCTCTGTGCGGCTCTCCAGTTCTACGCGGATACGATTATCAGCGTCGGCCTCCAGTTCGAACCCACGTCTGGCTCCCGGCTGCTCCGGATTGTATTGCAGAGGCGAGAGCGCAAACACGGCCTCTGGCAGACGAACCTGCCAGTGGAGCGATTCGGGATTTTGCAAGTGGTGTGGACCCAGGTGTGCTACACCCTGACCGTCAGTCATGAAATCCATCGACGGTTCAACGATGTGGATCAGGACGTTGGATGTGAGGTCCGGGTCGGTTCCAATCAGATGCAGCAATTCCTCACCGGTTCGGCGATCCCGCATAACGCGCAACACCATCTCGGGATCCGCCGCATAAAGAGTTGCTGCATGCTCCAGTCCGTCACCAGGGCGGTCCGGGGTCTGACCATCGGCAGCTAATAGGACGGGAGCTGGCTCACTCTGGAACGCCAGGGGGATCAACTCAATGATATGTGGGACAACACGATTGGCGGCGTCGACGGCCCCGGCGAACACGTCCTCGGCAACTACTCGCGCCGAGGGAGAGGGTGCTGAAATGGAGTTTGATCCTCGGTTCCATTCCGCAATCAGCTCGACGTACTCGCGGCACAGCGGGCATGCTGCGAGGTGTCGGCTGACCTCAGCATCCTGGGTGCGCGCATCAGGTCCCGAGTTGGCGAACTGCCTCAATTCAATCGGAGTTGGGTGCATGGTCCCTGCCCTTTGATCGCCAGACATCATTGTAAGTAGCGGCCAAGGTGTGTCATTGTTGAAAATGTCAGTCGCGGTCCCGGCGTCGCCCCTCACCCCCAGCCCCTCTCCCGAAGAGGGAGAGGGGGGCAGGTGGTCGTGAATTCGACCTTGCATCGCAATCTGAGGGGCATTTACCGTTCACGGCGCCAGTCCCTCCTCGCGCAACATGTCCCGCAGCAGTTCCTTACATCTTGAAACCAGCGCTTCCCAGACGTATTTGTATCGCTGCAAGTAGGCGGATTCGTCGCACGCGGTCATGGCCTCCTTCAGGTACCCGGGCAGGAGATCATGATCGCCATCCTGGCCGAAATCGTCCATCAAGTTGGCCAGGGCTCGGCGGAAGGTGCTTGTTTCATCCTCCGAAAACCCTCGCTTCCGGGCTTGGTTTGTAAGCACCTGATCGACTGCCAGATCGACGGCATTGGCGGCGAGTAGCTGCACCGTCCGGCGCACGTATTCCGATCGGGGGTTGGAAGTAGCCGACGGCCGGGCGTCGTCATGGTTTGTGAGGACCCTCAGCAAGGCCGGCATGAACTTCTTGCACTCAAGCCGATTCTGGAAGCGGTCATCCCCGTCGAGTTGTTCGAAGATGCTCCGACATCGTCGTGGCATGTCTGGAAAGCTGCGGCAGGCCGTATGGATGAAATGCTGGAGTGTCGAATCGTCCACTTGTGGTAAGTGCTCCCGCCGGGACCCGGCACTTGATCGAATGGCCCAATGGTCGCGTCCATCGACCCGGAGCACCTCGAATGAATCATCCCCCATGGAGCGAAGAATGGCCCGCCTGATGGAGACTCCTTGGGGATTGAGTTGCATCAGTTCCTGGTCGATGTGCCCCGCGATCATACCCTGCAGAAGCGCATGGACTCGGTCTGGAGGTGTTTGATCGGTGATACGGCTGCGGAAGTAGTCAATAATGAAGTAGAACGGCCGGCCAGGTTTGCTGGCGAACAAGGAGCCGAGACATTCGCAGGCGCAGTCCTCGATGGCAGTGGACTGAGGGAACTCGTTAGATGGAACGTGAAGAGTCCCTCGGCGAACCCGGATGGCTATGTAGGAATGCGCCATCCTGGAGGAGAGCTCGAATAGATCGTTGAATGCCCTGCGATCGGTCGGGTGATCAAGGAACGCTCTAACCGCTCGCGCCGTATCGCACTTGTCGATCATCGCCGATCAAACCCTCTGGGTGTTTTCCTGTCAGGCGATACTTAGATAGCCCGCGAACAGTCCCCGCGAGCACTCTCAACACCCATGATATGTCTGAACAAGTCGGCTTGTCAATTCGCCAGGCTGCAGCCGGGGGGCTGTGCCACGAGGGTGACTGTACGTGGCTTCAGTTTGGATTGGAATTGACATCCCAGCCTGCTGCGAGCCTCTGAACGGGTTGCATCGGCAAATCCCGGCGGGGTATATTGTCTGATCCGCGATTTTGCGGTAACCCAAGGAGGGACGATGCGGTCAATTCTTCGTGGTGCAATTATTTTGGCAGTCGGCTTCCTGATCCTGGCGGTGGCGCCCTCGGCCCGCGCGGAGAAAGCGGTTCCGAATTCCAGCGCCGGGACGACCACATACAAGATGTCCAACGGGATGGACGTGATTCTCAAAGAGAACCACTCCAGCCCGATGATCGCCTCGATCGTGTTTGTGAAGTCCGGGGCGAAATACGAAACCGAGTACAACAACGGCGTTACGCATTTCCTCGAGCACCTGCTGTTCGACGGCACCGCCACGCGCACCCAGGAGCAAATCTCCGACCGGATCAAGAATCTCGGCGGCTACATCAATGCCTTTACACGCAAAGAGCTGACCGGGTACCTGTCCCTGATTCCCGCCGAATATGTCGCCGAGGCGCTCGATATCCAGCAGGACATGCTCTTCAATTCCATCTTCCCCGACGACCGTTTTCCCAAGGAGCGCAAAATCGTTATCGAGGAAATCCGCAAGGATACTGACAGCCCGGACTACATCGCCGAGCAATTCTATGATACCTGGGCCTACCAGGGCAGCCCGTATGCCCGGCCCGTCCTGGGGTACGAGAATCTCATCGCCACGATCCCGCGCCAGGAAGTCATTGACTATTATCACACATACTATCAACCGAACAACATGATTCTTCTGGTCATCGGCGATTTCAAGACGCCGGCGATGCAGAGGCTTCTGGAGGACACGTTCGGCCGCCACGCTGCCCAGCCGATCCCGCCACGGGCGACCATCACGGTGCCGGCCATCAAGGGGACACTGGTCAAGTTCACCGAGGCCGAAATCCCGGAGACGCACGTCGACTTCCAGTTCCGTTTGCCGGCATACACGGATCCCTCGTATCTGCCGTTCAGTCTCCTGACCGAGATTCTCAATGCCCGCGCTCTGTCGCCTCTGCAAAAGGCCCTGACTGAAGGGGAGAAGCCGCTGGCGACGGAAGTGAGTGTGTCCCTGGAAACGCAAAGTGAATTCAGTGCACTCCACATTTCCATCAAGACCGACAGTGCGGAGAAAGCCTCGGCGATTCTGGCGGCGACTGGAAAAATTGTGCGCGAACTTCCCTCACTCAATGTGACGGCTGACGATCTGCAGGCCCTGGTCACGCGTCTTCGGGTGCAGGATTTGTTCCTGCGCGAGCGGCTCCATTACTATGCGATGATGAAAGCCCCGATGCTCGTGGTCACGGGATACGAATTCGTGGACCAGCTCCCCGACCGGATGAGCCGGGTGAGTCTGGCCGAAATCCGCCAGGCCGCAGGGAAATATCTGTCGGCGGAGAACTATGTCGCCACGGTCATTACGCCGAAGGCGCAGGCGTCGTCGGATTCAGCCGCCACGGCGCCGGCAAAAGCGGCCACCTATGCCAAGCGGACGCTCTCGAACGGCATGGTCGCGATTGTCAAGAGCAACCCCGATTCGCGCGTGTTCGGTCTCAATGTGCTCGGAAAGTACCGCTCGGCGTGCGAACCCGAGGGCGCCACGGGGATCTCCGATTTCGTCAATCGCATGCTGGTCAGCGGAACCGAGACGCGCACTGCCGATCAAATCGACCGGGAGCTGACGGCCATCGGCGGTGACTTGACCACCAATGACAACCCCTACATCCCCTACGACGATCACTACACGACGCCGCAATTCACTTTCATCAAGTTCGGCACGATTGACGAATACGCCCCGAAGGGTATGGCCCTTCTGGCGGATATGCTCGATCACTCCAGCTTCCCGGCCGACGAGGTTGTCAAGACGCAGAAGCAGGTGATGGGAATACTGGGAATGGCATCGGGATCGACCGGTCAGACCTGCCGCGAACTCTACCTCGGCAAGATGTTCAGCGGCGCACCGTATGCGCGCACGATCATGGGTTCTCAGGCCAGTGTGATGGGTTTTGGCAGCGATGCGCTCAAGAAGCATCTGCACACTCTGTATGCACCGAAGAATGTCATCGTCACCTGTGCCACGAATCTGAGCCCCGACAGCGCATTCGCCTTGCTGGAGAATACCCTTGGGAAGATCTCCGAGGGGACACCGCCCACGGTGACAATCCAACAGCCGTCGGCGCCGGCAGGAGTGGTCACCACCCACAAGCAAATGCAAAAAGAACAGGTCTACATCTACCTCGGCGGCCTGTTGCCGGGTGCAGGGAATCCGGACGCACCGGCGATCATGGTGGCCAACCAGATTCTGTCCTCACGGTTGGGCGGGGAACTGCGCGAGAAGCAGGGTCTGGCATACTCGGTCGGATCGTCTGTCCGATTCGATAAGGATTTCGGCTGGTATGTCTGCGCGATGGGAACCGGCAAGAAGAACTACCCGACCGCAAAGGATGGAATCCTGAAGGAAATCCAGCGGCTGCGCGACGAACTCCCGAGTGCCGATGAGGTCACAATCGCGCAGAATTCGATCTGGGGATCGACGCTGACGGCCCAGCTTTCACGGATCACGCAGGCGTACTACATGGGCATGGATGAATTCATCGGTACCGGCTATGACCGTGCGGATCACCTCGCGGAATTGGTGCGCGCGGTGAAGCCCGCCGATGTGCAGCGGGTTGTGAAACAGTACTTCGATCCCGCGAACTACATTCTGGCGACCGTCGGCAATTTGGAGTAGCCTTTGGTTACGGACAACGGGGAGCAATGATGGCCGAATTGAAGGGGCAATGCGTTTTCGTGACGGGGGCGTCATCGGGGATCGGCGCTGCCACGGCGCGGGCCTTCGCCCGCGAGGGCGCCCGGCTGATTCTGGCCGCCCGCCGGCTGGAACGCCTTACGGAGATTTCCGCGGAATTGAAGAAGGCGTACGGGACCGAGTCGTTTTGCTTCGCGCTGGATGTCGGCCAGCACAAGTCAGTTGGCGCCGAGTTGGAGAAACTGCCCGAGGCGTGGAAGGCGATTGATGTTCTGGTCAACAACGCCGGGTTGTCGCGAGGTTTGGTGAAGCTTCACGAGGGCGGCTTCTTTGACTGGGACGAGATGATCGACACGAACGTGAAGGGGCTGCTCGCTGTCAGCCGCACCGTGATTCCGTGGATGCTGAAGCGGAATCGCGGGCATATCATCAACATCGGATCGATCGCGGGGCATGAAGTCTATCCCAACGGCAATGTCTACTGCGCCACGAAGTACGCCGTCCGTGCGATTTCCCGCGGAATGAAGATGGACTTGCACGGGACTCCGATCCGGGTCAGCTCGGTCGATCCGGGGCTGGCCGAAACCGAGTTCAGCCTCGTGCGTTTTCGTGGCGACAAGGAGCGGGCGGCGCAGCCGTACAAGGGAGTCAAACCGCTGACGGGCGAGGATATCGCCGAGGCGATTGTCTGGTGCGCCAACCGGCCCGAACACGTGGACATTATCGAGATGGTCATCATGCCGACGGCGCAGTCGTCGACGACGATGGTGCACCGGGAGCCGTGAAGATTCAGTTCACGCCGAGGTGATCCAACAATAAGGACGAAATCCCACGTATTTGATGAAGTTGATGACGTGGAACGCAAAACCTGAGGTAACCGATGCCGAGAATCCAGATAACGTACTGTGGTGAATGAAACTACCTGCCCCGGGCCTCCAGTTTGGCGGCCGTGCTCAAGAAGAATCGTGGGATTGATCCGGAACTGATCAGAGGTTCCGGAGGCGTTTTCGAGGTCAAAGTCGATGGCAAACTGATCTTTTCGAAGAAGGTTGCCGGTCGATTCCCCGAGGAAGACGAGATTCTCGAATTTCTTCCGCAGTAGCCTGAAAGATCAGAGTTTGTCAACGGCCCTGAATGAGCGGGGCCGTTTTGTTTGATCCTCGTGGCCGAATTGCATTTCTTTGGAACAATGCCAACCGAACAACTCACGGCGGACCTCGAAGGGGCGTACGGCCTTTGCGACCGCGTGGCCCGGAGGGACAAGCCGCATCTCCATGCGGCCGCGCAGTACTTCGCCTATCCGGAGACACGGCGTGCCTTCGCGGCCACCTACGCGTCGATGCGGCTCATCGACGATTTCGTCGACAATATCCCCAATCGCGCCGAACTGAGTGACCGCACGAGGCGCGTGGCTGCGGAGACGATCGGCAAGTGGCTGCAATTGGTGCGGGATGCCCAGGCAGGTCGTGAGGGACCGGGGCCGGTCTGGACAGCGTTGGCGCATACATTCTCGCTTTTTGCGTTGCCTCTGGAGCCGTGGGAAGATCTGGCACGGGCCATGGAGAGCGATCTGTACGCACCCGTGTTCCGGGACTGGGACCATCTGCGCGCCTACATGAACGGGGCGTCGGTGGCTCCGGCTGTCGTGTTCATGCACCTGGTCATGATGCAGCCCACAGGTGCAAAGGGACGATTCCTGAATCCGTGGGATCACAAGCGGGTCGCCCTGGCCACCGAGGATCTGGCGATCTTCTGTTACTGGGTCCACATCCTCCGGGATGTCGCCAATGATCTGTCGGTGGGTCACACAGGTCTGGTCTATCTGCCGCAGGCGGATCTTGAGGCTTTTGGGCTGTCGGTTGATCATCTGCACGAAATGAGAAAACTGGGGCGGACATCGGCAGCCTATGTCCGGCTCGCCCAATTCGAGGCCCAGCGAGCCCGCCTTCATCTCGACCGCGGCCGTGCCCATCTTGACGAAATCCTGCCCATAGTCCCTGCGGAGAACGCCCGTGCGCTCTCGACTTTGATCGCCACCTACGTTGCCCTGCTGGAGAATCTCGCCGCGCACGAGTTCGATGTTTTCTCGCGGTCATTGGAATTGACGGAAGACCAGCGGGCTCGGATTCTCCTGCCCTGACACTAACGTGAGCCGTCACTCCGAGTCCCAACGCCTCGAGTTTAGAATTCGGTTTCGCTTCTGCCAGAAGCGCCGATTTTCCGGTTGACGGGGTCCGAAGGCACGCCCTCCTTTCCAGCATGGAAGTCCAACGCTATCAAAAAGGAGTACCCATGAGAAAATGGATGGTGGTATTACTTCTGCTCGTGTCCGCCCTGCTTGTGGCCCCCACGGTCGAGGCGACCGGTCTGGGCGTGGGTGCATTCGGGGGAGTCAGTATTCCGATCGTTCAGAAGGACGCCGCCCAGGGAATCGTCGCCGGCGCGCACGTCCGGTTATCGCTAATCGGCATGCTCGGAGTCGAGCCGAACTTCACCTACATGAAAGATGGTGATTGGAAAGTGGACGATTTGCCCGGCGTGACGTTCAAGGGCTCAAAGGTGAGTGCCTACGGGGTCAATCTCATTCTCGGCGGGGCGGGGCCGTTCGCCGGAGTCCGATTTTTCCCGTTCATCGGTGGGAAAATCTACAATCTCAAGAAACCCGAGTTGAATAGTGACAGCCAGATCGGTTGGAATCTTGGCGTGGGGCTGGAATTCGGTATCGGCAATCTCGGGATTGAGGCGCGCGCTGCCGGTGAACTTATGAAGCTCAAGCCCAAGGGTTCGCGGAAGTGGGCTCACATTACTGCGGGATTGAACTACTACTTCGGGGCACTGTAAGGAGAGGATGACCATGAAACGCTATTTCAGAAGACCTTTGGGGATGGCCGTCCTTGCTGCCGGGCTGATGGTCGCAGGTTGCATTGTCTCAGGCCAGTTCGTCGTGGTGATCGTCTGGGGAGGATTCGCATCGACTGACACCAGTCTCAACAAGGAGACCGTCGATCTGACGACCAATTCCACGTGGGAAGAACACAAGGACGAGATCCAAGACATTATCGACGTCAAGTTCAAAGTGACCATCAAGAATAACGCAGGCAGCGCGGCCACCGGCGAGGTGTACGTTTCGACCGTGTTGTATACGACCTTGGCGGATGTTCGGGCGCACGCCACTCGTGTTTTGCATGGCATCTCGGTTGCACCCGGCGCCACGGTGACGATTGGGTTTGATGAATCCGCTGCGTATCGGGAGAATCTCGACCAGCTTCTCAGCCTGGTCAAAGACGGCAAGTTCTACCTCTATGGAATTGCCGAGAACACGCCATTCAACATTGAGATCATGAGTGGCAGTCAGCTCCTCGTGACCTTCTCAGCAGGAAAATAAACTTGCAGAATGAAAACCGGCCGGAGGGCAATGCCATCCGGCCGGTTGATTATTGGATTCGCATACCCGCAATCTACGCGGCTGCCGTAGCAGCAACCCGATTCACGATTCCCATCAATTCCCAGGTCTTGAACGGCTTCTTCAGGCATTCCGTGATACCCATGCCCTCGGCCTCCTCGAGCAGCGAAAGGCTGGAATACCCGGTCATCAACGCCACATGGACGGTCGGGAAATGCTGGCGCACCTCACGGGACAACTCGATGCCGTTCATTTGCGGCATCATGACGTCGGTGATGATGAGATCGACCGGTGATTTGGCGAGGATATCGAGCGCGACAATGGCACTCTCGGCCACGGTGACACGGTGACCGAATTCACTGATGATCTCACGGGCAACGCCCAGAATCATCCGTTCATCATCGACGATCAATACGTCGATGAGTCTCCCGTTATCTGTTCCCATCAGGTTCGAGGGTGCTTCCACTGGACATCCGCTCCTACTGATAGGTCGGCATTCGTGGCATCGCAGTTAAATGCTGACGAGATTCCTTTTCAATTAAGCGATCGTATGCAGGACCGTCGAGCGGGTGGAATCGACTGAGAGTTATCAGGTTACGCGATCTTGATTTCCGAATTCAGAACTTCTGACAACGAGGACAAAAGTGAGTACTCCGCCCCGAGAGCACAATCCGCCGAATCGCTGAGCGGCAGTCCGCGCAAGGCATCCCGGTGCGCTGATAGACCTTAAGTTGCGGGCTAAATCCGCCGGCCTCACCTTCAAGGTCAGAGAACGTATCAAAAGTCGTTCCGCACGCGTCGATGGCGTTCTGCAGTATGGTGATCATCCCTAACCGCAGACGTTCTAGACGGTGCGGCGAAATCGAATCCGTAAACGCCTCCGGATGAATGCGGGCGGCAAATAGGGATTCGTCGGCGTAGATGTTGCCCAATCCCGCCAATCGGGTTTGATCGAGCAGAAAGGACTTGATGGGCCGGTGCGACTTTGAGCAGATCGCGGCAAACTGGGCCTTCGTGATTGTCAGCGCATCCGGGCCGAGTTTGCTGATCCCCCGGTGCCGTTCCAGAAGGTACGGTTCGAGCCAATCGATCCTGCCAAATTGGCGTGCATCAGAGAGCACGAGTTGGCGGCCATCGGTCAGTGGCAGGACAAATCGGTCGTGACGTTCGCGGTGATATGACGGTGGCTTAATCCACAGGCGGCCTGTCATCCGCAGGTGAATGACCAGCGCGTTGCCACTTGTGAATCTGACGATGATGTACTTCCCCAGACGAGCGATTTGCCCGACTTGTTCGCCGTTCGTTCGGGATTTCCAACCTCGCGCGTTGGCCAAACCCACTCTTCGCGACGCAAACGACACAGCTCCGAAGGTTTCGCCGAGAATGTGCCGGCGCAATCCACGCACCACGGTTTCAACTTCGGGTAGTTCGGGCATGGGAAATGCTTACGCGAGATCAGACCAGCCGGCGGCCATCGCCGACATCGAAGAACATGATTTTGGCCGGCTCGGGGCTGATGGAAACCGCCGCGCCCGGCTGGAGTGAGTGATCGGGAGATGCCAGCAAAGCAATATTCCATTCGCCGGACTGGGTGTGGTAGAGCAGCTTGTCCCCGAGGAACTCCCGACTGAGCACATTCCACATAACCCGGCCGTCACCTGTGGTAAGCTTGAGATCCTCCGCCCGGATTCCGACCTGGACGGGCTGATTCTGTTTCAGGTGCAGCCGTGACACTACCTCGCCTGGCAAGGCCCATTCAAATGGACTCAACAGAAACTTGCCGTCGGCTTCAATGATCTCGCCGGTCAGCAGGTTGATTGTCGGACGTCCCAGAAACGCAGCCACGAACCGATTGGGTGGATTACGATAGAGCTGCTCAGGGTGGCCGATTCCCTGGACACGACCCTGATCCAGCACTACCACGCGGTCCGCCATGGTGAGCGCCTCGGCCTGGTCATGGGTTACGTAGAGGGTCGTCTTGTGCATCGACTTCTGGCGAGTGACGATCTCGACCCTCATGGAGGCGCGCAGGGGAGCATCGAGATTGGACAGCGGCTCATCAAAAAGGAATATCCCCGGGTCGGCGGCCATCGCGCGTCCGACCGCTACCCGCTGGCGCTGCCCGCCCGACAGTTCCTTGGGGCGGCGCGTCAAAACGTCTGTCAGACGCAGTTCGGATGCGATCTTGTTCACGCGCTCTTCGATGTGGGCTTTAGGGTGATGCCGCAGTTTGAGCGGGAACGCCAGATTGTCGAAGACAGTCCAGTGTGGGTAGAGAGCATACGACTGAAAGACCATGGCGCACCCACGGTCCTTCGGCGCCACTCCGGTCATGTCGCGCCCGTCGATCAGGACACGGCCGGCGTCAGGCTCACTCAGGCCGGCGACCAGGCGCAGCGCCGTCGATTTGCCGCACCCAGATGGGCCCACCAGAACCACAAACTCGCCGTCACCCGCAGAAAACTCCACGTCCCGCAAGGCCGCGGTTGGGCCAAAAGTTTTGCAGACTTTCTCGAATTGGATGGTGGCCATAGCGCAACAACTTCTGCCAATCTGGGGAAATTGGGACTAAAACTGGCGGCAGTCAATACACCAGAACGTGGAAAGCCGTTGACCTGAGGGAAACTTAGGTGGTTTTTTGATGGTTCGCTGCGGCGAATTGTCGCACGATTGCTGGAGACGAAACTACATGAAGACTGTCAAGAAGACCAATGCCCCGACAACATCAGTAGCAGCAGACATTTTCAAGAGTTATGACATTCGCGGAACCGTCCCCGATCAATTGAATCCGGAAGTTGCCCGTTTGATTGGACGGGCGTTCGCGACCGAGGTCAAAGGCGAACGCTTCGCCGTGGGCCGCGATATGCGAATCCACTCGGATATTCTCGCCGAAGCACTGATCGGTGGTCTGATGGATTCCGGCTGCAACGTCGTCGACGTAGGCCGGGTGTCCACTGACGCCCTTTATTTTGCGGTCGGGCACTTGGGCACCGATGGGGGAGTGATGATCACCGCCTCCCACAATCCCCCGGAATATAATGGCTTCAAACTCTGCCGCTCGATGGCGGAGCCGCTATCGGGCACCGATGGCATTGAGCGTATGAGAATGGCCATCGAGATGGACGATTACATCCTGGAAAGAGGGACGGGAACCTGTAGCGCCAGCGACATCCTCCCGCAATTCGTGGAGCATGTGCTTTCCTTCATCGACACCACAAGGATGAAGCCGTTCAAAGTGGTCGTCGACGCGGGCAACGGGATGGCCGGGGCGGTGCTTCCGGCAGTCTTCAACAGGCTGCCGTGCATTTTGATTCCGATGTATTTCGAACCGGACGGCACATTCCCCAACCATCTGGCCAATCCGATCGAGCCGGACAACATCGCGGATCTTCAAAAACGGGTATTGGCCGAGAAGGCAGACTTGGGCGTGGCCTTCGATGGTGACGCCGACCGGATGTTCCTGATTGATGAAACGGGAAAGCCGTTGGGTGGCGACATGGTCATGCTGTTGGTCGCCAAGAATCTCCTGGAAAAGAACCCCGGAGCCGCGATTCTCTATAACCTCATATGTTCCAAGGCGGTACCCGAAATGATCGAACGCATGGGCGGGCGGGCCATTCGCACCCCCGTGGGTCACGCCATCATTAAGCCACTCATGAAGCGTGAGGGAGCGGTCTTCGGCGGTGAGCACTCCGGGCATTTCTATTTCCAGAAAAATTGGTACGCCGATTCGGGACTGATCGCCATGCTTATGGCCATGGAAGTCCTTGCCTTAGCGGAGCAACCGCTGTCGTCCCTGGTGGCGTCGGTTGATCCGTATTTCCGGTCCGGCGAACTCAATACCAAGGTTAAAAACATCACCAAAACGCTCGACAAGATCATTGAAGCGTTCCCAGGCGCCTTGCCGGATCACACGGATGGAATCACTCTCGTTTTCGACGAATGGTGGTTTAACGTTCGCCCCTCCAACACCGAACCCCTTCTGCGGCTCAATGTTGAGGCCAATTCCGCCGACCTATTAGAAGAGAAGACTGCGGACCTTCTCGCGGTCATTCGAGGTCGTCGGAAAGCGGCTGTGAAGCCGAAGCGCCAGTCTGCGGGTCGCCGAAAGGGACGGGGGGAGTCAAGTGAATGAAACCATTCTTATTGTCGATGATGATGTCCGCATAAGGGAACTGCTAACCGAATCGCTCAACGCGATCGGTTATCAGACCATCGCTGCCAGCGACGGACACGAAGCCCTCGCCACCGTCCGCACTCAACCCATCGATTGCGTCGTCTCGGACATCAAGATGCCCGAGCTGGATGGATTGAATCTGCTGCATCATATCAAGGCCGAGCATCCCGCCATGCCGGTGATCATGATCACCGGTTTCGCGTTCCATCAGCATCGTGAGCAGGCCACCCACGAGGGCGCGGATGGATTTCTGGTCAAGCCATTCCGGCTCGAGAAGATCGAAGAAGTGCTGCACCGGGTACTGACGCGCGCGCGCGCCGCCTCCGCCCCCACGCGCGTGATCCGCGACATCTTGATCGTCGAGGACGACGTGGAGTTCCGTGTGCTGCTCGCAGAGATTGTGGAGGCGTTGGGTTATAATCCCATGAGTGTCGCCGACGCGGAGTCGGCGGTGCGCCAGATCAGCCAGCGCTGCCCCGATGCCCTGATTACCGACTACAAGCTGCCGACTATGTCGGGTGAGGATCTCATTCGCGCGGTCAAGTCAACTCATGCTGATCTGCCGATTGTGCTCATCACCGGCTACGCGCCCAGCATTTCCGGCCGTGAGTTCGCCGATGGCGCCGCTGATGCGTTCCTGATGAAGCCGTTCCGTATCGACCGCATCGGGACAATCCTCAAGTCGCTGGAAAACCCTGCGGCCCCGACAATCTAGCTGACACATCTGAGGACAATTACCGGGTCAGTACCGAGGGCGAATGACACTCGCTACTGGCTATTTCACCGTCCACTGGTGGTCCACCACTCCACGAGCCCCATGTTCTGATCAGTCCGGAACCCTGCCCTGAGCGACAACCTGCGCGATTTGGGGATGCAGTGTGGCATTCGCGGCGATAGCCTGTCCTTTGAGCGGGTCGAATGGTCGCTCCGAGAAATCGGTCACCACGCCTCCGGCCTCTTGAACCATCAATGCGCCGGCAATGCAATCCCACGGGGAGAGCTTCATTTCCCAGAAGCCATCGTATCGTCCCGCTGCAGTCCAGGCGAGATCGAGCGCGGCGGCGCCCATGCGGCGGATCGCGCGTGCCTTTTTCGCGAAACGGGCAAAGTGATCGAGGTTGTCGAGTTTGGATTTCCGAATGTCATACGGAAATCCTGTCGCGAGGATCGCGTTGGAGAGCTCGGTCGTCGTCGAAACCCTAAGGCGGTGATCGTCAAGGAAAGTGCCCTGTCCCCGGACCCCGGTAAACATCTCGCGGCCCATTGGGTGGTAGACGATCCCGCAGATCGGCGTCACGCCCTTGAGCAGCCCCAGCGAGACACAGAAGATCGGCAGGCCATGCGCGTAGTTGGTCGTGCCGTCGAGCGGGTCGACATACCACGCCAGGTCACTCGTTGAACTCCGGCTCGATCCCTCTTCGGCGATGATGGCAACATTCGGGAACGAACTGGCGAGCCGGGTCACGATCAATTCTTCGGCCCGGCGGTCCATCTCCGTGACCAGATCGATCACGCCCTTCAATTCGATCGTGCGGGACTGACCGAAGTTTTCGGCCAGCATGTCGCCCGCGGCCTTCGCGATCGGGAGCGCCGCATCAAGATACTCCCGCCATACGGGATCGGATGCAGGGACGGTCGGTTCAGTCATTCACACCTTCGCTTTGGAGGAGAGGGTCTTCAACCGGGAGGGCGAGGCTCCTGCCGAGCCTCTTGACCGCGCGGACAAGAGGCTCGGCAGGAGCCTCGCCCTCCCGGGCACCGCCGAATTCCCTGGACAGTTCCGTCCCCATATTCCAGGTCATCCCACCATTCGCGGTGCGATTTCGCCCGACTCCGGTTCCAACGATGGCGTCTGGAGGCTGTCCAGATAATAGTAAATTCCGCGCTGTGCGACTAGCTGATCGTGCGTTCCCTCTTCACGCACACGGCCTTTGTGCAGGACGAGGATCCGGTTCGCGTTGCGGATGGTGGAGAGGCGATGGGCGACCACGATATTGGTACGATTCGCAAAGAGCAGCTCCAAAGCAGCCTGAATGCGGGCCTCTGTTTCATGGTCAACGGACGACGTCGCTTCGTCCAAAATCAGAATCCCCGGATCATCGGCGACGACGCGCGCGAACGCGACCAACTGCTTCTCGCCGACCGAGAGTCCGGAGCCACGTTCGCCAACCATCCGGGCGAGTCCGTCCTCCTGATCGCGTCCCAACCGCGCCAGACCGACTTTCTCCGCCGCCGCCGCCACGGTCTCCCCGGTCATCTCGTCCCGACCCATGCGAATGTTGTCGGCGACCGAGCCGGAGAACAAGAACACATCTTGCGAGACAGTGCCCACGCGCTGGCGCAGTACGTGGGGATCCCATTGCCTGATGTCGATGCCATCGACAAGGATCTGCCCCTGCTGGAAATCGTAGAGTCGGGTGATGAGATTGGCGATCGATGTCTTGCCGGCGCCGGTCGCTCCCACCAACGCCACTGTTTCGCCGGGTGAGACCGTGAACGATACGTCCTTGAGAACCCAATCCTCGCCCTGATAGGCAAACCAGACATGATCAAAAACGACTTCGCCGTCTTTCGCTTTGGCGCCTTTGTCCACTGACGCTGCAGGAATCGTGATCCCCGGTTTGGTGTCGAGAAGTTTGAAAACACGCTCTGAGGAGGCCATCGCTGCCTGGAGTATGTTGTACTTCTCCGCCAGATCACGGATGGGAGAGTAGAATCTCTCGGCGTACTGCACGAAGGCCGTCAGGGCGCCGAAGGTCAGGATGCCGGCCACCACGTGTCCTCCGCCGTACCAGACGATGAGTGCGAGCGAAATCGCACCGATCAATTCGATCACCGGGAAGAAGACGGCATAGTAGAGAATCGATTGCAGATTGGTGCGCCGCAGTTCGGCGTTCTCCTCCTGATGTTTGGCCATGGTTGCGGCTTCGCGATTGAATCCCTGCACGATCGACATCCCGGTCAAGTGTTCCTGCCAGAAGGAGTTCATCCGTGCGACAAGGCGCCTCACTTCGCGATAAGAGAAACGCACCTTCTTTTTGAAAATAAGCGTGGCTGCAACGAGCAGTGGCAGAACGGCGAAGGTCACCAGCGCCAGTTTCACGTTGAGGTAGAGCATCGCGCCAATGATCCCAAGCAGGGTAAAGACGTCGCCGAAGATCGTTACTACGCCCGAGGCGAACAACTCGTTGAGCGCGTTGACATCGGAAGTAATTCGCGTCAGCAGGCGGCCGACCGGATTGCGGTCGAAAAAGCGCATGTCCATGGTCAGGACATGATTGAAGACCTGAGCCCGCAGATCGAGCATCGCCCGCTGGCCGATCCACTGCGTCATGATTGTCTGCACATACTGCACCGCGAATGTGCCGGCGAGCACCGCCGCATAAATGAGGATCCACTTGAGCAGGCCGGGAATATCGTGCGACTGAACGGGGCCGTCGATCGCCTTCGCCATTACCCATGGCCCGGCAACCTGAAGGATCGCCAAAAGCAGCAGGAGGAAGACGGCAGCCGCAGCGCTCCAGCGATATGGGCGCAAGTATCCGAGCAGCCGCCGCATGAGGCGGTGATCGTACGCTTTGCCCAACGCTTCATCTTCGAAAAAGGGTTCGCTCATTCGATCCTACAGTTCTTCCAGCTTTTCTTTCAGGGCCTCACGCGCCACCCAACGGGCATACGGCCCGCCCCGGGTCACCATTTCATTGTGGGTACCGCTGTCGGCCAGACGGCCTTCGTCGAGGAACAGCACGCGATCGGCGCGTTGGAGTGTGGAAATCCGATGCGTGATCAGGATGATGATCCGGCTGCCGAAGAGCGTGCTCAACCGTCCCAGGATCTCCTCTTCGGTCTGCGCATCAATGGCGCTAAACGCGTCGTCCAATACGAGAATGCCCGCCGGCGAGGCGAGGGCGCGTGCGAGGGTCGCGCGTTGCTTCTGCCCGCCGGACAAGGTGATTCCCCGTTCGCCGACAATCGTATCGTAGCCCTCCGGGAAATCCGCCACGTCCTTGTTGAGCGCGGCATACTCACCGAGCTGATTCAAACGGCCTTCATCCAGCGGGTGCCCCGAGAATTCGATGTTGGCGCGCAGCGTCTCCGAGAATAAGAATGGCTCCTGGGGAACCATCGCAATCTGTGACCGCCATTCGGCCACCGAGACTCGGTTGGCGTCGACGCCGCCAAGGAGCATCGCCCCATCGCCGACCGCGTAACGCCGCCACAACAGGTGGCCGATTGTGGATTTGCCGCAACCGGTCGGTCCCGCAATGGCGACTGTTTCGCCGGGGGAGATCGAGAACGTGATGTTGCGCAGGGCGGAGTGACCGTTGCCATTGTACGAGAATGTCAGATTCCGCATTTCCAGAGTACCGTCGGCAGCGAGATGCTTGGCAACGTCGGCCGGCGGATCATTGACCGCGGGCTTGGTGTTGAAGATCGTTCCCAACCTGCGCAACGACGCTGTACCGCGCTGATACAACGACACGACCCATCCCAGCGCGATCATCGGCCAGATCAGCATTCCCATGTAAATCATGAACGCCACAAATGTCCCGAGGCCGATTTCGCCGGCGATGACACCTTTGCCGCCGAAATACAGCACCAACAGAATGGTGGCGCCGGAGATCATGCCCAGGAAGGGGAAGAATCCCGCCGAGATGTTGATCAAGCCCATGTTCAGTTTGAAATAGTCCAGGTTGTCTTCGCGGAACGTCCGCTCCTTTTCGCTCTCGCGCACATGAGTCTTTACGGCGCGGATTCCCGAAAGCGTCTCCTGCACCGAGGCCGACAACTCCGAGAAACGCTTTTGGATGGCCATGAATCTTTGATGAGCCACGGAGCCGATCAGGTGGGTCACCAACGCCAGAATGGGCAGGGGAAGCAGGACAATCAGCGCCAGGTGTGCGTCGAGATACACCATCATCGGGACCGCCACCGCCGCGGTCACCAGCGTGTTCATCCCCTGCATCACCGCCGGACCGACCATCATGCGCACCTGCTCCACGTCGGAGGAGGCTTTGGTCACGATGTCGCCGGTTGGCGTCCTGTCGAAGAATCCGGCATCGAGGCGCAAAATGTGCGCGAAGAGGTCGGCCCTCAGATCGTATTCTACTTTGCGCGAGGCCCAGATGATTGTACGGCGCATCCAAAATCGAAACAGTCCGGCGAAGGCGGCCAGGCCGACGATGATCACGGCATCGGTCAGGAGATGCGAGGCGTCGTTGTGATCGGAAATTCTGTCAATGGCGGAGCGCAGCACGATCGGCATCAAAAGCGACAGGCCGTTGGAGGCCGCCGTGGCGCCGAACCCCCACCACATGTAAGCGCGATACCGCCTGAGATAGGGCCATATGAGATCGAGATTCTTGAACATACCTACGGTGCCGCGCCTGCTCGCGCGGCAGCAGCGTAATTTAACGCCTCAATCGTACCATCGTTGGACCTTTTTCGGGTTTTGAGAAGTTCCAGCACGGAAAGATGACATGGAAGTTCAGGATCCGAGGTTCCTTTGTGATGACCACTGTGGACGCCTGGCTCGCTGGCTCAGGTTCGTAGGATTCGATTGCCGGCATGATCAGTCCGCCACCGACGCAACAGTTTTGATGATCGCAGGGAACGAGGACCGCATCATCCTGACGCGTGACCATCATCTCGCCGCGATGGTTCTGGCACGGCAAGCCATCCTGCTGCAATCCTCAGATCCGGTGGGGCAGCTCCGGGAAGTGATCGACAGTCTATCTCTTGTGATCGACCAAGCCAGAGTTCTTACCCGCTGCACCATGTGCAATTCGCCGATCACCCCGGTAGCCGCAACGGACATTTGGGACCGCATCCCGCCGTACGTCCAGAAGACTAGGACTGAGTTCAAAACGTGCAGCGTCTGCGGCCGCGTGTACTGGGAGGGCACGCACTTAACGCGGATGGTGGAGAGGTTGAGGGGAATCGGGTTGCCCGTGTGAAGTGGCATTACGCGAGGTAGCGATCTTTAGGTCGTTTCTAATAGTCCAGTCCAAGTTCAGGGTACCACGGACAAGCTGATTCTCCGGCTCTTTGGAGAATCAACTTGTCCGTGTCCTTTTGATTAGCCCCCAACAGACACGGACAAGGAAGACCGAGCAAAGAGCTGCTCGGCCTTCCTTGTCCGTGGCACCCCAAGGATCATCACGTCACGATGGATGCTATGGCTTTATCAACAGCCCCTGAGATCGCGGCCACCTAACTAGAACAGCTTTACCTGCACGCTCAGGTATTTCTTGGGATTGGCGCGGATGTCGGCGACGAGGGCGTCGATCTCCTTAGCCGCGGATTCCCAACGGCGGACAAGTTGGTCATCTTTAATCAGCCGGGAGATGCTGCCGTTGCCGGTGCTGATGCTGTCGACGATGTTGCGCACCGTGTGCGACAGTGTGTCGAGACGGTCGGCGAAGATATTGAGTTTGGTGGCGGCCGAGTCGAAGTGATGCACGGTCCGGGTCACCGAGGCACTGTTGTCCTCGATCGTGCGGCGCAACTCCTGCGAGGCCGTCCGCAAGTTGCCCATCGTCTCCCCGATACCGCCACGGTGTTCCTCAACCAGACCGGTTACCTGCTGGGAGAGATGCTCAAGGTTCTCGGAAACGCGCGCCAATCGCGATAACGTCGTGTCCGACCCGATTGACGAGCGCACGGCAATCACCAGTTCGCGCAATTCTCCCGTGACGCCGCCGATCAGGGCCATGACCTCCGGGATGCCGGTGTCATACACCCCATGCGGAACGGAATCGGTGGGCCACGGCTCAGCCGCCGATCCAGTGGCGACGTCGATGAATCGCTCCCCCATCAGCCCCACGTTTTTGATCGTGAACACGGCATCCGAGCGCAGCTTGACATCGCTGCCGAGCGACACGCCCACCCGCACACCGCCCCGGTCCAGAGCGACGTTTTCGACCTTGCCACGACGAACGCCCGATACAGAAACCGGGTCACCAATCTCCAGTGAGCCCACATTCGGAAACCAGACATCCACGCGATAATAGTCGCGATGGAGGCGCACACCTTTGACCCAGAACAACGCGATGGCGAATATCGCCACCGCCGCGATGACGGTCAGACCAACTTTGAGTTCTGTGCGTGAGCCTTCCATGGCCTGGTCGATTTCAGAGTTTGCGGGTTAGGTGCCCAAGTTACAGGGAAACGAAGTGGTGAGGGAGGGCAAGGCTCCCGCCGAGCCATGTTTCCGCGCGGACAAGAGGCTCGGCGGGGGCCTTGCCCTCCCTTGGACCCTCGATATTTTGCGCCAATCTCGAAATTCCCATATTTCAATTATCGGCGGAATCGCTCTCTCGGCCAATGTCCCATAGGGTCGGGGAGAGATGCGCCGTTCACTCCGTATCCGACTCGAGATACTGCGCCGTGGCATGGCGGCGCATCATTTCGTCGGCCAGCGCCTTCGAGAACTCCCGGGGTGTATGAACGCCATAGACTTTGAGCATGTGGTTCATGGCGATCACCTCGGAGATCACCGTGATGTTCTTGCCGGGCGACAGGGGAATTGTCACGAGCGGGATTTCCGTTCCCAGGACAGTGGTGAACTTGTCCTCCAGCCCGAGGCGTTCGTACTCGACTTCATCCTTCCACATTTCCAGCCGGACTTCAACCTCGATACGTTTCTGCTGCCGAACCGCGCGGATACCAAAGAGCTTCTCGACATTGACGATGCCGATCCCCCGGATCTCCATGTGGTGCCCGAGCCGTTCCCCGGCGGTTCCGATAATCACCTCCGCTGAACGCCGCGTGATTCGGACCACGTCGTCGGCAACCAGCCGGTGGCCGCGTTCGACTAGGTCGAGTGCCACTTCGGATTTGCCGATCCCGGATTTTCCCGTATACAGCAGACCGACACCGTAGACGTCGACCAGTGTGCCATGAATCTGGGTCGATGGCGCAAACCTGGTATCAAGGTAGACCGAAAGACGCGAGATGAATTCCGTGGTGGAAAGACGCGTACTCAGGAGCGCTGTCTGGTACTGGTCTGCCAGCGCCACCATCTCCTCCGGCGGGGGCAGATTCTTGGATAAGACAACCAAAGTGAGATCGAGACGATATAGCCGCTCCAGGACTTCGCGGCGCAAATCAGAGTCGAGCGAATTGAGATATGCCAGCTCGGTCTCGCCCAATACTTGGGTGCGTTTATTGGGATACCGTTCGACAAAACCGGAAAGGGCCAGACCGGGCCGGTGGATCTCGGCGTTGAGGATCTTACGTTTCAGTCCGGTGCGGCCGGCGAGCACCGCCAATTCGAACTGATTGCGCCGATCCTCAAGTAATCGCTCTACTGTGACAGTGTCCATTGCGCCCCCGCCGCGAATGCTATCGTGGTGCGGCTTCTAAAGCAGGGGCGGCCGAGTCGGCCGCCCCTGCCATCCCCTCTCAGATCGCGCTTTCTTCACCAGGCGACCCGAACGTGAACGACGTCTTGCCATTGGCGACGCCGCGTTGGTCTCGGTCTTTCAGCCGTTCTTTATATTTCTTGAGTTGTGCTTCCATCTTAGTCGTGACTTCATCGACCGAACTGCGCATATCGCCGGTCTCCGCACGGCTGGTCAGGACCGAGCCGTGCACCTGGGCGCTGAGTTCGGCCGAGTGACGGTGCTTGTCCATCTCCATCACCCAATGGAGGTCGATGATGTTGTCGAAGAACCGTTCCAATTGAGTGGAGCGTCCTTCCACGTGTTCCTTGAGTCCTTCTTTGAGGTCGAAGTGCCGGGCTGTCATTCGGACTTTCATCACCACGACTCCTTTCTGAAAAGCGGCCCCGCACACACATGCCGCGGGTCAGAACTGATCGAACGCCGGTTTGTTGGCAAACGAGTGATGTGTTTCCAGGAACCGTACTGTCTTCGTTCGAGCACGCATGACGATAGAATGGGTCAGAGCACCTCCGGGTTTGAATTGCACACCTTTGAGCAGGTCCCCGTTCGTCACCCCGGTGGCGGCGAACATGATATCATCCCCTTGGGCCAGCTCTTTTTCGGTGAAAATGCGATTGATGTCAGTCACGCCCATCTTCCTGGCGCGCTGGATCTCCAAGTCATTTCGTGGCTTAAGCCGTGCCTGCATGACACCGCCCACGCAGCGCAGGGCGGCGGCGGCCAGCACCCCCTCGGGGGCGCCACCGGTACCCATGAGCACATCGACGCCGGTATCCGGCAGGGCGGTCGCGATGGCGGCGGAAACGTCCCCATCGGCGATCAACTGGATGCGACAGCCGCAGCTTCGCACTTCATCGATAAGTGATTTATGGCGTTCGCGGTCCAAGATCACCACGGTCATGTTTTCCAGGCTAATGCCCAGTGCGTCGGCGATATTCCGGCAGTTGACACAGGCACTTTGCGTCATATCGATCGCGTCGCGTGCCTTTTCCGAGACGGCTATCTTCTCCATATACGTGTCCGGGGCGTGGAGAAAGTGGCCATGTTTTCCGATGGCGACAACCGCCAGGGCATTGGGCCGGGCATAAGCTACCGAATTGGTGCATTCCAACGGGTCCAGGGCGATATCGACCTGTGGCGGATTCCCGGTGCCGACCTTCTCACCGATGTAGAGCATCGGGGCTTCATCGCGTTCCCCTTCACCGATCACCACCGTCCCGTCGAACTCGACGGCATTGAAAACCGTCCGCATGGCGTTGACAGCGGCGCCATCGGCGGCGTTGGCATCTCCCTTCCCGAGCCAACGGGCGCTCGCCAAAGCCGCTGCTTCGGTTACACGTACCATTTCCAAGGCAAGGTTGCGGTCCATGCGCCTCCCCGGATCATCATGTGATATGTGAAAATCGTTTATCGCAGATCAATCAACGAACCCCAGAATAAATAAGGGGACGGGCTTATGATAAGTCCGTCCCCAAATCGGTGCAATGATAACTCGCAATCAAACTCTCCCGGTCGTGACCGTCGGTCCCGATGCTCCCTTGGGTGCTGCCGGATGGAGCCTGGTGTGCCCGATGGCGCGATCATCGACAGATTCCGGTTCGCGGGTCATGGTGAAACCGTCGTTGATTTCAACGTCTTCCGGCAGCGGGGGTGGCTCCGCATCGGGCCTGGCAACCGCGTGAACGGCATGAGCGCCTTCACGCCCGAATACGCGCTTACGGAATCTGGCGGATGGCACTTTTAGTTCTTCGCGATACTTGGTCACGGTACGCCGGGCCAGTTGGATGCCATCGGTTTGAAGCTTCTTGTAGATATCCTGATCCGAGAGCGGATTCGCCGGATCTTCCGCCTGAATCATCTCGGCAATACGGGTCTTGACGCTGCGCCGGGTCATGGCGTCACCGTCGGACCGCTCGACGCCACCCGTGAAGAACGCTTTGATCTCGAACACGCCCTGGGGCGTCTGGACATACTTCTCTTTGGAGACGCGGGATACGGTCGCGACGTTCATATTGACGCGCGTCGCAATGTCGCTCATCCGCAGAGGCTTAAGGAAGCTGGCGCCCTTTTCGAAGAACTCCTTCTGCTCCTCGACAATCGCTTCCATGACTTTGATCATGGTCGACCGTCTCTGATTGATAGCGTTGATGAGCCAGCGCGCCTGCTCCAGTTTGTCTTTAACGTACTTCTTGATCTCCTCTTCGGAGGTACTCCCGCGACGCAGAACGTCACGGTACGCGGCTGTGACCCGAAGCCGGGGCAGATTGCGGTCGTTGTGAAAGACGATATACTCGTCGTCAAGGCGCTCGACGATCAGATCGGGAATGACCGGCATGGCAGCAGAGGTGAACCGGCCCTGCGCGGGACGCGGTGACAGCGTGCGCAACTCCTCCATCGCCTCTTTCACCCGTTCAATCGAAACGTCGAGGGCTTTTGCCAACTGCATGTGGGTCTTGCGGTCGAGCTCGTGCCAATGCTCTTTGACAATACGGGCTTCCAGACTTTCGCCCGCACCGCGCTGACCCAACTGGATCAAGAGCGATTCCTGCAAATCACGGGCACCGACGCCCGGTGGGTCAAAACCCTGCACGACTTTGAGGACATGCTCGACCTTTTCGACCGGGACTTTGAGCGCCTCGGCCAATTCAGGGACAGACATGCCGAGCAGGCCGGCGGGGTCGAGATTCCCGATGATAAACTCACCGATTTCGACCTCTTCGGGAGTCAGCTTCGAGAAATTCAACTGCTCCACCAGATGGTCGTAAAGTGTCAGCTCGAAAACCGGCGCCCGCTCCCATTGCTCTTCGGATTGCTCCGAGAAATGGTGGGGTACAAACTCGGAATCTTCACCGAGGTAGCTCTCCCAGTCGATCTTCTCGTCTTTGTCGGATTCTGCTGGCGGCTCGACGATCTCAGCGGTTGCCGGTTCGGATTCATCAACCGTTTCGAGCGTATCGACTTCTTCAAGCATAGGGTTGGTCGACAACTCTTGCCGGAGAACCTGCTCAAGTTTGAGCACCGGCATCTGCAGCATCTTCAACGATTGAATCAGCTGTGGTGCCAGCGTCTGCTTGAGGCGCAGTCCCAGTTCAAGTCTCACATCACCCTCTGCTCTCTGGACGGTCGGCGCACCCGGTAGGTTGTTGTACCACAGGGAATTGGCGAGAGTATCAGCCTGCGCGCCTCCGTCAACTCTCCATTTCTAATATACCCTCGCGACCTGTCACCGCAACACATTTGCTCATATAAATTACGAAGCGAAATGCGCGAATGCGCCTTCGGACAAGCTCGTGTAATTGATTTTAACTCCACAGGTTACGCCCACCTCTATTGGGATTATCGGCGGGATAGAACAGAAATTGAGGGGGACTCCTTCGTGCGGCTCAGTTGATGCCAAGATCGCGAGACTGGCTCAACCGTCGTAGTACATCTCGAATTCATAGGGCGTCGGACGGATCCGAATCTGGTCCACCTCCCGCCTTTTGATCTCCACCCAGTTCTCCAGCAAATCCTCAGTGAAGACCCCGCCTTCAAGCAGGTAATCGTGGTCGGCTTCCAAGGCGTTTAGCGCCTTGGTCAGCGAGGTCGGCAGTTGGTGGATCTTGGCGAGATCGGCTTTCGAAAGCTTGTCGAGATTGGCGTCAAGGGGCAGACCGGGGTCGATCTTGTTCTTGATCCCATCGATCCCCGCCATGAGCATGGCGGCGAACGCCAGATAGGGATTCATGGTGCCGTCGGGGGGACGGAATTCAAACCGCATCCGAGTCGGGTCGCGCTGATAGCCGGGGATGCGAACACACGCGGTCCGGTTGCCAACCGAGTATGTTCCCGCGACCGGCGCCTCGAAACCGGGAACCAGCCGCTTGTAGGAATTGGTCGAGGGATTGGTCAGTGCCAAAAGCGAATCGGCATGAGCCAGCACCCCGCCGATGTAATACATCCCGGTCTTGGAGAACCGGCAGAGTGCATCCTTTTCGAAGAACATCGATCCTTTGCTGTCGGAAAGGTACTGGTGCACATGGAGCCCGGAACCGGGTTCGTTGAACAACGGCTTGGGCATGAACGTCGCCGACTTGTTGGACCGGAAGCAGTGGTTCTTGACCACGTATTTGACCAGCATTGTCTTGTCCGCCTGCTTGAGCAGCGGAGCGAACTCGATTTCGATCTCATGCTGGCCACCGCCACCCACTTCGTGATGATGGTACTTGAGCTTGACCCCAGCCTCGGCCAAGAGCACCGAGATCTCAGACCGCAGGTTGTAGGTGCGGTCCATCGGCGGTGAAACGTGGTACCCCTTCTTGTATGGGATCTTGTACCCGAGGCCTTCATCGTCGCGCCCGGCGTTCCAGACAGCCTCGGCGGTGTCGAGTGAGTAGTACGCGTGCTGTGGCCCCTGGAAGAAATTGACCTTGTCGAAGACATAGAATTCAAACTCAGGCCCGAAAACCGCGGTGGCGCCCTTGACCGACCGCGTCAGATGACGCTCGGCATCGGCCGCGACCCGGCGGGGATTGCGCGAATAGGGCGCGACCTTGTCCGACGACTCCATGATGTCGCCAAGCAGCGATAATGTCGGACGATCGAAGAACGGATCGATGAACGCGGTTGATGGGTCGGGGAGGACCAGCATATCGCCGCGCTCGATGGAGGAGAATCCCGGCAACGATGAACCGTCGACGCCCACGCCGGTCTTGAACAGACTCTGCCCCAAAGTCGAGATGGGCAAGGTGATATGGTGCCAGCTTCCGGCCAGGTCGCAGAATTTCAAATCGATGAATTCCGCGCTCTTCTGTTTAGCAAAGCTTGAAAGTGATTCGAGTGTCATGATTCTCCATCCGTTCCACGGCATCTTCGTGATGCCCCTCACATCCCAATCAGAACAATATGGCCGATCACGCAAGAAAAAGGTGGCAATAGGTCGCAGATAGGGACCGCTGCTTGGAATTATGCCAACAGCCGTATATACTTTGTCTATCCGCCGGATACCCAGGTCACCTTTGACGGATCATCAGCCTCGCGTGGGTAGCCGGAATACAGTGAGTTTACGTTGTGCCCTCCGACACGTCCATCCTTGAGGTGGAGCATGGGGCACTTGGCGCGTAGCCGAAACGCCAACGATGTCATCAGACGCCCTCGACTTAGCGCAGATCTCGGAACTGGTCCATCGATGGGTGGATGGGTCAATCAGTTCATTGGAAATCGACAGTCTGGTCAGAGTGGCGGGTCTGATTGCCCGAAGACGGCTGGGAGGCGAGCTCTGTTCCGCGGCGCGAGTTGAGGGGACTGATCCTGCCACGCTGGCAATCTCGTTGCTGAACTCGGTATTCGGAGAGCCGCCCGGACCGCAGTCCCAAATTGGGCGCTCCTGGCGGAACAACCCCCCTCAGGACACTCCACCCGGCGTTGTGTCCTGGCTGGAGTCTATCGTGTTCGTGACGGGAGTTCGGCGGCTGGCGCGGCGTGACATCGATGGATACCGCGCCCGCAGCAGGGTACGCCGCCGCATCCGGGAGGCGGTTCGCGCCAGCTCGCTGCTAATCGGATTTCCATCGGATCGTCTGGAGTATGTCCAGCGCCGTAATCTCACGGAAGGGAATCACAACAAGCAATTGGTGTCCCTGGACGATGTCCAGAGAGCAGTAGAGCGAAGTTGGCAGCCGGACTCAAGTGATGTCGAGAACTTCGAAGCAGTCGTGAATTTGCTCACTGAGTTGCCCAATCGCAGCGGGCTCATTCCATTCTCTTTGCTGTGCCAAGCTGTCCTGATTCGGGAACAAGAGGTCGACCGGACCGACTGGGAACTCCGCTCCCAACGGCATGATCGGGATCCGGCATTTGAATTGAAACTTGAGCGGTCGATCGCGGAGTCTCTTGCCGCCGTCGATCCGGTATTGAATGGATATTGCCAGCGTGGGAGACAGACGCCGCAACAATGCGGTTGGATGCGGCAGGGGGCTGGGCAATTCCTGAAATTAACGGCCATAGGACAAGAACCGGTCCAGCACGAATGTCTGGCTGAGTTTTGGCCCGGCCTAACGAGAGATCAATACCGCCAGGACCAGAGCATTCGAGAACGGTTTGAATACGTGGTCAAAGTGGCTTGGAAGCGATTTGTCGATCAATGGCGAGCCAAGGAAGAATGATGGAGAATTCTGCAGGGTCAGGTTCGGGCGCCCATGAGGCAATGGCAGGGAGGGGGATGGGCCGGACATTCTCCGGCGTGCCTGATCGACGAGCCGGACTACTGATACACTCCATTATCCCTGGGGTGGTGCCTCGTGAGGTATTTGTCCTGTTAGCGCAAACCGGGCCAAACCAACGTCGGGTTGCCAGATGACACTCAGTACCTGCCCAAAGGGCCGTGTGTGGGACGCGTTTGTCCTGGGTCTGACCGGTGTTGACGTGCCGGTCCTGGCAGAGCATTTGAAAACATGCGAGGACTGTCAACTGCTCGTTTCTGACCGGCGAGCTTACTACTCCAGCCTTGCCGCGGTGGCGCGTGAACTGCCCACGGACACAATCGCACGCATGCTCCCGCCGCCGGTGAGATTAACACCGATCAATCTCGTGGAGATTCCATCCCAGGTGGAGAGCGTTCTGGCTGCCGAAGGACCAGCCGAAGCATCCACGCCGACGGCATCGACTTTCGCATCCGAGGACCGTCGGTGGATGGTCAAAGTTGTATGGGATTCCAGCACGGGGCATGAAAAACTGTACCTGCTGTCGAGCGAGGGCGAGCCGGTTGCTGGACTGCTGATCCGACTCTCCGGATTGACCACGGATTACCTGACAGATTCCAAAGGCTGTGTCGACCTTGGTTCGGCGCGGTGGCCCGTAGGCAACGAACCTGAGGTGTCCGTAGTCATGCCGGCGGCGACATTCTCACTGAACGTCACCGTATTGCCGGAGGAAGTGCAATCCTCTACTCTCGTCCGCTCGGGGCATGACGACCTGCTCAAAGTCTCGATGTCGACGACAGAAACATCCCGCCGGCTCCGGTTGGAGATTGTGGCGCTGGCGCCCGATCTGGCCGGCAAACCCCTGCGCGTCGCGGTGCAATCCGACAACAACAGCCAGGTCCTGAAACTCGAACCAGTCATGGTTCTCGACCACTTTGGTATGCCCGGCACACTGGATATCTATCTGTTCGCGTGATCAGCATATTCGACATTGAGCGCGCGGCGCAACGTCTGGAGCGCTGTCTGGCGATGGGGCTGTCGCCGGAGGTTCAAATCCTACTGGGGTTGGAGTTCTTCGGTCTGCTGCGCGACGCCTCCTGTCCATGCGGGCCGGATTCCTACCTCACGCAATTCATGCCGCGGCTGGGGAATGCGGCAGCCCTGGCGGATCCCGAGGAATTCTTTCCCGACGAGGCCGATGAACTCGCCAGCTTCGCGGAGTGGGTCGGGCGTGTCGGAGGGGAAGCTCACAAGGCCGCGATGACGGCAGTACTGCAAGTCGCGACGGCATCGCAGAACTTCCTGAGTGAGTGCCTGCATTCCGTGGCCGCGGATGAGGCCCACGAATCGCCCGCACGCGGCGCTGCCGATGGTGCTGCCGCGGTGGCGCTCAACTGCCTTTTTGTCGAGCACTTTCCTGATCTCGACCTGCCGCCCCGCGGAAGGCTTCTGAAACTCACCGTGACCGCGACCAGGATACCGGCGAAGACGGGCAGTGATGACATCGTGGTCCGCAATCCGGTAACCAAGCCCGACGACCGTTTTCTGGCGCAGGCGCGCGATTCGGTGCGGGCCGCGCGTGAGTACATGCACCGGCGGTACGGCCTGCAACTTTCGAAACGATATCGCTTGGACTTTGCCGTCGATTCCACGGGTGCCCGATTCACCGGCGACTCGTTGGGCGTGGCGTTCGCGATCGGGGCGATTGCCGCTGTGGCAAGGATCGAAGTCCTCCGCGAACGTGTAACGGTGCTCCCGGGTGCCGCATTCTCCGGCGCACTCTTGGTCGGCGGCGACCTCAGTCCCGTCGATGGCGATGCGCTCAAGCGCAAGATCGACCGCGCGTTCTTCTCGCGACTGAGGTATCTCGTCGTCCCCCGCGAGAACATGACCAGAGCGTGGGAATGCCTATCCGAACTGGAATCACGCTGTCCAGGCCGAAAGCTGGAGCTTGTCGGCGCGGATACTCTCGATACTGTGGCTGGTGATCCGCGTGTCGTGCCGGGATCACGCCTTTCACCGCTGGGGTACACCGCCCGAAGGATGTGGAACGCGAAGCGGGCACCGGCAGTGGAAGTGACAGCGCTGGTGGCTGCTCTGTACTTCTTGCTCTACTTGGTGATTCCTCCCCGGTACATGCCTTGGTTTGACCGTAACCCGGCCTACGCAGGCTTCAATGAGGCTGAGAACAGCCTGGAAGCCCGCAATCGCGACTCCCTGCTGATATGGTCCGAACCATTCCAGTGCAAACTGTCTGCGGCAGGCTGGTCGGAACTGATAGTTGTCCGCGACTTGGATGGCGACGGGATGAACGAAGTCCTCTTCATGCCGCTTACAACAGAAGCATCATCACAGCGAGACTGGCTGTATTGCTTCTCCGCCGATCATCAACTGCGCTTCAAGCGGTACTGTGCCATCCGCGGTCAATATCCGGGCGACACGGCAGGAGTCTCCTACGACCCAGAACACCTTAATATTGTCAGTGTAGCGGGAAAATCCGTCATCATCACCGAAGTGGCCGGAAATTCCCCGGGCCGATCACACATTCGCTTGTGGGATGCGTGTGGTGATTCGTTGGGGTGGTACATTAACGCTGGGGCAAGCAGGTTTGTCAAGACACAGGACCTCGACGCCGATGGCCGTGAGGAGTTACTGTTCCTGAACTTCAATAACCGCATGAACTGCACCGCCCTCCTGGTTCTCGACCTTGACTCGAACGTCGTGGGGGTGTCACCGCCATATCAGGATTCAGTCTATGATCTGTCCCGGGTAAGGCCTGGCAGTCAGGCGCAGTATGCTCTCTTCCCGGTCACTGATCTTGGCAAGCTGGACTTGGCGAACGCCTATAACGCCCCGGGGACGGAAGGCGTCCGAGAGAACACAAAGGGCATCATTAACGTCTACGTCGGTGAATCCGCTCACGCTGATGATGTCCGGGCGATCTACTCTCTGGACTTTTCGTTACGAGTGGTAGGCGTGACCTTTAGCGATCAGTTCCGCAAACGCCGAAATGACCTCGTGCGGGAAGGCAGACTTACGTCAGTTGATTGGAGTCAGTATGCCGATGACGTCCGAGACTCTGTGCTTCACTGGTGCTCTGGCTCTTGGGTCGGCGAGTTGCAACTTCGAGTTCAGTCCCACCCGTAGAATCTTTCTGCAGCAAGTCCGCGATGCACCCATTTACGGTTGAGACCGGGAGCCGATGAGCGGTTCGCCGGGGGGGAATGAGCTTAATCGGAGGTGTTTCGTGTCCACAAAGAACCATCCCGCAGACATCGCAGTCGCTCTGATTGCCGTCGTGCTGTCCCTGGCCACCGCGACCGAAAGTCAATCCGCGACCACCGTTCCAGTGCAATGGGGTGGCAACGGGCACTGGTATCAGGTAATCACGATGTCGTCCCCGCTTTGCTGGACACAGTGCAGAGACTCAGCAGTTGCACTTGGCGGGTACTTGGCCTGCATTAATTCCGCCCAGGAGGACTCCTTCATTGTCGACTCGTTGAACCCGCCTCCGATTGCGGCCTTGGTCGGAGGATACGAGCCTCAAAACAATGGTGTATGGGTTTGGGTTTGTGGCGACACTTTCTACGTAAATGGGGACTGCTCTGGATATTGCAACTGGAACGTAGGAGAACCTAATAATAGTGGTGGTGTGGAGAATTATCTCACGATCTTTGCACATGGTGCCGCTTCCTTCCCGGGCACATGGAATGATGTTGCGGATTGCGTCGGGCCGAATGAAGCGTCTTTCATAGTAGAATATCCCTGCAACTGCATCCATCAGGGCGACCTAGCGCAAAATAGAGGCGACGGCGTCATTGACGTGTTTGATGTCATCGCGGAGATCGCGATTGCGTTCAGCGGGGAACCTGATCTTTATGACCCATTCTGCCCGACGACACGTGGCGATGTGAACAATGACACAGTGACTGACGTCTTCGACGTGATCTACCTCATCGACCATGCATTCAGCGGAGGGCCTACGCCGGCCGATCCGTGCAATCCGTAGTCCAATGTTGATGTTGAGTGGTCCTGCTGAAGTAGGGCTTCGCAGGATCGCACAGGGGGAACCCCTGCCGCGCTCTGCTCGTAGTGCGGCGGGGCTTCGTTTTTGGTTGAGGATCGGGGTCGCTTGTCACCCATGGCTTGCGCCGTGGGCTATTCTCTTTCACCCCTCCGGGGCTGGTGATTGGTCTGAAACGTGCGGCGTCCTGGCGGCTAATGGTCCGTCCGCTGATCCAGCTTCCCGCTGGAGACGGCGTAATGCTCCGCGGCCGATAAGAGCGCCCAGCAGATGATCACGGTGGCCGCCGTTGTCCACGATAGCCGCAACAGGATTTGCGCGTCGCTCAAGTGCGACAGCGAACCGATGTACGGCGTGTGCAGGAGGCTGCGCCGCAGTGCCTCCAGCCAATAGGTGAAGGGCAGGATGTGCCCCACCGATACCATCC
>JAKAKI010000076.1 GCA_021813505.1 bacterium | reverse complement strand
CAATCGCCCGCTTCTCGTCCTCGCTCAGAATCACCTGCAACGCCCGCGTGATGCTGGCGGCGATTTCGTCCTGGATCGTGAACACGTCTTCCATGTCACGATCGAACCGGTCGGACCAGAGGTGGTAGCCATCGGAGACATTGATCAACTGCGCGGAGATCCGGATCTTGTTGCCGGCCTTGCGTACGCTTCCTTCCAGAAGTGTCTCGACGTTCAGCTTCTGGCCGATGCTGCGGATATCCTCGGCATGCCCCTTGAAGGCGAATGCCGAGGTCCGCGACGCCACGTGCAATCCTTGAACGCGGGTCAGCGCGTTGATGATGTCCTCCGCGACCCCCTCGCAGAAATACTCCTGCTCGGCATCGGCGCTGAGATTGGCAAACGGCAGGACCGCGATCGATGGGCGCCGTTCACCCGGCAGGTGCGCCGCGGCGACGCCGGCGGATTCGAGCGCCTTGCGCGCCCGCTTCAGATCCGCGATCAAATCCACGGCGGTCTGGTAACGGCCGTCTGGGTTTTTGGCCAGACACCGGTCGGTCACCTGCTGGAGTTCCGCCGGGATATCCGGTCGAAAATGCGCTAGTGGTGGTGGAGTCTCCCGGACGATGGAGTATACCAACGCCGTGAAATGCTCCTCCTCGAATGGCCGATGCCCCGCGAGCATCTCGTAGAGCAGAACGCCAAAAGACCAGATGTCGGTGCGGTGATCGAGATCGTGTGCCTGAACCTGTTCGGGAGAGGCGTAGGCAATGGTCCCCGACACGGTGCTCTTGTCGCGCTGTTCCTTCGTCCCCCGCCAGGTGGCCAGCCCAAAGTCCATGATCTTGACCCGGCCTTCGGGGGTGAGCACGATATTGGCGGGTTTGATGTCGCGATGAATGACGTCGCCCTCGTGGGCGGCACGCAGTCCCTCGGCGATTTGCAGGGCGATTTCGATCGCATCGCTGAGCCCCACCTCGCCCCGTTCGATCAGCTCCTTGAGCGTCACGCCCGGCACATACTCCATGACAATCAAATCCTGGCCGTTGGCCTCTTCCTCCGCATAGATGGTCAGGATGTTGGGGTGATTCAATTTCGATGCCGCTTTGGCCTCGCGGATCAGCCGTTCCCGGGCATCAGGGTTCGCCGACACAGAATCGGGCAGGAGTTTGAGCGCCACCCGGCGATCGAGCTTTGTGTCGGTGGCGAGATAGACCTCTCCCATGCCACCCGCGGCCAGTTGCTTGTCGATGCGATAATGCAGGAATGTCCGGCCGATCATCAGGTCGATCCTCTGGCGTTCAGGATACGGAATGACAGCGTCCATGGCAATTGAACAAGCGACAAACGACAGGTAGTCCCGGAGCGCTCCCGCACAGTTGCCGTTACCTCGATTGCACCTGGCTCCTCATCACCTACGTGTCGGAACAGGGCGGAGTTGCGGCGGATCGCCCTCCCTCGCCTCAAACCCTGCGCCAAACAGATCGGGACTCGATGTGCATCTCCCCAAAACGAAGTAGGCCGGACGTCGCCGTCCGGCCTACTGATGTCACGAGCCTGTCTTTTGGAATTACTCAGTAATCATCGCCGCCGCGGCTACCACGGTCGTCCACAGACCATTCTTGTCACCGACGGCCGATTGGGTGATGTTGCACGTGCGGTAGATCTTCCCGGAAATCTTCCACTCTTCCTTGTTCTCGTCCCAGCTCTTGTCGAGATCAAGTTCCAGCCCCAGCGAGGTGGCGAGCATGCTGGCGCCCAAATCTTCCGAGTAATCCCCGGCGCGCTTTTCGGTCATGCCGTAATCGTGGTGCTCGGTCAGATAACCCACCTGGGTGGAATCCTTGGGAATCGCCAGACCGACCGCGGCCGAAATCAGTCGCGAGGGTTCATTGGTCTCGTTGCGGCTCATCACCACAAACGCCACCTGACCCGGTGTCATCTTCTTGAGTCCCGCCGTACGCGAGATCAGTTTGCAGTGCGGTGGAAAGATCGACGATACGGTGACGAGATTGAAATGCGCGATCCCGGCGTCGCGGAGGGCCAGCTCAAAACTCGACAGACGCTCTTTGTGGCGCCCAACGCCTTTGGTCAGAAAAATCTCTTTGGCAACAATCACCGATGCCTCCTTCAGACACAGCCGCGGACAGTTCCTCGGACGGGGCGCCAATATAGGGGCCTTTCACCGCAAATCAACACTTATTGACGATTTGGCCAGAATTCTGAACAGCGGCAAATGCCGCGACTCCGACTCACTTGGTGCTGGTGGGCGGCTGGCTGTCCGGTGTTGGTGGCCGCTCGCTCTTGCGAAACCACTTCCACCGGTTTTGACGGGCGGTCTCGCGGCGGGCTTTGCGCGCCGCCTTCTCCTCGGCCAGCAACTTTGCGTCGAGTTCCTCGATCTTCAGCAACAATCGTTCCACATTCTCGCGACGCTCCATCATCAGGCGAAAAGTGTCATACTCCTTGAAGTTGAAGAGCGTCTGTACGAACGGTTCGAAGAAGACCAGCGCCTGCGCGCCGATGAAATTGAGCGGTTTGACCGACTCGAGGAAGAGAATCGCCGGAACTGTCATTTTGAGCGACACAACCTTGGCGGCGATCTTCTCGACAATCCCCGCTTCGACCTCTGTCAGCGGCTCTTCCGTCGAGAGCGCCGCCGGGCGTGACTCAAACCAGCGACGAAAGCTCATGTGCCCGCACTCCCGGTTACCGGGCTGTCTGCCGCACGCTTCACACGCTCCGCGACGATCCGCATGACCTCCTCCGCGCTGGTGCCGAAGCGCAGGTAAATGCCCCGGAAATTCTCCAGGCGCGACGGTTGCGGAAAAGGGGAGAGGAGAACGCCGTTGCGATCCCGGTAGAAACTGCGGAATTGCTCCCAAGTGAAGCGGCGGTTCACGCCGATAAACCGCGACTCGACGCCGCCGGCGTAGAATGTGTAGTCGGTGGGGAGAAAATACGGCGCCATCGATCCGCCGAGGATGATCAGCGCCAACAGCCCAAAGAAGGGGCCATAGAGCAACGTCAGGCCAACCGGAAAGACCACCAACGCCGCCACGACAATCCAGAGCCGCTTCCCGCCCTGCGCCAATGGGTGGGAGCGCCACTTGAGGAGCACCTCCCCAGGATCGCTGGGCGTAGCGTTTGCGGGAGTTGATCCCGTCTGCGGTTCTGTCGTCTGATTCGTCATAGGTTTGCGCGAGATGTGTCAGACTTCCGCATCAGGCGCCCGGTTTGCCCGCCGGCGGTGGCTCAACACGATAGCGCTCGGTCTTCACGGCATTGATTTCCTCGAGCAACTCCTTGGGATCAATCAGCTTTTTCTTCACGAGCAGACGCACCAGCGCTTCTTGCGCCAGATTGTTGGAGAGCGCCAGCTCCTCGTGCGTCACCATCCGCTCCTTGCCATCAATGACCACGCGCAGTGCATAGGGCGAACGAGATGCCTGATCAGTCACAATGTCTCCCTTCACGACAACGGCTGGGCAACCTGGTTGGTATTGTGGAATCGGTTGGACGGTTAGGCAAGTCCAATGGTAGCAGAGAGCGAGGTGCCTGGGAAGGCGAGGCTCCTGCCGAGCCTCTTGTCCGCGCAGGCAGAAGGCTCGGCAGGAGCCTCGCCCTCCCACACCGGAATGCAGAGACTCGCAATGCAGCCACAGGCGAGCCCATGCAGGCAAGTTCGCAAGATCCCTGGTAGGATTCAATCATGCAACGAGTCGCATCCGCAGGGTGCGTGAAGCACGCACCCTACAGCGAATACTTGCCGAAATCTTCGGGATTGAGATTGCGGAGACGTTCTTTCAGGGCCTCGGGATCGTACGGCTCCTGGTTTTCGGCGGAGCCTTCAGGACGTTTCTGGAACAAAGCGTCATTCACGAAGATCGGCGCCTTGGACTTCAGCGCCAGCGCGATCGAATCGGACGGGCGCGCATCGATCTCCAGCGACTTGCCGTCGCAGGAGACATGGATCTTGGCGAAGAACGTCTGATCCTTGAGTTCGGTGACTTCGATTTTGTCCACCGTGCCGCCGAGCTGGGTGATGATCCCGGACAGAAGATCGTGGGTCAGCGGGCGTTTGGAGGTGACGCCCGACAGCTCCATCGCGATGGCCCATGCCTCGAAATGGCCGATCCAGATCGGGAGAACCAGATCCCCGTCCTCGGGGGCGAGAACAACGACCGGCGAGTTGGAGGTAACGTCCAGCGCCAGACCGTTGATCTTGGCTTTGACCATCATGGCTAAACCGCCTATTCGGTCTTCTTCACGACCCAGACTTTCAATTTGGCGATCACGTCGCGCTCGAGCTTGATGCCCACGGTATACACGCCCAATGCCTTGATCGGCTCATCGAGCTGGATGTCGCGGCGGTCGACCACGAATCCCTGCTGTTCGAGCAATTCGGCGATCTGGGCGGCCGTGACCGAACCAAACACCCGGTCTTCCTCTCCCACCTGTACTTCGGCGGTGCAGGAGACTTTCTCGATCGCATTGCGCAGCTTTTCGGCATCGCGCAGACGCTTGTTGTCGCGCAGACGCTTTTGCGTATTGACCACGCCGATCGACCGCAGATTGCCGTCGGTGGCGGGAATCGCCATGTTGCGCGGGATCAGGTAGTTCCGGGCGAAGCCGTCCTTGACGCTGACCACTTCGCCGCACTTGCCCAACTGTTCGATGTCGTCTTTCAGTATGATTTTCATCGCAATACCCAGGGAATGGATACGGTTGCCCGCATCGGCCTACTTATAGGTCTCCGCCACGAACGGGAGCAACGCCAGATGGCGGGCGCGTTTGACGGCACGTGTCACACATCGCTGGTAGAACGCCGAGACACCGGTGATCCGGCGCGGCAAAATCTTGCCGCGGTCCGAAATGAACTTGCGCAGCAGGCGCTCGTTGCGATAGTCGATTTCCCAAAGCTTCAGTTCGGTGAACCGGCGGCCGCGCCTTTGGCCACCGCCGCCACCACGGCGATCCCCACGACCGCCTTCCTGGTCGCGGTCACGGTCGCGGTCACGGTCACGATCTCTCTCACCACGGCTGCCTTCTTTGCCTCGTCTCATATGGTCCAAACCTCCAGATTCTCAGTTGTTGAGTTTGTCCTCGAATAATCCTGACTACACACCCGCTGCCGGTTCGGTCCCGGCGCCCGGCAATCCGGCGCCGGCTTCGGGCGCCGCCAGGGGCGGAGCGGCCACAGCCGTACCGGCGGCGGCAAGGCCCTCATCGAGCGTCGCCGGACGGGCCGCCTTGGCCTTGTCCATCTCTTCGAGATACTGCGGGTTGTCGGCCAGCACGGTCATGTAGCGCAGGCAGGTTTCGTCGAGACGGAACTGCCGTTCGAGATCGCGCGGTACCGATCCCGATGATTCGTGGACGATGTGCACGTAGAAACCGTGGGTCTGCTTCTTGATCATGTACGCCATCCGGCGCAGGCCCCAGCGTTCGAGGCGTTTGATCCGGCCGTTGGCGTTGATGATGTCGGAGTACTTGGTGATGGATTTTTCCCAGCCCTCATCCTGGAGCTGAGGATCCATAATGTAGGTTGTTTCGTAGAGCGTCATTCACCCTCCCCTGGTCGTTGGGCGCCCGCTTTGCCGTCTGGCGGCATTTCAGGCGCGGGGGGTTTGCGGTTATATACGTTTGCGGCGGCGACCGGCCCACGTGCCACAATCATGGCCACTGCGTCGGCGGCGGTCATCGCCATTTGCCGGGCAACAATTAACTCGTCCGGCCCGAATGGGTCAAGCACAAACTCGGCGGGGTCAACACCTTCGGGCACCGGCCCCACCCCGCAACGCAAACGGACAAACTCTTCGGTCCCAAGATGTTCGATCACCGAAGCCAGCCCGTTATGCCCCCCGGATGACCCCCGTTCCCGGATCCGTATCTGCCCCAGCACCAGATCGATATCATCCGCAACCACAATCAGTTCAGCAGGTTCCAGCCCAAACAGACCGGCATACTGGTCCACCGCCACCCCGGAAAGATTCATGTAGGTCGTCGGCTTGACCATACGCACGACCTGCCCGGCCACCCGTCCCTCGGCCATGAGGAAATCCCCCTTACCCGGTTTGAACCCAACCTTGGCCCGCTCAGCCAGAATATCCCCGACCCACCAGCCAAGATTGTGGCGTGTCTCGCGGTAGCGGTCGGTGGGGTTGCCTAGGAGGAGGATGAGCATATTCACGCGACGGGCGATGGTAATTCGGTCGCGAGGGAATAACATCTTGGTGCGTGATGCAAGTCAACCTGAGTGATTTGACATGATGTTGTCCCCTGAGCGCGACGGGTGGCAACCGTGTAGTTCGGCAACGCCCTTCAGTAAGACATCGCGCCCGGTGCACGATTTTGAGGTTGTAGCCACAGGTGTGACATCGATTATTGAGTTACGGGATCGCCAAACTGACCGATGGACCTAACCTGTCTTGAGCGGTCCTGGACACAGTTGCATTCCTAGCAAAACACAACATCATGTCAGAAAGAAGAAACTGGTCCCGCGATGAACTCATAATTGCGTTCAATTTGTACTCTCGCATCCCATTTGGGACGATCAACTCCCGCAATCCGGAGCTCGTGGAACTTGCCAGATTGCTTGGGCGAACAGTTGGGTCGGTTGCGCTGAAGCTTGCCAATTTTGCCCGACTCGACCCAGCCCTTCAGAGGCGCGGGGTCAAGGGACTCTCGCATGGTGCCCGTGGCGATGAAGAAGTTTGGCGTGAATTCGTTGAACGGCCAGAGGATCTGGTCTTTGAGAGTCAGCGCCTAATGGCTGACCGTCTTGGAACGAGTGTTGAGGCCTTGTCCGGTATCGAGACTCGAGACTTGCCGAATTCCGGCCGTGAGCGGGAAGCACTCGTTCGCGTGAGAGTGAATCAGAGTCTCTTTCGAGATCGAGTGTTGTCTGCGTACGGTTATCGCTGTTGCGTGACAGGACTCGCCATTCGCCCATTATTGATCGCAAGTCACGTGATTCCATGGACTGAGGATCCGAGCAACCGTTTGAATCCCCGCAATGGCCTTTGTCTGAATGCACTACATGATCGCGCGTTCGATCGACATCTGATGTGGATCGATGAACAATTCGTGATACGACTATCGACTGAGCTCGGCAAGAAAAGTGCGCAGTCTCGGCAAACCGTTGACTGGCTGCAAAGCTTCGAGGGGAAAACGCTTCTGCTTCCAAAGCACTTTCAACCAGATCCGCTCCTCTTGGCGAGACATGCCGCGCAGTGCCAGCGGTAACGGCACGGAACCTCACTGCCAAGTCGCCCTTCATCTCACCTCACCGCCACGCCCCCCCGGAACATAAAATACGCCGCGCCGACGAGGCAGAGGCCTGCCCAGAGGAAATCGAGCTTTGGTTCCTGCTTCATGTAGGTGTAGATGAAGATCGCGAAGATCACCATTGTGATGATCACCATTGTGATGATCTCCTGCATCACCTTGAGCTGTGGCAGGGTGAACTGGCCGTAGCCCGCCGCGGCGGGTTGGCCGGGACCATCAGGGTGTATTCGAAAAAGGCGATGCCCCAGCTCGCCAGGATCAGGCTATACGGTCACCGTTTCCTTAACGCACTGTAGTTCAGCGAGATATGTCTTCTGTCCAGTCGGCTGCCCGGTGCAAGGCCAAGGTGAGAATCTGTCCGATATCCTTACTGACGCATAAATACTTGCTGGATCTTTTGTCAGAAAAACACGTATGTTTTTCTGACGAAAATAGAATAGGTTTGTTTGGCTAAACGAGAATGAGAAAGGTATGATTATCTGGCGAAGACAATATGGGCAAACACGCGCAATCCATTGATAAGAAGATTGTTGACCGGATAAGGGCCAAGGGACGTGGCTGTGTCTTCACGCCGAGCGACTTCCTGGATCTAGGGAGCCGGGATGCAGTAGACCAGGCGCTTTCGCGGCACGCGAAGTTGGGCACCATTCGAAAATTGGCGCGAGGCCTCTACGATTACCCACGCAAGCATCGAAAGCTTGGGCACTTGACTCCCACAACAGACACAATTGCGCGTGCGCTTGCGGGCCGAGACGCCAGCAGAATTCAGCCATCCGGGGCGTACGCCGCAAACCTGCTCGGGCTCTCCGATCAGGTACCGATGAGAGCGGTGCTCCTGACCGATGGGCTGACGCGGAATGTCCGGCTGGGGAGGCAAAGCATCATACTGAAGCACACGACGCCAAAGAACATGGCCACTGCAGGAAAGATCAGCGGCCTGGTGATTCAGGCGTTGCGGTACATCGGTCGCACGCACGTTGACGACACGGTCATTTCCCGGTTGCGCCGCAAGCTCAGGAAAGAAGACAAACATCAATTGCTGAAGGATGCTGCATACGCTCCGGCCTGGGTCGCGGATGTGATTCGAATTGTGGCCAGTGCACAGAAGGGCTGACAGATGGACCGATACATCGCGCTCAGACAATCCGACAAACGGGACTATTGTCAGCAGGCCGGAGAAGTCCTCGGCCTACCACCAAACAGCATTGAGAAGGATTTCTGGGTCTGCTGGACACTGCGAGAACTCTTCGCGCTGCCTAATACGGGCCAACACCTGACTTTCAAAGGCGGGACTTCACTCTCGAAGGGGTGGGGCCTGATCAAGCGATTGTCCGAGGATATCGATATTGTGCTTTCACGCGACTTCCTGGGATTCTGTGGTGACCAGGCTCCGGACCAGCCGGGGATAGGATCCCATGAACGCGAACGGCGATTGATGAATCTTCGCAGCGCCTGCCAGACGAAGATCCGCGAATCGCTCGAACCCGAATTTCGCCAACGAGCAAACGATGCGCTGGATGGGTACATGTGGCGGATTGAAGTTGATCCGGACGATGGGGATAGACAAACCCTGCTCTTCCACTATCCGAGTGCCGTTCAGTCAAGCCCCTACGTTTTGCCAGTGGTGCGGATTGAGTTGGGTGCCCGATCTGACACCGAGCCAGTGAAGAGCCCGCGAATTGAACCGTATCTGTATCAAGCTTTATCGGACATCTTGGGGAATGCACACTTTGAGGCAAGAACGGTCACTCCTGAACGCACGTTTTGGGAGAAGACATCACTGCTACATGAGCAGAACTGTCGAGTCAGTGAAGTGACTCCAAGACCGCGTTTGGCACGACACTACTACGACCTCTGGTGTCTGATCAAAGCTGGAGTAGCGGCGAAAGCCGCTGCTGACCTTCAGTTATTCCACAGGGTGATAGCTCATCGCAAGGTGTTCTTTCGGAAAACGGGATCGCAGGAATCGCTCGAACCTGGCAAGCTCCGACTGATTCCGGCTACAGGTCAGATGTCATCATGGAAGAGTGACTACAATGGTATGAGAGAGATGATATTTGAAGAGCCGCCAGAATTTGAAGAAATACTCCTCGTGATAGCGGATTTTGGCCGCGAGTTCAAATTGATCGCCGATCCCTGACGATGAAACAACAAAACCGCGGACGCTTCCACTCCTATCCCGACTCGTCCGCGCACATGCCTTCAGACGAGGCGCCCTCACCTCACCGCCACGCCCCCCCGGAACATGAAATACGCCGCGCCGACGAGGCAGAGCCCCGCCCAGAGGAAATCGAGCTTCAGTTCCTGCTTCATGTAGGTGTAGACGAAGATCGCGAAGATCACCATCGTGATGATCTCCTGCATCACCTTGAGTTGCGGCAGGGTGAACTGGCCGTAACCGTAACGGTTGGCCGGGACCATCAGGGTGTATTCGAAAAAGGCGATGCCCCAGCTCGCCAGAATCGCCACCATAATCGGGCGGCCGCTCAGCGTCTTGAGATGTCCATACCAGGCGAAGGTCATGAAGATGTTGGACAAGGTGAGTAGAATGATGGTCTTCATAGGGTGATCGAATCTCCGGTTGAGTTGGCAGACGGATCGGTACCCACGGGCGTGGGGAGAAAATTCAAAAGTGGAGTCGAAATATCAAGTACGCACACGCGACTCCAAGGGGCTAAAAGCCCCTTGTCCGCGATTTGGGAGGGTCGGCGATTCACAGCAGGGCAAGCGGCTTTCATGGCCTGTTGAAGAACTCGTCGCCAACGTCGCGGTAGTTGCGTAAGGGGGAGGTTGCTTCGTCGCTCCCTCCGCCTTCGGCGGAGACGTTCCTCGCAACGACAATTACGCTTTCTCGTTTCCGATGACCAATGTGATGTCGTTGCGAGGCGCGGCCCTTTGCGCCGAAGCAAGCTCCCCCTTACACAACTGCTGCTGCTTTTCAGAGGACTTCTTGAGAACGCCCTTCAGCCCCTTGTCCACAATTCGGATGGGTGCCCCGAGATGTTGAGGGCAAGGGGCTTTCAGCCCCTTGCCCTACGAACTCCAACTGGAGAATAGAGATTGCCACAAGAGGATGTGATTTCTCCTGCGGCGATTTGGGAGGGAGGGCGAGGCTCCCGCCGAGCCTCTTGTCGAAGCCGAACAAATCTCTCCCGCGAAGAGGCTCGGCGGGAGCCTCGCCCTCCCAGTGGACCGTCCGATTCCGCGTTACGCGGATGTAGCCTTTTTCACCCTACCGCCGCCGTCTTGATGGCTTCGCACCGGCGCGCGTGCGACGTCCGAAGCCGCTGCCGGTTTCCTTCGGCTTTGGTGCGGACGTGGCGGATTCGGCCTTGGGCCTTGGCCTTGTGCTTGGTCTCGGTTTGGGTCGGGAGCGGCCTGACGGTTCCGATTGGCCACGGGAACTGAGAGCCGCTTTCCGTTCGGCATTGCTGCGCGCCAGGGCGCGGTGCGCCTTGATTGCGGCGATTCGCTCGCCGATCGGGATTTCGAGCTTCTCCGGCGCCTTGGCGTTGTAGTCGAATCCGTCGAGAGTCAGGCGTGGCAGTCGTTTACCCAGTGCCTTCTCGATTTCGCGAAAATCCTTTTCCTCTTCGGGCGAAACGAACGTGTACGCATCGCCAACCGCGTCGGCACGCGCGGTCCGTCCCACCCGGTGGATGTAGCTGTCGGCCATCTCCGGCACATCGAAATTGACGACATGCGAGAGCGCTTCGACGTCGAGTCCGCGCGCGGCGATATCAGTCGCCACCAAAACCTGGAAGCGTCCGCTCCGGAACCCATCGAGCGCTTCGGTGCGTTGATTCTGGCTGCGATTGCCGTGGATTCGTTCGCACGCCACGCCCTTCTTCTGGAGAAACTGTGCCAACCGATTCGCCCGGTGTTTGGTGCGGGTAAAAACCAGCGCGCTTTTGATCGATCCGCGCCGCAGCAATTCCAAAAGCAGTGCCGTCTTCAGATCTTTGCGTGTCGGGTAGATTGCCTGAGTGATCCCGACGGCCGGCTCGGACTTGCGATCGATGTTGATCGCGACCGGATTGCGCAGCATTTCCCGGGACAACTCCACGATGGGCGGCGGCAGTGTCGCGGAAAAGAACAGCGTCTGTTTGGGTGGAGGCAGATGCTCCAACACCCGGCGAACATCGGGCAAAAAGCCCATGTCCAGCATCCGGTCGGCCTCATCCAGAACGAGGATTTCCAATCCCGCCAGTTTGGCGTACGGGTACTGGAAATGATCGAGCAGACGGCCCGGGGTGGCGACAATCACATCGACGCCACGGCGAAAGGCGTCCTCCTGCGGTTTCATGCCGACGCCGCCATAAACGGCAGCGCCTCTGAGCGTCGTGTGCGCGGCCATGGCCGCAAGATGCTCAGCGATCTGGGCCGCCAATTCGCGTGTCGGTGTGAGGATCAAAGCGCGCGTGGTGCCGCGTTTCCTCCCCATCAGGCCGTTGAGAATGGGCAGCACGAAGGCCGCGGTCTTGCCGGAGCCGGTCATGGCGCATGCAAGAATGTCCCGCCCTTCGAGCGCCGGTCCGATTGCATCTTTCTGAATCGGAGTGGGAGTGGTAAAGCCCATGTCGGCTACGGCTTGTAGCAGTTCACGGTTTAATGCAAATGCAGAGAACTTGGTCATGCTCAAATCTTCCTATCTGGCAACCCCCGCCGACAGGTGATTCGATCATCGAATGCACGTTCAGCTTGGTGCTGTCAATCTGGTGACGCCGACGGTAAGTCGCCGACGGTGAAACGTTCAAGATTATACGGAGAAAGTCCGCAGAATCCTTGGAAAATCGTAGCGCATGTCCGCGTCGGTTTCCCGCTGATTCGAAGGTGGGTGGGAGGGCGAGGCTCCCGCCGAGCCTTGGTTCCGCGCGCACAACAGACTCGCGCGCGGTAGCATGGCTCGGCGGGAGCCTCGCCCTCCCTCCAAATCGACGACTTTCTATCTCACGCTTCGGCTTCGACCCGCCGCCCCTCGATCCAACCATACAGCACCGGGAGGACGATCAGAGTCAGAAGCGTGCTGGTGATCAGGCCTCCCATCACGACGACCGCGAGCGGTTTCTGGATGTCGGCGCCCGAACCGGTGGCATAGAGCATGGGCAGATGGCCAATAAAACTCGTGAGTGCCGTCATCAGCAGTGGCCGAAAGCGAACGTCGCACCCTTTCATGACCGTGTCCGAAACACTCTCACCCCGCTCCCGCAATTGCCGGAAGAACGAGATCAACACGACGCCGTTTTGCACAGCGATACCCAGCAGCACAATGAACGCGACCGCTGCCGACACCGAGAGCGGCATGCGGAAAATCACGACGGCAATCACGCCGCCCACGAGAGCGAACGGCAGATTGAGCAATACCAGCAGGGAACGGCCGATGGAGCCGAGCGCCATGTACAACAAAACCATGATGAGGAGCAGCGCGATCGGTACGACAATCGCCAACTGCCGCATCGCACGCTGCTGATTTTCGAATTGGCCGCCGTACTCGACATAATAGCCGGGAGGAAGCTCCTTCACGAGCGGTCCGATCTTGGCCTGCACATCCTCAACAAAACCGCCGAGATCCCGGCCGCGCACATTCGCCTCAACCACAACCCGGCGCATGCCGTTCTCGCGGCTGATCTGGGCGGGCGCTTCGACCATGGCTAGTTTGGCGATTGACCCCAACGGGACACGTGCCCCACCAGGCGCAGGGATCAGCAGTCCATTGATTGCGGGAATGTCGCTGCGTGCTGCCTCGGGGAATCGAACCACCACGGCGAAGCGGCGTTCCTGTTCGATCAATGTTGTAGCTTGCTTGCCGGCGATCGCTGTCTCGATGGCATCGTTGACCGTGGCGATGCTGATGCCGTGCCGCGCCGCCGCCTCGCGATCGATGACCACGTCGAGTTGGCTCATGCCCGAGACCTGCTCGACTTTGGTGTCGCGTGCCCCGCGGACGCTTTGCATCGAAGCGGCGGCCCGGTCCGCGAAGCTCTTCAGCAGTTCGAGGTCGGGTCCAAAGATCTTGATGGCCAGATCGCTTTTCACGCCAGAGATGAGCTCATTGACCCGGAGCGCGATCGGTTGCGAGAACGAAAACCGCAGGCCGGGGATCTGGGACAACTCACCCTGAATCGCCTCGACCAGCTCGCCTTTGTTGCGTCCGCTCCCCCAGTCGTTGCGCGGCTTCAACATGATGAACAAGTCCGTCTGCTCCGGTCCCATCGGATCTTCGGATATCTCCGCCCGCCCGGTCTTGCTGACGACAGTCTGCACTTCCGGAAATGCCAGCAACCGTTTCTCCATGAACTCCGCGACCTTGACCGAGCCCTCCAGCGACGCGTTCGGCAGACGGACGACGTTCACGGCAATGGATCCCTCATCAAGCGGTGGCATAAACTCGGTACCGATGAACGGCACCAGCACCGCCGCAAAGATCAAGGACCCCGCCGCGATCGCCGTCGTGACCAGCGGATGCCGCAAGGCGCGGCCGAGCAAGGTCGTGTAGCCCCGGCGAATCCGTGCGACAAACCGGAATCCGCGCTCCGGTCCCTGTTTCAGCAGTCCCTCCGCAAAGACCGGCACGATCACGAGTGCGACCACCAGTGAGGCGAGCATCGCGATGATCATCGTCCACGCCAGCGGCGCGAACATCTTCCCCTCAATCCCGGCGAGCGTGAAGAGCGGGACGAGGACGATGGCAATGATGAGCACCGAGAAGCCTACCGGTTTCGCCACCTCCGCGACGGCCTCTGCGACAATGCTCCGCTTCTGCCGATGATCGTGGCGGTGGGCAAAGTGACGGCGGACATTCTCAACCACGACGATCGAGGCATCCACAACCATGCCGACCGAGAAGGCCAGTCCGCCGAGACTCATGAGATTGGCGGAGAGATCGACGCGTCCCATCACGATGAATGTTGCGAGGAACGTCAGCGGCAATGAGATGACGACGATCAGTGCGGTGCGCAACTCTCCCAGAAAGAGGAAGAGGACCAGGATGACAAAGATCCCGCCTTCGAGCAGGGCGTTCATGACCGTCTGGATGCACGCCTCGATGAGGGAAATACGATCATAGAACACGTTGATGCGCACGCCGGGGGGCACCGTGTTTTGGATCTTGCCGACGGCTTCCTTGACTCGCGTGACTACGTCCTTGGAGTTCTCACCTTTGAGCATGATGATCATGCCCGCGACAACCTCGCCTTTGCCGTCACGCGTCACCGCTCCCTGGCGCGGCTCGGCGCCGATGGCCACGTCCGCCACGTCACGCAGATAGACCGGTGCGCCATCGGCCGACTTGAGCACGATCCGTTCGATATCGGGGATGTCGGCGAGAAGTCCCACGCCGCGCAGATAGACCTGCTCCCAACCGCGCACGATCACCCCGCCGCCGGCGTTGGCGTTGCTGCGTTCAACCGCTTCGACAACCTCGGCGGAGGTGAGGCCGTACTTGAGCAGCTTGTCGGGTGCGAGCACGATCTGATATTGCTTCAAGTACCCGCCGAAGCTGTTGACCTCGTTGACGCCGGGGATCGGCTTGAGCAACGGCGCGACGATCCAGTCCTGGATCGTTCGCAACTCCATGGCATCCTGCCCATCCCCTTCCAGCGTGTACTGGAAGATCTCGCCCAGCCCGGTGCTGTTCGGTCCCAGCTCTGGTTCGACACCGGGCGGGAGATCCTCTCTGGCCATGGCGAGGCGCTCGAACACGACCTGCCGTGTCCAGTAGGTCTCCACCCCGTCCTCGAAGATGATCACGACCTGGGAGAGCCCGGCTTTGGAGATCGACCGAACCTGCGTCACCTTGGGAAGCCCCCGCATCACCTGCTCGATCGGGTAGCTCACGCGCTGCTCAACGTCGACTGCGGCAAGGCCCGGCGCCTTGCTGAGGATCATCACTTGTGTATTGGTGACGTCTGGAAAAGCATCGATGGGCAGGCGAATCCACGCCAGAATGCCAACGAAGATCAGCACGGCGGTGGCCAGCAGGACGAGAAATCTATTGTTGAGCAAAAACGTAGTGAATCCCATCCAATGCCCCCCGGTCAGTCGGCGCAGCCCGCACCCATTTTCGAGCGCAGGACGTCGGATTTGAGTAGAAAGGCACCATCGGCGACAACCGTCTCACCACCCGCCAGCCCCGCCAGCACTTCCGTCCGGCTGCCCCAGGAGCGGCCCACGGTAACCGGGCGGCGCACATAGAACTCGCCTTGATGGTGGATGAAGATGAACGACCGGCCCCCGTCTTCCAGCACCGCGCTGGCGGGGAGCACGAGCGCCTCGTCATTCCCGGGGAGGAATAACTCGACGTTCGCAAACATTCCCGCGAGCAGCTTGCGGCCGGGATTTTCGACGTCGATGCGCAATTTGACGGTTCGTGTGGCCTCTTCCATTGCCAGGCTGACGAATTCGGCCTTGCCGCGGAAGTGGTCGTTGGGGTAAGCCTTCACGGTGATGGCCGCCGACAGGTTGCTGCGCGGCGAATGCTGTGCGATTGCGGCCAGATCGCGCTCGTACAAACTTGCCCACACCCACACCGTTTCATTATCCCCGATGGTCGCCAGCGACTCTTCGAATCTTGCCGCCCGGCCGGAAACGGCATTCAGAAGCAGGACGGTGCCATCCATCGGTGCGCGCAACACCAGGCGACCGCGAGCCGTCGCCGGGCTGAGCGATTGTGCGTCCGACAATGTCATGCCCAGACGTGTCAGCTTCCCGAGTGCGGTTTCCGCGCGAATCTCCGCTGTCTCGAGTTCTTGTTGGGAGTGTTGATACTCCTGTTCGGACAGGAGCCCTCTTCGGTGAAGTTCTGCTTCGCGTTCGAAATTACTCTTTGCCAGGCGCAAGACGGTGTTGGCCTCGAGGCAGGCACCCTCGGTCTCGCCGATTTCGATGCTTTCAATCTCGAACAAGGGCTGGTTCTTCCGGACTTTCTCTCCCAGCATCACGAAAACCCCGCGCACGACGCCTTCGGCCTGAGAGCTCACATGCGCAACTTTGCGTTCGTCGAATTGCACCTCTCCTGTGAGCGAAAGCGGGATTTCGACGCGTGCGCGTGAGGCTGTCTCCGTGCGGAGCAGTCCGTCCTGGAAGAGCTTGTCGGAAGCCTTGACGACTCCGATCTCATAGCGGCATTCGTCGCATTCTGACACCTTGATGCGATGGCTGCATTCCTCGGCGAACAACTCTTCGACGGGGCGATCCAAGTCGGAGACCTCCGGTTCTTCGGCATGCTCCGCCGCCTCACCATGCGTCAATTCGGCATTGGTGGCCGACTCCGGAGTCTCAGTCTTGCTGCCGGCAGATTGCTTGCAGGAGACCAGCGCCAGGCAAAGCAATCCAATCCCCACAGAGAGCGCGAGGAGCGGCAAACGAAATCGCCGGATTCTCGCGTGGAAGCGTAACCACGCGTTCGGCCAATTACAGTATGAGTTCATTACTTCCTCCTGCGGACGCCCGCATTCGAGTTCACAAATCTGCCGGTTGCGCAGTGCATCGAAATCCGATGAACTGCCTTCCCACAGGCAGGTATCTTAATGTTGCCGAGCGACTGACCGTCGGGAGACGGTCACATGTTACGCAGGAATTGGCTTGGGAGGGCGTTCAAATTCAAACGCTGTATCGGGGGCCAGACCATCCTCTTGCCAGGGATTGATCAGGCCAATCAGCGTCAGGGCCGGTCGCGGACAGGTAGAGACGACCAAATCGCACGCCAGCGGATTGGCGCAAAGACAGCAGGACCAATCCGTGCAGACGGGATCGTGGCAGTCATCGCACAAACACAGTGCGCCAGTGAGTATCTGCCCCGCGACCAATGCGAGAAGGAGTAATGCCACAAAAGCATCACGATGCGACAGGGGCTTGGCTGAGATTCTCATGGTCATGGCTGCTTTACTGGACGAGCGACAACACGCTATTATACCATCATCCCGGCGTTTTGGCAAATCGCAAATCGGCCCACCGCCGGGTTTGAGCTTGGAGTTTCATGACAAAATTCCACCGATGGTTCCCCCAGGCAGCGAATTCGGGACGTAACTTGGGTTTTTGCGAATGAGGGGACAGTAATCATGACGATTTCAAGGATAATTTGTACCGGAGCGACCATTGTGCTTGTGATCGGTGTCGCCGGCGGGTGCAACAATGGCTCATCGACTCCTTCTGCGCGCGGGTGCGGCCTCGCCCGTTGAAGTTGTCGTCGTTTCCCCACAACCCCTTCGGAACAAGAAATCTGCGACCGGAACTCTTTTGGCCAATAAGGAAGTCGAACTCCGTCCCGAAATCTCCGGCCTGGTCACCGGCGTTTTCTTCAAGGAGGGGCAGAGCGTCAGCAAGTCCGAACTGATGCTCAAGATCAACGACCGCGAATTGCAGGCGCAACTTAAGCGCAAATCACTGGAGGAGAAGCTGGCCTCTGATGAAGAATCGCGGAAACGGCGGCTGTTTGAAATCAAAGGCATCAGCCAGGAAGAGTACGACAAGTCGCTCAATCTCAATGGCAAGCAGTACCAGGTGATTGCCCAGGCCAATCGCGCCAATCGCGACGAGCCGGTCGATCTCGGCTCGGTCTATGTCCGCAACACTCGCAACGAATTGATCCAGCTCGACAATGTCGTGAGCATGTCCTACCGCAGCAGCCCGCCGCAACTGTATCGCTACAACCGGTACGTGGCGGCGACGATCTCGGCCTCCGCGGCCAAAGGGTATACACTGGGACGTGCCATCGATGAGATGGACAAGATCGCCAAGAGCGTGCTGGATGAATCATTCTCGACCGCACTCGCGGGGACGTCGAAGGAATACACAGAAAGTTCCAACACCCTGCTTTTTGCGTTCCTGCTCGCACTCACACTGGTGTATCTCATTTTATCCGCCCAATTCGAGAGCTTCCGCGATCCGCTGACGATCATGTTCACCGTGCCGCTGGCGCTGGCCGGGGCGATCATCTCGCTTTGGATGTTCGGGCAGACATTCAACATCTTCAGCCAGATTGGCATCATTGCGCTCGTCGGTATCGTAACCAAAAACGGCATCCTGATTGTGGAATTCGCCAACCAGCGCCGGGAGCAGGGGCTGGCAATCAAAGATGCGGTGATCGATGCCGCTCTCCAGCGTTTCCGTCCGATCCTGATGACCAGCCTCGCCACTGTCTTCGGAGCGCTGCCGATCGCGATGGCGCTCGGCGCCTCCGCCAAGAGCCGCATGCCGATGGGCATTGTTATCATCGGCGGCCTGATCTTCTCCCTGGGATTGACCCTCTACGTGATTCCGGCTCTCTACACCTATTTGTCCTCCAAGAAGGCACGGCAGCAGCACGATTTGGTACCCGATGCGCAAACGCTCGAGACGCCGGTGCCCGAAAAAGAACAACCCCGTGTCTGAGTCAGAGCGGGGTTGTTTCAAGCGAATTCAGTTCAACTTGAGAATCACAAAGGCGGCGTGCAGACCTGGCCGCTGGCCGTCTTCGTAAATGTCCCCGACTCGACGGTGACACTCGCATTGCCACCGCCGGTGAAATCGATGGTCATATCCCATGAGCCTTCGGCGCTCCGGTTCTCGCCATCTTGTCTTGTTGCCAGATCAACTGTCATCGCCGCAGTGACTGTGCCGGCGGTCGGGCAGGGTTCGGTGCTATTGTCCATTTCAACCGCATGGGCCGCCGTCGTCAGCCCGGTGGATCCCTCGGCCGACACATTGGTCATGTGACCGGGGATCGTGTCGGGAACTGTCGCGCTCATGTCAATAGTGACCCCGAATGTGCTGTTCCCATTGACCGTAACTTGCGGGAGATTGATACCGGTGACCGTATTCAAACCACCGCCGTTGAGCTGCAATTCCCGAATGTTCACGTTCGCCACCGTCACACCCAGCGAGTCAATCACTAACGTGAGAGCAACGTCGACCGATGTTTTCGAACCATGACGCGTGCGATCTGTGGCTTCGGTGGGTTGTTGGCTGGGAACTCCGGACTGGGAGTTGTCGAATCGTACCGAGTCGCGCATGTTGATATTGAAGGTTGCGGCGATATCAACGGTCTCGCCCTTACTCGTTATCGCAGTATCAATAGCCCCTGTCAATTCCAGTGATGCCTTCCAGTATCCGCTGGCCGGGTCGTATGTGAATTCTCCCTCCTGCACCGCCGCAGAACGCAGAATCAGGGGAAGCACACGATTGAGATCCATACGCTGCTCCACGCTGCGCTTGCCGAGAGGAGCCGGAATGACCCCATCCAGTTTGGGAGAGGTCAATCCGAAGTTGACGAGGCTCAGGATATCCATCAAGGACAACGCGTCCCACGGCTGAACGCCATCCCAGAATTTCATCCCGGCGCTGCTGGTTAACAACGGCAAGGAGTTGATTCCAAGGGAGTCGATACCGCCTGTGTACTGTTCAAATGTCGCAAACTCCTCCTCCGGCGTCAGCGTCCGCGCATTCGTGCCGGAGTCTTTCTTGCTGCAGCCGGCGGCAACCAGCGCCACGGCCACCAGCACCAGCGTTGCGGCAAACCACCATCTCGTCTTCATCTTCACCTCCATTATGAATTGCCTGAAATTCTGCACTCAGCCTTGCGCGACAATATCAGCGACGGGCCACCCGGCCACAACGAAAAAAGGCCGGAATTTGGCGCGGCAACAGCGTTGCGGTGCGGCGAAGTGCGAACGGACGAATTCAGTCCCCAAACCGGGGATTGACCACGTTGTTATAGATCGAGCCAAACGAGTAAGTAATCCCGACCGAGCCCCAATACTGATAGTCCGTGGCCAACTGCCTCTGTCGGAGCAAAGTCTCTTCCGCGGTCGCGTCCCCTTTGGGGAGGTAAAGCAAATTGCGTACGCGCGAGACGTTTCCCTGAATGCTCAAAGACAACCCCTTGATCAGGTTCAGGGAAAGGTTGTTGTAAAAGGTCAGCGAGTTCTTGTGGAAATCATGGAGGTACGTTGCACCGCTCAACTGTGAAGTCACTGATCCCCAAGGCTGTGTGACCTCGAGAATTGCGCTCAGGCTTTGCGAGAAAAGCCATTCATGCGTTTTCCCGAAGATGGTTTCCTCAACGTAATCAGTGTAGACTGGCGAAATGAAGTACTGGAACCGCAACTGCCGCCGCGTGGATTCGCTGTAGGGAAACAAGTCGTACTCGACAGCCGGAGAGCAACTGATCTTGAAGTCACGATTGTTGTAGCTGGAAGCGGAGACTGAGATCCCGGCCCCCAGGGACCAGTGCGGACCGAGGCTCCAGTATTGTTCCGCGTTTCCCCCTTTGCTCCGCGATAAACTCAACGTGGTGATCCTGACTGAATCCTGCGTGTACTTGTACACGTTTTCGTTGTAGCTCCAGTAAAGGTCAAAGACTGTCTTCGATGCCTCCGTGACCCGCTTCGCCGTGACATCACCGGAAAAGTAGGCGTAGCGATACGACTCCTCGCCGTTGAAAGACGTGTACCCGGAAATACCAAACACCCAATGATCCCACGGGTCCGCCGGCTTGGCCTGATTCTCTGGCTGGCTGTACCCGATCGTTATCCGCTCGGCCAGCGGCGATTTCATGGCGTAGCGGAGCACGCCGAGTTTGATTGTCCGCGCCATCTCCTTGCGGATGGCATCTTCCGATGCCGCTTCGAGAACGTCGAACGTCAGCGTGTCTTCCTGCCCCTGGTAGCACCCCATACCGATAAAATCCAGCGTGTATTCGGTGCCGCCGCTCCCGGTTTGCTGAGTTGAGACCAGCACGTCCACGTCGGCCAGTTTTCGGTCGCGGACGAAGTTGACAAAGCCGATCTCCGTGCGCAGGTAGTCCATATCGCAACTGCTGCAGTCGACGTAGATCTTCGGTCCCAATACCGCCTGCGAGTCGGCCATGACCGGGATGGGGTCGGCCGATGCCAATGAGCGGCTGCACACAAGGAGGAGGGCAATTGGCAGAATTGTTGCCGCGAGCTTCATGATGGCCTCTGTTGGTCCGGTTTCAAGTCGTTGCATGGGCAGGCAATGGCGAATCAATTTCTGGGAAGATACGAAATTCGCGTAAACGGAACAATGGGGAGTGACGAAGAAACCTACGCCCGGCCCTGACGACTGGATTGGGCAATCGTGATTTGGTATCCTCCTGCCGTTGGATGGGAGAGGACATGGACAACCAGAACTGTTATGAAGACGGGCAACGGGCCGAGGCATACGCCCGCCTTGGGTTCACCAATACATACTATCTCGCCTACCGTGATCTTCCGGAGATCTACCGGAAGCACGCCCACGGGCGCCGCGCGATGGATTTCGGGTGTGGGACAGGACGATCCACTCGATTCCTTAAAGACCTGGGATTCGACGCGGTCGGCGCGGATATCTCTGAGGAAATGATCCGTTTGGCGCGGCAGGCCGATCCGGAGGGCGATTACCGGCTGATTCCCGACGATGATTTCAGCTCATGGAAGGGCCAGCATTTCGACCTGATCACCTCGATCTTTACCTTCGACAACATCCCCACCATGGCCAAAAAAGTTGCGATCTTCCGCGACTTGCGCAGTTTGCTCAACCCAAATGGTCGAATCGTCAGTCTGGTGTCGGCTCCCGAAATCTACATCCACGAATGGGCGTCGTTCTCCAGCAAAGACTATCCGGAGAATCGCCAGGCGAAAAGCGGCGACCCGGTGAAGATCATCGTCACCGACCACGCCGATTCCCGGCCGGTCGAGGACATCGTCTGGAGCGATGCGGATTATCACGCCGTGTATGCAAGCGCGGGGCTCAAATCCATCGAAGTCTGCCGCCCATTGGCCCGCGAAGATGAGCCATACCCGTGGGTCAATGAGACACGCATTGCCCCATGGGTGATCTATGTACTGGCCCCGATCGAAGAATAATCACTGCCCCAATCGGAGGACGTCATGAGTTCACCACGCCTGCGCCTCATTAGTCTGGTCCTCACGGCCCTTTTGATGGGGTGCAGCCACAAATCGGTATCTACGGGGGACCAGCCCACATGGAATTGGGAGACTATGGCCGGAGGATTCGCCCCGCAGGCCGTATGGGGGAGCGGGCCAAGCGACGTGTTCTTCGTGGGACTGGGCGGCACAATTGGCCATTACGATGGCGAGGCCTATCGCGCCATGAACAGCGGGAACTCCGCGTTTCTGCGCGCCGTATGGGGCAGTTCCGGGAGCAGTGTATTTGCCGTGGGGGATGGCGGCGTCATTCTCCACTACGATGGCACAGCCTGGAGCGCGATGCCCAGCGGGACAACGGCGGGATTGTCGGGGATCTGGGGGAGTTCGCCAACCGACGTCTACGCGGTCGGACCCAGTGTGATTCTGCACTACGACGGTACCAGTTGGAGCACAATGGACAGCAATCCGACCGGGGGCCTGGCCGTGTGGGGGACCTCGGGAAGCGATGTGTTCGTCGTGGGCGGTGGCCAGATGCTGCACTTCAATGGGGTCGAGTGGAACACGTTTGTCGGCGGCGGCGGCGCAGCTATTTGGGGGACATCGTCCAGCGACATCTTCGTTGTCGGGGAACAGTCGATTTCGCATTTCAATGGGAGCAGTTGGGCGCTGACAAAAAACCCGTCGGCGGTGGCGCTGCGCTCAGTCTGGGGCAGTTCGGGTAATGATGTCTGGGCGGTCGGTGGCGGGGCGGGGCAGGGATTCGGCGTCGTGCTTCACTATGACGGTTCCGGCTGGACTGTTGCCACGCGTGGAAGCACCGAAGACGCGTTCAGCGGAATCTGGGGCAGCTCCGCGGGTGATTTCTACGTGGTTGCCGGCAGTGGGACGATTCTTCACCGTGAGGGTTCAACTTGGGAATGGACGATTAGTGCGCAACTCCGGGGCATTTGGGGGAGCGCCGCCAATGACATCTTCGCAGTGGGTCTCTCTGGTGCGATTATGCACTTCGATGGGAGCACCTGGCATCCACAGGGTGGGATGGGGCAGCCGTTGTTTGGTGTCTGGGGCTCCACCGGCAGTAATGTTTTTGCCGTGGGGGACGGGACGATTCTCCGCTATAACGGCACGCAATGGACCGCCATGGATATTCCGCCGGGGTTGTATCTCAATGCTGTTTGGGGGAGTTCCGCGAGTGATGTGTACGCGGTCGGCGGCAACTGGACCAGCGGCCTGGGCACGATTCTTCATTACGATGGGTCGACCTGGCAGGCCACCAGCGACAGCAGTTGGGGCGGAGGACTAAAGGGAATTTGGGGGAGTTCTCCCAGCGACATTGTGGCCGTGGGCGGCAAGACATTGCACTACGATGGCGCGACATGGAGTGTGGTGAACAACGCCGCCAACGCCGAGCTACGCAGTGTCTGGGGCAGTTCCGCCGCCGACGTTTTCTCCGTGGGCTCCGAATTTGGAAACGGCCGGATTCTGCATTATAATGGGATTGTCTGGAGCGTGGTTAACAGCCAGAATAATAGCGACGATCTCTATGGAATTTGGGGAACGACCGGTACCAACGTCTTCGCGGCCGGCTGGCCGGGACTGGTTCTGCACTACGACGGAACCGGCTGGAGCGAAATCCGCCGCGACGCAACCCCGCTGCTTGTCCTCAACGCGGTCTGGAGCAACTCCGCGACGGAAGTCTTCGCGGTGGGCCGCTACGGAGCGATCCTGCGCGGCACGCTTCAGTAAGGCAATCCGATCACTGATCTTTACCCACGGTCATTCTGGCGTGGCAGTCCCCGTTGTCATTCCCGAGAAAGCGGGAATCCAGGGAGCGTAGGTATGGAAAAGAAGCCCGCCGTCTACATACTCGCCAGCAAACGGAATGGAACTCTATACACTGGTGTGACCAGTGACCCGGTCGGGCGAGTCTGGCAGCACAAGAACCGTACGGTTGAAGGTTTCAACTCGAAGTATAAAGTGCACTTGTTGGTATATTTCGAAATGCATGTGGACATGCGAAACGCGTTTGTTCGTGAAAAGCAGCTCAAGAAGTGGAATCGTGCCTGGAAACCTACGCTAATTGAGCGGACCAATCCCGAGTGGAGGGACCTGTGGCAGGAAGTCGCGTGAGCAGTTCCGCCTTAAGGCGCGATCAGGTGGCGACGTCTCGCTGCCCTGGGCTGCCGTGTGCTGTGAGGGCGCCCTGGATTCCCGCCTTCGCGGGAATGACGTTTGTGCTGTTGCACAGTTCTGTACTGGCTGCGCTGGGAATCACGAGATCCGCCCCCGAGGTCATTCCGGCGAAGGCGGGAATCCAGCGCCACTCAGCCGCACTGGGTCCCCGCTTTCGCGGGGAGGACAGCAGGGGGCGCTTCGCGGCCGCGTATGTCGTCCACGACGGATTGAGACTCCTCGTAGTCTTTCTCTTCATGCTGATGTCCGCCTGCTCCAAAGAATCTACGAAGCCACAAGCGGGAGGGTGGATGTGGGAGGTGGTTGCTGGTGGGATGGAGCCGTGGGCAATCTGGGGTGCCAGCACGACGGATGTCTTCATGGTTGGGGATCATGGGATGATCGCGCACTTTGATGGCATTTCATGGCGACGGATGAAGAGTGGGGTGAATGACAATCTCGCAGGAGTCTGGGGTGCCTCGCATGATGATGTCTTCGCGGTTGGCGCATCTGGCACTATCCTGCATTACGACGGCACAAGCTGGCGTCTGATGGCCGCCGGCATGCCGGTCGACCTGGTTTCGATTTGGGGAAGGTCTGGCAGTGATGTGTTCGCGGTGAGCAGCTATGGTCTCGTGTTTCACTACGACGGTTTAAGCTGGACTATCATGGATGCAGGGGATAGGTCCTGGCTTAACGATGTGTGGTGCGCCCCCGGATCCGATGTCTTCGTGACGACCAACTGGAAGATCCTGCGTTGGAATGGTACACGCTGGATTCTCGACCTTGAGGCCAGTCCGGGAGAAGCATTCTCGATGATCCGCGGCAGCTCTGGAAGTAATGTGTATGCCGCCGGTGACGGTTTGGTTCACTACGATGGTTACGAATGGCGCCGCGTTTCCACTCCAAGCGAGATAGACTACTTTCTGTCAATAAGCACGACGCAGAGTGGTGACCTCTTGGCGCTCGTCAATATTCAGGGAGAGTGGATGGCAGGACTGTACTACTTCGATGGGCTGAAGTGGTCAAGGATGGACCTTCACTCATTTGATCCCGATGCCGTCGTCTGGGGGACATCCCCCAGCAATGCGGTTGTCGCAGGCTCGGATGGGGCATTCCAATATGATGGTGTGGCGTGGCGAATTATGCAGGGATTGGACATACACGACCTGCATGCAACATGGGGTAACGCGGTCGGCAACATGTTTGCCGTCGGCGAATTCGGCGCAATCCTGCGTGATGATGGCACCGGATGGAAGACGATGAATAGTCCAGTTGATTTGGAGCTGCGCGGGGTGTGGGGCACTTCGGATCGGAATGTCATTGCAGTCGGAGCCGAAGGCGCGATCATTCACTTTGATGGTGCGAATTGGGCATCCATGACGAGCCCGACGATGCGAGGTTTGCATTCAGTGTGGGGAAGCTCGCCTAACGCGGTCTACGCTGTTGGCGACTCCGGCACAATACTTCGCTACGATGGCGCGGTGTGGACCATGGATTCCAGCGGCACTTCGGAGTGCCTGCGGAAGATATGGGGAAACTCTTCGAACGATATGTACGCGGCCGGGTGCGAGGGAACGCTTCTTCATTCCGATGGTTCGCACTGGGTACGCATCACTACAGAGGTATTGGCAGGAATAGCAGGAGGGTGGACGGCCTCCTCAAGCAACATCTACATCGTTGCAGGCGGGGGAGTCATCCGCTACAATGGCATCGAATGGAAGTGGATCCCCCCGTCCCGCGAATCCTTTCAAAGCGTCCGGGGGATATCTCGTGAAGATGTCTTCGCAGTAACTACCAATGGGACGGTGTGGCATTTTGACGGACTTCAGTGGGAGGGTCCAGTTGCCCACGTGCCTTGGGCGCTTAGAGATATCTGGTGTCCAACCGAGAACGACGTCTATGTCGTCGGCGACAATGGCTTCATACTCCATGGGACGCGGGCTGGTCGGTAGGAATCACCCGCGCGCTAGGCCAGCGTGAATACGAATGGTCTAACATATTGATTTATAGTCGATTACACAGTTCTCGCCAGAATTCCATTTCCTATCCAACTTTTCCTGCAACAAATTCAATTGAACGCCGTTTAGTAGATTGAACGCGGTTCAATGCGGAGCGGATTATGGGTACGGTCGAAAGAAGACAGCGCGAACACGAAGAAACACACGAGGCAATCGTAGACGCGGCCGTCGAGGTGTTTCTGGCCGAAGGTTACGAAGCCACCTCGATTCGGAAGATCGCCAAGAAGATCGAATACACACCCGGCGCGGTGTACTCATACTTCAAAGACAAAGACGAGATCCTCTACGAAATCCACCTGCGCGGTTTCAAGAAGTTCTTCGAGTACCTGTCCCAGGCATTATCCGAACCGAATCCGATGGAGCGGCTCCACAAGACCGGCGAATTGTATCTCAAGTTCGCCGATGAAAACCCTGAGTATTACGATCTCATGTTCATCGAACGCAGCACCGCGCGCACCATCACCGACATGTCCTGCTGGGAGAGCGGTGAGCGCGCCCACACAGCGTTGGTGCAAATGGTCGCCGAGTGCATGGACCAGGGGTACATCCCCAAGTCTGACCCCGGAGTCGCGGCGTTCGGCTTTTGGTCACTCGTTCATGGAATCGCTGCCCTTCTCGTCAGGAAACGGTGTGTCGTGAGTCATTTGGATCCGCAGTGGCCACTGCCGCAAGCGACCTACGACTTCATGTGGAATCTGATAGTCGGCAAGAGTCAGTGATTTTTTTTAACCCTAACCTGAACGGTGTTCAATGATTATGCAATGTTCAAAGACCCGAAAGATAAGCCCGAGAGCCCGCCGAATCGGCCTGTTCGTCGCCATGGCGCTCAACACCGCCAACTCCGCGTTGGCCCAAGAGTCCTCCCGGCTTGACGAGTACGTTGCCGAAGGGCTCCGTCACAACCTCGGCCTCAAACAAGAGCGTCTGAATGTTCAGACGGCTGAGGCCGCGACCCGCGAGGCGCTTGGAACAATGCTTCCGTCGATCTCGGCCGACACGCGCTACTCGAATCTCAGCGGCAATGTCCAGGACTTCGGGAAGCTGATCAATCCCGCGTACGCGACATTGAACCAGCTCACGGGCCAGAACAACTTCCCGACCGACCTGAAGCTCACGCTGCCGGCCAAACAGCAGTCCGGTATTCGGCTGACCCAGCCGCTCTTTGCGCCGCAGGCCTATTACGGGTATCGCATCCGCCGTGATCTGGAATCGGTTGAACGCGCCCGGCTGGTCATGGAAGCGCGAGACCTGGTAGCCGGGATCAAGACAGCCTATCTGAATTATGCCAAGGCAGTGCGGGTGGTGGAAATCTACGAGCAGACTCTGGCTCTTCTCGATGAGAATCTGCGAGTGACCCAGAAGCTGGCGGACAACCAGCAGGCCACACTCGATGTCGTATACCGCGCCAAAGCGGAGAGAAGCGATGTCGAGCAGAAACGGGCGGAAGCCGCTCGGCAGCGCGACGATGCCGCCCGGTACTTCAATCTGCTTTTGGACCGGCCGCTCGACACGCCGGTCGCCCTCGATCCCGACTCGGTCATCGCCGCCGTCACGCTTCCCTCTGCCGACAGCGCTCTGAGAAGCGGGATGATGCATCGCGATGAACTCGCAGCGGCCGGCAACGGCATCCGCGCGGCGGCAAACACAGTCGATCTGCATGAATCGGCCTACATGCCGACGGTTGGCTTCGCTGTCGACTACGGCGTGCAGGGCGACAACTACCGTTTCAATCGCCACGATGCCACGACCATGGTTTCGCTCGTCGCGCAGTGGAGTATCTTCAATGGCGGCCAGGACAACGCTCGCCGCCAGCAAGCCACGCTCGCGACCAAACGTCTGAAACTCCAGAAGAACCAATTGGAAAAGCAGATCAATCTGCAGATCCGTCAGGCCTACGATGCCGCGATCGTCGCCCGACAGGCCCAGGCGACGGCGCAGGACCGGTTGTCGAGTGCGAAGCGCTCATTCGACCTCGTCTCCCGCCGGTTTGCCGAGGGGATGGCGACACAATTGGAATACCTCGACGCGCGCACAAGCTATACGTCGTCGAGCCTCAATCAGATCATCACGACCTATGACTTTGTGCAGAAGTACGTCGAACTCGAGCGCGCTGCCGCGCTCATCAGCGAAAACGTTGCCAGAGAACTCTAAAGGAGAAACGCCATGCAAAACACACTTTCGAAACTGATGCTGCTCGCCGCCAGTGCAGCCACTCTGATGCTCGCGGGTTGCGGTTCGGGTCCGAATGCGGCCGAGAACAAGACACCGTCTGTGTCCCCAACGTATGTGCGGCTGGCGCCCGTCGAGCGCACCAACGCCGGCATTCCGATTCACGCCGTTGGCCGGATGGAAGCCAAGCAGGAACTCCACTTGTCTTTCAAGATCGGCGGGATCGTGGACAAGATGCTGGTCGATGAGGGCCAGGAAGTCCGCAAGGGACAGTTGCTCGCCAGTCTGAGTCTGACCGAAATCGACGCTCAGCTCACTCAGGCGCTCAATGGATTCGACAAGGCGGATCGTGATCTCAAGAGGGTCAAGAACCTCTTCGCGGATTCCGTCGCCACGCTCGAACAGCTGCAGAACGCCACCACCGCGTGGGAGGTTGCCAGGGCGGGACTGGACGCCGCGCAGTTCAACCGTCAATACGCGCAAATCATCGCAACCTCTGATGGCCGGGTGTTGAAGCGTCTGGCGAATGTCCACGAACAGGTCGCGTCGGGAAGCCCGGTCCTGGTGATGGCGTCGTACGACAAGGGTTGGGTTATTCGTACTGCCCTGGCTGATCGTGATGCGGTTCGTCTCCACCTCGGCGACACGGCCGCGATTCTCCTCGATGCGATTCCGGGCCAGACTCTGAACGGCAGTGTCTCTGAGATCGCTGCAGCGCCGAATCCGATGAATGGCACCTATGAAGTGGAGATCAGACTCGATTCTGAAATCCGCCAGGCGATGACCGGACTGATCGGCAAGGTCCTGATCGTGCCGTCGTCCGATATTTCGTCCACGCTGGTGCCGGTCGAGGCGCTGATTGGCGCCGACGGCTCACGCGGCTATGTCTTCACGCCCACGCCCGATGGCGCCGCCGCCCGCCGCGTTCAAGTCTCAATCACCTATCTACGCGATGGCAAGGCAGGTCTCAGCGAACGGCTCGGCGATATCACGTCCGTCATCACCGCCGGAGCAACCAAACTGTCCGACGGCGCACCCATTGCGATCGTGAAATAAGGTCACGAAACCGGATCACCGACTCCGAGAAGGAGCATTGATATGAAACTCGCAGAATTCTCAGTGAAGAACTACCGGTTCACGATCGTGCTGTTCATCCTGCTCATCGGACTCGGTGTCAATTCGTTCCTCAACATTCCCCGTTCCGAAGACCCGGTGTTCCCGATTCCGGTGTTCATGGTGGTCGGGGTTCTGCCGGGCGGGAGCCCCAACGACATCGAGCGGCAGATTGTCGACCCCATCGAGAAATCGTTGAAGGAACTGGAAGATATCAAGAAGATCACCTCCACCAGCGAAAACCAGCTTGGTCTGGTGCAGATTGAATTCAACTCCGGAGTGAACGCGGAGACCAAGCACGATGCGGTTCTTCGCCAGGTCAATTCCATCCGCAGCAAGCTGCCGGCGGAACTGGCGAACCTGGAGGTTGTCAAGTTCAGCACCACCAATGTGAAGATCATACAGGCCGCGCTCATCTCCGATTCGGTCAGTTACAAAGATCTTCACGAAACTGCCAAGCGGCTCAAAGACCGGCTCGATGAAGTGCCCGGCATCAAGAACGCCGAGGCGGTCGGTTATCCGATGCCGCAGGTGCGGGTATCGCTCGATCTGGAAAGAATCGCGGCGTTGCGTCTGCCTCTCACCGCGGTCATGAGTGCGATCCAAAGCGACAATTCCGACATCTCCGGTGGTGGTGTCGACGTCGGCGGGCGCCGGTTCAATCTTGAGACCTCCGGACGCTACCGGTCATTGGATCAAATCGGAGCCACCGTTGTCGGCAGCGCCGGCGGGTCGGTTCTCCGTCTGCGCGATATCGCCGACATCAAATGGGGCCACGATGACGAAACGTACACAGCGCGGTTCAACGGCAAGCGGGCGCTTTATGTTGTCGCCACCCTGCAGGCCGGACAGAATATTTTCCCCGTCCGCGACCGTATCTACCAGGTGTTCGACGAATTCAAGCGCGACCTGCCCGCCGGAGTCACACTCGACACCGGATTCGATCAGTCGCGCAATGTCGCCCGCCGTCTCGGACATCTGCAGACCGATTTTCTCATCGCCATCGTCCTGGTGATACTGACGCTGCTGCCGTTGGGAGGGCGCGCGTCGATCATCGTCATGATCTCCATCCCGCTCTCGATGGCGATCGGGACGGCGGCGTTGTACTTCTCCGGTTTCAGTCTGAACCAACTGAGCATTGTCGGCTTCGTGGTGGCCCTGGGTCTCCTGGTCGATGACTCGATCGTGGTCATCGAGAACATCTCGCGCTTCATCCGCCAGGGCCACTCACGCCGCGAAGCCGCCATCGAAGCCACGCGCCAGATCGGCGTGGCGGTGATCGGCTGCACAGCGACTTTGCTGTTCGCCTTCCTGCCGCTCTTGTTTCTGCCCGGTACCGCCGGCGACTACATCCGCAGCCTGCCGGCATCGGTGCTGTACACGATTGGCGCTTCGCTTCTCGTGTCGCTGACGATCATCCCGTTTCTCGCCAGCATGATCCTGAAGAAAGAAGAGAAGCCGGAAGGCAATCGCGTACTGCAGGGACTCAACTGGCTGATTCGGAAATCATACCGCCGTATCCTGCATTGGTCGCTGGCTCATCCTTGGAAAACCATCGGCTTGGCGACCGCGCTGTTTGCGGCGAGCCTGCTGCTAATCCCGGTTGTTGGGTTCAGCCTGTTTCCCAAGGCCGGCATTCCGCAGTTCATCGTGTCGATCGAAGCGCCCGAGGGGAGCTCGGTCGCCGAAGTCGACAAGGCCGCGCACTTTGTCGAGTCCTCGCTTTTGGGCCAGCCGGGAATCAAGGACGTCTTCACCAATGTGGGGAAGGGAAATCCCCAGGTGTACTACAACCGGCTCAGCCTGGGGGAGAAGTCGAATTTTGGTGAGTTGTTTGTTTTGATCGACGAATACGACGCCCATCGCACGCCGGTGTACCTCGACAGTCTGCGCCGCGTCTTTGACCGGTATCCGGATGCGAAGATCAAAGTTAAAGAATTCGAAAACGGTATGGGGCTGGAAGCGCCCATCGCTATGAGAATCCTGGGCGACAATCTGGATACACTGAAGAGTCTGGCGACTCAGGTGGAGCAACTCCTTGCCTCCACCGAAGGCACGATGGCGCTCACCAATCCAATGTCCACGCCGCGCACCGACCTGCGGCTGGCCATCGACCGTGACAAAGCCGGACTGCTCGGGCTGCCACTGGTCGATATCCAGCGCTCGATCCGTCTCGGTGTCGCGGGGCTTGCGGTCGGCAAGTACCGCGAGGAAAGCGGCAACGAATTCGACATCGTGCTCGGTCTGCCGCGTGACAAGCGTCCCACGCTCGATCTTTTGGACAAGATCTATGTCGGATCGATGACGGCCGGCTATGTGCCGCTTGCGCACGTCGCCACGCAGGAATTCCAAAGCTCCCCCACGAAGATCGATCATTATGATCAAGTGCGTTCGGTCACCGTCATGGCCGATGTCCAAACCGGATTCAATGTCGACCGGGTGACCAAAGAGGCGCTGGGCAAAATCGATGCGATGAAACTGCCGCAGGGGTACCGGATTCAAGCCGCCGGTGAGATCGAAAGCCGTCAGGAGAGCTTCGGCGGGTTCGGTTCGGCCCTTCTCATCGCTTTCTTCGGAATGTTTGTGGTGCTGATCCTGGAATTCAAGACGTTCAAGGGGACATTGATTGTCGCCTCGGTCATCCCGCTGGGCATCATCGGCGGCATCGTGGCGCTTTTGATCGGTCGCGAGACCCTGTCCTTCGTGGCGATGATCGGTTTCATTGCCCTGATGGGAATCGAAGTGAAGAACTCGATTTTGCTGGTCGACTTCACGAATCAGTTGCGGCAACAGGGGAAGAGCGTCGACGACGCGATCCAGGAAGCCGGCGAGATCCGATTTGTCCCGATCCTGCTGACCACCCTGACCGCGATCGGCGGCATGATCCCGCTGGTCCTCGAAGGCGCCCCCCTCTACGCGCCCCTCGCGATGGTCATCATCGGCGGCCTGATCACCTCCACCATCCTGACCCGTCTGGTCACACCGGTGATGTACAAGTTGCTCGCGCCGGAGATTGCGTAAATCCACGAGTTTTCAGGAACTGACGGACAAAAATGGGTACGATCCGTCAACGGTTAATTCGGAACCGGCCCCGTGAAAAGAAAGTGATTGCATGCCCAAAGCCCGCCCGACAATATAGTCCCCGAGGAGCACTCTATGAGATCACAGAATGCCGACCGGCAAGTGGATGGATGGCCGACCGAAGACAATCCGCTGATCATTCTGCATGGAGACACTAGGGAGATCATCCGCCGATTACCGGACAGCTCAGTTCAGTGTGTTGTCACATCTCCTCCGTACTGGGGGGTCAGGGATTACAAAGTCAGTGGCCAGATAGGAGCGGAAGCGAGCCTAGATGAGTACCTTGAAGCGCTCGTAGATGTATTCCGGGAGGTTCGCAGGGTTCTGAGTCCCGACGGGACATTTTGGCTCAACATTGGCAACACATACACGTCAGGGGGCAGGAAGTGGCGCGACGAAGATGACAAGAACAGGGGTCGTGCCATGTCTTATCGTCCTCCAACACCTCCAGGCCTGAAGAAGAAAGATCTGATCGGGGTGGCGTGGCTGCTGGCGCTGGCATGTCAGCGAGACGGGTGGTATCTACGGAACGACATAATCTGGTACAAACCTAATTGCCAGCCGGAGAGTGTAAAGGACCGCTTCACGGTCGCGCACGAATACCTCTTTCTCTTTTCCAAGTCCGAACGCTACTCTTTCAATCAGGATGCAATCCGCGAGCGAACTTCAAACGGCAACGGTCTCAAGAATAAGAGAACGGTGTGGTCGATCAATACGGAACCTTTTGCTGAGGCGCATTTTGCGGTTTTCCCGCCCGCACTGGTGCGTCCCTGCATTCTAGCGGGAAGTCGTGCAGGTGACGTTGTTCTCGACCCCTTCTACGGCGCAGGCACTGTAGGCACTGTTGCTGGTGAGCTCGGGCGAAGGTGCGTTGGAATCGAACTGAACAGCGAGTATATCAAGATCGCGCGGAAACGTGCTTCTGCCGTTCAGAGGGCGCTCATTCCGATGGGATGATGAACTCCCACGTGGCGTGGACGCGACAGAGAGACTTCTTCAGCTTCTTTATCTGCAATTTTCGTTCAGACCCCGCATCGAAGTAGAGATCGAAGAGCAGATTCCCCTTCTTATCCGAAACATGGCAGTAGCCTGGTTTTGGAGACTGTGTACTCTTCCTCATCACCTCCAACGTGCCCTCTCTCGCCATCAGTAGCAGCGCTTTGGGAATCTCGACGAGTTCGTACTTCCATTCAGGAGCTTTCGCCAATGCTCGAAGACTCAGAATTCTCTCATAGTGCTCGAGATGTTCCAGGAACTGATCTCGCAGACCTTCAAGATCCTGGATTCTGCTTCCCCATTTCCCTTTGCCAAGCTCCATGAATTTGCTCATCCAGATCTCGTCTTCCTTAATCCCGCTGTCCGCTTGCGTCTTTAGCGATACGCGAAGGTCATTGATAGTCGCATCGTGTCCAGGGTTGCCCTTCTTGGCAAGTTCTGCGGTCTGCCCGCTGAGTTTGAGGACGGATACAAGGACGTACTCGAACTTGTCTTTCGTAAAGGGCTCTGCCGAAAAGCTATGATGTACTCGCATTGCGTCCCCAAAGTTCTGGAGGGTCTCTGGATTGAACATGTTGGAGGCCAATGATTCGAAATGGTGTTTTGCGGCGAATACCCTAACCATTCGATCGAGCCAATGCAACTGCCCAGCCGTCAATTCCGGGATTGCGCGGATCAATGACTCTACCTGGCTACGCTTGTCTTCTGTCATATCGGTCTCGTACGAAGTCGGTTCAATTCCGTTTGGCTGTTTCAATATACCAAACTGCCGCCCATGTGCACATAGCGTGATTTCGCTCTGTTAATGCGATTTCTTGTAGCATGACAGCGCGGTCGGAGGAGAAGCCATTGCACGGGAATGGGCGATCGTACTTGTCCCATGCCGTGGGAACCGATGGCCCTCCACCTCGGTTTAACCCTCCGTCAGTTTCACACAGACTCACGAGGAGGATTGGCATATGAAAGTCGGCATACTGGGTACAGGGGACGTCGGACGTGCGCTGGGGACAGGATTTGCGAAGCTTGGCCACGACGTCAAAATGGGTTCGCGCAGCAAGACCAATGAGAAGGCGGTGGCCTGGGCGAGGGAGACCGGTGCCAAAGCGTCGGTCGGCACTTTCGCCGAGGCGGCGCAGTTTGGCGATGTGGTCGTGCTGGCCACTCTGGGAACCGCGACTGAGGACATCCTCAAGTCAGTTGGCGCGGCGGCGTTCAAAGGCAAAATCGTGATCGACACAACCAACCCGCTCGATTTTTCGGGAGGAATGCCGCCGAAGCTGTTTGTCGGCACCACCGATTCATTGGGCGAACGCATCCAGAGAATTCTGCCGGGTGCGCACGTTGTGAAGGCGTTTAACACTGTCGGCAATGCTTGGATGTTCAAACCGGATTTCCCCGGCGGGCCGCCCGACATGTTCATCTGCGGTAACGACGCCGACGCCAAGAAAACAGTCGGGCAGATTCTCCGCGACTTCGGTTGGGGAATCGTGGATTCCGGCAGCATCGAATCGAGCCGCTATCTCGAACCGATGTGCATGGTCTGGGTCATCCACGGGGTGCTCACCAACAGTTGGAGCCACGCGTTCAAGCTGCTGCAAAAATAGGGTGGGCTCCGCCCACCTTTTTGGTCCGCAGCAATCATTCCGATGCACTCAGCTGCAACACGACGGCAAGGGGCTGAAAGCCCCTTGTCCGCAATGGGGCACAAACGGGCACGTCAGTACAGACCGCAGACATGGGCTCGAGCGATTTCTTCCCCCCTCTCCCGTTTTTGGGGACGGGGGTGAGGGCGCAGCCGCGCGGGAACGCCCTCACCCCAGCCCTCTCCCAAAGGGAGAGGGGGCAGTCTGCCGTGAAAGTGAACGACTGTGCGAAAGAACTGGGAGAGAACTCTCACCCTCTGCGCAACGCACCCCCTCCGTCTCTCCCGCGAAAGCGGGAATCCAGTCGACGGTGTGTCTCTGGATTCCCGCTTTCGCGGGAATGACGTCGGAGGTGTATTCGCAATCGCAAAGCCGGGAGGGCGAGGCTCCTGCCGAGCCTCTTTTCCGCGCGGAAACATGGCTCGGCAGGAGCCTCGCCCTCCCACCGCCAACCAGCCTAAAATCAAATCGGCCAGCGGCGTGATTCCGCTGGCCGATTGGCGTAGCTACTGTAGTCGAGTGCTTACCGCATAAACGTGCTGTCCACCGGGACGATCGTGACCTTGTCGGCGCTGATCTTGAGAGGATAGACGGAAATGACCTTGTCCTCCTCCAGCACTTCCGGTGGCTTTGGTGTCGCGTAAGTCATCGGGCTGGGCGCATCGCTGGCCAGCGCTTGCTTGAGCGTCGCCGCGTCTTTCGCGATCATTGCGATTCTCAGATTCGATGTCTGCAAGTACTTCTTGATCGCCTTGTTCACGTCGTCCAGCGTCAGCTTGTCGAACAACTCCTCGGCGGTTTTCAGATGATCGGGGATGCCGTAGAAGGCGTCATCGATCTTGTATCCCAGCCGCAGATCGGTGGTGGGCGCGTAATGCTTGACGTACTTCTTGACGAAGGTCCGCGTCAGGTTGAATTCCTCCTGCGACATCCCCTTGTCCACCAGATTCTGCAACTCGCGCAGCGCCGCCCTCAGGGCAAAATGCGCGGCATCATTGGTGACCGGGCGCAGCCAGATCTCAAAGAACTGTTGGCGCAACGGTGAATTGGGCGGCGGGAATTGATGCCGCCACGCGTTGGGATAGAACTCGATGTACGAGTAATCGCCGTAATTCATCCCGCGCTTCTCGCGAATCACGTTGTACAGATGGCTCGACGAGTTCCGGTGTTCACCCAGCCACGAATTCGCAATCCACAGCGCGTAGTAATCGCGGTCGCCGCGCTTGAGGTCGATCGGGTATCCGATACTGATCGCGGTCGACTTCACGTCCTTATCGACGATGACAACCTCCTTGCCCACCGGCATCCTGGCAGCGGGCTTTGCCATTGGCGCTGGTGCGCCGGGCGGCAGTGTCCCCAGGGCGGTGGTCAGGCGTGCAACCAGTGCCGGATCGAACGCGCCGCCGATCCCAACGACCACGTTGCCGGCGGTGAAGTTTGTCTTATAGAAATTCTTCACATCATCGAGCGTGATCGATTTCACGCTGGCGGGAAGCCCATCATCCGGATGTCCATAGGCGGTACCGGCAAACATGTTGT
>JAKAKI010000060.1 GCA_021813505.1 bacterium | reverse complement strand
CGGGCACTCGGCATCGAGAATTTCTCCGGCTTCGTGCACCGTCAACAAGCACGCGCAAAGTCCGAACAATTCTCCCCCGACCCCGCCTCTGCTATGCTCTATGCAACTGGATAAGGCCAAACTCGAGACGACGTCAAAGACGTCGAGGACACAGTTGCCACCCGCCATCGACGACATCTCCCTGATGTACGTGAATTTCAAGTCCGGATGGTTCGAGGAGAGCTTGCCGGATTCCCACTTGGGGTAATGAGCGACGTCCCCGTAGGCACAAACCGTGTTGATCGGATTGCCGAGATCGCTGCCGTTCATCCTCGTCCAGCAGTTATTCCCCGTGCCGCCGTGCGCCGAGTCCGTAGCCGCGTTGATCATCTCGATCGCGTGGCGGAAGTAGTATGGGTTCTGCGCATGGTCGAGTTCGGCTTGCATCCGCAGGTAATGGCCGCGGAAATCGCCGATATACCTCACCGCCTCGCGCTCGGTCCAGTACGCCACGTTCTCCGGCGATGGATCAGTCGCCGTGCTCCAGTGTCCGCATACGGCGACCTCGTGTCCGGCATCATAGAACGTAATCACGCGGTTGTCATGCGGCCCTTCACCGTCGATCAAGTACTTGACCGGCAGGTCCGGGTACCGCCCGAGCGCTCCGGCTCCCATGGCAATTCCCAGCGAGTTTGTCTCCACACCAATATTGGAGGCATCAACATCGGGCTGCGCCGCGACAAATTCGATGACCGCCTTGAGATCGTCCTGATGGATGAACCCGCCGCAATTCTCCACCCCCTGACTGATCAAATTCCCCGGCGCGCCCGAGCCGCGTCCTTCGGCATTGAATGCCACGACCACAAATCCATTCGCCGCCAGGTTACGGTAGCCGAGGACATCTGCCATCGGGGCGCCCGCTCCCGTGCCGCCGGCAACAGCAACCACGGCCGGAAATCGTCGGCCGGGGTAGAGGCCGAGTACAGGACGCACAATCCGCGTATAGACCTGATTGCCATTCGGCGCCGTCACCCAAGTCTCGATCGTTTCGATCTGGTATCCCACCGGTGGCGTGGTCGTAGTGTCGCAGGTGTACCGCGACGCAACAGCGCCGTGCTCTGTCTTCCACGCCGTGGCCGTCTGGGTCAGCGTCGACCAGACAATCTTCCCCAGCGCCACCGACGGCGCCAGAGAATCGATCGTGGCACCCAGCGCGGCAATGCTCGCCGAATCCATCCAATCCTGGATCATCATCAAGTTCGCCGTATAGAAGCCCGTGGCGGGGGCTCTGCCGGATTGAATATCGTCCACCAGGGTGGGCAAGCCGGCGCATCCATGGCCGATGACGTCGAGCCGCTTGGCCGGGTCATCGACAGTGAAATTGTACCGGTCTTTCGGCCGCCACATGCCCGACGACATGTCGTCGTTGCCCTGGTGCATGTACGTGCCGCCGCCCCAGAGATTATCCGCGCGCCAGAAGTACGACGGATAGATCACGCCGTAGATGCCGGCTTCGTGCTGCTCCCAGCCCTGTGGATTGTCCGGTGGGTCGTACAGAAATCCGCCGACGTTCTTCGAAGGTGTGACCCCGAGCTGTTCGATCAGATAAGCGACATCGGCGTAGTTGTAAACCGTCTCATGCGCGTGCGGATCGACTTCAACCCCCAAGTCCTCTTTCATCCAGCGCACGATGTTCTTCCCATTGGTATTGGCCGTGACCGTCCCGGTGTCGAACTTCGCGACCGCCTTGAGGTAGTTCCAGTCAGATTGAAAATTGTACGCCGCGCCCCGGCTGGTGATCGTCTCCGCCAGTTGTTTGACGAGCCGGCGGTTGGCAAGGTAGTAGTTGACGTCAACGGTGTAGTCCGGCCTGCCTGGCGCCGGTTCCTCATTGTGGCTGACGATCGTCAGATGGACCGGCGGGGGCACCGCCTCTGCCACAGTGGCAATCGACGGTACGAATCCGATTCCAACTCCCGCCACCAGACAAACGAGCAGCACACTAATCCGCAAACCGGCAGACTCAGGCAATTCCGACATCCGATCCTCCAATTCGATCATTCAGTGGCGCACCGAGCCGTCACGGGAGCCGATGCAGAGACACTTCTCCAAGATAAGGCAAAGTCTGTGCCACCGAAACCAGGCGGCACCAAAAAGATGAATTCTTGCCGGTCATCATTGGAAGGCGCCTCCCCGACTGCACCGGCCGCACGGCAACTGCCAACCCCGCTCTGCACCCGAAGGTCCAACCTCTGTCCAAATTGGTCCATTTTGTCCACTGTGTTCACTTGGTCCACTGCGTCCACTTCGCCTTGAAATATCACCACCAAGGTGATATTTTGGAACAGCGCTCCTGGAATACCTCAGGCGCTCACGGGTATTACGGTCAAGGAGGTGGGAATGAGGACACTGCTCGGTATCACGCTCATTTCGATTTTGGCTGCAGGTCTCATCGCCTGCAGCAAACCGGTAGACCCCAGGGTGGAATCCTTCACCTACCCGCTGGCCGTGGGCAATACCTGGATATATGAAGGCCGATTCATAAAGGACTACCGTGGGAAGAAGCCGAACGACACTTTGAAATACGCTGTCACTGCGTCCATCGATCGCGTCGACACGATCCTGCCGGGCGTTTATGCCTATGGTTTCACTGAGACCAGCACGGATTCCGGCGCGCGCAATCCCACGGATGCGGCGCTCTACGCCGATTTGCCTGACGGCATGTACCGCATCAGGACTCTTCGATCCCAAAACCGCGTTGGCCAATCGGGCCATTCGCTGCCCAAGGCTGTCCTGGGCGGTCGCAGCATCACTCTGGGCGGACATCAATTCCCTGATGTGCCAGCACTCCTTGCTGCCCTCACCGGCACATCGGGAGTCATCGCAATCGACCAATCAGAGTTTGCCGACACCCTGTCACTGATCCTCCCGTACCCGCAGGAACTTGGACAGCAATGGACCTCCTGGCGGAAAGGCAGTCTGTATCCCTGGGATGGGATTCGCACAATCATCGGCCGCGAAACCATCAAAGTGGCGACTGGCTGGCTCGACTGCCATGTGATTCGGCTGACGTACGATCCGCCCGTGGAAGATGTGGAAGTTCTCGAGTTCTTCGCGGCTGAGGGGCTTGTCCGCCGCACAACGTCAGTCAAGAATATCCTCGACTCAGATTATCAGTACCCGTATGGGAATGGGGATACTCTGGACGTGGTCACGTCACTCGATCTTAAGTCCTTCGAAATCCATTGATCGAATTCGCGCGGCACGAGGGCGCCCGCACAGGGGCGCCCATGCCGACTCTGGCGACGACGATTCGTACGGACGGCCCTGTGTGGCCGTCCGGGACCGCCGGGCGCGACACTTTGATTATTCCAGGAACAGATACCGCTTCCACCGCTGGTCGCCCAGCCCGATGAAGCGCTGAATGAACGTGATGTGGTTCGGCCGGCGGGGATTGCGCCGCAAGGTCATGCCGACTTCCTCAGGTGTATGATCCCCCTTGCGGTTGTTGCACCGCACACAGGCGCACACAAGGTTTTCCCACATTTCCTCACCACCACGATTCCTGGGGATGACATGGTCCACGGTCATCGCCGTGCGCGACTGCCCGCAGTACTGGCAACGGTGCCCGTCGCGCTTGATGATATTCTTCCGCGACAACAGCACCCGTTTCGGCGGCTGATGGACATACAGGCCGAGACGGACTATCGATGGAATCGTCCACGAGTTGAGCGCGGAGTGAACCACCTTGCCGTCGAGCGGCTCCACCATCTCCGCTTTGCCCAGAAACAACAGCACCACCGCCCGGCGCACCGTGCAGACCGACAACGGCTCGTAGTTTTGATTGAGGACTAAGACAGGAGTTGAAAGTCCGTTACCGCGATGATCAGCCTCGTCATTCATGGGGCGCAACTCACAGCCACCAAAATACTGGCCTCCCGCTCACCCGTCAAGCCAGAGATCGCAAGTCGGCGGGGGCGGCACGAGGGAGGGAAGCACGAGGGAGGGCGAGGCTCCTGCCGAGCCTCTTTTTGTCCGCGCGGAATGAGCCAGCGCACAAACAGAGATCTTGCCGCGCGCGGAAAGGGCTCGGCGGGAGCCTCGCCCTCCCAGCCATTCCTCAGTGCCATTCGCTGGAGTGTAACTTACGTTGCCGATCCATCCGACGGCTTATCAGGCGAAGGTACGGCTCCGTGCTGGTCAAACTTGTACTTGCTGATCTTGCGGTAGAGCGTGGAATTATCGATTCCGAGAATCTGCGCCGCCTTGGATTTCTGCCACTCGGTTTGGTTGAGCACCCAGTAGATGTACGCCTTCTCGATCGACTCCAGAGTCGGCGTGGAAGGAAGTTCATTCGAGGCTGGTGTCACCGCCTGTTCCAACGACAGCTTGTCGGGGAAATCGGCCAGATCGAGAGCGGCCTTCTTGGACAGGACGACCGCGCGCTCAATCACGTTCTGTAACTCCCGCACATTTCCCGGCCACCGGTACCGCTTGAGCAATTCGAGAGCGGCCTGGCTTAATTTCTTGGTGGTGCATCCCGCGCGTTCACAACTGCGCTCGATGAAATGCGTGCTCAGAAGCTCGATATCTTCCGGCCGCTCACGCAGCGGTGGAACCACGATCTGGATCACGTTCAACCGGTAGTACAGATCCGCCCGGAACCGGCCCGACTGCACCGCCGCTTCCAGATCGGCGTTGGTGGCCGCGATCAACCGCACATCGGCTGGACGCCCGGTCGTGGATCCAATCGGTGTCACCTTCTTGTCTTCCAAAACGCGCAGCAACTTCACCTGAATCGCCGGCGTGGTTTCCGCGATCTCATCCAGAAAGAGCGTACCGCCGTCGGCCGCCCGGAACAGTCCGTCATGATCGCGAATCGCCCCAGTGAACGACCCCTTCACGTGGCCGAACAACTCGCTTTCCAGCAGTGTCTCCGGCAGGGCTCCGCAATTGACTGTGATGTACGGTTTGCCGCTGCGGGGGGAATTCTGGTGGATGGCCGACGCCAGCAGGTCCTTGCCGGTGCCGCTCTCACCGCGGATCATAATCGTTGCATCCGTTGCCGCCACCTGGGTGGCCATACGTTTGATGTCCGCCATGCGCGGATCGGCGCTGAGAATGTGATCGAACGAGTATGTCTCGCTCAGCCGCGCTTTGAGCGCCCGGTTCTCACTTTTGAGTTCCGATTGCTCCAGCGTGTTTTGGATCGCCAGCTTGATTTCATCGATCTTGAACGGCTTGGTGATGTAGTCGCTGGCGCCCTTTTTCAGTGCCTCGATGGCAGTGTCAACCGAGGCAAATGCCGTCATCACCAGAAACGGCGTCTCCGGACTCTTCTCTTTGATCTTGTCCAGAAGCTCCAGGCCGCTCATCTCCGGCATCATGAGGTCGGCAATGACCATATCGTAGTTCTGTTCGGGAAAGATGCGTGCGGCACGGCGCCCGTCCTGCTCCGTGTCCACTTCATACCCCTCTTTGGCGAGCATGATCTTCATGAACTCGCACATCGAGGCTTCATCATCCACGACCAGGATACGATGCGCCATCAATAAGCCCTCCGGTGTGCCACCACCTATTGATTATCGGAGAAACAGCCCCCGGCCTTGCGCCACACAATCTCACGAAGTGGGGGAGAGGACAAAGGACAAAGGACAAAGGACAAAGGACGAAGGGCAAAGGATTCGATCACTGGAGCTTGGCGCAGAGGGGTGTAAGGGCGTACTGAATGGGCCCCTCTGTGCAGTTCGGAGCGCTTGCGACTATGGCGGGTCCCCACCCTCAATAAACGTCTTTCCCGAGAAAGGGACTGTTGAAGAACCCAGTTCTCGGGAGCGGTGCCACGGACAAGCAGATTCTCCGGCTCTTTGGAGAATCTGCTTGTCCGTGTCTTCTTCTCTTTCACCTAAGCAGAAGAAAGACACGGACAAGGAAGACCGAGCTGAAGAGCCGCTCGGTCATCCTTGTCCGTGGCACCTCAAAATCAGGCCCTCGACTTGACCAGTGGCATTCGTTCAACAATCCCGAACGCGGGAACCCTGCGCCCCGAACGCCCATCCTGCCACACTTTGCCACATTCGCATCCCCTCTTATCTGTTGACATATTTCAGCTTACGCGTACATTTGTGGCAGGGACAGCCGGGAGAATCCCGGCAACGATCCGACTGATTTGTCCGGGGGGACCCGGTCGGAGTGTATCTACTCGTACTGATCGATGTTGGTGCTTTCGGTGTTGTGACTGGCTCGAAGACGTAATTGCCGACCGGACAATTGCTTTGCCCGCATATGATGCTGGCAGGCAGTAGCCTCGCGGTCGAAAACGTATATGGGATGAGGACGCAATGAGACGCGGATTCGGGTTGTACAGCTTGCTTGGTATTTCCTTGATGCTGGTTTTCGCGTGGGGTTTTCATCCTGCGGCCGCTCCCGATTCCGCCGACCTGGAGTCGAGCCAGTTTGTACGCTTTGCCGCCGGCGCCCGGCATCTCACCGCTGTCGAATCCGATCAATTCTTCCGAGAGTCAGCAACCTCGCCGTATGCGGAGCGCGGCGGGGTGATCCAATTCGACCGTCTCCCGGATTCCCTGACCCGCGTCCGCCTGGCCGAACAGGGTGTTGTGCTGCGTGCGTATCTTCCCGACAGAGCATTCCTCGCCACGATCCCGTCCACCATTCGCAAAGCCGATCTGTCATGGGCAGGCATTCAGTGGGTCGGAGCGCTGCGTCCTGAAGAGAAACTGGCAGAAGCGCTGGCCGCGGGCGGGACACCGCAGTTCTCGCGGGATTCTTCCGGCGCATCCCGAATCAAAGTCAAACTGTACGGTCACGTCCGTCCCGAGGATGCCGCCACGTGGCTCGCCTCCCAATACGGCGCCCGAATCGTCGGCCTGTCCACCTTGGCCAATGTCGTTGAAGTCGCGCTGCCCGCGGACAACTGGTTCGACATCGCTCATGATGAACGCGTGGTTTGGGTGGAGCCGTATCTCGAGCCCATGCTGCTCAACAACTCGTGCCGCGCCAATGTCGGAGCCGACGTTGCCCAGGCCGCACCGTATTCTCTCGATGGCTCTGGAGTATGGATCGGCGAATGGGACGGCGGTTGGGCAGACGGTGGGCATCCTGATTTCAACAAACGAGTCGTACAACTCGGCGGCGGGGCGGTGCACTGGCACTCCACCCATGTCGCCGGCACGGTCATCGGCTCAGGGGCACAATCCGGCGGTACCTACCGGGGTATCGCGCCGGCGGCATCGATCGTCAGCCGGCAGTGGTGGGCCGACGTCACCGGCCTGCAAGCTTCTTATCAGTATAACATTGACAATTACCAAATCGACATTTCCCAAAACTCGTGGGGCACCGGCGCCTCGCCGATCAACGTTGAGAATTGCAATGCCGTTCTCGGCAATTACTTCGTCGAATGCGGCGCCCTCGACGACATCGTGCGCGGCGATCTTGGCAG
>JAKAKI010000024.1 GCA_021813505.1 bacterium | reverse complement strand
CGTCCGTGGCATCAACGTCCAGAATCACCCGCCGCGGTGGCTTCTTGTACGAGGCAATGAACTGCTCCACCAGTTCCCGCTGGATGGCCCAGGCCGTCTCCCGGTCCGCCCGGTTCTCCCAGCGGCATAACGTCGGACTGCTCGCCAACGTCTCATCCCGCTCCACCGCTGTCTGCAACCCCGGATCAGCACGCAACGTCGTGTGGTCGTTGAGATCCTCATATCCCAGCGCCAGAGCGTACACCCGCTGCCGCAGCAGACTCCGCCCATCGTGCTGGCAACTCGCCTGGCGGCGCTCATCCCCAAGGGCCGCCGCCACCCCAGCGGTCAGACCCAGCCGCCGGTCTCCGCCGCGGCGGACCGCAACAGCAGCACGCCCCCGTCCGAGGACACCGCACCCCCGCCAAAATGCGCCTCCACTTTCCGGCGTTTACAGCTTGGAAATGACACGGTCGGCAGGTTACATTTCGTCACGGCGAAGCCTCCTCTCTTCTTGGTTCCAACAAACTCAATATCAGAGGATTAAAAGGCTTCGCCAGCCTTTTGGGTGAAATATCCGGGCTAGGGTCCCAGGAACGCTGCCGGATCGACCGTGGCGCCGTTGTGCTGGATTTCGTAGTGCACGTGCGGTGCCGTCGAGATACCTGAGTTTCCGGATAAGGCGATGATGTCGGCGCGTTGTACGCGGTCGCCGGTCTTCTTCAGCAGTTTCGAATTGTGGCCGTACGACGTCTTGAATCCGTTGCCGTGATCGATCACGATCAATTGGCCGAAGACCTTGTCTTCTCCCGAGGACTCGATGGTGCCGGAAGCGGTGGCATAGACCGGGAGCCCCTCCTGAGCTGCAAGGTCAATACCGAAGTGGCGCAGAACCGGATTGGCGGCATTGGGCGAGTAGATCTGCGAGACGCGTCCCAGTACCGGTATACCGCGGGGCTGATTGTTGGGGTCTGCCTTGCAGCGGGTGACCAGGATTCCGTGGGGGGACAAAGGCGAATCGGACGCCAGTTCGGCGGCAAGGCCGATCGAATCGGCACTGCCCAGCACGGTACTCATGCTCAACGGTGCAGAGGCTGCAGGCCCGATCGTCGAGTCCTCAAAGTTGGGGACATCCATCCCGATCAGCTTGGCAACCCGACGCGTGAACTCACGGTGCCGCTCCATTTCGGCTTCGAGGGCAGGGAGTTTGGCGATGGCCTGATGCAGTTCGACGTTTTCGGCACGCAACGGGGTGATCTCGCTGGAGCGCTGCCAGAAATAGACCAGCCAGAATCCCCCAACAGTCAGCAAAATCACCAGCATGGCCCCGAGGATCAGCGCCAGGCGCGGGGCGTACCAGGGAAAAGTCAGCGACCGGACGCCGTGGCCTTCCTGGCCTTCCTTCATGATCATGAGCGTAATGCGTGATCTCTTCATAGCCCACCATCACTGGCAACTTCCATTATAACCGGAAGAGTCCGATTCAGACACATCGTTTCAACTCGCAGGTTGCGCCAATTCCGGGTGTGCCGGCGGCCTGGCGACCGGATTTTTCGGCCTGCCTGGGGCCGATGGTCTGTCTATATTGAGCGTTGGCCCATGGTGGGCGTGTGGAGTGAATACAGCATGTTGATGCGCTCGGTATCTGGCATTCGTGGAGTCGTCGGGGTCGATCTGACACCGGAAGTGGTGGCGCGCTCGGCGGCGGCATTTGGCACAGCGCTCAAGGGGGGCCCAGTCGTGGTCGCCCGGGACACGCGCCCCACAGGTCCCTTGATTGCAGAGGCGGCCATCAGCGGCCTCTTGTCTGTGGGCTGTGATGTCATCGACATCGGCATTGCACCCACACCGACGATCCCGTTGGCGGTGACACAACTTAGGGCGGCTGGGGGCATGGCGATTACAGCATCGCACAATCCCATCGAATGGAATGCGCTTAAGTTCCTGGGTTCATCCAGAAAGCTGCTATCACCGGCGATGATCGATGGCATCTATCGCCTGGCCGATTCGGGCCCCATCAGATATCAGCCTTGGGACAAGATCGGGCAGCGAAGCCACAATGACGACATGATCGACATGCACATCGACCGCATCCTGCGGCTTGCGCCCGTTGACGCCCGGGCGATTGCGCGCCGCAAACTCAACGTTGCGTATGACGCCGGAGGGGGGGCGGGGGCTCGATATTGCACAGCGCTGTTGCGCCGGCTCGGCTGCCGCGTGCAAGAGATTCACTGTACTGTTGGGAAGCGATTTCCCCGGGGGCCGGAACCGGTGCCGGGAAATTTGAGGCATCTGTGCGCTGCCGTGCGCCGATCCAAGGCGGACATCGGATTTGCGACAGACCCGGACAGTGACCGGTTGGCGATTGTCGACGAGCGCGGACGTCCCATCGGCGAGGAACGCACTCTGGCACTGGCAACATATCGAGTAATGATGCGGACTCCCGGCCCGGTGGTCATAAACCTGTCGACTTCCAGAGCGGTGCTGGATATTGCGAAAGCATTCGGCCAGCGCGGGTATACCTCTAAGGTGGGGGAAGCCAATGTCGCAGAGATGATGCGTGCAAAAAAAGCCGTGATTGGCGGGGAGGGGAACGGCGGGGTGATCATGCCCGAATTGCACTATGGGCGTGACGCGCTTCTGGGCATCGCGCTGGTGTTGTCGCTGGTGGCCACGCAGAGGGACAGCGTCTCGGGCATATCGCAGGCCCTGCCGACGTACTTTGCGGCAAAGACGAAGATACCCAGGCCCAATGATTTGACGCGGCGATTGAAACTACTCGCAACGTATTACATACAAGGAAGGGTGGATGATCGCGACGGGATCAAAATCGAATTCGACGATGGTTCGATTCACGCCCGTCCGTCGAACACCGAACCCATCATGCGAATATCGGCCGAGGCCGGCACGCAAAGGCGCGCCAACGGGCTTCTGGCCGAAGCATTGAAAGTAATGAAGGTCTGAGGCCCATTCTATGTGCGGAATCATTGGATATGTTGGTGAGAAGCAGGCGCTGCCGATTTTGATCGAGGGGTTGAAGCGGATGGAATACCGGGGGTATGACTCCGCCGGCATCGCGCTCTTTGGGCCGAACGGCCTCCAGTACGAAAAATACGCGGGTAAGATCGCGCGCCTGGAAGAACACCTCGTCGGCAAGAATTACAGCGGTACGTGGGGAATCGCGCACACCCGCTGGGCCACCCACGGCGAACCGAATGACAACAACGCGCACCCGCACCTGGATTGTACCGGCGAAATCGCGCTCGTCCACAACGGCATCATCGAAAACTACGCAACGTTGCACGAGTGGCTGCAACGCCGGGGACACAAGATCACGACCGACACCGATACCGAGATTCTGGTCCACTTGATCGAGGATTCATACGATGGTGATCTGGTCGAGGCCACCCGTGTGGCCCTGTCGCAGGTCGAAGGAACTTACGGCATCGCGGTCGTGTCGCGGAATAATCCGGGCCTGATCGTGGTCGCCAGGCATGGTTCACCGCTGGTAATCGGGCGCGGCAACGGGGAGAATTTCGTGGCGTCCGACGTCGCCGCACTGCTGCGCCACACCAATCAGGTGATCTATCTCGACGATCTGGAGATGGCGGCAATCACCCACGACAAGACCGACATATCGAAGATCGACCGCACGGTCGTGAATCGCGACAGTGAAGAAATCGAGTGGTCGCTGGAGCAGATTGAACGCGGCGGCCACGCGCACTTCATGCAGAAGGAAATCCATGAGCAGCCGACCACAATCGTCAACGCCATGCGTGGACGGCTCAATCTCGACGAAGCCACGGCGCGGCTCAACGGGATCAAGCGCCACCTGGACGAACTGGGGCAGATCGACCGCATCATCCTTACCGCCTGCGGGACATCGTGGCACGCGGCCCTGATTGGTGAGTACATGATCGAAGACCTGGCACGCATTCCAGTGGAGGTCGAGTACGCCTCGGAATTCCGCTATCGCTCGCCCATCATCGATCCGGGGACCGCGGTATTCGTGATTTCCCAATCCGGCGAGACGGCTGACACCCTGGCAGCGATGCGCGAGGCCAAACGCAAAGGCGCCACCGTGCTCGGAATCTGCAACGTGGTGGGCTCGACCATTGCCCGCGAATCGGACGGCGGCGTGTATATTCACGCAGGTCCTGAGATCGGCGTGGCGTCCACGAAGGCATTCACGTCCCAGATCACTGTGCTATCGCTGATCGCCCTGCTCCTGGCGCGGATGCGATCGATGTCATTTGAGAAGGGCCGGGAGATGATCGACGCCCTGGAGGCGCTGCCGGCCAAGGTGCAGACGATTTTGGATCGCGAGGATGAGATCAAGGGGATTGCAGCCGATTATTATCGCAAGGACAACTTCCTCTATCTGGGCCGGGGATACAATTTCCCGGTCGCACTGGAAGGTGCGCTCAAACTCAAAGAGATCTCCTACATCCATGCGGAGGGATATCCTGCTGCCGAGATGAAGCATGGCCCGATTGCGCTCATCGATGAGCGCATGCCGGTAGTGGTGATTGCGCTGCGTGACTCGGTCTACGACAAGGTGCTGAACAACATTCAGGAAATCCGCGCGCGCAAGGGGACGGTGATTGCTGTGGCCACCGAGGGCGACACGCGTATCAAGCGTCATGTCGACCATGTCATCCACATCCCGGAGACAATTGAAACACTGACCCCGCTTTTGTCCATCATCCCGCTGCAGATGCTGGCCTATCACATGGCGGTCCTGCGGGGCTGTGATGTCGATCAGCCGCGCAATCTGGCGAAGAGTGTGACCGTCGAGTAGTTCTTCAATCAAAGGCAAGCGCAGGCCGCCCGATCTCGTTGATCTGGCGGCGTTGCTTTGTCCCGGTGCGGCTATTTCGCCATTTGAATGACGAGGTAGAGCGCCAGCATGCCGGCGAAAGTCATTAAGGTGGTGAGTGCCTTCGGGTGGGCGTGATGGCTTTCGGGGAGAAGATCGCTCCCGCCAATGTAGAGGAAGCAGCCACAGAAGACTCCCAGAGCAGTTCCGAGTGCCCCTGACGGGACGGAATACAGAGTGGCCGACGCCATTCCTGCGACCGGGGCAATCGCGTCGACGACCAGCCACTTGAGGGCGCGGCGGCGATCCCCGCCACTGCGGACAATCATGGTCACGGTGTTGATGCCATCGGAGAAATCGTGGGTCAGGATCGCCAGTGCGACCACAAGACCGACGGAGGCGGACACCTGAAAGGCGAGCCCGATCATACTCCCATCCAGGAAGCTGTGCAAGGCCAGGCTGCCAGCGCCCAGCGCGCCCTTATGGCGCCGATTGCCGCACTCGTCATCGTGGTGTGAATGCGGCATCAGCATCCTGTCCAGAATCATGTAAAGTGCGAAGCCGATACTGATGGCCAGCGGCACATGGGATGCGTCTCCCAATTCGAACGCTTCCGGGAGCAGATCAAAAAACGCGACACCGATCATTGCCCCGGCGCTGAATCCGGTAATGAGATGGAGCTTATCCTTCAGCCCGAGGGCAAAAAGTCCGCCGAAAAAGGTCGCAATAACTGTTGCTGCTCCAATCCAAAAGATCATCACTCACACCTCCGCAGGTACAATTCGTTCCCCCAATTATGCGCTCAGGGAAATCGTGCTACAATAGAATAGAATGGCCATTCGACTTGAGTCCGGGCAAATCGGGTGTGATCAGGCCGCGTTATACTCTTGAGCCGTGTGCCCGGAGGATCGCTGTCGTGCGGGAATCTTCGTCACCGATTCCCGCTCTCCCTCTCTGGCACCTGGATTTCGCAAAATACGCTCGAGCCATCCACTTCACTGATATGTGGTACCAACGACAGTTCCACAGCGAGGGCCCGGAATCCGTCGGCCGTCATGGTTGCCGAACGAAAGCCGTCACGGCAAACAATCACGCCGTCACCGGTCGCGTGATGATCGATCTCACCCAGGAGTTTGTGCGCGGCCTGCGCCTCAAACCACTCAAGCCGATAATCCCAGAATCGAGGGGAATAACTGGAGAAGAGAATCCCCCCCCCGGGACGGGTCACGCGAACTGCTTCCGCCATCAGACGGGTTTGATCGGCGCCGAATGCGCAGATGCCGTTCTGAATACAGATCGTCAGGTCAAAGGAGTTGTCTTGGAAGCCCATGATCACAGCATCCATGGCAGCCAGGCACGGACGCGGCGGGCCGGGAATCGATTCACGAGCGAGGTGGAGGCTCTCGATGGCAGTATCGATGCCGGTCACGCGTGGCGTGCGGGTCAGCAAACGGCAAAGGACGCGGCCGTAACCGCATCCCAATTCCAATACGCTCAATTGTGAACTGATTCGTTCGAGGACGAAGTCGATTTCGGCGCCGAGATAACGCTGGACTCTCGGTCCGGAGATTTCGTAACACCGGCGCAGACGTTCACCGGCGAGCTTCTCAGCGTAGTAACCTGTGTTTCGCACAATGGCGAGGTGCGATGATCAGAATCGCCGTCCGCCGCCGCCGCCACCACCACGGTGACCGCCGCGATCGTCACGCGAACGCTTCCCACGATCGAATCCACCACGGCCCCGGTCGGGACGACGTCCACCGCCACCTTCGGAGCGCCGATCCACTGGCGGGCGGGCTTCATTGACTTCGAGCATCTGGCCCTTGAGATCCTGACCCTGGAGGGCCGTAATCGCAGCAATGGCTTCCTGTTTGGTTGGCATGACCACAAATCCGAATCCGCGCACGTTTCCGGTATACCGGTCCTTAACCACCTCAGCCGATTCCACCTGGCCGTAGGCGGCGAATAATGCGTTGAGATCCTCGTCTGTTACTTCGGGCGACAAATGCCCCACATAGATCTTCATTTCGATCTCCTCTCGATCCTCCGGACCGTTTCGTCTGACCTGCGGCATCGTGCGCGCCGGCCCACAGGCTCAATAACTGACAAATCACGGCCTAGTACGAGCGATTTTTTGGCGAAAGATCGCGGTGGAGTTCGTCTCAGTACTGGGACGCCGTTGGAACTCGGTTGGCAGTGAAGGGATACAGCCTCGTGATTCGGGGATTATGACATGCCGATAACAATAATGACCAACTGAGTTGGGCGGATTGCCGCCCTTTGGAGGTAGCCATGGCTTTGCCTGGAATCAAGACCTGCCCTGGATGCGGGGCGCGTTTTACGCTGCCACAGATTCTTGAACATCAGGAGATCGAGCCGGTCGGCATGCAGTTCATCGATCCGGAATTGAAGGAGAACATGTATTACTTCAACCACATCTGTGACAACTGTGGTTCGACATTCCTGATTTCGGTGATCGAATTTCTGCCGTTCATCAAAGAGCCCATCCCGGAATCGGTCATGACGGACACGGATGTCTGCGGCGGCCACTGCACCAGGCTCAAGGATCTGGAGGAATGTCAGGCGCCCTGCATGTACGCGCCCTTCCGGCGTTTCCTTTTGAGCCTTAAGCGGCTGACCGCGGCGCACCCGGCTCCGTAATTGGTCAACGGTGCTGGTTCTACGTGGCCAGGGAGA
>JAKAKI010000002.1 GCA_021813505.1 bacterium | reverse complement strand
AACCGGCAGTTTCCGTTCCCGGGCCGGTTGCAGTTGCCCATCTTGTTCTCCAGGCGGAGTTGGCGGAGGCGGCACAATATCAACAGTTCGCTGCCGAGGCGGGACGGGCGTTTGGGATTTCACTCTCTTTGATTGGCGGAATCGGATCGCGTGAATCGCGTTGGGGGCTGGCGTTAAGACTGCCTCAGGGGACTAATCAACGCGCGGCGGGGACGGGTGATTTTGCCAAGCGAAGCTGCCCGAGCCGGTACCGCGTTACCCCATTGCCGCCGGACGGCTACGGCTTCGGGCGCGGACTCATGCAGATTGATTACGACTTTCACGAATTCGCGCGCTCCGGGAACTGGGCCGATCCCAAAGCGAATATCGAATACGCCTGCAAAACCCTGGCAGACTTCCGTGCCACCATCAAGCGCCACGCATCGCTTGAAGAAGCAAAACTGACTCGCGCGATGCTGGCGTCATACAATTGCGGACCGGGGAATGTACTGCGTACCTTTAGCAACGGACGCAACGTCGATTTCTACACGGCGGGTCGAAATTACTCAAGCGATGTCTTGCGCCGTGCCGAGTTCTTTGCGGCAAACGGCTGGACGTAGAACGGGCTCGATTAGGCCGGCGCATACAGAAGAATCGGCCAGGCAGACCTGGCGCCGGAGCCACCTCCGGGCGGCATTGGACCGCACAATTCCTCCAGGGCATGTCCGATCCGGCGTCCCTTGCCCGTGAGATCGTAGCGCGTGGCCGGCGGGTATTCATCGAGGATGGTTCGCTCGATCAGCCCTGCCGTCTGGAGGTCCTTGAGAGCCAGCGTCAGCGCGCGCGACGTGATACCGCGCAGCGATGCCTTGAGATCGGAAAAGCGCTTACGGCCGGTTTGAATCGCCAGCAGCACCGGCATCGACCATTTGCGCAAACCAACCTCCTCGAACTCGATTGATTGCAAAAGCCTGAGCAAGCGCGCGCAACCCGGCGCCAGGACAGCCCCGGTGGGGGTGAGGATGTACTCCGGGCGCAACGGGTGGCCGTATCCGGGATTGCGGCGAATCCAGCGATGACGCATCAAGGCATCAAGGGTGTGGTGCAGCGAATCCGGGCCGACGCTCAGATGGTTGGCCAGAACCACGAACCGGCTGCCACTGGTGCGATACAGTTCCGCCAGAATCGGCACCGACCAGCGATGGTGAAAGAGATCAGCCGGCTGCAGAATTGATCCCATGGCGGCAAAATACTGTTGACATCAAAGTATAGCAAGTATAAAATTCGTAGCGATGACGGACACTCAAACCAGATTCAAGGAGTCACCCATGGCAACTTCACTGAAGTACGATGGCGGACTGACCTGTGCCCTTGGCGTCAAGGACATGAAGGCCGCCATCCAATGGTATCAGGACGTGCTCGGATTCAAGCTGCTCTATCAATTGGATCAGATGGGCTGGTGCGAGCTCGCCACCCACATGCCGCGTGTCAATCTGGGCGTGGGGCAGGAGGAGAATCCCCAGGTCAAAGGGGGCACCACGCTGACGTTTGGCGTGGTCGATATCGACGAATCGCGCAAGCAGCTCGAAGCCAAGAAAGTGCGATTCGACGGACCGACGCAGACGATTGAAGGGATGGTGAAGCTGGCGACGTTTTACGATCCCGACGGCAACAAGTTCATGCTCTACCAGAGTCTGGAGAAGAAGTAGTACGCGTCCTGGTTGATTTCCCCAAAACGCACGTACCGGTCAGCCCAGCGGCTGACCGGTACGATTGCGGCGATGTTCACGCTTGCAGGTTGGTTCAGCCTCCGCTGCCCGCTTCGGGTTCGGCTGCGGGCGCCTTGATCAGGCCGGCGGCGGCGGAGTCGAGTTTGGCCAGGAATCTGTCCGGGTTCTTCTCGAATGTCTTGATGCAACTCTTGCAGCAGAACTTGATCTGGCGGCCTTTGTAAGTGTAGTCAACCGCCGGACCCATTCCGCCGAGTTTCTCGCCGGAGACCACGCACCAGTCGATTGCGTAAGTTTTGGCAGCATCCTGCGCCGGCGGGGTCTGCGACTGCGCCTGTTGCGCCGCCGGTTGGCTCTCGTTCTTTGAGGCGGATTGCTGCTCAGTTTGCTTTCCACATCCGGCAAGGAGCAAACCCGTCACGAATGTGGCGGCTCCCAGGATGATGATTGGTTTTCTCATGTTACGACTCCTTCCGATCACTCAGCGGTTGCTGATGGGTTACGCTTCCTATGTTGGTTCTCTCATGGTATTTGCGCCGTGATGTCGCGGGATGGACTGACTTCCTTGCGGCGCCAGAGTAAGTATATCGCCGGATAGACCATCAGTTCCATGAGGAAACTGGTGAACAGGCCGCCGACCATGGGTGCGGCGACGCGTTTCATCATGTCGGCGCCGGTACCCGTGCTCCACATGATGGGCATCAGGCCCATGGCGGCCGCCATCACGGTCATCATCTTCGGACGGATCCGCCTTACGGCGCCATGAATGATGGCCTCGTGCAGATCGGCCAGGGTTTTGAGTTTGCCGGCACGCTTGTAGTCGTCATGGCTCAGATCGAGAAACAACAGCATGAAGACACCGGTCTCGGCGTCCAAGCCTGCAAGCGCAATCATGCCGACCCAGACCGCAATCGAAACATTGTAGCCCAGGAAGTACAAGAACCAGACGGCGCCCACCAGACTGAACGGCACCGCGAGCATGACGATCATCGCTTTGAACGATGACTTGGTGTTGGCATAGAGCAACAGGAAGATCAACAGGATGGTCAGCGGCAGCACGAGTTTCAACCGATCGCGCACGCGCAGCATGTTTTCGTACTGGCCGCTCCAGACAAGCGAATAGCCGGTGGGAAGGGTGAGCTTGGAACCGACTTCCTTTTTGGCGTCCCCGACATACCCGCCGATGTCGCGCCCGGCGATATCGACATAGACATATCCCGCCAGCATGCCGTTCTCGTCGCGGATCATGGCAGGGCCATTGACCAGTTCGATATCGGCGAGCTCGCTGATTGGTATCTGGGCTGGAACCGAACCGGAAGCAACAGCACCTGCTTGCTCCATGCCACCGGAGCCGCTCCCCTGCATACCGCCGGCTTTCGCGGTGACCAGCACACGGCGCAACTGATCGAGATCGGCGCGCAGGTCGCGCGGGTAGCGCAGATTGACCGAGTATCGTTCGCGGCCCTCGATGGTGGTCGTGATGTTCTCGCCGCCGATGGCAGTCATGATGACACCCTGAAGGTCGTCGATGGTCAGGCCATAGCGGGCGAGTTGCAGGCGGTTCGGGATGAAGTCGACGAAGTAGCCGCCGCTGGCGCGCTCGGCGAAGACGCTGCGGGTTCCGGGCACCTGGCGAATGATCGCCTCGATCTGCTCGCCGATGCGCTGGATCGAATCCAAATTGGCGCCGAATATCTTGATCCCGATCGGGGTGCGCACCCCGGTCGTGAGCATGTCGATGCGGCCCTTGATCGGCATGGTCCAGGCGTTGACATTGCCCGGGATTTGCACAGCGCGATCCAGCTCGTCGATCAGTTCCTCATAGGAAATATGCTCCGGCCAGAACTTCCCAAGCACGGCGCGGAACGGTGACGGCCAGCTGCTGAAGAACCGCTCCTTGGGCCGCCACTGCTCCTTGGGTTTGAGCATGACGGTGGTTTCCATCATCGAAAACGGCGCCGGATCGGTCGACGTCTCGGCGCGGCCGGCCTTGCCCCAGACACGCACGACTTCGGGGAACGATTTGAGAATACGATCTTCCGTTTGCATGAGACGTTGCGCCTCGGTTACCGAAAGACCGGGTAGCGTTGTCGGCATATAGAGGATGACACCCTCATTGAGCGGCGGCATGAATTCGTGGCCCAATTGCAAATACACGGGCACCGTCGTCGCCACGATCAGGACTGCGAGAACAATGACCGTCTTCGGGTACTTCAGCACCCACCGGCACGGCGTTTCGTAGATCGCGAACAGCACGCGGCTGACCGGGTGTTTCTCCTCGGGGTAGTATTTGCCGACGACAACCGCGTTGGTGATGCGAGCAAGGAAGCGCGGGCGAAACGTGAAGTTGTCCATCCGCGCAAACAACATGCGCACGGCAGGATCGAGCGTCACCGCAAGAAGGGCCGCTAAGGCGATGGCGAGTGTCTTCGTGTAAGCCAGGGGTTTGAAGAGTCGGCCTTCCTGATCGAGCAGGGTGAAGACCGGCAGGAAAGAGACGGCAATCACCAAAAGAGAGAAGAAGACGCTGGGTCCGACTTCCTGGAGGGCCTCGAGCCGAATCTTGTGGAAGTCGCCTTTGCGCCCTCCTTCATTCCAGCGTTCGAGTTTCTTGTACGCGTTCTCGACTTCGACAATCGCGCCATCCACCAGGACACCGATGGAAATCGCCACGCCGGCCAGGCTCATGATGTTCGAAGTGATGCCCATGTAGTACATGGGGATGAAACAGAGCACGACCGAGATGGGAATCGTGATGATCGGCACAATCGCCGAGGGGATATGCCACAGAAAGAACAGGATCACGAGACTGACGATGATCATCTCGATGATCAGATCGTGTTTGAGATTGTCGATCGATTCCTGGATTAGCTCCGAACGGTCGTAGGTGGGAACGATGGTCACACCTTCGGGCAGGGACGGCTTGATTTCCTCGATCTTCTGCTTGATGCGTTCGATCACATTGAGCGCGTTTTCCCCGTGGCGCATCACCACAATCGCGCCGACCGCGTCGCCATCGCCGTCGAGATCGGCGACGCCGCGGCGGATTTGCGGGCCCAGTGCGACCGTGGCGACATCGCGCAACAGGACCGGTGTGCCGTGCTGGCCGACTTTGACAACGACTTTCTCCAGCGCGTCGGTGCTCTGAATGTACCCGCGCGCGCGAACCATGAACTCCCGGCCGCTCCACTCGATGAGCCTCCCGCCGACCTCGTTATTGGAACGGCGGATCGCATCGGAGATTTCCATCACGCTCAGGCCATAGTTCTGGAGCCGCGCGGGATCGACCGTCACCTGGTACTGCTTCTGGAAACCGCCGATGCCGGCCACTTCGGAGACACCGGGGACGCTTTGCAACGCGTAGCGCAGATTCCAGTCCTGGTAGCTGCGCAACTCCGCGAGACTGTGCTTGCCGGTCGTGTCCTTGAGGACATACTGGAATACCCAGCCCACGCCCGTCGCGTCGGGGCCGAGTTCGGGATTGGCGCCCGACGGGAGGCTGCCGGTGATCTTCTGGAGATACTCCACGACACGGCTGCGCGCCCAGTAAATGTCGGTGCCGTCCTGGAAGATGACATACACGTAGCTGAAACCGAAGTCGCTGAAACCGCGAATCGCCTTCACTTTCGGCGCGCCCAGCAGCGCCGTGATGATAGGATACGTGACTTGATCTTCGATGATGTCGGGGCTGCGGTCCCAGCGGGTGTAGACGATCACCTGCGTGTCCGACAAATCGGGAATCGCGTCCAGGCGGATGTTCTGCATCGTGTAGAAAGCGTAGGCGACCGCTGCGGTGGTGAGCATGATCACCAGCACGCGGTTGGAGGCCGCTAACGCGATCCACTTCTTGATCAGGGAACCTTCGGAGGACGATGAATGCATGGCTGGCCGCTATTGCTGGTTTCCGGTTTGGGAGCTCGCGCTGACCGCCTCGAGAGCGGCCTTCAAGTTTGATTCACTATCCACAAGGAAATTGGCGGAGACCACGATCCGGTCACCTTCGCTCAGGCCATCGAGCAATTCGTACCAGTCGCCATCTTTGGCGCCGGTCTTGACCGCCGTCGGAATCAAGCGTCCGTCGCCAAGATCCTTGAATGCGTAGCTGCCCTTGCCGCTGAACATCACAGCCGAGGCGGGGATACACAGTTTCTCGCCGCGTTGATAGAAAAGCCGCGCATCGGCATACATGCCGGGCTTGAGCAACCCGTTGGGATTCGGGATCTGAATTCGGGCGCGCAAGGTGCGGGTTTCGGGATCGAGGGTCGGGGAGACAAAGATGACTTTGCCTTCGAACGTTTGCCCCGGCCAGTATGGCAGCGACAATTCGACCGGCATCCCGACAGCCACGAACTGAAGGTCGGACTGATAAATGTCGGCCTCGCCCCAGATGGAGGAGAGGTCGGTAATAGTCATGATGATTTCGCCGGGCATGATTTCCTGGCCGGGAAGTACGTCCTTCTCGGTCACGATGCCGCTCGCGGGCGCGTAGAGTGTCATGTCGCGGCGCGTCGTGCCCGTCTTCTCCAATTCCCGAATTTGATCATCGCTGATGTCCCACAGCTCCAGGCGTCTCTTCGTTGCCGCGAGTAGTGATTCGCCGCCCGGCGCGTTCTTTGCTTTGAGCGCGATCAGATACTCCTCCTGTGCCGACACGAGATCCGGACTGTAGAGAGTCAGCAGCGGCTCGCCCTTCTTCACTTCCTGTCCGGTGACGCTAATGAGGAGTTTGTCGACCCATCCTTCGGTTTTGACCGTCACGTGATACTGGCGGGCCTCGTCCGCGACGATCAGTGCCGAGGTGCGGACATCGGTCGCGAGCGCGCGCTTGACAACTGTGCCGAGTTTCAATCCCATGATCTGGCGAGTTTGCGGTGTGATGGAGACCGCCGCCATGCCTGCCACAGATGGAGATTCGCCGTCGACAGTAACTTCAAACGGCACCATGTCCATGCCCATCGCATCCTTGCCGGGTTTGTCGCTGACTTCTTTGGGATTCATAGTCGAGCGGTATAGGGTTTTTTTCGTTACGGCCTGAGCTTGCGCACCAGAGCCCGGCTTTTCAATCGGCACCAGGTCCATTCCGCAGATCGGGCACTCGCCCTTCTTGTCGGAGACCACGGTGGGATGCATCGGGCAATGGTATTGTTCGCCGCCGCCGCTGTGGCCGGCCGGGCCAAAGCCACGAATGGCAACCACCGCAATGACAACGGCCGCGAGCCCGAGAACAATCCAGAGCCATCGTCTCGATGACCTGCCGGGCCGGGGGCTGCTCATGGCGGATTGGTGAGTTCGTATCGTATCCATAGTACCTCTGATTGGAGCTGGATGATCAATGTGTCGTGGGAAACAAATCCGTCCCCACCGCACGTTCCAAACGTGCCATCTCCATGCCGACGTTTCCTTCGGCCATGATCGCCATGATGCGCGCGTTCAACAGCACACGCTCGCTCTCCAACAGTTCGAGAAAGCTGACCTTGCCGGTGCGATACCCGGCTTCGCTGGCCTGGAGACGGGCTTCCGCCTGGGGAATGAGCGATGTCTTGTACAGCTCCAATGTGCGGCGGGCTGTTGCCAGTTTGAAGCGGGCATCCTGCACATCGTAGGAGGTCTGCTGCCTTGCCGCCTCCAACCCGGCCTGACTGGACTCAATCATCTTCTCGGATTCGCGAACGCCGGACGAGTATTTGCCGCGCCAGATCGGGAGATCGAATCCGATCGTGAACATCGCCATGTCGGTTCCCCAACGGAAGCTGCGGTATTCCAGTCCGAGACGGTAATCGGGGAAGTACTCTTTCTTCATCAGGGCGCGTTCGGCTTCGCGGCTCTTGATGTCCAGTTGGGCGCGCTTGATTTCCGGACGGGACTTCTCGGCGAGGGCGAACAACTCATCGGCGGCCCGATCGAGTTTCCCATGGGGTTCGGTCACTGCGTAGCCGATCGGAGAGTCGGCACGACGGTTCAGCAGCAGATTGAGCCTGGCTTTGGCGACCACCTCCTCTTGCTCAAGCTCATACTGACGCTCCTGGAGCATCGAGATTTCGGTCTGTGCCTGAAGCACATCCTGCTGGGTCACTTCGCCGACGGAATACTTGGCCTCGGCGATACTCCGCATCTCCTCCAGCAGGTTCTCCTCGGCGCGGGTGATGGCGAGAGTGCGCTGCACGCTGTAGAGACTGTAGTAGGTCTCCTTGGCGGCCATCACGACTTCCCGCACCATGGCATCGTAATCCTGCTTCATCGCGTCGGCTTCGTTGGCAGCCACCGTGCCCCGCAGTCCGCGCTTGCCGAACCAGGGGAAATCCTGGGAGAGCATGAAACGCTTCTCACTGGTGTTGGGCCAATTGCCGCCCGAGGTCATGTCCATGACACCGAATTGAAACATCGGATTCGGCAGCGTTCGTACCTGCGCCGACCGGTACTGCATGGACTCGTAGCGGGCTTGCATCGTGTGAAGCTGCGCATTCGCTTTGAGCGCCGTATCGACCACCGCGCTGAGTGTGAGCGGTGGCAGGGAATCGGGCGTTGTGGCCCCGTCCGATTCGGTGGAGCCAACAGAGGCCGAACCGGCGATGAGGATCCCCACCGCAACGGCTAAGCCTCGGCGAAGGATTCTATCTACTGGAACGGCAACGATTCTCATCAGGTCTCACTCCCCGCATCTGGCCGCGCAAGGCCGTCGTTGACGGCTAGGTGGCCTACGGGTGACATCCGCTTGTGCAAACTTTGTGCCGTCCTTGGAGGGCTGAAGGTATCGCATTGGAATTCAACGCCTTACGGATGATTTCCACGGCGATATCTCCATGAGCCTTTTGATTCAATTGAGACATCTTCTGAGTGATGGTGAGCAGGTGCTCCATCCTCAAACAGTCGTCACCGTGTAACTCATTTCAAAACAATGGATTGCCATAGGTCGTGTCAATTGCACCGAAATTGACTCAAATAGACTAATCACGACAGCTCCTTGGAGCACTTCACCATTGATCGATTGGTCACTTCGCATAGAGAACCCCTGCGGCAGACCTGTCAAGACTTCTTTTGGGAGGAAGAAGTAGGGTGCGTGTGTCACGCACCCTACCAGGAAAACTCTGAGCTTACCGCCGAACTGTCATCTCGCCGATCAGTTCCTTGGCGCCCATCACCTTGTCGAGCGTGAAGAGGATGTACCGCGAATCGACATTGATCGTGCGGGCGACACGTTCGTCAAACTCATAGTCAGCCGCGAGGCCTTCATAGTTGCCGTCGAAACACAATCCGGTGAGTTCGCCTTTGCCGTTGAGAACAGGGCTGCCCGAACTGCCGCCGGTTGTGTCGTTGTCGTTGAGGAAATTCACCGGCACATCGTTCAAATGCGGATCGAGATACGGGCCGAAGTCGTGGCCATTGGCCACCGCCAGCAGTGCGGGCGGGCTGTTGAACGGTTCCTGGCCGGTTTCCTTCTCCACCACGCCGGTCAGTGTCGTGAAGCAATCGAAGTGTGATGCATCGGCCGGCGAGTATCCCTTGATCGAGCCGTAGGTCAGACGCATGGTGCCGTTGGCGTCGGGGTACGCCGGGCCGAGTTTGAGTTCGCGGAACGCCGCGATCAATTGCGGACTGAGCCGCCGATGCGCACCGTCGAATTCCTTCCCCTGCTGGCGGCGGGCTTCCAGATCGTCGTACATCGACGCGGCCAGTCCGATGAAGGCGTCGTTTTGTGCCAGCAGATCCTTATTGGACATGTCGAACATCTTCATCCGGTCATCGAGGGTGCCCAGTTTGGTGTTGGAGTAGAGACGATCGACCAGTGTCTCGATGGCTTTGCCGGTACCGACTTTGGTTGTGTCACCCACCAGCTTGTCCAGCGGAACGATGCGCTGGTCGGCGGGGAGGGCCATGGCCAGGTGAAGCACATACGTGAATAGGCGTTTGTCGACCTCGGGGACGAGATTGACCTGGGCCTCTTTGAGACCGCGGCGAATTGAGGGGACGTTGCGCTCCATGAACTCCGGTTCACGATCCAGGTCTTTTTTGGCTTTCTGCAGACTCCAGCGGTAGAGCTGATTGCTCCACCCGAAGAATCGTGAGGATTGGCCCAGCCAGCCGAGGACTTCATCCTTCTGGCGGGTCTTGCTGTGCTTTTCGTAGAGGGCTTTCAGTTCCGGCAGAACCTGGCCGTACTTGGCCTGCAATGCCGGGTTTTGTTTGAGGGCGTCGGTCATCTGCTGCTCGAGCTGCAATTTCTTATCGAGGACATGACCCTTGGCCAGGCCGGTAATCATCGCCTCGAAGTTCTTCAGGTAGTTCGCCAGCCCGGTGATCCGGGAGGAGAGGCGCACGTTCCATTCGGGGTTTTCGGCCGATGCCTTCTCCATGATATCGATCAGGGCCTTGCGGGTTGCGACGCTTCTGGGATAGGTGAAATTCAGCGCTTCGTCGATGCCGAATGAAGTCTCGAACCGGCTGGTGCCGCCGGGGTAGCCGAGGGTCATCGAGAAGTCGCCCTCTTTCAAAGGGGCGGCCGAGACCGGCAGGTAGATCGCCGACTTGTAAGGCACGTTTTCCTTTGAGTACTCAGAGCACTTGCCATCGGGAGCGACATAGGCGCGCAGGAACGAATAGTCGCCGGTGTGGCGCGGCCACATCCAGTTGTCGATTTCGCCGCCGTAGTTGCCGATTCCCTGCGGCGGGACCGCCACAATACGCACGTCCTGAATCTTGAGGAAAGTTATCAGGATATACTGGCGTCCCTCATCAAACGCCGCCACGCGGCATTTGACGTCTTTGCCTTTCTCGGCCTTGGCGATGATTTCCTTGGTTGCCTTCTCAATGGCCTTGTACCGTTCGAGATCGGTGGCATTGCTCTTCACCGATCCCAGCACTTTCTTGGTGACGTCTTCAAACGACTTGCACACCCAGGCATTGTATCCGATTGCGGGGATTTCATCGGCGGCGGTGCGCGCCAGGAAGCCTTTGTCGATGTAGTTATTCTCGGCGGTGCTCTGGCTTTGGATCGCGCCGAAGGCCACGTGATGGTTTGTGATGATCAGTCCGTTGGGTGAAACGAAACTGCCGGTGCCGCCGCCGAGCGAGACGACCGCTGCCCAGAGGCCGGTGCCGTTGGGATTATAGATGTCGGCGGCTTTGAGCTTGAGCCCGCGCGCCGCGAGACTGTCGAAGTTGAGCTGGTCGAGCGAGAAGAGCGGCCACATTCCCTCGTCGGCCTGCGAGACACTGGCCGTCATCCCCACCAAGGCGAGCGCAAACGCCAGGAACACCACGGTCTTACGCACTGCTGTCCTCCTTCGAGCACCCCCGCCTCTAAAGGTGGATTGGCTGAGTGCGGAGAATCAATGGGAAAGGGGAGTGTGACGGGGGGATTTGACAGGAGCAGGGGCGCACCGCTGAGCTCACATCTCCCACGTTTCGCACAGGCGCTCAGTGATCGGCCGGAGGCCGACATAGGGACGACCGGAAGAGCGCGAGCATTTCACTTTAGCCTTCACAACCTCTCCAAACGGGTGCACTCACGGTCCTATCAGAACGACAAGATTAGCCCCAGTCGAATCTGCCGCGAGATGTCGTAATTCAACGGATCCTGCTCGCGAAGACGGTACTTCTGTTCGCCGGTCATCAAAGAGGCATCGTTTGGGATCGAGCTGCCAGTCGCAAATGCCTTGCCGGATTCAGTACTCAACCAATCTGTGTCACCAGGCTTCCCTGATCCTGAGTAGACATCCACGACATTCGCCCGGTTGAATACATTGAGGACCCATAGATAGAGATCGAAGGTCGTGTTACCAAATGAGAACGTTTTGTCCGCCTTCAGGTCCAGCCGATAGGTGGCCGGGATTCGCCGCGAGTGGAGCGGGCCGGAAGGTTGTGGTGTAACGGCTGCGAGTGAAATGCTGTTGTACACTTGGCTTGGAGAATATGGGAAACCGCTGGCGGCATAGAATACGAGGTTTAAGCCGGACCGCTCCAACGGATGGAAACTACCCAGCTTCGGACCCTTTCTGTTTCCCAGCCTCGCATCCACAATTGCGGTGAGCGTGTGGCGCTGGTCGTAATCGACCGGACCTGAAAAGCGGGGAGGCTGAGAGACAGTCCAGGCAATGTTCTGGTTCGAGTTCGCGAAGTGCACTTCTGCACCAATCTTCTGGACCGTGTACTTCAATTCACCAGCAATGCCCCACCTGCGCTTCATCCCGAGTTGCAATTCGAGTCCCTTCGCCACTGGCCCCCCTACATTCCTGTAAGTCTGGAAACTATTAGGGGCCGCGGGCTGCGCTACCATCTCTGTCAGATTGGAAGTTTGCTTATAGAATCCAGTAAGATCGACCGTCACGATGTCGGCAGGCCGATGCTGCACCCCGAACTCCCAACTGGTCACACTGGCTGGACGCAGGTTCGCATTGCCCAGAGAGCCAAAGTTCCCCCCGGTCTTGATCTTGTACTCTACGTAGTCGAAATTCGAATACAGCATGCCATAGTCCGGTCTTTGGAAGTACTTCCCAAACGCGAAGTACAACTGTGGGCCACTCGGCATCTGATAGGACGCACTCAAGCGAGGAGACAATCGTGCGTAAGCCTTCATCTTTGCCAAATCAGACCGTGTCAATCTCCCGGCCTCCATCGCCAGACTGTCCCGAGTCGAAGGTGGGAGCGTGGTCGAGGTGTCGATGACTCTCAAGAAATCATCCGGGTCTAGCGGATTGGCAGGATCCCGCAGACCATAGGTGTTGTAGTCGGAATAATCGAGACGCAAACCCGCGCTGACCACCATGTCCGAAAGCGTGAGCCGATCTTGGACATATCCGGCGACGCTGACAGGGTGTTTGGCGCCGTTCAAGCCGCCGTCGACATGGGCTGAACCGACAGCATCGAAACCATAGAAATCAACATCCTTGAACCCCCCGAACTTTCCCAGATAGACGAGTTCCGGGAAATAGTGATGGTACGATCGCAATGAGTGCCTCTGGAAGTCGCCCCCAATTGCGAGAGAATGTCTGGCCCCAAGTTGACTCACTAGGTTCGCTCTCCCACCGATATAAGAGGCCTTTGTGTGGAAGTAATCATCCCAAGTGGTGCCCTCGTCACCACTGGTAACAAAACTCTTTTGGATCGTACTCCCGTCGGGAAGCGTCACCGTGTAGACAGAATCTCTGATCGGCGTATGGATCTGGAACCGCACCCCGGCGGCCAAACTGTCCGGATCGAGATTCATGTCATCCCACGCCCAGAAGAGTGTAGCGTTTTCGTAGCGTGGGTTGCCGTTCGGACGCCCATAACCCCACAAATTGTCAAAGTACACGCCATCGCCAGTTCGCGAGTCCTGCTGCACACTATATACCAGCAGGTCGTAGGAGGTCTTGGGTCCCAGAGTGTGTGAAAGCCCCGCCCACCAAGTGCTGTTGCGCTCCGCCGTCCGGGGAGCGTGTGCGACGTCGAAGTAGTACGAACGAAGATAAGACCTGAAATCCTCGCGAAGCCCAAATCCGCCGAGCCGGGCAACGATGTTCTCTGCCGGCTTCCAACGCAGTTTCCCGTTCCACTTCCACGTCCCGAGGCTCGACCCGCCAGCCCACCCGCGTTCGGCGGAGGCCGCAAATGTCAACCGATCCGAGTTGGGAATCAGCGGACCGTTCAACGCCAGAGCGTACACGTTGTAATCGTTGCCATCACCATGAAAATTGTCGGTTATCGCCTCGGCGCTACCGTGCAAGCGCCCACCGCCCTCAGAGGTTGAAACAAAGACCGCGCCCGACATCCCCCAGCCATACTCCACGCCGATCCCGCCGGTGGCCAGCCTAATGTGATCTATAGAGGCGGCCCCAACCAGCGGCGCAGACTGCCCGGAAAACGCGTCCTGCACAGGGACACCATCCACGTAATACACAAGTTGATCGGAAGCTCCGCCCCGCACGAACAATTCGCCGGACCGGCGGTCCAGCACCACTCCCGGCTGAAGTGCTACAATGGCCTCTGCCCCACGCACGGCGAGGCTTCGCATTTCGTCTGCGGCGATCACCTGGCCCGACCCCGGTGCCGGAGTCGCCTCCACGTTGCCTTCGATTGCAGACGATGTCGGCATTCCAGCTCCCGCATCCGCTATATCAGCCGGCGAATACGGTTCGATCCCTCTCATGGCATGGAACACCGGCGTTTCAGCAACTGCGGTCAGTGGCAGGCTGACCAAGCACAAGGCCATGAAGATGGCTGCAGACGGGTGTCTTCTCTGCAAAGGCATAATCTCTCCACCGGGTGATACCGCGGCAATCGCGCTGAACAATGTGTTATCGTCTGACTGGCTACGTATGGGCATGCTTCTGCGAAGCACCATCACCCATACGGCAGAATAGATAACGCCGGGCACCGCCCGGCGCAATCATTTCATTGGTTCAATTCTCGATGAATTTGAGTAGCGTGGGGCGAAAGCGCCCGGCTATCGCCCCAGCATAACGATTATAGTGCAGCCAGAACTTCGTCGAAATGCCCGTCGACCTGAACTTTCGGGAAGATGCGGGCGATGCGGCCATTCTCATCGATAATGAACGTGGTGCGCTCGATGCCCATCCACGTCCGGCCCTGGAAAGATTTCTCGGTCCAAACGCCGTATGCTTCGACCGTGTCCTTCGATTCATCGCTCAGAAGCGGGAAATTGAGGCCGTATTTCTCATGAAACGCCTCGTGAGAATCGACCGGATCGGCGCTGATCCCCAGCACCACGGCATTGCGCTGCGTGATCGCCGCAAGCCCGTCGCGAAACGAGCACGCTTCTTTCGTGCATCCCGGCGTGTCGTCCTTGGGATAGAAATACAGGACAACCTTCTGCCCCATAAAGTCGGAAAGCGATATGACGCGGCCGTCATTGGCGGGAAGCCGGAACTCCGGTGCCATCTCCCCAACCTGCAAATGTGTCGTGATTTCAAAATCCGGTGGCGCTGCCGGCGTCATGCCGGCCATCGGACCGCCTGCTGACGATGCCCCTGCCTTGATCAGGCGTGACTTCGACCGTTTCACCGCTGGCGGCGTCGCCGCCGCGCCCGGCGCCAGCTTTTTGGCCGTGGTCCTGGCGGCAACCTTGGCTTTGGGAGTGGTCTTCTTTTTCATTTTGGGGGCCGGCTTCTTCTTGGGAACTGGCTTATTTGTCGTCACTTTCTTTTTCGCAGGAGTCTTCTTCTTTGGTGCGGCTTTCTTTCCCGGAGCTGCTTTGCGAACCGCCGGCTTCTTCTTGGTCGCAGCCTTCCGCGAACTGCTCTTCCGCGCGGCCGGCTTGCGCGTCGCCCGTTTGGGCTTTTGGGCTGACTTGGATTTCATCGGCATAGCACGTCCTTGTAACTGAGTCAAAACCGTTGATTTCACTTCACTGTAATTCTCACCGAATCGATAGCGCCCCCGGCAGGTGATGTCAAGGGCGATTGGGGCATTGTCGCCAGTCAAGAAAGCGAGCCGAGCCCGCCCGGCGGAAAATCATTCAACTTATACCTGTTGCCCCCCGCTGGGAAAACCCGTAAATTGAAGATTGAAACGGACTTGAGCGCCCCGTAAACCGTTGCGGCGCCGCCCGTTCGCTGATCGGAAAACAGGAGGTCTTTGATGGCTTTGGAACGCGAAAAAATCGTCCCCGTCTTCCTCGAAGAGGAGATGAAGGGATCGTACCTCGACTACTCGATGTCGGTCATCACGCAACGGGCGCTGCCCAATGTTGCCGACGGGCTCAAACCGTCCAATCGGCGCATCCTTGTCGCGATGAACGACCTGAATCTGAATCCGGGCGCCGCTCACCGAAAGTGTGCCAAAATCTGCGGCGACACTTCGGGAAATTACCACCCCCACGGCGAGCAGGTTGTCTATCCAACCCTCGTGCGCATGGCGCAGGACTTTAACATGCGCTATATGCTCGTCGACGGTCAGGGGAATTTCGGCTCGATCGACGGCGATTCCGCGGCGGCCATGCGGTACACCGAAGCACGCCTGTCTCCATTCGCCATGGAAATGCTGGCGGACATGGAAAAAGATACGGTCGACATGACGCGCAACTACGACAACACGCTCGATGAACCCACCGTGCTGCCGTCGAAATTCCCCAATCTGCTCTGCAACGGCTCCTCAGGAATCGCCGTCGGCATGGCGACCAACATCCCGCCGCACAACCTCGGTGAGGTTGTGGACGGATTGTGCGCGATGATCGACGAGCCGGAAATCGATGATGAGTCGCTTTTGTCGCTGATCCCCGGCCCCGACTTCCCCACCGGCGGCCTGATTGTCGGACGCGCGGGCATCGCCTCGGCGTATCGCACAGGACGCGGCCACATCACTCTCCGCGCCAGAGCCAATGTCGAGACCGCCGCCAATGGCAAGCAGAGTGTGATTGTCTCCGAAATCCCCTACCAGATCAATAAGTCGAATCTGCTGGAACGCGTCGCTGAACTGGTGCGTGACAAGAAGATCGAAGGCCTCTCCGATCTCCGTGACGAATCCGACCGCGACGGCATGCGGATCGTCTTCGAACTCAAACGCGACGCCATGCCCGAGGTCGTGCTGAACAATTTGTTCAAGCACACCCAGATGCAAATCACCTTCGGAGTGATCAACCTGGCACTGGTCGACGGCACTCCCCGCGTGCTGACACTGCGCGACATGTTCGAACAATTCCTCCGCCACCGGCATGAGATCATCCGCCGGCGCACCGAGTTTGATTTGAAGAAGGCGGAAGAACGCGCCCACATTCTCGAAGGTCTGAAGATCGCGCTCGACAATATCGACGCCATCATCAAGCTCATCCGCGCCTCGCAGACACCGGCCGAGGCAAAGCAGGGCTTGATGTCCAAATTCGGACTCTCCGAGATTCAGGCACAGGCGATTCTCGACATGCGCCTGCAACGCCTCACCGGTCTCGAGCGCTCCAAGATCGAGGAGGAGTACCTGGCGCTGATCAAAGCCATCGAAGAATACCGGGGCATCCTCGCTTCGAAGGCGAAGCGGATGAAGATCATCCGCGATGAATTGGTGGAATTGAAGGAAAAGTACGGTGATCCGCGGCGCACCCAGATCATTGAAGCCGAGGAAGAGTTCTCCGTCGAAGATTTGATTGCCGAAGAGGACGTGGTGATCACCATTTCCCACGAAGGCTACATCAAGCGCCTGACCGTATCGGCCTATCGGCGCCAGAACCGCGGTGGACGCGGCGTGCGCGGCATGGAGACCAAGGAATCCGACTTCGTCGAACACCTCTTCGTCGCCTCAACCCACGACTACATTCTGTTTTTCACAACTGCGGGACGCTGCTACTGGCTGAAGGTCCACGCCGTTCCCCAAGGCGGCAAAATGGCCAAGGGGAAAAACATGGCCAACATGCTCGAACTGGCCCAGAACGAATCGATCACCGCATTTGTCCCGGTCAAACAGTTCGATGATGAACACTTCATCATCATGGCAACCAAAAACGGCACCGTCAAGAAGACCGCGCTGTCGTCCTTTGCCAATCCGCGCAAGGGTGGCATCAATGCCATGGACCTGCCCGAGGATGACGAACTCATCGAGACGGGTATCACCGACGGCACCAATGAAATCATCCTCGCCACCCGCGATGGCATGGCGGTGCGCTTCCACGAAGAGCACGTGCGCGCGATGGGACGCGGCGCCTACGGTGTGCGCGGCGTGACCCTCGAAGAGGGTGACATCGTCATCGGCATGGTCGTCGTCAAACGTGCGACCACACTCCTGTCGGTTACCGAGAACGGTTTCGGCAAACGCTCCGAAATCTCCGAATACCGCCTGACCAACCGCGGCGGCAAAGGCGTGATCAACATCAAGACCACTGACCGCAACGGCAAGGTCATCGCCATCAAGGAAGTCGTCGACGACGACGAGTTGATGATCGTTTCCCAGGGCGGCATCATCATTCGCCTGCCGCTCACCTCCGTCCGTGTTCTCGGCCGCGCCACCCAGGGTGTCAAACTCATCAACCTCGACAAGGGTGACAAGGTCATCGACGTCGCCCGCGTGGTAAAATCCGAGGAGGAGGGCAACGGCGAACCCGATGCCCCCACGAATGGCGAAGCCAACGGCGGCAACGGCTCCAGCGGCGGCGATGCGAGTGTGAATTGATCGCCCAATTCAGCTAACACCCCGCTTCAGCGGGGTGTCGAAGTGGTGACGGCCTTCAGCAAGTCGCCTCACTACTGGCAGGACTGGATGGTGAGAGTACGCTAACTCAACTCGTCGAGTGCCTATCAGCTAACTCCCAGCTTTGGCGCGGTGTGTTCGCAAGCGGCGACACACTCTTGCCGCTTCAGTAGGTTACACTCCGTCAGGTTCATCATGTCCGTCCACTCTTACTCCCGGTGTTGGCTCCACTTGGTCTGGGGGACCTTCAACCGTGAGAAGATTCTGACCGGGGACGCACGGTTGAAGGTCGCGCAATTCCTGCACGAGTATGCCCGCTCAAAGAGCATTCTGCTCAGATGCGTATTCGTCAATCCCGACCATGTTCATGTCCTGCTGGATCTGTGCACGACAATGACGATCGAGGAAGTCGTCCAACTGCTCAAAGGGGCTTCATCCTATTGGATCAATCAAGACCAGATTGCGCCGAGAAGGTTCTCCTGGGGCAGAGGCTGCGGGGCCTTTTCGGTGTCCGAGTCGAATGTGCCGAAAGTCGTGGCCTACATCTTGGGACAAGAGGAGCATCATCGGGTCAAGACCTTCCAGGAAGAGTATGAAGCGTTCTTGCGAGCCTACGGCCCCCCCAGCAAAGGGAAAGGGACAAAAGCTGAAGGAGGGGCGCTCGCGGATCACCGCGCTAAAGCGCGGTGTTATCTGAGTGATCGCCGACTCAGGAATCACCCACTCACGCCACCTGAGAATTCGGGAATTTCTGAGCCCCTGGTGCGTATTATGTGTTGCGATGATCAACCCAGCCAGGCATCGGGCGCGGATGCCGAAAGAGAGTATAAGCCCATGAAAAACAAATGGTTGATAGTCATTTCGCTCGCTCTCCTTCTCCTCGCCGCCTGCAGCGGCGATAAGCCGACCCAGCCGGGAAGCGTGACAAAAGACCATGTCGCCGGTGGAGGCCGTGAGACCGGCAACGACCCATTCAAGGGCGGCCCGCGGGACTCGGGTCCCGGCCAGAGTGGCTACGGCGACTTCAATGGCTACTCCCCGCTCTTCTATTCCGACATCGCCTGCGGCGAAACACCAAAGACTGTCGTCATCACCAATCAGGCCGACTGGCAGGCGTGGTGGACCAACGCTGTCTCCTGTCTCCCCAAGTTTGACTACACCTGGCCATGGTTTGATCCGGGACCAATCCCCGCGGACTCAAACAATGGGACTATCGGCTGGCCGGGTGGTCCGATCAATCCTTACGGACCCGATGCGCCGATGATCAACTTCGATACCAGTACGATCGTCGCGGTCTCCATCGAACAAATGGCCGAACCGGGACGCTTCATCCACGTCACCGAGGTGCAGTCCGCCCCAGGCGGCGGATCGGTGGTCCGGTATGTCGTCACCACTCCGGCGCCCGACTGCATGATCCTGTCGATGACGGGCGGCGATACCGCCATACTCTATGCGCCGACGACGGCGGTGCTCGTCTCACGACGCATCACCGAGCCGGTCACCTGGGAGCGCACCGACACCATCATGAGCTGCCGTTGGGAACCCGATCCCAAGATGCCCATCACCCTCTACTTCACGGACGCCCCGTGCGCACTCGGAGCCGGTGAAACCATCATCACGGACGAAGCACGATTCAAAGAATGGATCGAAACAGCCATGGCCTGCGATATGGCCCGTTTCCATCGGGGTGGCGACTCCAGCGGCATGATGATGGGGGATACCCTGATTCCCAGTGATCCCACCGTCCCGCCAGTTTGGAATGGATTTGACGTCGATTTCAATACACATGCGGTCGTGATCCTGCGCGCCGGCGAATTCACCCGCTGGGGAGGCGGTATCTGGCTTGACGATGTTAAGTCCTCGCTCACCGGCACGACGATCGAGTACTCGGTCATGGAACCCGGGGATAAGTGCCCGCCTGTGGATATCGGTGGAACCGTGAACCCAACCGCCGCGATCCGCGTTCCCCTGCCGCTGAATCAACCGATCACGTGGAGCCGTCACATCGAACCCATCCCCTGCGACTGGGGCCGTGACAGCACCATCATCTGGCCGGACACGATCATCATCTGGCCTGACAGTCAGAACGTGTTGCCGGACAGCAGTCATTGATGGCCACGTAATCTGACATGGCCGGGGACGAATGCTCGGCCGCCTGAGGACAGAAATAGAAGTAGACCGGACACTCCTGTCCGGTCTTCTTTTGTTGGGAGGAAGCGCGCCACAGGGGCGTGCTGGCGTCCCGCCTCGCCAATGGCATGACTGACGATTCAACGACTGCTCTCAACGGAAGGGAACCCCGCTGGCAGGCCTCTTGGCTCTGGGGTCTGGCGCTGCCGGCAGTTGTCTACCTCGCGCAAGTGGCCTACTTGTGGGGATTCACGATCGACGATGTTGCGATTACCTATCGTTACGCACTTCACCTGGCTCACGGTCAGGGGTTGTCCTGGAATCCGGGGGGTGCACCGGTTGAGGGATATTCGAATTTCCTCTGGGTATTGATCCTGGCGGGCGCGTCGTGGGTCGGGCTGAGTATCGAGACCGCGGCAGCCGCGCTGGGGGCTGTGCTCGGGTTAGGGTGCCTTTCATTGCTCTTCGTCCTGTGCCGCCGGTTGTGGTCACCGCAGCGATACTGGTGGCTCCCGGTGATGCTCGTATCGTTGACGCCGGAATGGACCATCTGGTCGGTGAGTGGATTGGAGATTCCCCTGTATTGCGCCTTCCTCCTTGTCTCGCTTCTGGGACTGACCGAAAAGCCCGACACACGGCAACGGCTATTGTCGATCGGCCTGCCTGGCCTCGTCCTGACCCGTCCCGAAGGGTTGCTGATTGGCGGCATAGTGCTGGTTGTCGGCGTCATCGCGGAGCCGGGTTCGCTTTCGAGGCGACTCAGGGGATTCGCCATTCCTGTCCTGGCCACCGTGGCCACGGCTGGTGCACTTGTTGCTTTCCGGCTGGCCTATTTCGGGAGCCCGCTGCCCAACACGGTATATGCGAAATTCGCCGGCACGCTGCCGTCGCTCGGACGAGTCGGGGAATGGCTCGTCTTTGGCATCCCCTTTTTCCTGGCGTGGGGCGCTGCACTGCGTCAATGGCAGAATCTCCAACATCGATGGGTGCTGGGCACAGCAATCATCCTGGTCTTCATTCAGATCGCTGTCGTGCTACCGGTCGTGCCGGTCATGTACTTCCTGCACCGGTATCAGATCGCCTTCCTGCCGTTTCTGCTCCTGGCGGTTCCGTGCGTCATCATGCTGGTCCCAGCAACACGGCGCTGGGGAGTGGCCCTCCTGCTGGCACTGATGCTCGTTTGGATGCTTAAAGAGTGGCCGGAGGTAAACAACTGGGTTGCCAGCGAACGCTACTGGCGGCAGACCCGGCAAGAAGTCGCTGACGCGATGCGGGCCGTTCCGCCGGACACAAAGCTGGCCTTAGTCGATGCAGGGTACATTCCCTATTGGAGTGACCTTCCCACGCTGGATGTGTGGGGATTGTGTGATCGCCGGTTTGCGCAGGAGGGTTTCGACGCCGAGGCCACGATGGCAGAGAATCCGGGTGTCTATGTCATGCCCGTCGACGTCATCAACAAAGGCAACCTGATACCGCAACAAGGGCGCGACAAGCTGGTCGCCGGCACTATCCGGTTCCAGGAACGATTCAGTTTATGGAAGTTTTGCGGCCATCCATTGCAGCGGGGGCAGCCCGCCGCCAACGGCTACGCCATCATGCTCGACACAACAACGGTCTGGGCGAGAAAGCTAGTCCAAACCGCAAGCCCGTGACCGCCATTCGACATCCGTAGTATCCTCACAACCGACAATCGTCCGATGCATGGGAAGCACCGTCCCTCGTCATCCCCGCGAAGGCGGGGATCCAGTCGACCGTGTGTCCCTGGATTCCCGCTTTCGCGGGAAGGACATTGGGGCGTTGGCACCCGGTTCTTCGGATCATGCAACCTGCGAAGAAGCGCAGGCTTCGCCTGCGCACGCGGTCGAGGGCGGCCTCGCCACATTTCTTAGTGCCTAAGACGCTTCGTGCAACTTTCAAGAGTTAACACGGATCAATCGCTGTTGAAATATGTGGCGCGGGCGCCCTCGCCCGCGTTTTCGCGGGAGGTTCATCCACCGTCATCCCCGCGAAAGCGGGGATCCAGTAGTCTGCGGGTCTGATTCCCTCAATCGCAGGAAAGACAGCGCGCCTGACTGCCGCGCCATCCAGAGTGATCACGAACGGGGTGTGGTCTCTAGCCGGATTCCTTGTGGCGATACTTGATGACCCGCGCTTTCTCCAAAGTCACCATACCGTCGGAAATCATCGGGCTGATCTCGTCCGCGAATCGCTCGATCTTCTCCAGCGAATCCACGATCTCCACGACAATCGGAAGATCTTCGGATAGCCGCAGGACTTTGGCGGTATGAATCCGGCTCTGCGCGCCAAACCCCATCAATCCGCGCAATACCGTCGCTCCGGCCAAACCATCTTTCCGGGCCTTGAGGACAAGCGCCTCATACAGCGGCGCGCCTTCCCAGCGGTCACTCTCGCCGATAAACACGCGCAACAGATACCCTTCTTCGGGAAGCTTCATAAACTCACCTCACAAAAGCCGGGCACCGATGTGCCCCAGCCAGACTCCGCCCAACCCCAGTACCACATTGGCCAGCATGTTCGTGATGGCCGCACGAAACCAGCCATCCCGCAGGAGTGCAAATGTCTCATACCCAAACGTTGAAAACGTCGTGAATCCTCCGAGTACTCCAATGAACAGGAAGAGCCGCATTTGCGGCGAAAGCACTCCACGATCATCGGCGAGGGTCGTGAGCAGGCCGATCACAATGCACCCGAGTACATTGATCACCAGCGTTCCCAATGGGAATGTCCCCGGATAGGCGCGATGTATCAGCCCGCCAAGCACGTAGCGCGCCACCGCACCCAGCATCCCTCCAACTGCAACGTAAACGATATTCACTGACCACTTCCTCCCTCGGCCGAACTCTATGCGCTGCAGGAGTCATCAGCCAAGTCGGCGGTCAAGGGGGGACTCCATCCCCAATTCAATTCGCACGATGGTAAACTTCATCCGGCACTCGATCAAGTGATACTTCTTCAGGTTATCCAATGAGCACCGGCAGGTGGGAGGGCGAGTCTCCTGCCGAGCCTCTTTTTTCGCGCGGCAAAAAGGCGCGGCCGGAACCTCGCCCGCTCCTCACATCCCAAGCCAAGGCTTACGATATGAGCGCCACTTGCAGGAGCACAACCACCATACCGAAAGTCGCTGAATTCCTCTGGGATTTTTCAACGTTGTTGTACTGTCACATCCCCCACCACGAGCGCGTGTGAGTAACGTATATTCCCCATGATGCTGACACCCGGCGATATGGCCCGCTGGTCCCGCCAGATTCGTCTGCCGCAGATCGGCGCCGAGGGGCAGGAAAAGCTCGCCGCCGCCAGAGTGGCGATTGTCGGACTGGGCGGGCTGGGCTGTCCAGCGGCACTCTATCTGGCGGCCGCCGGTGTCGGGACGCTGGGCCTGATCGATGACGACGTCGTCGATCTGAACAATCTTCATCGCCAGGTCTTGTATCGTGAGGGTGATATCGGACAACCGAAAGTCGTGGTGGCCGGGCAACGGCTCAGGGGGTTCAATTCGCAGCTCCGGCTAATGGAACACGCACTTCGTCTGACGGCAGCCAATGCCATGTACATTCTCGCTGACTACGACCTCGTCATCGACGGAAGCGACAACTTCCCCACCCGATACGCTGTGAACGATGCTTGCGTCATATTGAAGAAACCAAATGTGTACGGGAGTGTCCTGCAGTTCGAAGGTCGCGCTTCGGTCTTCGTGTCAGGCCTCGGACCCTGTTACCGTTGCCTATACCCGTCCCCGCCGCCTATTGGTGTGATCCCCGGATGCGCCGACGCCGGCGTCCTGGGCGCCCTGCCCGGAATGATTGGTAGTATCCAGGCCGGGGAGGCGATCAAGCTGATCTGTGGAATCGGTGATCCGCTGATTGGACGTCTGCTGGTGCTCGACATGCTCGCCATGACAAACGAACACATTCAGATACCCCGCAATCCGAATTGTGCAGTGTGCGGCGATCATCCAACCATCACCCAGCCGGTTGAGTACGCCGATTCCTGCATTACCCCACCAGCTGGACTCGCCGGTGAGGATTACGATCACGAAAATCGTATGACCCCACGGATCGCGAGGCGGCGGCTGGCGGCCGGTGAACCGCTGCTGGTTTTGGATGTGCGTGAGCCGTTCGAGGCCGCGATCGCGAGCATCCCGCAGGCAAAATTGATTCCATTGGGCGACCTCCCCCGTCGCGCCGATTCAGAACTGGGGCACCTTCGTGAAAACGAAATCGCCGTCCTCTGTCATCACGGAATTCGCTCGGCGAGCGCGGTCGAATGGCTCCGATCACACGGTTTCAAACGCGCTAAGAATATAGACGGTGGCATCGACCGCTGGTCACTCGAAGCCGATTCCTCAATCCCTCGATACTGACATGGCTATAACAGTCAAATTCTTCGCCATCTACCGCGACCTGATGGGTCGAGCCGAAATCGCCATCGAGACTTCGCCAGGCCTCAAGGTTGCGGACATCTACACGCAAGTGCTCGGCAGCAAAGCCCGGCCGGAGTTGCGCAGCGTCACCATGTTTGCGGTCAACGAACAGTATGTCACGGCCGACACGGTTGTTCACGACGGGGACCGTGTCGCGTTCATCCCGCCCGTGTCAGGTGGATGATGCCATCGCCCCTGTACATTGCGATCCGCACCGGTCCATTCACGGCCGCTGAGATCGAATTGCTCGTCGCGGATCCTGCCAATGGCGCCATCTGCTCATTCTCCGGCGTGGTACGCAACCACTCCGAAGGCCGTGAAGTCATCGCGTTGCAGTATGAAGCCTATGTGCCAATGGCCGAAAGGCTGATGCAGGAAATCGCCGATGCCATCACGCGCGAATTCCCGATCAATCGCCTCGCCATGGTGCACCGCATCGGACGAATGTCCGTCGGCGAACTGGTCGTTGTCGTGTCGGCAGGCGCCGCCCACCGTGACGCCGCCTTCAATGCCGCCCGCGCCGGCATCGACCGCCTTAAGAAATCCGTTCCCATCTGGAAGAAGGAATACTTCGCCGATGGTTCCGAATGGGTGGGAGTGACACCCGGCGCGTGATCAACTCTCTCGTAGCATAGGCCCTCGTGGCCGCTCTCCGTGGGCATCGTACATCCGTCTTCGGAACGAGGTATGCCAATCCAACAACGCCCACAAGGGGCTATGCTACAAGGCTGCCAGGTTGTCCAATCAGCATGCTACCGCAGCCGCCGCCGGCTGTTTCGAATGAAATCCCAGAAAATGTAACCGCCGAGACGATCCGGCGGCGTGAAATAGGCGCGGCCGTGATTGAGCTCGGTGAGCTTGCGCACAAACTGCTGCAGATACGGATCGGAGGTGACCATGAAGGTCGTAATCGTGATCTTCTTCTTCCGGCAAATCACCGCCTCATCCAGCGTACGGTTGACGATCATCGGATCGAGGCCGATCGGGTTTTTGTAAAGCTGTCCGTTGCTGCGGCGGATGACCGACGGCTTGCCGTCGGTGATCATGAAGATCTGCTTGTTGTGATACTTGCGATGCAACAGGAGTTGCCGCGCCATTCGCAATCCCGCCTGCGTATTCGTGTGATACGGTCCCACACCCACGTACGCCAGATCTTCGACTTTGATCTCGGCCGCATCGTCGCCGAAAACAACCACGTTAAGAGAGTCCTTCGGATACCGCGTCAGGATCATCTCGGCAAACGCCATCGCGACCTGCTTGGCCGGGGTGATGCGATCCTCACCGTAGAGGATCATCGAATGCGAGATGTCCAGAAGCAGAACGGTGGCACAGGAGGTGGCGGCTTCGGTCTGGCGCACCGATAAATCCGGCTCCGTCAGCGACCATTCGTCGCTCCCGGCGCGTCTCATCGCATTGGTAAACGACTCGTTGAAATCGATGTCATTGGCCGAGTCGCCGAACGCAAACGGACGCCGCTCCGGCAGTGGTTCGACCGACCCGGAGCCCTCGCGCTGGATCGGATGATTCCCCTGCGCGTCGGATTTCAGTGATTGGAACACCTGATCGAGCGACGCCTGCCGGATTTGTTTCTCCCCCTTGGGGGTCAGCTCCAGCCGGTCACCCTTCTGATGGATAATGCGATCATCCTTGAGTTTTTTCTCGAAATCCTTCAAATCGATATCGGTGGACAGCACGCCCTGCTCCTGCAGGTACTTCATCCACCGCAGCGCCTCATCCACGTCACCATTGGTCTGCAGCAACAAGTAGTTGAACAGGCGCAGCAAGTCCCGCTGCGCCAGAAGCCGGCGGATCAGATCCTCGTCCCACTCGGAGTACTGAAATCGCATACAAGAAGTTCTCAGTCGTCCCGGCGTAGGTTGTCAAGCATGGTCGCCAGCATGTCGGTGTACCGGTAGATCGAGTCAACCGCCGTCTTCGCGATTAGATTCTGCTGATGCAGCCCCTCCAGCACGAACTCCATTCCCAGCGCCGTGTCTTCCGCCTTCGTGGTCTTCAGGAATTGCTGCGCCACCCGCTTCAAGGTCGGCACCCTTCCCAATGCGTGCTCGTACGTGGAAAACGGCATATCGTCCGACACATCGATGGTCGCCTGCCCGCTGAAATGCGAAATGACCTTCCCGAAGATCGGATCGGCTTTCGCCGGCAGTCCGTTGTCCTTTTCGATCCTGGGGAAACGGCGTTCGAACACGCGCGACACCGCACGGCCGAGCACGTTGACCGCGATCATCCGCGGCCCCTCGCGTTCGCCTTCATACACCAGCTCGACCTTCCCGGAAATCGCGGGAATCGCCGCGGCCAGATCGGCAATGCGCGGTACGGTGCACTGGTCTCCGGTCAGCAGATTGCGCCGTTCGACATTCGATACGATGTTCTCCAAAACCGAGATCGGCACACGGGCCGACACGCCCGAAGACTGGTCGACGAATTCCGATTCGCGCGCCGCGAATGCAATCTCCTCGACGATCTCCCGGTAAAAATCGGGAATGGCCGGTTCGGCGCCGTTGCGCTTGGTCCACGCCTCCTGATCGGTGATCGCCTGCGACTGTTCGATGTTCGCCGGATAGTGCGTGATAATCTGCGAATCGATGCGGTCCTTCAGGGGCGTGATGATATTCCCACGGTTGGTGTAATCCTCCGGATTGGCCGTGAACACCAGCGCCAGGTCCAGGGGAATCCGTACCGGGAAGCCGCGAATTTGCAGATCGTTCTCCTCGAGAATATTGAGCAGTCCCACCTGGATGCGCGGCTGCAAATCGGGCAGCTCGTTGATCGCGAAGATCCCGCGGTTGGTGCGCGGGATGATCCCGTAGTGGATCGATTCCTCGTCTGAGAAATCGCGCCGCTCGCGTGCCGCCTTGATCGGATCGAGATCGCCGATCAGATCGGCAATCGTCACGTCCGGCGTCGCAAGCTTCTCCTGGTATCGCTGGTCACGATGGATCCAGTCGATTTCGGCATTGTCGCCCTGCTCCGCCAGGATCCGCCGCGAATAGGCGCACCCCGGTTTCAACGGGTGGCAATTCAATGGCGATCCTTTGATTGCGGGCGTGTACTCGTCGAGAAACGACACGAGGGCGCGCGCAATCCGTGTCTTGGCCTGCCCGCGCAACCCCAGCAGAATGAAGTTATGGCGCGAGAGGAGGGCATTGACCAGCGCCGGAACAACCGTCTTCTCGTAGCCGACAATGCCGGGAAACAATGTCTCGCCCGCACGCAATTTGCTGATCACATTGCGCCGCATTTCGTCTTTGACCGTCTCGTAAACCGGTCGTGTATTCTTGTATTCTCCAAGTGTCTTTGGCCGTTGGTTTGGCATTTGTTTGTCCCCGGCTAAAGTTGCTGTGAACTGGGAATACGCTTCCCATGCGAAAAACACGCAGGTGAAACGCCACCTGGCGCTGTGCCAATGAATTGAACCTCACATCGAGGACACTGGTTCCATGCGGTGGATGGTCAATCCGGTCAGCAACTTCGGAAAGAAAAAAGTCGATTTTCGGGGAAGATTCTGTCCCAGCCGGGCGACTTCGAGAATCGACGCCAGCGATGTTGCCGGCAGAATGAACCCGAGCTGGTACCGCTCCGTACGCACCCAGTCGATCAAGGCGGCCGAGTCCTTGGTGAACTCCATCCCCGTGCCGGCGTCAATCTGGCCATCCGAATACCCCAAAACCGACCGTAAGACTCCAGTTTCGAAGATCGCCGTCGCCAATCCGCGCCAGGACGGATGCGAATTGGCCGGCCATGGCCAGCGGTGGGGGAGCAGCACCGGCGCCTCCACAAGAAACGCCCGGTTCGGGTCCGGACCGATCATGCCGAACGCGACCCGCTCCGCGTTTTGCCGATGTTGAACTTGATTTTCAAGGTGCGCAACGACTTGCCGTGGCGACAGCCCCGCGGCCGGCAGCTCCAACACCTCGAAATCGTCGGACAGCCGCTCCAGGAAATTCTCAAATCGCCAGGTCCGGTCGCGCGCCACCGCCCGGTGAATCGGCAGGACGGTCATCCCCGGCGCGTCGGCGTTGAAAAACGCCATCGCCGCGTACGCCCACGATTCGTCCTGCGTCGTGCGCCAGGAATCGAACGCCGCCGCCGCGCGATGATGCCCATCGGCAATCACGCAATCGAACGCCGCCATGTGCTTGATCACCCGGTCGCGTCTCACTTGATCGCGGCAGGAGTACAACTGGTGGATTGAGCCATCGGGTTGCTCGGCGACCAGAATCGGCTCGCCGCTTTCGCAGTCGCGCAAGAGCCGGTCGACCGCCTGCGCCGGATCCGAATAGATCATGAAGATGAGCCCAAAGTCCGCGGCGGTCGCCAGCCGCAGACGGCAGCGGTCCTCACGAACATGGGAATGCGTTTCCTCGTGCGTGTGGACACCGGCATCGCGGAGATCGCCCAACGCAATGAATCCCCAGCGCGTCAGCCGGTCGCTCCCGACTGTGTACGATTGAGAATACGGGTAGAACCCCGGCCCTTCGTCAGCAGCCAACGCCCCGCTGGTGATCCACTCATTCATCAATGCTGCGGCCCGCCGATACTGTTCGCCCGTCATGTCCGGCTGCCAGTCGGGACGCGCCTTGACCAAACGGGCGACATTGTACGGACTCTGCGCCTCCAGCCGCTTGATCATGGCCGGATCAAACTGATCGTACGGCGGACTGACACACAACGCCGGATTGCCAACCACGTCCGGATTGAACCGCCACCCAGTGAAATGTCTTATGCGAATAGGTTTCTCGATTGTTTGTGATGCGGTTAGGTAGATCTCACTGCGTGGGAGGGCGAGGCTCCTGCCGAGCCTTGATTCCGCGCGGAAACAAGGCTCGGCAGGAGCCTCGCCCTCCACTCACGCGCATTCAACAAGGCGGTATCCTCACGCTTCGACCTCCACACGCGCCCGCTCGCTCGCAAACACCTCACCGCAGATGGCGGCATCGGCGATGCCCGCGTCGGCCAGCGCCTGCAAGAGCCGGTTGGCATCCTTTGGCGCAATCGAAATCAACAGGCCACCCGAAGTTTGCGGATCGAAATAGAGCATCCGTTCCTCTGCGCTCATTGCATCGCCGAAGACAACTTTCTCGTCCCCCGGCTTCCCCTCGGCCAGCTTCACTCCGGTCTTCACGCCCTTCTGGGCCAACTGTACCGCCAGTGGCCACCGGGGAACTTTCCCCGCCTGAAAGCGCACCCCGACTTTGCTGGCAGACGCGACTTCCAGCGCGTGCCCGGCCAGACCGAACCCGGTGATATCAGTCGCCGCATGCGCGCCGAACTGATTCATCAGCCCCGCCGCCGTCTTACTAAGTTGCGCCATCCGTTCCAAGACCGGCATCGCTTCACCTTCGGTGATCAGGCCGCTTTTCTGCGCGCTCATGACCACGCCGGTGCCGATCGGCTTGGTGAGAATTAGAAGATCGCCGGCGCGCGCTCCCGCGTTGGTCTTGATATCCGCGTCCCGCACGACTCCGGTCACCGAGAGCCCATACTTCAGTTCGTTATCTTTGACCGTGTGTCCGCCGATCAGCACCGCACCGGACTCGGTGATGGCATCCAGACCCCCGCGCAAGATTTCGGTCAGCGCGCTCTTGTCGACTCCCCGTGCCGGGAAACAGCACAGATTGAGCGCCACCTTCGGCACCCCCCCCATGGCATAGACATCCGACAGCGAATTGGCGGCCGCGATCCGCCCATACAGGTAGGGATCGTCACACGTCGGCGCGATGAAATCGGCCGTCAGGACCAGATTCAGATCCGGACCGATCTTATAGACCCCGGCGTCATCCGATGTCTGCAGCCCGACCAACACCTCGGGCGGCATCGGGACATTCAAGTTCCGAACAATCTCATAAAGGTCCACCGGACCCATCTTTGCCGCTCACCCGCCGGCAGTGGCAAAACGGGTCAGTCCCTGAGATTGGGGCTGGTCGCAATCTGACATCGTGTCACTCACATTTCAGACATGGTGCGGCGTTTGCGCGCGCTCGCATTCCACCAGTCTGACTGCCACAACATACACCGCTCACCCCAGCGATCCGAAGCAGATTTTCGAGGCCGAGACGCAATCTCCAACAGGGCGCAGATCTTTGGGGTGTGTTGAAAATCCTGCGAACCCGCGACCTGCGAAAGAGAAAGGTGGGCAAAGCCCGCCCTACTTGCCTGACTCTCAGGGAAATCGGGTGGGCTCCGCCCACCGGTACTCGCGGAAACGTTCCCGCGGCGACTCGAATTCACGACAGCGATCGTTAATCAACCCACACCTCTGATCATGAACCACGCCGCTGGACAGCGCCCACACCATGGTCGAGAAGCGAGATGGACGTGTAGGGGCGTATTGCATACGCCCCCTCGCGCTGCACTTCAGGATTCCGGGATCATGCACCAGGCTGGCGCATGCCGCCTACGCCTCCTCGAACAGCCACGTGCTCAGATACCGCTCGCCGGTATCCGGCAGGATCACTACGATCAGCTTCCCGGCGTTCTCCGACCGCGAGGCGACTTCGACCGCCGCATGCGCCGCTGCCCCGCAGGAGATACCAGAGAGGATCCCTTCCTCCTTCGCCAGCCTTCGCGCCATCACGCCGGCATCCGGCGTCTTCACCTGAATGATCTCGTCGATCAGTTCGGTGCGCAGCACTTTGGGGACGAATCCTGCACCGATGCCCTGAATCTTGTGCGGTCCGGGCTTCCCGCCGGAGAGCACTGGGGAATCGGTCGGTTCGACCGCAATTGCGCGAAACGACGGTTTGCGCTTCTTGATGATTTCCGCCACACCGGTAATCGTTCCCCCGGTGCCGACCCCTGACACCAGGATATCCACTTTGCCGTCCGTATCGTTCCAGATCTCCTCGGCAGTGGTCTTGCGGTGAATCTCCGGATTGGCGGCGTTCTCGAATTGCTGCAGCATCAGGTAATGGGGATTGGCCTTGGCCAGCTCCTCGGCTTTGCGGATCGCCCCCGGCATGCCCTCGGTACCGGGTGTCAGCACCAACTCGGCTCCGAACACCGCGAGCAGCTTGCGCCGCTCGATGCTCATTGTCTCCGGCATGGTGAGGATCAGCTTCAGTCCTCGCGCCGCCGCCACAAATGCCAGCGCGATCCCCGTATTGCCGCTGGTCGGCTCGATCAGAACTGTGTCTTTCTTGACTTTGCCTGACGCCAACGCGGCATCGATCATCGCCAGCCCAATGCGGTCCTTGACGCTGGAAGCGGGGTTGAACGATTCCAGCTTGGCGACCAGGTCGCCTTTCAGCCCCGCGCCGATTTTGCTCAACCGGACGAGCGGGGTCTTCCCGACAGTCTCCGTGATACTCTGTGCTATTGCGGTCATGAGGATGCTCCTGACTTCTTCGACATGCGTCTGAGAGTTACGATATATCGCACACGAGGATTATCCGACGAGACACCACCACTGACCGTCTTCCCGTGTCCGTTGCCATTGCCGTTACCATTTCCATTGCCATTCCCGTTTCCCCTGCCGTTCCCGTTGCCGGGATACCAGTTGGGGATCCGCCCTCCGGATCTTGCCGCCAGTTGTTGACGTTCAAAATCCGGCGAAAGCCACTCGGGAACAATACCCAATTCGCGGTAGTGTGTCCTGAGGTCCGCCGACAAATCCACAAAGTCGCCAATCAGATGACGGCAGCGGGGAGAGCCGCAGCGGCATTCCATTGTCCACGCATTCTCGGCCATCGATGTGGAATAGTCGAACGTGAGCTCTTCCCCTTGGCGAATGGCGCGCAACGCGCGCAGTTCGCGGTCATCCAGAAATCCGAGATTAGGCTCGCAACTGTGATTGATGAACCGCTCTGGCGCCCAGGTCAGCGTGTAGCTGTTCGGCCCCACTTGCACGCAGTAACACTCGAACCGCGGATTGCGTGAGCGTTCAAAATCGATGAGCGGACCGCGGAACCGCAGCACCAGACCACCCGCCTTGATCCGCCGGGTGGCATAGAGACCCCGTCCGAATCGATGTGGCCGCACGATGAATGGATTCTCGATCAAGTTTCTCTCCTGCCCCGGAAGTGAGGGGCCAAACAGGTTTGCCAAGAGTGTATGTGAAAAGACAAGACGCCGGAGCGTCTGTTCAGCAGTCATTGCGGGAAAAAGGTGGTAGCGTCTGGACCGTCAGGCCAGAACGCCGCGCCCATCCCGCCCGGTACAAATGCACTTGTTACCCCAGTCGAGGCTGTGCACGAGGCGGCAATGAACGTTGTAAGAGCAGATGTGAGTCATAACCAGGCGAACCATTTGGTCAAAAATATACGCTATTTGTCAGATTTGTCGAGCGGTTTTTTTGGCGGGCCGTGCAGAGGGGAATATTAATGATGACCATTCCCGTTACCATTCCCGTTCCCGTTTCCATTCCCATTGCCGGGAGGGGGAAACGGCACCAGCCGCCTCGCCCGCAGTTCAATTTGTTGTCTCTCAAAGTCTTCAGAAAGCCATGCGGGAATAATGCCCAGTAGGCGGTAGCGGTTCTTCAGTTCGAGGGGCAGATCGATGAAATCCCCGATCACGTGGCGGCAGTTCGCCGACTCGCAGCCACACTCCATGGTCCACGAATTTTCCGCCATCGACGTCGAGTAGTCGAACGTGAGTTCCTCGCCCGCTTCGATCCGTCGCAATGCCCGCAGCGTGCGCGACTCCTGGAATCCCAGATTGGGATTACAGTTGTGATTGATGAACCGCTCGGGCGCCCAGGTCAGCGTGTAGCTGTTCGGGCCGACTTGAACACAGAAACACTCGAACCGCGGATTGCGGGAACGCTCGAAATCGATGATCGGCCCGCGAAAACGGAGCACCGTCTCCCCGGCCGCAATCGGACTGGTCGCGAAGATGCCCCGGCCGAACCGATTCTGGCGGACAGCGTACTTGGAGTTGCGCAATCTTCGGGGCACATCCCCGCAGGTCACTTGCAGAAGTGAATCGATCTCACCGTCCATCTATGCGCCCAGCTGACATAATGATCAATTTTACGCGCAAATGGCGCGATGGTTGGCGGAATAGATATCGGCTGCCGTCGCTGATGCAAGGAAAATCAGGGGGGCCGGATGCCCCCCGCACAAAATGTGGAAAAGTCGGAGAATCTGGACTGGGAAGCTCCCAATTCCATCGAAGCCGGGAGCCAATGCCCGGCCATCCCGGTAAGGAATCGTGGAGGTATTCCATGAACTGTGCCTGGAAATTCTGGATGGTGGCCATTGGCGCCGGGCGGACGGGGAGGCCGGCGGTAGTCGCTCGTCTACATACGTCGGTCCCATCGCCGATTACAACCGCCTGGCACTGCTCGCCTCCGGCCTGATGATGCTCAGACCCCTGCCAGGACAACTCCGGACACACCCCTACAATCCATTATTTCCAAACAGTTTAGCGCCTCCTTCGCACCAGCCCACTTCGTCCACTCAGTCCACTGGGTCCACTAGGTCCACTCCGTCCCCCCTGTCAGAATCCTCCGTATTCTGTTCGGGGAAGCCCTCCCGCGTCTTTGCACTTCTTCTCCCAGATCGTATTTTGCGACGCTAGTCGCTAAACGAACCCGATCCCACGTGAGGTCTCCCGCCATGCTCAACGCCATCATCAACGTCCCCGAGCCGAGAAACGAACCGATCAAAAGCTACGCACCGGGAAACCCGGAACGTGAGGAGCTCAAAAAGCAGATCGAGGCCCAACGCGGTGGGCAGTTCGAAATTCCCCTCTTCATCGGCGGCGAAGAGGTCACGAGCGGTGATCTGGGCGACTGCCGCATGCCCCATCGGCACGGCCACGTGCTCGCCCGGTTTCACAAAGCGTCGAAAGCCCACGTCGAGCGCGCCATCGAGGCCGCGCGGAAGGCGGCCCCGGCTTGGGCAGCGTTGGACTGGGAGCACCGGGCCGCCATCTTCCTGAAGGCTGCCGATCTCCTGGCCGGGCCGTACCGGCAGATTCTCAACGCCGCGACCGTCAACGGACAGAGCAAAAACCCGTTCCAAGCCGAAATCGACTCCGCCTGCGAGCTGATCGACTTCTACCGCTTCAACCCCCACTACGCGCGCCAAATCTTCACCCAGCAGCCCAACTCGGCACCGGGCATCTGGGACTATGTCGAACATCGCCCGCTCGAGGGATTCGTCTTCGCAGTGACACCGTTCAACTTCACGTCGATTGCGGGGAATCTGCCGACCGCCCCAGCTCTGATGGGCAATGTGGTTCTCTGGAAGCCTGCTTCCAGCGCCGTGTACTCGGCCTACTACATCATGAAACTCCTGATGGAAGCCGGCCTGCCACCCGGCGTGATCAATTTCGTCCCCGGTTCCGGCGGACAGGTGGGCGACCCTGCAGTCGATTCGCCACACTTTGCCGGCGTGCATTTCACCGGCTCGACTTCGACTTTCCAGGCCATGTGGCGCCGCATCGGCAACAACATCGCGTCGTACCGCTCCTACCCGCGAATTGTCGGCGAAACCGGCGGCAAGGATTTCGTTTTCGCCCACTGCTCCGCCGATGTCGACGCGCTGGTCGTGGCGCTCCTGCGCGGATCGTTCGAGTACCAGGGGCAGAAATGCTCCGCGGCCTCGCGCGCCTATATTCCGGAATCGATCTGGCCCGCAGTGAAAGAGCGGCTCCTCGATCAGATGAAGCAGATGAAGATGGGCGACCCCGCCATCTTCTCGAACTTCATCAACGCCGTCATCGACAAGGCTGCCTTCGATTCGATCAAATCGTACATCGATCACGCCAGGTCGGCGCCCGACGCCACGATCCTCGCCGGCGGGAGATGCGACGACTCGGTCGGCTATTTCATCGAGCCGACCGTGGTCCAGACCACCAACCCGCGTTTCAAGCTGATCTGCGAGGAAATCTTCGGGCCGGTGCTGACGATCTTTGTCTACCCCGACAACAAGCTCGACGAAACGCTCCAGCAGTGCGACATGGTCTCCCCCTACGCCCTCACCGGCGCCATCTTTGCGCAAGACCGTTACGCCATCGCCCGGATGGCGCGCACCCTGACCAATGCCGCCGGCAACTTCTACATCAACGACAAGCCGACCGGCGCCGTGGTCGGCCAGCAGCCCTTCGGCGGCGGCCGCGCTTCCGGCACCAACGACAAAGCCGGCAGCATGATCAATCTGCTGCGCTGGGTCACCCCGCGCGCCGTGAAAGAAACCTTCGTCCCGCCCAAGGACTGGCGGTATCCGTTCTTGGGGTGAAAAGGATTACCTTGTTAGGCCGGATTGAGGCCATATCCTAAGCCTGCAACCGAGGACGGCGCGAGGTGCGTTAGCATGCTGACCAAACTCACAATTCGAAATTTCAAGAAGCTTGAAGAAAGCGAAATTGAGCTGGGCCACCCCGTCCTTTTCGTGGGTCCAAATAACTCCGGGAAGACATCCGCCCTGCAGGCACTTTCACTTTGGGAAATCGGTGTTAAGAGATGGAGTGAGAAGAAGCGCGGAACTAAGAAGCCGACAGGCAAGCGGCCCGGCGCAGCTATCAACAGAAGAGATCTCATAGCTGTACCGGTGCCTGAGGCTAACCTGCTCTGGCGAAACCTGCACGTGAGAGAGGTCACGCGATCTGGCAACAAGGCGGTCGCGACGACTAATGTTCGTATCGACGTAATAGTCGAAGGTATCTCGACGGAGCGGGCATGGGTCTGCGGGCTTGAGTTCGATTACGCCAATGATGAGTCATTGTTTTGTAGGCCTCTCCGCGTCTCAGAAGGTGATCCTCCAGAGAGAATGCCTGTTCCTGACGAGGCGACAGGAATCCAAGTTGCGTTCTTACCTCCAATGTCTGGATTGTCTGCGAATGAGACACGCCTTGAACGTGGCGCTGTCAACGTGAGAGTGGGCGAAGGGCGTACAGCGGAAGTACTTCGCAATCTCTGTCTCGCTGTTTATCAGTCAGAGCCAACACACTGGGAGCAGCTCTCGGGTGAGATCGCAGCACTCTTCGGCGTAGAGTTGGAGGGGCCAATCTACATTGCTGAACGCGGCGAAATAACAATGGGGTACAAAGAGCGAACCGTGCGGCTGGACATATCATCGGCGGGGCGGGGCCTACAGCAAACGCTCCTTCTATTGGCCTACATGTATGCAAATCCAGGTGCCGTGTTGCTGCTCGACGAGCCCGATGCCCATCTTGAAATTCTACGTCAGCGGCAGATTTACCAACTCCTAACCGACGTCGCTGACCGAAATGGCAATCAGATTATCGCCGCCAGCCACTCAGAAGTTCTCCTCAACGAAGCTGCCGGGAAAGACATGGTCGTCGCATTCGTGGGCAAGCCTCACCGAATCGATGATCGTGGCAGTCAAGTTCAGAAGGCACTTCGCGAGATTGGATTCGAACACTACTACCAGGCGGAACAAACTGGTTGGGTTCTATACCTGGAGGGTTCGACAGACTTAGCTATACTTCGTGCCTTCGCGGAGCGGCTTGCCCTGACAGAAGCAAAAGAAGCGCTGGCGATGCCGTTCGTCCACTACGTCGGGAATGACCCTAATCGGGCTAGACAACACTTCTTCGGTCTGCGCGAGGCTGTTCCACATCTCCTGGGTGTTGCACTCTTCGACAGACTGGATCTTAAGCTCCCAACCGATCTTGGTGTTACTGGAATGATCTGGAGCTCTCGTGAAATCGAGAACTATCTCTGCGTACCTGCAGCTCTCGATGCGTATGCCGTGGAAACAGCCCGTCAAAGCACTGTGCACGGCCCGATCTTCGCAGAACCGGAAGTTGAGCGAAGGAGGGTAGCCATGAAAGCTGCGATATCCGAGGTCCAGAATGCCCTCTCTACGCTTGGCAAAGGGTCTCCATGGGACAGGGAGACGAAAGTGAGCGATGATTTCCTGAGACCGGTATTCGAGAAATACTATGAGAAGCTTGGCTTCCCGAACGTGATGACGAAGAAGAACTTCTATGAGCTGGCGGCTTTCGTCCCCAGCTCTCAAATTGATCTTGAGGTGAGGGAAAAACTCCTGACCATCGCCGATGTGGCTGCACGAGCCAAACCCGCCTCGACTGCGTAGACCTGCAGTCAATTGCCTCCAACCTTCGACCTTTGTACTGTTGCCCCCATGAAAGTCAGCCTTATCATCCCGACCTACGGCCGGGAGCGGCTTCTGGTGCAGACGCTCCAGTGCGCGCTGAAGCAGGATACTCCCGATTACGAGATCATCGTGCTCGATCAGACGGCAAAACATGAGCCGGAAACCGAGCA
>JAKAKI010000020.1 GCA_021813505.1 bacterium | reverse complement strand
TTTTTGTTTTTTTTTTGCGGGAATCCTGCCCACTTTTTTCTTTTTTCCCCCATCGCGCCCTTTCCCTCCCCCCCCCCCCCCCCCCCGCATTCTGGTCATGCCACGCCGGGAACCGTGTGGCCAGTCGGCAGCTATGGCACTGGAGGTGATATGAAGCTACTGCTCACCACCGCAATTGCGGGGCTAATACTGACAGGATGCAGCAAGTCGATTGATTCAAAATCGAAATCGTTTTCCTATCCCCTGGCGTTGGGCAATCAGTGGACTTACAGCTGTGTGCTAACTTGGGTACACGGAAGCCCGATTGAAATCGACACTGTTCCAGGTAACTCGGCCAGCGTGATCCTAACAGTGGAACGGGTCGATACGATCCGTTCGGGAGTTCTTTCCTATACTCTGCGCGGGATCGATGTTGGATCCGAGATGATCGACGGAATTCCCGAACGGAAGTATTTGAATCTCGCTGAAGGGATGTACCTGCTGTCCAGTAAGCAGGTAGTATCATCCGCCGCAGGGGCGAGCTTGCCGCGGCGGATTCCGCATTCACCAAATGCACTTACCGGGGACGTTTCCTCGCCTCAGGCCCCGAGCATCCCCTGGCTCGGGGCTGCTTTACCGGATGCTCCGGGTCTGGCCGACTGCCAAGCGGCCGACCCGGCTGATACGTTGCCGCTGATCCTCGCCTATCCTCAGCATACGGGCCTCTTCTGGACCTTTCGTGACTCGAGTGATATGCGCCCTTATCGCATTGACAAAGTGATCGAGGGAAGAGAGGCTATCTCAACCCCAGCCGGCACTTTCGACTGCTGGCGGATTCGATTCATCTATACACCGTCTTTCGGGACAGATATCGTGGACTATGTGTCGCCTGAGGGACTGATCCGGCGCCGGATTGTGGGGCGTCTATGGAATGGCACCTGGATTACCAACTACGATTTGACGTCGCTGACTCTGAGGTGAACGCTCAGGGGGGCGCAGTTGATTGGAAGCTCAGAACGTAGAGCATGCGAGACGGAGGCTTGAGATGCTTAAGAAGATCGGGCTGTATACAGTGGTCGCCGTGGTGGCCGGTGTCCTTGGCGCTTCACTCGGAGGTTTGTATACAAGAAGCCGCCAATCAGCCGACGCCGCGCAGAAACTACAGGCGCGCGAGCAGTATCTATTGAGTAGCATTCGTGGTATTGAGGTGGGCAAGTCCTTTCCTGACATACCGCTTTGGAAACCGGATGGGGCGGCGAGCGCGCAAATACCCGATTTGCTCCCGGCGGGTGGACTCCTGATCTACACTTCCGGGGACTGTGCGTCCTGCACCGAAACGGTAAAGGCGTTTGGCGAAGCGAGCCGTTCCGCGTTGGGCAATGTACCGCCTGCCGTCATCGTTCTGGACGGAGATCCGGCTCGACTCATGGAATTCGTTGCCAAAGAGAAAATCAACGTGACCGTGGTGAGAGATTCTCAGCGGACACTATATATGGACAACGGCCTCGTCACGTTCCCCATGTACTTCCTGCTGGATCAGGGACAAATCATAAGGTCGTTTGGGCCGACACAAGGGACCATTGATGAGTTCACCGGCCTGTTAACCCAGTGGAAACACCTTTGCAAGGGGGAATGAAGAAAGGAAGGTCATTATGAGGTATTCAAGTCGATCCATCACTTCACTCTTCTTGTTCCTATCCGTGTTCACCTTTGCATTCATGGTGTCAGTTGGTACGCCTATGGATGCGGGGGCCTGCGTCGCGCCGTGTGACTGTTACTATCAGGGGTGCCATGCTATACACGCCTGGAATCTGGGGGTATGGGAATGCCGTCCAAACCCGTGCGTTCAGCCGAATACCTGCACTCCTTATCCACCTTGCGACATAAATTAACCAACCCGCATTGTGGAGTTCGCCGTTCACGTGTTGAGCTCTGAAGAACCATGATCCCCTTGCGAAGGCTGGAGGCTGGGCTGTCGTCCAGCCTCTTGGTATCTATGCATCCAACTGTAGCGCGTATGAGGCACAAACGACACGCCGCGCTGTCGGTTTAGCGATCAGCTCCGCGCCGAGAGGTGAGAAGCTCGGTATTGCAGTGTGGCGCGGCCGCCCTCGGCCGCGTGCGCGCGAAGTGCGCATCCTCAGTCCCAGCTCACAAGCAAGGGGTTCACCGCTTCGCGGTGAACGCGGGCGAGGGCGCCCGCGCCACAGCCCCCCTCTCCCTCTGGAAGGGGTCGGGGGTGAGGGCGCCGCGAGCCGCTGGGGGTGCCACGGACAAGGACAACCAAGCGGCTCTTTGCTTGGTTGTCCTTGTCCGTGTCTTTTATCGCGACAGTCAAAAGACACGGACAAGCCGGTTCTCCCAAAAGCCGGAGTACCGGCTTGTCCGTGGCACCCGGTATAATCTCCCAATGCCTAAACCTCGACAGGGTGCCCCACAGCTTGCTGTGGGGAGCGTGATGTGCGCAAATGCGCTGTTCGCGCGGGGAGCGTGCCCACAGCAAGCTGTGGGGCACCCATTACAACTCCCATCGCCATTCCTATCAGCACCCCCTCCACTTAATCCGGCTACAGATAAGAAACGGCGCGGCAAATCCGAATTTGCCGCGCCGTTGAGAGACGAGTCGCGAAATTGGTTACGGCGTTTTCTTGGTTGCCTTCACTTCGATCTTGCCGTCCTTGATCGTGACTTCGGCGTCGGTGATTCCCTGCTTGGCGAGCTGCTCTTTGACTTGCGCGATCTTTTCGGCGTCGCTCAGGTTCTTGTCCGGCGCCGCGACATTGATTTGTGTCTGGAACTGGCCGTCGGCTGAACTGCCCTGGCGCACCTCCTCGACCTTTATCTGGGCATCGCCGCTTGATGTTGTTGCGGCTCCCTCGACCTGGACTCTTGTCTCGCCGGTGACCGGATCGCGTGTGTAGGTCAGGTTCTGGACCTGCATCCCCTGCGAGGCCAATTGCGCACGGATCTCGTCGGTGACCTGCGCGTCTGTCTTCCCCTCGGAGGTCACATGGACCTCGAAGACACGGGCGCTGATCTGGGCGAGCAGACTCCCCGACTCGCGCACACGCCATGGCTCGATCGAAACACTCCCGTTGGCCGCGGCCGCCGGCACCAGATCGCGCGTCGCCGCAAACGCATTCGACGCATCGGCCGAAGAACCGTGGACATAGTACACAAGCGACGGTCCAACCGGCGACTCCGACGTGGCGACTGTGACATCGCCGAAGCCCTTGTCGGCCAGACGCGACTTGATCGCGCCCAGATCAATCTTGCTCATCGCCGGATCCGCGGAGCTGATTGTGAGTTGAGTGCCGACTGTGTGCTCATAGGCAAAAGGCACCAGCACCAGGAACGCCAGCACGACGCTCGCCGCCACCAGGCTCCAACCCCAGCGCCGTGGACGGGTAATGAATGGATGGCGCAACAGTGATTTCATCGTGGTATCCTCGTGTTCGTTGATGGTCCGATTAATCCACATTCCGGCCGTTCCCCACGGCGCCTCCGGCTCCGGTCCGGCCGCGCGCGCCTGCGCCAGATTGCTGCGCAGAACACGTTCCGCTTCCCAAAGTTTCCGGCAGGAGGCGCACTCGCCGATATGAGCCAGGACCGGGGGATCGTCTGTCCCCTCGTGATTATTCAGCAGCACTCTGATTTGGTTGCATTGCATAGTACACCTTCCCTCCGGATTCCGTGACCGCCTGACCGGCGGCCAGAGAGCGGGAGACGCTCTGCCGCATCTTGTCCCGGGCCCGGGACAGACGCGACTTGATCGTTCCCTCTTTGGCTCCCCAGATGCGCGCGATCTCAGCGACGCCGTAATCCTCCAGTTCATGCAGAACGACCAGGGCGCGTTCCTCCGCAGTCAGACCGGCCATGGCGCGGTCCAGCCACCGGCGTGCATCGAGCGCCCCCCGTGGATCGGTCGACGCCGCCGGACCCTCCGCGCCGAGTGCCCCGGCGTCCCCGGTCTCGTCGGATCGCTTCCCCAGCCACAGTTGCCGCCAGCGCCGACGCCGGAGCTGGTTGCGAAACGTGTTGGTGATGATCCGGAAGAACCAGGGTTTGAACCCGTCGTGAGTGTTCCTCAATCCGGGAAGTCCGTGCCACGCGGCCAGAATGGCGTCATGGTAGAGGTCCTCCGCGTCCTGCCGTGTTGTGCACAAACGCCGGCAGTAGCGAATCGCGGCTTCGTGGATCGGCTGCAGCAGCTCCTCGAATCGCACCCTCTGATTTTGACTCACCATTCTCTCCACGTCCTGCCCGCCTAAGGTACGCCGGGCCTCACTGGATAAGACACATGAACCACAGGCTTGGTTGCCCCCAAGCAGACTATTCGGGAATATTCAAGATTTCCAAGTGTAAATAATGAGGAAGTCGCCCGGTCGGTCCCAAACGGACGGCTCCCGTTCTGGGAAGGAAGCGGACATGAAGCTGGTATGCGGCAGAGGGTTACCCTTCTGGTTGAGTCGCCGACGACACCGTGTTCTCCTGATCACATGGTGCCTGCTGCTCGGCACGGGAGCAAGCCCTCAGAAATCGCCTGAGACTTCGCAGGAAGCCGCCATTGGGCAGGCGGACACGGCATCGCTGCGCTATGGCAAGCTTCAAGTCGCCGGGAATCTCCGGATGGGGGTCAGTAATCACGGGATAATCCCATGGTACTTCGATTGGCCCGCTGACCTTCGGGACCTCAATGGCAACTACCCGCCCATCACTGGTTTCTCGCCAGCCTTCGAGTTCCCCGCAGGGAGTTCCAATGCATACCTGTACCAGGGAGGACTGTGGGTCGGGGGAATCGTCGCCGGCGACACATTGGTCAGCAACGCCGTCGATGCCCTGAGCGCCCAACGCGACGAGTTCAATGGATTTGATTCGATCCGCGAATCATCCAATCTTCCCGACTCGCCATTCTGGGACCCGAATGCCAAAAGCCAGCAGCAGCTTGACTGCCGGTATTTCGATACGTTGGTCTTATTCGACAGGGACGAATTGGAAAACCGGCCGCACAAGCCTCTGGGATTGGAGATTTCACAGACATCCTACTCGTGGCTGAGTCCGCCTTATGACGACTTCATCATCGCTCGCTACATCATCCGCAACATCTCGACGGCGGTGATCGACAGCGCCTTCGTCGGATTCTGCATTGACGGTGACGTCTATAATCGCCGTCCCGGGCGCGGGGGGGCAGAGGACGACCTCGGCGGATACCTGCGAACTTCCGGGATCGCCTACTCAATGGACAACGATGGCGATCCGGGCCCGGATACGGCCTGGGACAACTTTTCGGTTCGCGGTGCAATGGGTGTGGTCCCTCTACGAATCGATCCCGCTCCTTCCTGCACAACGTTCAGTTGGTGGACATTGAATCATCCGGGCTGGGGCCCCGCAATCAATCCGGATTTGGCGGATGTTCCCACGGCGCCCCAGGGAGACCGTCAGCGGTTTGCCCGAATGGCAAGCGATTCTCTAGCTCACGATCAGATGTGGATATATGCTGATTTTCCAGACGATACGTGGCGACATCCACCCGCTGCACTGGCGGGACTCGCGGCTGGTACCGACACAAGATTCCTTTTGTCCCTTGGCACATTTCATCTTGAGCCCGGGGACTCGATCACAGCGGCATTCGCTTTCGTTGCGGGTGACTCAATCCACCAAAGCCCCGGCGATTTCAGGAATTACTTCAGCGCACTCGATCCTCAGCCGTATTACGACCGCTTGTACTTCGGCGATCTGATCCGCAACGCGGAAGCGGCGCGGCGGATCTACTCGAATGGATTCATTCCTGTTGGCGGGGCGCCGGTTGATATCAACGCCGAACCACTCAGCGACACGACTGTCTTACTCCAATGGAGTCCTGCGCCGTTTCAACCTGTAAGTGGATACCGGGTCTACAGGCAACTCCGCGGCTCTGGCGGCACCTGGGAGTTCCTGAGCAGCACGACTCCCGACCTGCGCATGGCGGCAGATTTGAATGCCTCCCGCCTGCAAACCTACGAATACACCGTCTCGACCGTCGACACCTCGGGAGTCGAGGGATCGAAATCACGTCCGGTCGTAGTCACCGCCGGTTGGCCACGTGTCATACCCACACTGGCAGCGGTGGGAGAAGGCGAGCACGTTCGTCTCTCCTGGTCTGTTCCCGTCCAGCCGCCTGGATTTTCACCGCTTGCGTACGTCAACATCTATCGCCGCCGCAGCATTCCGTTCCAAGACACTCTCTATGCCCAAATCGCAATTTCACCCGCCACTTCGTCCAAGCTGGCACCGCTTGGCCGTACTGAAGCCGCATCCGCAAGACCGCCCAACTCACTTCTTCCACCACCTCTGGAAGACAAGCAACGAGGTGAGTTCCTGGATACCGGGACCGTGTCCGGGAAATGGTACGCCTATTCGGCAACGGTTACGAACAGTCTCGGGCTGGAAGGATCCCGATCAGATGTGGACACGGTGATCCCGATGGCGCTGGATCGCGATGGGGCCGTGGTAATCATCGCGCATGACCGACCCGTGTCTGGAGCCTTGGTCAAGGCCGACTCGACGCGATCATTCTACTTTGGTTGGGCTACCCAAGCGGGCTTCGACACGCTGGTCATCAACGCCGGTACTCCGATCAGCTTGGAGCCGCTCTCACATTACCGAACATTGGTTGGTGTTTGGGAGGAGGCCGTCGGAGGCTATGAACCACCCGTCAACTCCGAGTCGATTGGCCGATATATCACGCAAGGCGGGCACTGCGTTCTGATTGGGCGGTATGTGACATCGCGATTGAGCAATCTCCTTCGGAGCTGGAGCATCCACTCGGTGATCGTCAATACTTTTAAGGATGCGAGCTTTGCGAAGAGCATCCTTGGCGTTGGCGTTGAACGAGTCGAAGCCATCTGGCCGTCAGGCGATGTCTGCCGGCCCTCAGTGCAGTTTCGCCAGGCTGTTTCTGTCGCGCCAGGCTACCCAAGTCTGATGGGAGACAGTGCCCGTGCACTCAGCGATCCGATTTTTGGTATGATCGACAATTACCGCTGTTTCCTCTTGGGTGGTGGTATTGTCCCCGCCGTCGGCGTCATGGACTCTATTACCGATGCCGAAGTGCTCTACACCTACCACGCGGGATTCCCGGACACATCCTCGTTTGAGGGTAAACCGATCGGTCTTAGGCGCAATGTTGGCAAGGGCCGTGTGGTCTTGCTGAACTTCCCGCTCTCCCAAATGGAACGTCCCGGTGCGTGGGACGTGCTCGATTCGGCCATGGCCGATTTGGGACAGAACCAAACTCAAGTGCCGACCCTGTCCAGTAAGGCCACCGCCACGAAGTTGATCGAGTATCTCTACGGGAAGGGGAAGACGGCACCCGAACCGTCATGGGATCTTAACAATGACGGGATAGTGGATGTCAGAGATCTCATCAAGGGAATCAAACAGCGTCATTGATTCCAGGCCGGGTGTGCCCAACGCAAAAGCCCGCGCGTTCCACGCGGGGCTCTTGTTATGTGCGCCCGGCATGGGCACTGACTTGGAGGTGTAAGTCCTCTGTGAAGCAGGTCACAGCGACACAAGGGAAACGCAAGGGCGGACGGGTGACCGTTCGTCTGGAGGAAGCGTGGAACGCAACC
>JAKAKI010000057.1 GCA_021813505.1 bacterium | reverse complement strand
CAGCTTGGAAATGACACGGTCGGCAGGTTACATTTCGTCACGGCGAAGCCTCCTCTGTTCTTGGTCTCAACAAACTCAATATCAGAGGATTAAAAGGCTTCGCCAGCCTTTTTGGTGAAATATCCGGGCTAGGCGGGGTCTTATATCCACCCTCCTGCGATAGCGCCTTGATCAAGGTCAGGGCAGACCTCACTACGGTTGGACGATCGAACCCGCGTACCACTGACCTCGGTCAGCGGCTTTTCACGGCAGGCTTCCGATTGCTCACACCCTCGGCCCGCTGGCGACAATCTCCGCTGGACAGCCGTCTTTGAACTGCTTGAAGTTGTCGATGAAGCGCATTGCCAGGTCGCGGTATTTCTGGTTGTAGGCGTTCTTGTCGGGCCAGGAACTTTCGGGGCGCAGGACCGGGTCGGGGACCTCGGGGCAGGTTTTCGGGACGGAGAAGCCGAAGATCGGGTCCTGGTAGTATTCGACTTTTTCGAGTTTGCCTTCGAGCGCGGCATCGAGCAGGGCGCGCGTGTGGCGGATGCTGATGCGTTTGCCGACACCGTACGGACCGCCGGTCCAACCGGTATTGACCAGCCAGCAGTTGACTCCGTAACGCGTGATCTTGCGCTTCAGCAAGTCGGCGTAATAGTACGGGTGATGCACCATGAACGGCGCGCCGAAACAGGCGGAGAATGTGATCTCCGGCTCCTTGCCCATCTCGATTTCGGTGCCACTCACCTTGGCGGTGTAGCCGGAAATGAAATGGTAGAGCGCCTGATCGGGCGTCAGCCGTGCGATCGGCGGCATCACACCCGACGCATCGCAGGTGAGCATAATGATATTCTTCGGATGCCCCGCCATCTTCTCGGGCACCGCGTTGTCGATGAAATCGAGCGGATACGAACTGCGCGTGTTCTCGGTGCGCTTGTCGTCGTCGAGATCAAGCATCCGGCTGACCGGATCGAAGATCACATTTTCCAGAATCGTGCCGAACTTGCGCGTGCAGGCGTAAATCTCCGGCTCGGCGGTGGGGGAGAGGCCGATCACCTTGGCATAGCAGCCATTCTCGAAATTGAAAATCCCCTCGTCGCTCCAACCATGCTCGTCGTCGCCGATCAGCCGCCGGCGCGGATCGGCCGACAAGGTCGTCTTGCCGGTTCCCGACAATCCGAAAAAGAGCGCACTGTCGCCATTCTTGCCGACATTCGCCGAGCAGTGCATCGACAAAATCCCCTGCAAGGGGAGAAGGTAGTTCAGAATCGTAAACGCCGACTTCTTGATTTCACCGCCATACCCGGTCCCGCCGATCAAAACCAGCTTCTGTTCAAACGAGAGCAGGATGAATGTGGACGTCAGCGTGCCGTCGACTTCCGGCGCGCCGAGGAATGACGGGATACTGATGATCGTGAACTCGGGGACATGCTGACGCTGCTGTTCCAACGTTTCGAGTGGAATAAACATGTTCCGCGCAAAGAGGCTGTGCCAGGCGTACTCGGTCACCACGCGGATCGGCAGTTTGTAGTTCGGGTCGGCGCCGACATGGCAGTCCTGCACGAAGACATCGCGATCCTGCAGATACGCCTGCAGCCGGTTCATCACGGCGCTGAATTTCTCGGGGCTGAACGGACGGTTGTATTTCCCCCACCAGATATGCGGATCGGTCGACGCTTCCCGCGCGACAAACTTGTCGTTGGCGGCACGGGCGGTATGCTTGCCCGTGTTGACAATGAACGGCCCCATGTAGCCGATCTGCCCCTCACGGCGGAAAATCGCCTCCTCGTACAACGCCGAGACATTGAGATTCCAATAGACGCGGTTGAGCCTGGCGAAGCCCTGATCTTTCAACCGGAAATCGGAGGCGCGTTCGGTGGCGATATCCTGAGCGGGGGTTTTGATATCGATAAAGTACTTCATAGCCAATCCCTCACAAGCTTTCTGTCGCCGATGAAAATCTCATTGGGTGCCGACGGATCAATCGCCCACTTGATGCGGGCCACGCCATCGGTGATGTCCTTGACGGTCCCGCAATACGAGAGCCTCAGGTGCCCCTCCATCCCGAATTCCTTCCCCGGCACGGTGACCACGCGGACCTTGTTGAGCAGAAACTCGCAGAGCTGGACGGAGGTCTTACCGAAAGCACGGAAGTCGGGCAGACAGTAGAATGTACCGCCGGGTTTCTCGATATGGACGCCGTCGATCGATTTGAGTTCCTGCACCATGATGTCGCGGTTGTTCTGCAGCATGAAGCGCAGGCTTTCGATTCCGCTCTGAATGCCGTTGAGCGCGCCAACCGACGCCACCTGGGAGATGGTCGATGGACACGAGGTGGTCTGCGCCTGCACATTGATCATCACTTCGACAATCTTCTTGGGCGCCACGGTCCAGCCGATGCGGAATCCGGTCATGGCGTAGAGCTTGGAGACGCCGTTGATCACAATCAGCTTCGAATCTTCGAGGTCTTTCTTGGTGTATTTGTACGCCGAGTTGAATGGCTTGCCGTCGAAGATGAGCTTGTGGTAGATGTCGTCGGAGATGAGATAGATCCCCTTGGTCTCGCAGAACTCCACCAGCTCGGCGATGAATTCCGCAGAGTACACCGCGCCTGAGGGATTATTGGGACTGTTGAGGATGATGGCTTTGGTGTACGAACTCACCGCAGCCTTGATGTCCTGGATGCGTGGCTGGAAGCGGCCGTCCTCCGATTTCACGATAACCGGAATTCCGTATACCAGCTTGACCATCTCTGGATAGCTCACCCAGTACGGAGCGGTGATGATGACTTCATCCTGGGGATTGATCAGGCAGGTGAGCAGCACCGAGAGCGCCTGTTTGGCGCCGCCGGAGACGATGATATTCTCCGGACCGACGTTCCTGGCGTAGTTCTCTTCGGTGTAGCGGATGATCGCCTTTTTCAGTTCGGGAATTCCATCGGTGGGGGTATAGCGCACTTCGCCGGTCGTGATCTGGGCGGCGGCGGAGCGGATCGCCTCCATCGGCACTTTGCTTTTGGGTTCACCGGCCCCAAGGTGGATCACCGGCTCGCCCTTCTCTTTGAGAATCCGGGCCTGTTCGTTCAGGCGCAGAGTGGGGGAGTCCGCGATGGATCGGGCCAATTGACTGATACTCATTGCTGAGAAATCCTCCTCATCGATCGCATCGGTGGCACGGGCGGCACGGCCCTGCCGCGTGGGCGGCACGGGCAGGTTGCCCGTGCTACCACCGCACACTTGGGTAGCACGGGCGTCTCGCCCGTGCACTCTTTGGTCAGATTCAGAACCATCCGGCAAAAGTACAATCGTTCACAATCCTTGGCGAGCAAAACCCGCAGATCGCCCTGCGGAATTGACGGCCGGATCGCTGGTTGCTTCCTCTATATGAACTGCGCGCAATCATGCTATTCCATGCGCGGTATTGCGAAGGAGTGTCAACCAATTAAACGGCAAGAGGTTGGTTTTTGACATGGGGGTGCTGCGGTGGCCGGACGCCAAGGGGCTGAAAGCCCCTTGTCCGCGATGTCGATGGTAGGGGCACCCCTGTGTTGGGCGCCCGGTGCGCGCGCACACCGCACGGGCGGCCACATAGGGCCGCCGCTACGATTGTTGTCACGATCATTCAGCCCCTTGGCGGACGGCCAATCTCCTCTTTCATGAACCGGGGGGCATGGTCCCGCGTCGCCCGCCACCTGAGCAAACAAAGGGCGGGTCGCATCTCTGCGGCCCGCCCTGTCCCCCCTCTGCTACCTGGCACTCAATAGAGTCTTATGGAGTCGGCTGAGCATTCGCCCAGTTCAATGTCGCCCTCAGAGCGGCCCAGGCGTATGTCGGATTGTGAACACTGCCGCTTCTGTCTTCAAGCAGCGCGCCGTAGTTGAAGATCGCGCCGAGCTCGTCCTTGGTCCAAAGCACCCGCGGACCAGTAGAGCTCACGCGGCGATTGTTCTGCGGCGAGTACGAGCCATCTGTGTTCTTCTTAAGCAAACCCAGGGTGGTCAGCCGAACGGCCAGAGTGTCGTTGAGCGCCGCCAGGAATTCGTGCTTCGCATCGTCGACGAAAGTCAAAGCAACCGCATCACTTGGCATATCACTCGAGTGACACCCGATGCAGCCCTTGGAATTGATGCGCTCGCTGGTACCGGACATATAGGCGACCGCAAATGTATGGTTGCCCGCGAGTGAGCCTGCCGGCTTGGCCGCCATATGGCAGGTAACGCAACCGTCCGCAATGCTGTTGTGCGAGTGCGTCGCGCTAAACGTGCCGCCGAATGTCCAGAGGCCGTGTCCGGACAGCACGTTCGATTGCGGTCCGTGATGGCCGCCGAAACGCGAGGAGCTCATGGAATCCGATACGAATCCAGCCGCATTGAAATCGGGAGACGGAACCCGCACTTGATGGCACATCGCGCACGTATTGGATTCTTGTTTGTCGTAAGTTCCGCCGCCGACCTTGAACGGCGTGGCGCTTGTCTGGCGCATTGCGAACGACTGGTTCGAGTGCGGCGCGTGGCAGGCGAAACAGCCGATGTGAGTTGGGTCTTCCACGACAGGCGGAGTCACCAATGGTGCGGCCACGTATTGCTGATACCCCTCGGTCGTGTGGCACCCGGAACACGAGGATTCAGACCTCAGGTACGTCGTCCCGGTTGCGTGCAGCGATGCCTCATACTGTAGCTGGAGCGGCCGGATGTAGTCGGCCATCGCCTCGTTGTCCGTGTGGCAGTTCATGCATGTTGCGGTCCCAGCCGGTCCGGCCGGTCCAGTGTCGCCCTTACAGCCGACGAGGATGGCAGCCATGAGGATGGCCCCCACCAACATCCCTGTCTTGATCCACCGATTCATGCCTTGCCTCCTCCTTGGGTTGAAGACCTCATTCAGTGCGTGAATTCAGACCATCCTAGTCCTGATTGCTAATAATATCACAAGCCGCGAACCTCACTTCTCTAATCGGCATTTTTTTAACCTTCTATACCGCAATCTGATACGAACTTGTCACGTTTACGTCTATGGCTGAGGGGGAAAAGCGATACCGCGGTCGAAGTCATTAAGACACTCTGACTTACCGGACATCCCCACATCTCTTTGCGTCCCCAGGGTCAAATCCCACTGGGGATATCAATTGTTCTGAACAAAGGCACGAGATGCCAAGTGGATTGTTAATCCCCTGGTGTCAATCAGTGGCCGAGATTGCCAAACAATCTGGCCTGCTCAGCGATTCGAACGAACGTTCGGTTGGATTCCGGCTGCATCGCCGAAAGAGGGCGCAGCCGGATTAGTCAGCGGTCTGAGTTCTGGGAGTTCTTTAGCGGCTGGTGAGGCGAGCGCTCATGGCTGCCTCCCATTTCACGGCCACTACGGGCAGGGGGTGCCGCAGGGATTGCAGGGGCCAGGGCCGCCACCGAATACTGCGTCGAGAAAGGCGATAATGTCAAACACATCGATCGCGCAATCGCAGTTGAAATCGTCGCGGCCGGCGTGTGGACAGGTGGGATCGACAATGCTCGGCACGCCGGAGAAAGCGGCTTCGATGGCGTGGATTACATCAAAAACATCCAACGCGGCGTCGGTAACTGGATCGCCATGAAACGCGCAATCGCAGCCGGCGGAAACGCTCAAGTGAATGGTCACCGTGTTCGAGTTGGCCGCGCCGTCGAACGCCACATACCAAATCGAATCCGGTCCCAAGTATCCGGTCGATGGCGTATAGGTGAACGCCCCAGTCTGAGGGTCGAATGCCGAGACAAGCCCATTGAACGGGCCAAAGGTCTGCGTGATGGTCCACGAAGGGTTGTCGACATCGGACACCGGCATCGGGCCGATCGGCAAAGGTGTGTCCTGCTTGACCAGATAGAATACCGCCTCCGCTGACGGAGGGTCATTGACCGGTGCCACATAGAACGAGACAGTGGCCGTGTTGGAATTCACCCACGCATCACGAACGCGGAATCGAACCGTGTCCGGGCCGAAGTAATTAGGAACCGGCGAGTAGTTGAAGGTTCCGGTCATCGTATCCAGATTAGTCAGCGCACCGTGCGACGGGCCGCTGAGCACTTTGTAGACGATCGGATCAGAATCGGGGTCCGATGCCAATAACTGGCAGGCTTGAGGCACATCCTCCGTGACTGGGTACAGGGTGTCCCGCGCCACCGGAGGATCGGTGACTTGATTCACGGTGATGGTAAGAACCAACGAATCATACGCCGTACCATCGTACGCCAGGAGGTGCACCGGATAAACACCCGACTGAGTAAAATCAGGGACCCACTCGACGCGGCCGATGCCACCGCCGAAATCGGTGAACGTTGCCCCCGACGGCAGAGAATTTGCAGATAACGTGGGTACCGCCCCGTTGCAGTCGAGCGCCGTGTCATTAACCAGGATCAAGCTGCCTTCATTGACGGTTTTGGGGCCAATGCTGAGGATGTCTGGCGGCGTGTTGACCAGCGGGCCGATCTGTCCGGTCGTACTGTCAATCCGCATCGGCGAGTTGGTAACCACGGTGTAGTCGGCTGAGTTGTTTCTGGCGCCAATAATCAGGTGGGTGAGGGTCAGCGAATTGAAGCCATCGCAGGGAAGGGTCACTGCCGGAGTGCCGAACGGCGAGTTCGCGCCCGTGAAGTTCCCATATGCAACGGCATCCACCACGGTGCCGTTGTCGGTCATGAAAATCACGCGTCCATCACGGACGGGTATGGAGCCATCGGGGATTATGAAATCGGGGGCGAATCCGAGCGTGTCGGCTACCTTTTGAGTGGCGAGAAGCAAATAGTCATTCTTATGCCACGTATTGACCGAGTCGATCCAGTCGAAGATCATGTTGCGAAACGTGCCGTTCGGATTGCGTGCTTCGAGATGCATCGGTGCCAGGTCGCCCTGGAACTCGGCTGTGGCCAAAAGCTCGACGAACTGCATCGTGCCATCGGAGTTGGAAAACACCTCGGTGAGCCGTACCTGAAAGATCTGTGGGTCGCCCCACGCCTGGGAAGCGGTGATCGCCACAAGCAAGATGCCAAAGAAAATTCCTAGAAAAGGGCGAACAGACTTCATCGGTCCCCCTAAACGGATTCTTCCAGGGATGGGTGCGCCGCGTAAGCTATTGTCAGCCATTGACTACTACTTAAAGCTCGGGACTAGAGAGAACGCCAAAAGCACCAAGAACCCTCAGGGTTACAGGAGCTCCGTACCCGCTATATAATTCATTTCAGGAAACTGTCAATACTTTGACATCCTGTTTCTTTAGGATGTCGGCATCACTCAACGATTCCTCGAAGTATCATCGGGCTATGCGCGCGAGCTGTCTGAATGGGGGCGGAATTCGACCTCTTTCGGAACGCTTCCCGAATCTTGGTTCACGGGGGACATTCGGACTCCCCCTTGGAGCTATCACGGAGCCGTTTGCTCGAGGAATTCGTCTTCAGTCCAGACCGTAATGCCCAGCTCGGTCGCCTTGTCCAGCTTGGACCCTGGGTCTTCGCCGGCCACGACGAAGTCGGTCTTCTTCGAGACGGAACCGGTGACTCTGCCACCCATCGACTCGATCTTGGCTTTGGCCTCATCCCGACTCATGCTGGATAGAGTGCCGGTGAGAACGAAGACCTTCCCCGCAAGGTGCTGTGGACCTTGCCGCACCAATGCGTATGAGGGGAATTCGACTCCGCCGCGTTGGAGCTTCGTCAGGAGATCGCGTGTCTGAGGAAGGGAGAAGAACTGATGAATCGACTCAGCCACGATCGGCCCGATCTCCCGTGTAGTTTGCAGTTCATCGACCGATGCCGAGGCCAGTTTCTCCAGGCTCCCAAACGCGGCGGAGAGCACTTGCGCGACATGCTCCCCAACTCCGTGGATGCCGAGCGCGGCAATCAGGTGGGGGAGATCCGGGCGGCGGGCGTGGTCGATAGCAGCAAGTAATTTCTCCGCCAACCGGGTGCCCATCCGGTCCATTTGGTTGAGCTTTGTCTCATCCAGGAAGTAAATGTCGGCGACATCGTGGATAATTCCCTTATCGACGAGCTCCTCAATATAACGCCCCCCCATTCCCTCGACGTCCACCCCTCCCTTCGAAACAAAATGGGTGAGCCGCTCCTTGATTTGCGCGGGGCACCCGAGATTCGTGCAGAAGTGAAATGCAGAATCGGCCTCACGCACCGTCGCAGCGCCGCAAACCGGGCAGGTGGTCGGGAAGCGAAACGGCGATGAGCGGGGAGATTTTCCCCCCGGCACGACCTTGACCACCTCAGGAATTACATCTCCGGCCCGCCGGACGATAACCCGATCACCCGGGCGGATGTCCTTGCGGGCGACGTCATCTTCGTTGTGCAGGCTGGCGCGACGGACTTCAACGCCGCCGACACGCACCGGGGCAAGGACGGCGACAGGGCTGATAATGCCAGTGCGCCCGACCTGCAGGATGATCTCCTCCACCACAGTGGTTTCCTCCTGTGGGGGGAATTTCCAGGCCACCGCCCAACGGGGATGATGCGAGACGACGCCCAGTCTCTCCTGAAATCCGTATTCGTTGACCTTGATGACCGTCCCGTCGGTTTCCTCATCCAAGCTGTCCCGGGCGGCGCCAATCTTCTGATGCGATCCAATCACTTCATCCACTGAACCGCATTCGCGGGCGAGCGGATGCACCCGGAATCCGGCCTGCTTCAGAAACTCAAGGGCCGAGGTCTGCGATATCGGACCGGCCCCTTCGAAGCGTCCAATGCTGTACGCGAAGAAGACCAACGGCCGGGCGGCCGTCACTTTGGGATCGAGCTGCCTCAGGGAGCCGGCGGCACCGTTGCGGGGGTTGGCCATCGGCTCTTCCCCGGCCGCGAGCCGTTCGCGGTTGAGCCGTTCGAACTCGCGCCTCCCCAGCACCACTTCACCACGGACATCGACCAGCGCCGGGTATCGGCCCAGCAAACGCAGGGGAATCGAACGGACAGTCCGGAGATTCGCGGTGACGTCCTCGCCGATCGTGCCGTTCCCGCGCGTCGAACCGACGTTCAGCACACCCTCCTGATAAGTCAGTTCCACCGCGAGCCCGTCGAGCTTCGGCTCGATGACATAGGTGGGCTGGTTGCCCTCCAGGAGTTTCAGAATCCGTTGATGGAATTCCATGAACTCCGGCTCGGAGGTCACCTTCTGGAGTGACATCATGGGAATGTGATGCCGGACCTGTCCAAATTCATCCGCCGGCTCGGCGCCGATCTTCTGGGTCGGCGAATCAGGGGTGATCAGCTCAGGGTGTTGCTCCTCGAGTGTTACCAGGCGGTCATACAGCGCGTCATACTCCGCGTCGGACAGCTCCGGGCTGTCGAGCACGTAGTAGCGATGCGCATGGTACCGCAGTTGTTCGCGGAGTCCCTCCACCTCTATCCGTATCGATCCAGTGGCAGTCATTCCCTGCTCCCTCGTTCCCAAACCAGCCTGGTGGGCCTTCATCAGAATACAAAGCCGGCACAACGCGGCCAACGGCAATGTGAGACATAGCACCCTCGCTGGATGGGGGCAATCATCTCCGGCGTCCAAAGCAATGGGTCCTTGCGATTCCCACGGCTCCAGGGTGAGTCAAAGGTGTAGAATCCAGAATGGGCGTCATGGGGAAAATACCTTGACTGCCTTGTTCTGCATCGGGATATAGACTGGATCGGAACGCCAAGAATTGGGGGGCGTAACCGGCAACGAACACCAGGTCGTGGAGGAGCGGTGGGTATCGTAATGAGTGAAGGTGTGCTGGGACTGTTCGGGGGTGGCGTCTGGGGCATGATCGCCGATTCGGGTTTCTTTGCCCAGTTGATCCTGCTGGTCCTTGCCTTTATGTCCGTGGTCAGTTGGGCAGTGATCTTCATGAAGTGGAAGCTCTACCGCCGGACACACGCCGAAGGGCAGAGATTCAGAGCCGCATTTCGCCGGGGACGGCCCTTGGCCGAACGGTTGGGGGGAGCCAGCGCGCTGCGGCAAACCGCTTGTGGCCGGCTGGTCGAGACCGGACTTCGTGAGGCGATGGCCATCACGGAAATCAACCGTGCCTCCGGCGGTGGGACGTCGGGCGGATACGACCTTTCCGCCGGACAAAAGCAGGCCGTCGCCGACACACTCACCCGTGTCACGCAGGAAGAAATCGGCAAGCTGGAGACGTGGACTATATTCCTGGCAACGACGGCGAACGCTTCCCCATTCCTGGGACTTTTGGGCACCGTCTGGGGTATTATTGATGCGTTCGTAGGAATAGGCGCCAGCGGTTCGGCTTCACTGGCGGTCGTGGCGCCCGGCATCGCGGAGGCGTTGATTTCCACAGTTGCCGGCTTGGCCGCGGCCATTCCCGCCGTGGTGGGATACAACTGGTGCGTGCGCAAGCTGCGGGAAATCGGCGACGACCTGTCCAATCTGTCGCTCGAATTCCTGACTGAACTGACCAAGGAGAATGCCCGTGAAACCGCGGACGTATCACGCGCTCTCTGAGATCAATGTCACCAATTTGGTCGACGTTGTGCTGGTGCTGCTGATCATCTTCATGATCACGGCGCCGCTATTGCAGAGCGGTATCGATGTCCGCCTGCCCAGAACGGCCGCCACATCGGATGAATTAACGGAAGGGATCGTCGTCACCATTACCGAAAAGGGCGGACTGTTTGTCGATGACGTATATCGTACGAAAGACCAATGGGAAGATGAGCTCAAGCGGGTGATGGCCAAGAAGCCCAAACAAAAGGCCTATCTGCGAGCCGACGAATCGATTCCATACGGCCAGATCGTCGAAATACTGGGTACGATGAAACGGCTGGGGCTGAGTGAAGTCGGTTTGGTCACCCGACCGGCGGAGTTGGAGGAGAAGGCGAAAGAGAAAGTCAAGGGCTGGGGTTGAGACATGCGGCGCTACCTGATCATTTCGTTGATCTTCCACCTGGGCATGGCCTTGGCCAGTGTCATTCTCTCGCCGTTGGGGAGTTGGTCGGCCAAGGATAAACGCCCGAATCTGGTGATCAACGTGGGGCTGGTAGACCTGGGCGACAAGACACGTTCGAGAGCAGGATCCGCTCCTGCACCGAAAGCGATCGAACCGGTCAAAGAACCCACCAAAGCACCGGCCGAGAAGGTGGCTGAGCCGGAGAAGAAAAAGCCCGAGGCTCCCAAGAAAGTGGAGCCCTCAAAAGAAAAGAAGACCACCGACAAGGATGCGACTGAATCCAAAGAGTCAAAGAAACTCGCGGCGAAGGACACTGTCTCAACACCCACCGGCACGATCACGGAGGGCACCGGTGAGGCAGACGTTTGGGGAGTCGAAACCGGGCCGGAGGTCAACCCATACCATCGCCGGGGATTCGCGGCCATCCGTGGCAACTGGCGCAACCCCGCCGTGGGGCCGGTACCCCTCAAATGCATCATCCGATTCACCGTCAGTAACGACGGCGAATTGGGACACATCGAATTGGAAAGACCAAGCGGGTCCGAGCTGTTTGATCGCGCTGCCCTGCGTGCCGTTCAGGCGACCAAGACATGGGACAAGTTCCCAAGCTATTGGAATGATGATGAGCAACTTATCCACCTCGAATTCGAATACCGGCCGTAGCCGGCGCGGCGCAATGACCGCTGCCGGGGCACTCCTGCTTTTGGCGATCGTGCTTGTGTCGTACGGGCACGCGCTCGCACGCAACGTGCCGGAGATCTATGGCCGCATCGTCAAATCCGGCGCCGAGTTCGAGCCCACCCGGATTGGCATCAACGAATTCACGCCGAAAGATGCCTCGGCGTCATCCGACGTCAGAGAACTGGCCGCGCTCGCCGGGCAGATCGTTTTCAACGACCTCGACTTCTCCTACCTTTTTGAAGCCGTCCGTCCGGATACCGTTTATCTGCGCATCATGAACCAGACTCGCATCGACCGGAAAGGTTGGCACTACCTCGGTGCGGCCTACCTGATCGAAGGGCAGATCGAAGTAGACGGCGACAATGTCGCCATCACCTACACTCTCACCGACCTTGTCAATGATCGCGAAGTCTTCACTCGCCGTCTCAAATCACGGCGGCAGACCATCCGTTTACTCGCGCACACGCTCTCCGATGAAGTCTATCGGGAATTGGCTGGAGCCGAGGGGATATTTCAAACCCGGCTCGCCTATTTGCACAAGGCTCCGATCAATGAAGTTCATGTGTGTGATTTTGACGGGGCCAACGACCAGATCGTGGCTTCGGAGCGGTCCATTATCGTCACCCCCCGCTGGGCCGGCATGAACTCGATTTCCTATACATCCTACAAGGAGCGCAACCCAGATGTCTGGATTCTCGACTTGTCAAAGGGGCGGGCACAGAAGCTCTCATCGCAACCGGGGCTGAATACCGGATGCTCCTGGACACGGGACGGCAAACGGTATGTTTTGTCGTTGTCGGTGGATGGAAGTCCGGAGATCTATATAGCGGACCGGCTCGGATCCCCGCGTCGTCTGACCTTTTCCAATGGAATTGACGCGTCGCCATCGTTTTCGCCCGATGGGCGGCGAATCGTGTTTACCTCCGACCGGTCCGGTTCTCCGCAGGTCTACATAATGGATGACGACGGGACGAACGTCGCGCGCCTCAGTTTTGAGGGGAAATATAACGATTCCCCCGACTGGTCGCCGACATTGGACATGATCGCCTATGTGGCACGAATGGATGGCGTCTTTCAGATCTGTACGATTCGTCCAGATGGGAGCGGTTTCCGGCAACTGACCGAGGTCGGCTCCAACGAGAATCCGCATTGGTCCCCGGACGGTCTCCATATCGTGTTTTCTTCGAACCGAACGGGAGTTTACGAAATCTATACGATGGGGTATGATGGCTCAGGGGTCCGTCGCATAACCAGCAGCGGGAGCAATAACAACCCAAGCTGGTCTCCTTGAGATGGGCATGACGACCAGAGCCTAACTGCAAATCAAAGAATCACAAATTGGCAGCAGAAAGGCAGGTATCAGTAAGCCTGTGATAGGTTGTTTCCGACCAATTAGAATGAGCGGTTCCCGAGCGAAGTGGGAGCCGAAAAGGGTACGAGCAGACGTAAAGATGGAGAGCCGACGGGGCTCAAATGACGGAGTCAGGGATGATTCCGCAATATCAGGGCCGAATTCTGAATTTGTCCAAAGGATGCCGGAAACTTATTGACGAGTGGGGGACGCCAGCGTATATCCGCATTGGCTGAACGACACTTATGGGAATGGGATGCTAAAAGGGAGGGGACGGTGACAAAGTACATGAAGTACTTGCTGGTGGCGGCAATCGCACTGGCTTTCATGAATGGCTGCCCCAAGCCAAAGCCTACGGAATTGGGACAGAAACCGGTAACGACGGACATCACGAAGCCGGGTGGCGGAGACGAATCATCGACCAGCGGAACCGATCAGGGATCAGTGTTGACCGGCGCGTTGGCAGGGTTGAAGACAATCTACTTTGATTTCGACAAGTACAACCTGCGCGATGATGCCAAGGCAACGCTCGAAGCCGACGCCAGGATTCTGATGGACAATCCCAAGAGCCGGGTCGTAATCGAGGGGCACTGCGACGAGCGCGGTACGACCGAATACAATCTGGCGCTCGGTGAAAAGCGCGCCGCCGCGACACGCGATTACCTGATTCGGCTGGGTGTCGATGCAGGCCAGTTGTCGATCATTTCCTACGGCGAAGAACGTCCGGTCGCGATGGGCCACGACGAAGATTCCTGGTCGCAGAATCGGCGCAGCCAGTTTGCCCCGAAGTGACATCGTGATCTAACGAGGGCGGCGGCACGGATCAGGTGCCGGCGTGTACCATGTTTGGTTGTTGACGAGGGGATTGATTTCGTCCGGATAGGATGAGAAGGGGAAACGTTATGAAGAAACCCCGACTTTGGCTTGTTATCCTGCTGTCGCTTGTGGCCTCCGGTTGTGTATCCCGGGCCTCGATGCGGCGGATGCAGGACCAACTCGACTATCTGGAGGCCTCCCAAAAGCGGGTCGAGCACGACTTGATCCGGATTGACTCCTTGGCGGCTATCTCCGCCGAGGCCTCTCGGCGGACCAGGGCGGATATTGGCGCATCGCTGGATGAAATCAGAACCGAGACGCAGGCGATGCGCGAAGCGATCGATGAAATCCGCCGCCAAAACGAGCGGCGCCCGGCGGTCATCTACCAGCCCCCTCAAGTTTTTCCGACCGATAGCAGTGCTGCCAGGCCGGCCGGTGATGCGTCACGGCCCGACATTGATCCGTCGCAACTCTACGAAAACGCGTTTCTTGACGTCCGGAACGGAAACTATGAATTGGCGATCGCCCAATTCCGGGACCTCCTCCAGTACTTCGGGCAAACCGAGTACGCCCCCAATGCGCGGTACTGGATCGGGGAATCCTGGTATTCGCTCAAGCAGTACGATTCCGCCGTGGTGGAATTCGAATCGCTGGTGGCGACATACCCTCAGTCAGATCGCCTGTCCACCGCACTTTACAAGCTGGGGCGGTGCTACGAGGAAAAGGGCCTCCCCAACCGTGCCAAGAAGTATTACCAGCAGGTGATCAAGGATTATCCCGCATCCCTGGAAGCGAAACCCGCTCAGAGCCGTCTCAGCCAGATAGAATAAGTCTTGATGAGGATCGGGCTCGGCACCGTCGATAGTATTAATGTGACCTCAGCGAATCCGAACTCCCCAGCCGTCATCACCCCCTACCCAACTGCTCCATCGGTCTTGACGGCAGATTCCGGCTATGACGCCACGGGGACTCGGGCGCGGTTGCGCACCAAAATCGTCGAAGTGGAGCCGCAAACCAGGGGGCAGGCATTCTGGGACAGCCAACTGGAAGTCATTAATTATCATGTTGTTCCGCATAATGCTTACGATTCCTACATCCAGGGAGAGCGCGTACGGATAGATACCGATTCCGATGGACGCCCGGTCTTCCTTGAGTTGGAGTGGGATAGAAGCAAGCATTTGATCGTTAATGACTTAACTCCGCCAACCGGGGTCATCGGCAGTGTCAGATTCCTCGATCTTCGCATTCGATTTCACGAGCGGGAAGTAATCTCAACGCCTTGTCATTCTATTACTTATATAGATCTCGGTCGTGGGCCCTCGGTGCACAATCTCATCTTGGGGTCAGGCTTGATTCTCGGCCTTTCCGGTGACGGGGGCTTGAGTGATCTCTGGATCGTGGGGGCCATTCCCGACACTGGCGGGCGGCTGCAGTCCCGCTGGCGGTTGGACGCTTGGGATCGGATCCGAAAGCAGCGGGCCGCGGGCGCCATGAAACTGGCCGGGGACAAGATTTCGACGGCGTTTACTCCGAAAGTTTATTGAACCGCAAGTTTTTTGCTTGACTCAAAGCCGAAAGCGCGTAATTTGGCCGTTTACTGTTTTTGGGCATTCACGCCCAAAGCCAGAGCAGCGGTTTTGGACAGGAATGCACAAAAACAGCGTGAGCTTTGGGTTGCCCATGTAGCTCAGTCGGTAGAGCACATCCTTGGTAAGGATGAGGTCACCGGTTCAAATCCGGTCGTGGGCTGTGAAGATTGAGGACTAACGGACGTTATTGACAGGGATAAAAACGGTTCCAACGGCATCTATCTTTAGGAGGGAGACCTTCGGTTATGGCGAAGGCTAAGTTTGAACGGAAAAAGCCCCATGTAAACGTCGGGACAATCGGTCACGTCGATCATGGGAAGACCACACTGACGGCCGCGATGACCATGGTGCTCAGCCGCAAGGGGCTGGCGAGTGTCCGCACGTTCGACTCGATTGACAACGCTCCCGAAGAGCGCGAGCGCGGAATTACGATTGCCACCGCGCACGTCGAGTACGAAAGCGATAACCGGCACTACGCCCACGTCGACTGCCCGGGGCACGCGGACTATGTGAAGAACATGATCACGGGCGCCGCGCAAATGGACGGTGCCATTCTGGTCGTGTCCGCCGCTGACGGCCCGATGCCGCAAACCCGCGAGCACATCCTTCTGGCCCGCCAGGTCGGCGTGCCGTGCATCGTGGTGTTCATGAACAAAGTCGATATGGTCGACGATCCGGAACTGCTCGACCTGGTTGAGTTGGAAGTCAGGGACTTGCTGACGACCTACGAATTCCCTGGCAACGACATTCCGATCATCCGCGGCTCGGCGCTCAAGGCCATGCAGGCGGCGTCGACCGACGTTAAGACCGATCCGGCCTTCGACTGCATCTTCGAGTTGATCAAGGCCGTTGATGAGTACGTGCCGGTTCCGAAGCGCGACAAAGACAAGCCGTTCCTCATGCCGGTGGAAGACGTCTTCTCGATCACGGGCCGTGGCACGGTGGGCACTGGACGTGTCGAGCGCGGCCATGTCAAAGTGGGCGACGAAGTCGAGCGTATCGGCATCAAAGAGACGCGCAAGACCGTTGTGACGGGCGTCGAAATGTTTCGCAAGATTCTGGACGAAGCGGAAGCCGGCGACAACGTTGGTCTGCTCCTGCGCGGAATCGAAAAGACGGACCTGGAGCGCGGTATGGTGCTGGCTAAGCCCGGCTCGATCACGCCCCACACGAAGTTCAAAGGCGAAGTTTATATCCTGACCAAGGAAGAAGGCGGGCGTCATACCCCGTTCTTCACGGGCTACCGGCCGCAGTTCTACTTCCGGACAACGGACGTGACGGGTGTGGCTGCTCTCCCCGAAGGCATCGAAATGGTCATGCCGGGGGACAAGGTCACGATTTCGGCTGAGTTAATCTCACCTATCGCGATGGAAAAGGGTTTGCGCTTTGCCATTCGCGAGGGCGGGCGCACCGTCGGTTCGGGAGTTGTCGCCGACATCATTGAGTAACGTTTGTGGGTGCAGATGAATTGAGTGCGGCCTCGGCCGGAAGGCTGTGGCCGCCTGACATTCGCCTAAGCACCGGGAAGCGAAGACCCGAGACATGGCACGGGAGATCATCGTTTTAGCGTGTGATGGCTGCAAGAATCGGAATTACACCGATACGAAGAACCGGCGTAAGCATCCGGACCGGGTCACGTATCGCAAGTACTGTCCGTTCTGCCGCCAGCACACGGCACACAAAGAGACGCGTTGAGGCCACCGGTGGTAGAGAGTCCGGGACTAGGCCCCAGACAGGCCTGTAGCTCAATTGGTCAGAGCACCGGTCTCCAAAACCGGGGGCTGGGGGTTCAAGTCCCTCCAGGCCTGCTTTAACCGGAGGCGGGTTTACCGAGATGATAGAAGCCGTCAAGACGTACTGGAACGAAACAGTCGCCGAACTCGATAAGGTCACCTGGCCGACCAAGGACGAACTGGTTGGATCGACCGTGGTTACGGTCGTTGTGTCCCTCATCCTGGGGTTCTTCGTTTTCGGTGTTGATCTCATGCTGGCGCGTGGCGTCGGCGCAATCCTGGGGATCGGGTGAGTCCGGAACTCAAATGGTATGTGGCTCACACCTATTCGGGCCACGAAAAGAAGGCGCATAAGTACTTGGAAAGTGCTTTTGCCAACGCCGGCATCGAGGACCAGTTGGGCCGTGTAGTCGTGCCAACGCAGGAAGTCGTCGAAATGCGGCAGGGCAAGCGCTCGTCTTCCATGAAGAAGTTTCTGCCGGGGTATATCCTGATCGAAATGCTTCTGACGAAGCAAACGCAGCACCTGGTGACGAATACACCGGGGATCACCAATTTCGTCGGCTCCGGAGGCCAGCCGGTTCCGCTGCCGCCCGACGAAGTCGATCGAGTCCTGAGTCAAATGGACACGAGCCGCGTCAAGGAAGTCACCGAGGTTCCCTATCGCGTGGGCGATCAGGTGAAGGTGATCGACGGGCCGTTCAACGATTTTTCCGGATTCATTTCCGAAGTCAATATGGAACGCAAAAAACTTAAAGTCATGGTGTCGATTTTTGGACGTCCGACTCCGGTCGAGTTGGATTTCCTCCAGGTCCAGGCCGGCTGACGGCAGTCCAACGGGAGTAACGAGTGGCAACCAAACCGATCACCGCGTATGTGAAACTCCAGATTCCGGCCGGCAACGCCAATCCGGCGCCGCCTGTGGGCCCGGCGCTTGGCCAGCATGGCGTCAACATCATGGAGTTCTGCAAGGCATTCAATTCCCGCACTCAAAAAGAAGTCGGTCTGATCATTCCGGTCGTGATTACGGTTTACAAGGACAAGTCCTTCACCTTTATCACCAAGACTCCTCCCGCAGCGGTTTTGATCAAGAAGGCGGCCAAGCTGGAGAAGGCCTCCGCCGAGCCCAATCGCAACAAAGTGGGCCGGATCACCAAGGATCAGGTGCGCGAAATCGCCCAGTGGAAGTTGCCCGATCTAAACGCGGCCTCGTTGGAAGCCGCCATGCGCATGATTGAGGGCACGGCGCGGAGCATGGGAGTCGACGTCCTTTAGCAAAACTGAGGAATAGAGCAACACTGACGATACGTCCGAACCATACAGAGGCCTGACCAGGCGTTTGGACCACTCACCGCACACGATGCACCGAGTGGGAGCCAGGGGGATCGATGAAGACCGGTAAGAAACACCTTCAAGCGAAATCAAAAGTCAGCAGAGAGAAGAGCTATCCTTTGTCCGACGCGGTTGCGCTGGCGCTGGAATTGCGCCATGCGAAATTCGACGAATCGCTCGAAGTCGCCATGCGTCTGGGCGTCGATCCCAAGCATGCCGATCAGGTGGTGCGTGGAACCGTGATCCTGCCGCACGGCACGGGCAAAACCGTACGCGTGCTCGCGCTGACCAAAGGCGAAAAGGAAGCGGAGGCCCGTGCGGCCGGCGCCGACTATGTCGGCTGTGACGAGTTTGTTCAGAAGATTCAGGAGGGATGGCTCGATTTCGATGCCATCGTGGCGACGCCCGACGTAATGGGGCAGGTCGGCCGGCTGGGAAAGGTTCTCGGTCCCCGCGGTCTGATGCCATCGCCGAAGACCGGCAGTGTCACGATGGACATTGGCAAGGCCGTCAGCGATTTGAAGGCCGGTAAGGTGGAGTACCGCGTCGATCGCGCCGGCAATATCCACTCTGCCGTCGGCAAAGCCGCCTTCGGGCCGGAAAAGCTGTCCGTGAACGCGCGGGCATTCATCGATGCGGTGATTCGCGCCAAGCCGGCGGCCTCCAAGGGGCAGTATGTGCGCAACGTGTCCATTTCCACGACGATGGGCCCCGGGATCAGAATTGATTATTCGCGCCTTGTGGTGGACTTGAAACAGTAGCACGGGCAGAGCACTGGATCACTGTGAGATTAAGGACGCTGGGAGTCGATAATGCCTCAAGCAGAAAAAATCCAAGTCGTTGAAGAGCTGACCAAGCAACTGAGAGACGCGGGATCGGTGTTCGTGACCGACTACGCCGGGTTGACCGTTGCCGACGTCACCGACCTTCGCGCGCAGCTTCGCCGTGCCGGATTGACGTTCAAGGTGGCCAAGAATACACTGCTGCGCCGCGCCGCCGAGCAGGCCGAGTTGCCGGAGCTCGCCGGTTTCTTCAAAGGTCCGACCGCGATCGCCACTGGCGGACGTGATCCCGTGGCCGGCGCCAAGATTATTCAGGACTTCTACGCGCGTTTGGAGCGCCCCAAAGTCCGGACATTTGTTGTCGAACACCGCGCTTATCGCGGTGAGGACCTCAAGGCGATGGCCTTGCTTCCTCCGCGCGAAGTCGTTCTGTCGCAGCTTGTTGCGGCCGTCGAGTGCCCGATTTCGGGATTGGTGGCCACGTTGGATGCGATTATCCGCGAGTGTGTCGGTACTATCGACGCGTTGGCGGAGAAGAAGGGCAAAGCGGCTGGGGAGGCCAGTGCCCCCGAGGCCGCGGCATCGACCGGGGCAGCCGAGGCGTAGAGTTTTTTCATATTCCGTGGAAACAATTTGGGAAACATCGGTTTCATAACTCTGAGAAAGGACGATCCTCGTGGGTGACGTAAGCACAATCGACCAGGTGGTGGGGCTCATCGAGAACATGTCGGTGCTGGAGCTGTCTCAGCTTTCCAAGACGCTTCAGGAGAAGTTTGGGGTGACCGCGGCGGCCCCGATGGCCATGGCAGCGATGCCGGCCGGTGGTGGTGCCGCAGCCGTTGAAGAAAAGACCGAATTCACCCCGGTCCTTGCTTCCGCAGGGGAAAAGAAGATCCAGGTTATCAAGGTCATCCGTGAGATCACCGGATTGGGCTTGAAGGAAGCCAAGGATCTGGTAGACAAAGCGCCAAACCCGGTCAAAGAGAAGGTTTCCAAAGAAGAAGCCGAATCGATTAAGACCAAGTTGCAAGAGGTTGGCGCGGTCGTTGAGATTAAATAGTTACGGTCGCCGGACTGTTATTCACACGGATTCGGCCGCCCGCCCTGCTATCTCCCCTCGGGGATGGCGAGGACGGTGTGGCTGTTGTCCATCATACTGTTTTGAGGGAGGACTCCCTTGAGCGAATACGGCCAGAATGGTCGCGTCTCGTACGCCCGGCTGAGTTCCGGCGGCGAGATGCCCAATCTTCTGGATGTTCAGCTGCTTTCGTACTACGAATTTTTGCAGCCGGCCGTCCCAGCAGATAAACGGCGCAAGCAGGGACTTCAGGAAATATTTCTCTCGGTGTTTCCCATCACCGACGTCCATGAGAATTATTCCCTGGAGTACATCAGCTACAGCGTAGGGCAGCCTCGCTATTCCATTGGCGAGTGCAAAGAGCGGAACATGACCTTTGCCGCTCCGCTCAAGGCCACGCTCCGCCTGATCAGCAAAGAGATCGACGCCGCCACCGGCGGCAAGAAAGTGAAGGACGTCCTCGAGCAGGATGTCTTTCTCGGCGAACTGCCCCTGATCACCGAGCGCGGTACTTTCGTTATCAATGGCGCCGAGCGGGTGATCGTCAGCCAGTTGCACCGCTCCCCCGGTGTGTTTTTCGATGAGGTCATGCACCCAAATGGCAAGCGTTTGTTCCTTGGGCGCATCATCCCCTTCCGCGGATCCTGGGTCGAGTTCAACCTCGACATCAACGATGTGATGCACGTTCACATCGACGCCCGCCGGAAGATTCCGGTCACCACCCTGTTGCGCGCCCTCGGCCTCTCGACCGATGAGGAGCTCCTCCGCCGTTTCTATGAAACCGAGACGGTGTCGAATGTGAGCCGGCGCTGGGCCAAGGTGGTGGGACGCGTGTCGGCGGAGGGAATCGCCGACGAAGAATCCGGCGAGATCCTGCTGGCGGCGGGTGATGTGATCACCCCAGAGCACGTCGAACGGTTGAAGAAGTACGACATCGGTGAGCTGGATCTGTTGAACGTCGATGCGACGACAGATGCGCTCATCATCCCCAATACACTGAAGAAAGACCCCGCGAAATCCCGTGAGGAGGCTCTCTTCAAGATCTACAGCCTCCTGCGTCCGGGCGAACCGCCCTCGATTGAAACCGCCGAAGCACTGCTCGAGCGCCTGTTTTTCAATACCAAGCGCTACGATTTGGGCGAAGTCGGCCGTTACATGATCAATCAGCGGTTGAACCGCGATGCCCCGCTCTTGCAGACAGTGCTCGATACCGAGGATTTTGTCGCCATCATCAGCTACATCATCCGCCTCCGCAATGGCGAAGGATACGTTGACGACATTGATCACCTTGGCAATCGCCGCGCGCGCTCGGTTGGCGAACTGCTCGCGAATTTGTTCTCGGTGGGGCTTTCGCGCATTGCGCGGACGATCCGCGAGCGCATGAGCTTGAAGCGCGAAGAGAACGAGTCCTTGACGCCGCACGACCTGGTGAATGCCCGGACCGTATCGGCGGTGATCGACACATTCTTTGGTTCCTCGCAGCTCTCGCAGTTCATGGATCAGACCAATCCGCTGGCCGAGCTGACACACAAACGCCGCCTCTCGGCTTTGGGTCCAGGCGGTCTGACACGCGAGCGCGCCGGATTCGAAGTTCGCGACGTGCATCATACGCACTATGGACGTCTGTGCCCGATTGAGACGCCGGAAGGTCCGAACATCGGACTGATCGCCTCGCTGGCGACCTTCGCGCGAATTAATCGGTACGGCTTCCTGGAAACGCCTTATCGTAAAGTGAAGAACGGCGTCGTCGCCGATGACATTACCTATCTGACCGCCGACGAAGAGGACAAGTTCCACATCGCCCAGGGTGGCGAACCGCTCGATAACAAGGGACGGTTTGTCAACGAACTGGTGCGCTGCCGATTCCGTTCCGACTTCCCGATGATCGAGCCGGCTCAGGTGGAATACATGGATGTTGCGCCGGAACAGCTTGTGTCGGTAGCGGCCGCGCTGATTCCATTCCTGGAACACGACGACGCCAACCGCGCCCTCATGGGCTCGAACATGCAACGCCAGGCGGTGCCGCTATTGCGCGCCGAATCGCCGATCGTGGGCACCGGCATGGAGCGCAAGGTCGCGCAGGATGCCGGCGTGTCGATCATGGCCAAAACGGCCGGCGTGGTGGAAGAAGTCGACGCCGAACAGATTGTCATCCGGCCCAAGGGGAAAGCCGCCACCGGTGAGCTTGGTTTCGAGGGACCGGAAATCTATCAACTGCCGAAATTCGAACGTTCGAATCAGGATACCTGCATCAACTTCAAGCCGCGCGTCCGGCTCGGCGACAAGATCGATGCGGGCATGATCCTGGCGGATGGTCCGGCGGTTGAGAACGGCGAATTGGCGCTGGGCACCAATGTGCTGGTCGCCTTCATGCCCTGGCGCGGATTCAACTTCGAAGACGCGATCATCGTCTCAGAGCGTCTCATCCACGAAGACATCTTCACGTCGATCCATATCGAACAGTTTGAACTTCAGGTGCGTGATACCAAGCGCGGCGCCGAAGAAATCACGCGCGAAATTCCCAACGTCTCCGAAGAGGTTCTGATGAATCTCGACGAGCAGGGCGTCGTGCGCGTTGGCGCGGAAGTGGAAGCCGGCGATATCCTGGTGGGCAAAGTCACGCCCAAAGGCGAGACCGAACTCTCTCCGGAAGAGCGGCTCCTGCGCGCGATCTTCGGCGAAAAGGCCGGCGATGTGAAGGACGCTTCTCTCAAGGCGCCTCCGGGAATGAAGGGCGTGGTCATCAATACCCATGTCTTCTCGCGCAAGGAGCGCACCGAGTCCGCCAAGAAGCAGGAGAAGCTGGAGATCACCGGTCTGAAACGGCGTTTCGGCAAGGAAATGGACGGAATTCGCCGGCTTCGCAATCAGCGCCTGACCGAACTGCTACAGGGGCATACCACCCTGACGGTTCGTTCGTCCGAGGATGATTCGGTCGTCCTGAAATCCGGCTACAAATACAAAGAAGACACATTCGCCAACGTCGACGTTGCCGTCTGTGTGGCGCCCGATGGCTGGACCGAAGACGCCCGCGTCAACAAGCGGGTCGAACGCGTCATCGAGGAATCCAACGCGCTTCTGAACAAGCTTCAGGGGCAGTTGAATATCGAAATCGAGAAGGTCATTCGCGGTGCGGAGCTTTCGCCGGGTGTCAAACAACTGGTGAAAGTCGCGATCGCGGTCAAACGCAAACTCTCGGTCGGTGACAAGATGGCGGGCCGCCACGGTAACAAGGGCGTTGTCGCCAGGATCGTGCCGGTTGAGGATATGCCGTATTTGACCGATGGGACCCCGATTGATCTGATCTTGAATCCCCTCGGCGTGCCGTCCCGTATGAACGTGGGCCAGATTCTTGAAACCCACCTCGGTTGGGCGGCGGCCAAGCTCGGCGTCAAAGTCTCCTGCCCGGTGTTCGACGGTGCGGAACTCGATGACATTCGCAAAGCGCTGAGTGATGCGAAGCTGCCGGAAACCGGCAAGACCAAGCTCGTTGACGGCATTACCGGGGAACCGTTCGCCGAAGACATCACTGTCGGGCTTATCTACATGATGAAGCTCTCGCACCTGGTTGATGACAAGATTCACGCCCGTTCCATCGGCCCGTACTCGCTGGTGACGCAGCAGCCGTTGGGCGGCAAAGCGCAATTCGGCGGCCAGCGCTTCGGAGAAATGGAAGTTTGGGCGCTTGAAGCGTACGGCGCCGCGTACACGCTTCAGGAGATGCTCACGGTCAAGTCCGACGACGTGACCGGCCGTTCGCGCATCTACGAAGCGATCGTCAAAGGCGAGAATCCGCCGGAACCCGGCACGCCGGAATCGTTCAATGTGCTGGTGAAGGAACTGCAGGCGTTAGGATTGGATATCGAACTGGTTTGAGCAGGGTGGGCAGGTTTTCGTCCGGGCTCGCCAGTTTGAACTGTTGATTCGTTTTTGAACGTGGTCCCTGGAGCAGGGAGGACACGGTGGCATTTCCAAATCGCGGCCAGAAACGGCCAGCTGAATTCACGGCGATTCGCATCCAATTGGCGTCGCCCGAAACCATCCGGTCGTGGTCCTACGGCGAAGTCACCAAGCCGGAGACGATCAACTACCGGTCGTTCAAGCCGGAACGGGACGGTTTGTTCTGCGAGCGCATCTTCGGTCCGGTAAAGGACTGGGAATGCAACTGCGGCAAATACAAACGCATCCGTTTCCGCGGGATCGTGTGCGACCGTTGCGGCGTCGAAGTCACGCAATCCAAAGTGCGGCGTGAACGCATGGGCCACATCGATCTGGCTGTGCCGGTCACCCACATCTGGTTTGTGAAATCCTCGCCCTCACGCATCGGGTATCTCCTCGATATGTCGATCCGTGACCTCGAGCGCGTGATCTACTACGAGCGCTACGTGATCATCGATCCGGGGGAGACCTCGTTCAAGGAAGGCGAACTCCTCGAGGAAGAGGAATGGCTGGATCTGAAGAATTCGGGCAAGGATTTCCGTGCGGGGATGGGCGCACCGGCCGTTGCCGAGCTGCTTAAACGCACCGACATCGAGGAACTCTCTCTCTCGCTGCGCGCCCAGGTCAAAGTCGAAACTTCGGTTCAGCGCAAGAAAGACACGCTGAAACGGCTCCGGGTGATTGAGTCGTTCCGCCAGTCTCAGAACAAGCCCGAGTGGATGATCCTGCGTACGCTGCCGGTCATTCCGCCTGATCTGCGGCCTCTGGTCCCGCTCGAGGGCGGCCGATTCGCCACGTCCGACTTGAACGACTTGTACCGCCGGGTGATCAATCGCAACAACCGGCTTAAGAAGCTCATAGACATCAAGGCGCCCGATGTGATTTTGCGCAACGAAAAGCGCATGCTTCAGGAAGCCGTTGATGCATTGCTCGACAACGGCCGCCGCACGCAATCGGTGCGCGGCGATTCCCGGCGCCCGCTCAAATCACTGTCCGATTTGCTTAAGGGCAAACAGGGACGTTTCCGCCAGAACCTGCTGGGCAAACGCGTGGACTACTCCGGCCGTTCCGTGATCGTCGTTGGTCCCGAGCTGCGCTTGCACCAGTGCGGCCTGCCCAAGAACATGGCCCTGGAGCTCTTCAAGCCGTTCATCATCATGAAGCTCGAAGAGAAAGGGTATGTGCAGACGGTCAAGTCCGCCAAGCGGCTCGTTGAACGGGAGCGTCCGGAAGTCTGGGATATCCTCGAAGAGATTATCGATGAGCATCCCGTGATGCTCAACCGCGCGCCGACGCTGCATCGTCTCGGCATTCAGGCGTTCTACCCGGTGCTGGTGGAAGGCAAAGCGATCCGTCTGCACCCGCTGGTTTGCGCTGCGTTCAACGCCGACTTTGACGGTGACCAGATGGCCGTGCACGTGCCGCTGTCGTTTGAAGCCCAGCTCGAAGCGCGCGTGTTGATGTTTTCGACCAATAATATTCTTTCGCCCTCGTCCGGCCGGCCCATCGCGACTCCCACACAGGATATCGTTTTGGGCTGTTACTATCTGACCAAGGATCGCCCGGCAGCTATGGGCGAGGGGAAGGCGTTCTCCTCGATTGAAGAGATACAGCTCGCGCACAGCTTCGGGCATATTGATTTGCATGCTCTCGTGAAGGTGCGGATCAACAACGAGCGAATCGAAACGACCTGCGGCAGAATCCTCTTCAACGCGATCGTACCGCCCGAACTTGGGTTCTTCAATGAAGCGGCATCGAAGGGGAAGCTCGAAGCGCTCGTGCTCCAGTCCTACCGCAAAGTCGGGCCGCATCGCACTTCGGAATTCCTCGACAAGCTGAAAGACCTGGGATTCCACTACGCCACGATGGCGGGTGTGACCGTGGGTATCGACGACATGATCGTCCCGCCGGAGAAGGCGGAATTGATCGAGGCCACAACCAAGGAAGTCGCTCGCGTTCAGAAGCAGTATGAGCGCGGCGTGATCACCAACGGCGAACGTTACAACAAGGTGATCGACCTTTGGACACATACGACCAGTGAAATCTCGGAAGTGATGTTCGAGCGGCTCAAAGAAGATCGCAACGGATTCAATCCCATCTACATGATGGCCGATTCCGGCGCGCGCGGTTCCAAAGAGCAGATTCGCCAGTTGGCCGGAATGCGCGGTTTGATGGCCAAACCGCAAAAGAAGATCACCGGTCAGATCGGTGAAATTATCGAATCACCGATTCTGTCGAACTTCCGCGAAGGCCTCTCGGTGATGGAGTACTTCATCTCGACGCATGGCGCGCGCAAAGGTCTCGCCGACACCGCACTCAAGACCGCCGACGCCGGTTATCTCACCCGCCGCCTGGTCGACGTGGCGCAAGATGTCATCATCAACGAAATCGACTGCGGCACGATTCTGGGTTTAAACATTACCGCTCTCAAAGAGGGTGAAGAAGTTATCGAGTCCCTGCAGGACCGTATCCTTGGCCGTGTGTCGCTGGAAGACGTGATCGACCCGATTACCAGCCAGGTGCTGGCGACGGCCGGCGAGCAAATCGTCGAAGCTCAGGCGGCGGCGATCGAGGATTCCGGAATCGAAACGGTTCGTATCCGTTCCGTGCTGACGTGCGAATCCCGCCAGGGTGTTTGCGCGAAGTGCTACGGGCGAAATCTCGCCACCGGTAATGTGGTCGATCTGGGCGAGGCCGTGGGTGTCATTGCGGCCCAATCGATCGGCGAGCCGGGCACGCAGCTGACTCTGCGAACCTTCCATATCGGCGGTACTGCCGCGCGCATTGCCGAGCAATCGCAGGTCGTCGCCAAGACGCCCGGTACGATAGTCTTCAAGGGTGTGCGCTCGATCGCCGGCCCGGCCGGACGGCCCGTGGTGATGAACCGCGACGGTGAAATCCAGGTCGTCGACGATCAGAAGCGTGTGCGCGCCCGTTACAACGTGCCTTATGCCGCCGAACTTCTGGTGAAGGAAGGCGAGCAGGTTGGACGGGAAAACGTGCTGTTCGAATGGGATCCTTACACGTCGACAATTCTCACGGAAAAGGCGGGCGTCGTCCACTTTGAGGACATCATCGATGGCCTGACGTTGCGTGAGGAACTCGACGAGACGACGGGTTTGCGCCAGCGGGTGGTGGTTGAGCCGCGTGAGAAGCGCGAGAAGACGCCGCTGCCTCACATTCAGATTTTTGATGCACAGAACCGCTCCAAGATGATCGCCACATACTCGATTCCGACCGGCGCCCACCTGGCTGTACACGATGGGGACAGCGTGGTCGGTGGCACAACCATCGTCAAGATCCCGCGCGAGATCTCCAAGACGCGTGACATCACCGGCGGTCTGCCGCGTGTGGCGGAGCTGTTCGAGGCCCGCAAGCCGCGCGACCCGGCGGTGGTCACGGAAATCGACGGCGTGGTCGAGTTCGGCAAGATCGTCCGTGGCCAGCAGCAGGTGCTGGCCCATGGTGAAAACGAAGAAGTCAAAGAATACCTGATCCCGCATGGGAAGCACATGCAGGTGCACAACGGCGACCGCGTCAAAGCCGGCGACCGGCTGTGCGAAGGTTCGGTCGATCCGCATGACATTCTGCGCATCAAGGGCGCGAATGCCGTGCAGGAATACCTCGTGAACGAAATTCAGGAGGTCTACCGTCTGCAGGGTGTGAAGATCAACGATAAGCACATTGAGACGATCGTGCGCCAGATGCTCCAGAAGGTCCGGGTCGATTCGGTGGGCGATACGAATTTCCTCGAGGGCGAGGTCGTTGACCGGCACATGTTCCGTGACGAAAACGAATCGGTCCTGATGGAAGGCGGCGCCCCCGCGACGTTCCAGCCGCTTCTTTTGGGTATCACCAAGGCGTCCCTGTCGACCGAGTCGTTTATTTCCGCGGCCTCATTCCAGGAAACCACCAAGGTCCTGACCGATGCGGCAGTGTCCGGAAAGACGGACTATCTGCGTGGCCTGAAGGAAAACGTGATTATTGGGCACCTGATTCCGGCGGGTACGGGTCTGGAAGTCTATCGGGCCATTGAGATTCCGCCCGAGGAGATGCCTGCCGAAGAGATGGGCAGCGAAGAATCGGAGATCGGGATTTTCCAGGAGAATCTGTGATCGATCCGGGCCGCGGGCGGTGACGCTTGCTTTTCCGGAATAAGATGACTATACTAATTGTCTTGCCCCGAATGGGGGCAGGAGTTGAACGAGTAAAGTGAGGATAATTTGCCGACGATCAACCAACTGATACGCAAGGGCCGCCGTCGTTTGACGACCAAGTCCGGTACTCCGGCGCTTAAGGGATCGCCCCAGAAGCGCGGCGTTTGCACCCGCGTCTACACGTCCACGCCGAAGAAGCCGAACTCTGCCTTGCGCAAGGTTGCCCGTGTCCGGCTGACCAATCGTATCGACGTGACGGCGTACATCCCGGGCGAAGGCCACAACCTCCAGGAGCACTCGATTGTGCTGATCCGTGGCGGCCGTGTGAAAGACCTTCCGGGCGTCCGTTATCACATCATCCGCGGGACTCTGGACACCGCCGGTGTGAACGATCGCAAAAGAAGCCGTTCCAAGTACGGGACCAAGCGTCCCAAGAAGTAACCGTGAATTTCGGGCGGCCTAAGGCCGCCAACGTGCAAAGCGCGAAACGAGGAGAGTGCATGCCCCGAAGGAAGTCAGCGGCCAAACGTCAGGTTCTTCCCGATCCGAAGTTCCGGGAAGTGGTCGTCACCCAGTTTATCAATGGGCTGATGCAGCGCGGCAAGAAATCCCTGGCGGAGACGATTCTCTATGACACGTTTGAGCTGATCGAAAAGGAAACCCATCAGCCGGGGCTGGAAGTCTTCAAGAAGGCGATGGATAATGTGCGGCCGCTTCTGGAGGTCAAGTCACGGCGCGTTGGCGGCGCGACCTACCAGGTGCCGGTCGAAGTGCGCCCGGATCGGCGCACGGCGCTGGCGATCCGGTGGATCATCGGCTTCGCACGTGACCGCAAAGAACATTCGATGTCTGAGAAGCTCGCGGCCGAGTTGATTGCCGCCTCGAAAAAAGAAGGCTCGACGATTAAGAAACGGGAGGACACTCACCGGATGGCCGAGGCCAACAAGGCCTTTGCCCACTTCCGGTGGTAATGCGGATCTGGCTGGTTCGGGGTCTCGGCCGCTCAAAGAGTTACGCGGGACCGGGCCCGGATCAGGAATGGTGATTCTGGAGGCACGTCTTTCGTTCGCGATTGCAGGATGCTTTTGATGCTGGCGGCGGGTGACCGCAGCCCTTTCAGCTCGGAACGCATGCAGATTAGACACTATCGCGCGCCTTAGTACAGGGAACATGTCCCGCCCGAGAGGGGGCGGGATTTGTTCCCCGCGCGGGCGCGCAACAACCCCGGCGGGGATTTTTTATTGTGGCAAACGAGACCGACCTAAAGAAGATTCGCAACATCGGCATTGCGGCGCATATTGACGCCGGCAAGACGACGACGACCGAGCGGATCCTGTTCTACACCGGCAAGACACACCGGATGGGTGAGGTGCATGACGGTGCGGCCATCATGGATTGGATGGAACAGGAGAAGGAGCGCGGCATCACGATTACGTCTGCCGCCACCACCGCCTTCTGGCAGAATTACCGCATTAACATCATCGATACGCCGGGACACGTGGACTTCACCATGGAGGTGGAGCGGTCGTTACGGGTGCTCGATGGCGTCGTCGCCTTGTTTTGCTCTGTCGGAGGGGTCGAACCACAATCGGAAACCGTGTGGCGCCAGGCGGACAAGTACAAAGTCCCCCGGATCGCCTATGTCAACAAGATGGACCGCGTCGGGGCGGATTTTCTCGGCGCCGTCCAGATGATGAAAGACCGGCTCGGCGCGAACGCGATCCCGATTCAACTGCCCTCGGGCGGTGGTGAGATGTTCACCGGGATCATTGATCTGATCACGATGACATTCCGGATTCACCACGACGAGACCCAGGGATCGACATTTGAAGATTTGGAAATCCCCAAGAGCCTTCTGGCCGAAGCCAAGATTCATCGTGAGCATATGCTGGAAGCAATCTCCGATTACGATGACCACCTTTTGGATAAGTTCATCCACGAGCAACCGATCGAGCCTGCGGAAATCAAGAAGGCTCTGAGACGCGCCACGATCGATACCAAGGTCATGCCGGTCCTCTGCGGCTCGTCGTTCAAGAACCGCGGCGTGCAAGGGCTGCTGGATGCCGTGGTCGATTTCCTGCCCTCGCCGGCCGATCTGCCGCCGATTCAGGCTCACGACCCGGATACGATGAAGCCGGTTGAACGCAAGGCGGAAGTGTCCGCTCCGTTCGCTGCACTGGCGTTCAAGGTAATGACGGACGCGTTCGTCGGCCGCCTCACCTACTTCCGCGTCTACTCGGGGAAGATCGACGTCGGGCAGACCGTGCTCAACACGACCACGGGTAAGAAGGAGCGCCTAGGGCGTATTCTGGAGATGCACGCCAACAAGCGTGAGGAAGTGTCCTCAGCCTCGGCCGGAGAAATTGTTGCGGCAGTGGGCCTGCGGGATACCGGCACCGGCCACACGATTTGTGATCCCAAACATCCAGTCCAACTGGAAGTCATGGTCTTCCCGCAGCCGGTTATCTCGGTTGCGATCGAGCCGAAATCCAAGGTCGATCAGGACAAGCTCACATCCGCATTGTCCAAACTGGCCGAAGAAGATCCGACATTCCACATCCGCACAGACGAAGAGACCGGTCAGACGATCATCTCCGGAATGGGCGAACTGCATTTGGAAATCTTGATCGATCGCATGATGCGCGAATTCGGCGTGTCGGCAAACGTTGGCCGTCCGCAGGTTGCCTACAAAGAGACGATCAGCAAGCCGGCGTCTACCGTGGTTCGCTTCATTCGCCAGACAGGTGGCCGCGGCCAGTTCGCACATGTGGAGGTGGAGCTGGAACCCGGTGAGCCGGGACAGGGATTCGTCTTCGAGGATGACGTCAAAGGCGGAAACATCCCGCGCGAATACATCCCCTCGGTGGAAAAGGGTGCCCGCAACGCCATGGAGAACGGTGTCCTGGCTGGGTATCCGCTCGTCGACATCAAGATGCGGCTCGTCGACGGCTCTTATCACGAAGTCGATTCGTCCGACATGGCGTTCCAGATCGCCGGTTCCATGGCGTTGCAGGAAGCCGCCAAGAAGGCGGCCCCGGTTCTGCTGGAGCCGCAAATGAACGTGGAGGTGGTTCTCCCCGAAGAGTACATGGGCGATGTCATTGGCGATTTGAATTCCCGCCGGGCACGCATTCATGGAATCGGGCAACGCTCCGCGGCGAGGCTGGTGACCGCCACGGTGCCATTGTCGGAGATGTTCGGTTATGCCACGCGCCTGCGGTCGTTGTCGCAGGGGCGCGCGACCTATACCATGCAGTTTTCCCACTACAGCGCTCTCCCCGAAAAACTCGCCGAGGGGATCCTCATGGGGAGCCCTGTCAAGACGCGGCGGCATTAATCCTGTGCTGGGGGGCATGTGGAGGGGTGGTTTTCTGGGGTGGCAGAAGGTCGTGGAATAGTCTTGAAAAACTTTCGAAACATGAAAAAATCTCTTGTGGGCGAGGCATTTGGGAATATATTGGGGACTCTTTTGGGTTTTCGCCCCCTCGAGTGCGAAAATCAGTTTTTAAGCGATGTTGGATGGGAGTGAAAGTTGGAGATTGGCCAGAAAATTCGGATCCGCCTGAAGGCTTACGATTATCGTGCCTTGGATAAGTCCACCCAGGAAATCGCTCGGACAGCGATGCGCACGGGTGCCCGGATCATTGGGCCCATTCCATTGCCGACCAAGCGCACGATCTACACGGTCCTGCGGTCGCCCCATGTTGACAAGAAGTCGCGTGAGCAATTCGAGACTCGCATTCATAAGCGCTTGATTGACATCCTGGAATCGAGCCCTCAGACAGTTGATGCCCTGATGAAGCTGGAGTTGCCAGCGGGCGTGGATGTTGAAATCAAGGTTTGATAGGAACTTAGAGCGACTATGAGACAGTTGTACGGCATAAAGCTGGGGATGGCCCGGGTCTTCGACGAAAGCGGCGAAGCCATTGGCGTGACGGTGGTTGAGGTGAAGCCCACGCCGGTGGTTCAGGTCAAAACCAAAGCCAAGGATGGTTACGAGGCGATCCAGGTGGGGCTTGGTGAGAAGCGCAAGTCGCTTTTCAACAAACCGCAGCTCGGGCACTTCGGCGACATGACCCCGATGCGCTATCTTCGCGAAATTCGCCTGGATGCGCCGTCGACCCTACAAAAGGGCGAGACGCTGACGGTTGACACGTTCAAGGTCGGCGATCATGTCGATGTGACCGGCATTTCCAAGGGGCTGGGTTTCCAGGGAGCGGTTCGGCGCCACAACTTCGGCGGCGGGCCGGTGAGTCACGGTCAGTCGGACCGTACTCGCGCGCCGGGTTCGGTGGGCGCCAGCTCGTATCCGTCGCGGACGTTTCGCGGGCAGAGGATGGCTGGCCGCATGGGGAACGCGCGGGTGACGGTTCAAAATCTCGATGTCGTGGCGGTGCGCCCCGAAGACAATCTGTTGCTTCTTCGTGGGGCGGTGCCCGGCAAGCCGAATGGTGTACTCTTAATTCGCGAATCGGTCAAGGGCGTGCGTAAGTAGCGCCCGCTGGTGGGTGGAATCCTGAATTTCATGGGTGCGTTATCGATATGTCGCTGACAGCCGCAAAATTCAATGCCGATGGGAGCCAGGGTGGGTCGGTGACCCTGCCTGAGGCCCTGTTCGGCCAGACACCGAATGCCGCGGTGTTGCACGCTTACGTGAAGATGTACAACACAAACCAGCGGCAGGGAACAGTCAAGACCAAGACGCGCGCCGAGGTTTCCGGCGGCGGTGTCAAGCCGTGGCGCCAGAAGGGCACCGGTCGCGCCCGTTCCGGCTCGAATACCTCCCCCGTGTGGGTTGGCGGTGGCCGTGCGTTTGGGCCTCGTCCACGCACGCATCGCGAGGCGATGCCGCGCAAGATGCGGCGATTGGCGCTTCTCTCGGCCCTGTCGTTGAAGGCCCAGAATGGCGCGGTGCGCATTTGGGATCGTGCCGAACTCGCGGCGCCGAAGACCAAGTCGGTTGTGCAGCCGTTGTCGCAGATGGGTGTCGCCGGTCGCAAGGTTTTGATGCTGGACGAGGGCGTGCTGCCCAATTTCACCAAGTCCTGCCGCAACGTGCCGTGGCTGACCAGAGTGCGCGCGGAGTTGATTAATCCCTTCGAGATCCTGAAGGCTCAGGATCTGGTGATTTCTCCCGAAGGTTTGGCGCGGATGACGGAGGCTTTGGCATCATGAAATACGACGCGCGCATCATCGTGGAGAAAGCGCTCACCACTGAGAAGAGCCTGAATCAGCGCGAGCATCAGAATTGCGTCGCGTTCAAAGTGGCGTCGCAGGCGGATAAGCTTCAGATCAAGCGGGCAATCGAGGAAATCTTCAAAGTCAAAGTCGTGGATGTTCGCACGATGATGGTGCGCGGCAAGGAAAAGCGCATGGGGCGCTTTGCCGGGCGCCGCCCATCATGGAAGAAAGCCCTCGTGACGATTCGCAAGGAAGATCACATCGAGTTGTTCGAAAAGGCCTAGTAACCTGAGCGCCCCGCCAGAAATGGCCGGCGAAGAGTGATATGGGAATAAGAGCTTTCAAGCCAACCAGCGCGGGAATCCGCCATCGGACGATTCCGACTTTCGACGAAATCACTTCCTCGAAGCCGGAGCGGTCGTTGCTGCGCGCGATCAAGCAGAGTGGTGGCCGCAACAACAAAGGGCGCGTGACCTCGCGGTACCGTGGCGGGGGCCACAAGCGCTTCTACCGGCTGATCGATTTCAAGCGCGACAAGCGCGATCTTCCTGCCGTGGTGGCCTCGATCGAGTACGATCCCAACCGGAGCGCGCGCATTGCCCTGCTCCATTACATCGATGGCGAGAAGCGGTATATCCTGGCGCCGGAGGGTTTAAAGGTCGGCGAAAAGCTGGTGGCCGGTCCGACCGTGGAAATTAAGGTCGGGAACGCGATGCCGCTGTCGAGTCTGCCGCTGGGCGTCTCGGTGCACAATGTTGAATTGAAGCCCGGCAAAGGCGGGCAGATGGCCCGCAGCGCCGGTTCGCAGGTGGTGCTGGCCGCCAAAGAGGCTGGGATGGCGCACTTGCGCTTGCCGTCGGGCGAAATCAGGCTTGTCCCGGAAATGTGCTACGCCACGCTGGGGCAGGTTGGCAATATCGATCACGAAAACGTTTCACTGGGCAAGGCCGGTGCCAGCCGGTGGCGTGGCCGCCGTCCGCATGTTCGCGGCGTGGCGCGCAACCCGGTCGACCACCCGATGGGTGGTGGCGAAGGCAAGTCCTCCGGCGGACGGCATCCGTGCAGCCCGTGGGGGCAGAAGAGCAAGGGTTTGCGGACGCGCAAGAAACGCAAGCCGTCCACTAAGTGGATTGTCAAGCGTCGCGCGTAGTGCTGGTGAATTATCGGAGTTGTTGCACGAATCTGAGTTAAGACTGGGAGAGTTCAAGTGTCTCGCTCGCTGAAGAAGGGTCCATTTATCGATCAGAGCCTCGCCCGGGTTGTGGCCAGGCTTAACGAAGACGGTGAGAAGCGAGTGGTCAAGACTTGGGCGCGGCGGTCGACGATCCCACCGGATTTTGTCGGCCACACGATTGCCATTCACAACGGCAACAAGTTCGTCCCGGTGTATGTGACAGAGAATATGGTGGGCCACAAGCTCGGCGAATTTGCCCCGACGCGGACGTTCCGCGGCCATAGCGGCAAGAAGACCGAGAAGACGACAGGGCCCACTCACAAGTAACGAACTGCTTAGCGAATTGGGATGGTGAGTTCTCTTATGGAAGCGACAGCCAAAGCACGGTACCTGCGGGGTTCAGCGCGCAAGATGCGCCGGGTGGCGGCATTGGTCCGGGGCCTAAAGGTTTCCGCGGCGACCGAGATGTTGCGTCATGTTCCCAAGGGCGCCGCAACGCCGCTGGCCAAGGTGATCAAATCGGCGGCCGCGAATGCGCTGGCTTCCGAGGGGACCGCCCACCACAAAGAGCAGGATCTCGTGGTGGCCGACGTGCGTGTGGATGGCGGGCCGATTGCCCGCCGGTTCCGCGCGGTCGGCATGGGCCGGGCGTACCGGATTCGTAAGCGCTATTGTCATGTGAGAGTTGTAGTGTCTGATCAGGTGCCCCAGGCGGGACGGAAGCGCCCGCGTGTGGCGGCGGCCAAGCCCGTGGTGGCGAAAGACACAGAGACCAAGGCAGGGTCGGCAGCCTGAGGCGAAGTTTCGCACCCTTCCGTTGATGGAAGCGGTGTTGTACGGAGGTTGATTTGGGACAGAAGACAAATCCAGTGGGCTTTCGCGTAGGCGTGATTCGAGGCTGGTCCTCGAAGTGGTTTGCTGAGCGGAATTTCGCGGATCTTCTGTTGGAAGATTTGACGGTTAAGCGTTACATCAACCAACGGCTGGATAACGCCGGCATCGCCAAAATCGAGATCGTGCGCGCCCCCAAGAAGGTCACGGTCGACATCCACACCTCGCGGCCCGGGATTGTGATCGGGCGCAAGGGCGCGGAAGTCGACAAGCTGCGCGAAGAGCTGCAGTTGCTGACCAAGAAGGACATCACGATCAATATCATCGAAGTCAAGCGTCCCGAGATGCGGGCGCGGCTGGTCGCCGAGTCGATCGCCCGCCAGCTCGAAGGCCGTATTTCATTCCGCCGTGCCATGAAGAAAGCCGTGGCCGCGACGATGAAGATGGGCGCCCAGGGAATTCGCGTGCAGTGCGGCGGCCGTTTGGGCGGCAATGAAATCGCCCGCACCGAAAAGTACATGGAAGGCCGTGTTCCTCTGCACACGTTGCGCGCCGACATTGATTTTGCCCGGCACACCGCGCACACCGCCTACGGCTGCATTGGTGTCAAAGTCTGGATCTGCAAAGGCGAAGTGCTTGGTCAGATGGAGGGTGCCGAGAAGGAAGAAGAGCCACCAGCATTTGGACGCGAGCGCGACCGCCGTGGCGGCCCGAAAAAGCGTCACAGCCCGCGGTCGCGGCGCAAGCTGCCCAGTGAAGGCGGGTCGGATGATTCTGCCGATGCGGGTGGAGCCGAGGCCTGAAATCGAATCGAATCGCGTGATTCCCCTGGGACGCAGGGCGCGATTGCAAGGATTGAGTAGAAAAGATGCTGTCACCTAAACGAGTCAAATATCGCAAGCAACAGCGCGGCTCACGCCGGGGAAAAGCCTACCGGGGCGGCTCCATCTCCTTTGGCCAGTATGGCCTCAAGGCCATGGAACCCGCATGGATCTCCAACAAGCAGATCGAAGCGGCCCGTGTTGCTCTGACGCGCCATATCAAGCGCGGCGGCAAAGTCTGGATTCGCATATTCCCCGACAAGCCGGTCACGCAGAAGCCCGCTGAGACTCGCATGGGCAAAGGCAAAGGCAATCCGGAATTCTGGGTGGCCGTGGTGAAGCCGGGACGCATTCTCTTTGAGCTGGATGGCGTCACAGAGGATCTGGCGCAAGTGGCGCTGAAGCTGGCCGCCAACAAGCTGCCGCTCAAGACCAAGTTTGTCAAAGCGCTGGCCATCGCAGGGTAATCGGGACGGGTAACGTATGGGAATGATGAAAAGCGAACGTTTGCGCGAAATGAACCGCGAAGAGCTGGCTCACCAGATTCGTGAGCTGGAGGATGAGTTGTTCAACATCCGGGTGCGGCGCGCGCTGCAACCTCCGGATAATCCGGTGCGCCTCCGGCTGCTGCGGCGGCAATTGGCGCGGGTCCGCACCATTTTGCGCGAAGGTGAACTCGGAATCACACCGGGTGCGAGCAAGAAGACGGCTGTCTGATGGCCAATGAACGGATGAGTGTAATGGCTGGCGAAGAGCGGCAGGAACGAAAGACCCGGATCGGCATCGTCGTATCCGACAAGATGGACAAGACGATCACGGTCAAGATCGACCGGGTGATGAAGCATCCCGAATACGGGCGCATTGTCAAGCGGTCCATGAAACTTCTGGCGCACGACGAAGCCGGACTGGCCGGCATCGGCGACAAAGTTGTGGTGATGGAAACCCGGCCGCTGTCCAAACGGAAGTGCTGGCGGCTCGTCGAGGTGCTCGAGAAGGCGAAGTGATTCCATCCTGTCCTGAATGGGACGGGAAACGGGGAATGGCATAAAGCAAGATTGGAAACGACAATCAGGTTTAACCGATGATTCAAGAATACAGCCGACTCACAGTGGCCGATAACTCCGGCGCCAAGATCGTCATGTGTTTTCGCATTCTGGGCGGCACGCGGCGTCGCTACGCGCGGGTCGGCGATATCATCGTTTGCTCGGTCAAGGATGCCGTGCCGGGCGGAACGGTGAAGCGCAAAGAGAAATGCAAAGCGGTCGTGGTGCGGACGACTCGTCCGACACGGCGCAAGGACGGATCGTACATCCGGTTTTCGGATAACGCGGCCGTCATCATCAATGACGCGGGCGAACCGCGCGGCACCCGCATCTTTGGTCCGGTGGCGCGTGAGCTGCGCGAAAAGAATTTCATGAAGATCGTATCGCTGGCTCCGGAGGTACTCTAGGCCGGAGTGCGATCGATCAGGCTTGGCGGATTTATGGCGGCGAGAATCAAAAAAGGTGACCAGGTGGTGGTGCTGGCCGGTAAGTACCGGGGCACGTCCGGACGCGTCCTGCGGGTGTATCCCAAGAAGGACAGGATCGTGGTGGAGGGGGTCAATATGATCAAGCGCCATACGCGCCCCTCGCAGCGCAATCCCAAGGGTGGAATCGTCGAGAAGGAAGCGCCGATTCATATTTCCAATGTGAAGCGCGAGGTCTAAGGCGCATTGCGAGCAATCATGACACGTTTGTACAAGAAATATCGCGAAGAAGTCGCCCCCAAGCTGAAGGAACAGTTCGGCTTCAAGAGCATCATGCGGGCGCCGCGCCTCGAGAAGATCGTTCTCAATCAGGGCCTGGGTGAAGCCATAGCCAATCCCAAGGTGATTGAAAGCGCCGTGGCGGAGATGGCGGCGATTGCCGGCCAGAAGCCGGTTGTCTGCCGCGCCCGCAAATCGATTTCGAATTTCAAACTGCGTGAAGGCGTGGCGATCGGGTGTTCCGTAACGCTGCGCGGCGCGCGGATGTACGAGTTTCTCGACCGTCTCACCAGCGTCGCGTTGCCCCGCGTTCGGGACTTCCGCGGCGTGCCCACCAAGTCGTTCGATGGGCGCGGCAATTACACGCTGGGAATCAAAGAGCAGATCATCTTCCCGGAGATCAACTACGACAAGATCGACAAGATCCGCGGGATGAACATTACCATCTGCACGACGGCCCGGACGGATGAAGAAGGATTGGAATTGCTGCGGCTGATGGGTATGCCGTTCCGGCGCAATTAGGCGGCGGACTCGGGGAGTTGCTGAAAGAATCCTATGGCGAAGAAGTGTCTGGTCGAAAAACAACGGCGCAAACCCAAGTTCGGAGTGCGCGCTTACAGCCGGTGCCGGCGCTGCGGACGTCCGCGCGCATTCATGCGCCGGTTTGGACTGTGCCGGATTTGCTTCCGGGAGCTGGCGTTAAACGGCGATATCCCGGGAGTCACCAAGGCGAGCTGGTAGAGTACTCAGCTCTGTTCCGTGTGGAGTAGCAATCGTGACGATGACTGATCCCATATCCGACCTGCTGGTGCGCATTCGCAATGCCGCCGGGGCAGGACATAAACGCGTCGAAGTGCCCGCGTCGAATCTCAAGCGCGAAATCGTGCGGGTGCTGCATGAGAATCACTACATCCGCGGGTTCACCGAGGTGCCCGATGCGACGCAGAACAAGCTTGTCATCCGGTTGCGCTACACTCCGCAGAAGGAATCGGTGATCACCGGCTTGAAGCGGGTTTCGCGGCCGGGCCTGCGCCGCTACGGTAATGCCACGGATATCAAAGCCGTCGGGCGCCAATTGGGAGTCACGATCGTTTCAACATCGCATGGTGTCATGACAGACCAGGAAGCCGCCCAGAGGGGTATTGGCGGCGAATTGCTCTGCCGCATCTGGTAGAACAGGAATTCTATGTCGCGTATAGGAAAAAAGCCCATCCCCATCCCCGCCGGTGTCCAGGTTACCGTGGACGGTGACGTTGTTCGCGTGAAGGGACCCAAGGGTGAGTTGCACCAGTCGTTCCAGCCGGGCATCAGTGTCTCGATCAGCGACGGCATCATCACGGTCGAGCGGTCCAATGACCACCGGTCGATGCGGGCGCTGCACGGACTCACGCGCGCTTTGATCGCCAATATGATCACCGGTGTGTCGCATGGATTCCGCCGCGTGCTGGAAATCGTGGGTGTCGGCTACAAGGCCGAATTGAATGGCAAGAGACTGAATCTCGTGGTGGGATATTCCCATCCGATTTTGATCACGCCGCCCGATGGCGTGAATTTCGTGGTGGAGAATCCCACCCGTTTCGCGGTCGAAGGCATTTCCAAGCAGTTGGTTGGCGAAGTCGCCGCGCGTGTGCGCCGCTACCGTCCGCCGGAACCGTACAAGGGCAAGGGAATCCGCTACGAAGGCGAGCATGTCCGCCGCAAGGCCGGCAAGACTGCCGCGTAATGATGACGGAATGTCCGTCGCGTGAGGCGCGGACCTGGAGTGAGTGGTTTAATCATGTCTGACAAGTTGAAATCAAAACGCGTGCGCGAACTGCGGCGGCGGCGCCATGTCCGGCGCCGTGTCAATGGGACCGCCGAGCGCCCCCGTCTCACCGTCTGCAAGTCGTTGCGCAATACGACCGCGCAGCTCATCGATGACGAGAAGGGCGTGACATTGGCGTTCTGTTCCACGGTTGTCGTCAATGAGGGCAACGTGACGAAGACGCAGGCGGCCAAGAAATTGGGAGAGAAACTCGGCGCCCTCGCATTGGAGCGGGGGATCAAGTGCGCCGTGTTTGACCGGAATCATTACATCTACCATGGCCGCGTCAAGGCCGTGGCGGATGGTGCGCGAGGCGCCGGGCTCGAGATCTGACCGGGCGCAACGTGGAATTGTCGAAAGAGACGAGAGTTTGGGTTTCATCACAATCGGGCGAGGTAACTGACTTTGTGGCGCGGTGCTCCTGATAGCGGCGAATTTCTGGAAAAGGTTGTCTACGTCAACCGTGTGGCCAAGGTGGTCAAGGGCGGACGCCGTTTCTCGTTTACGGCGGTCGTTGCCACCGGTGATCGCAAGGGGCGTGTCGGGATCGGTTTGGGGAAAGCCGGCGAAGTCGCCGAGGCGATCCGCAAGGGTCTCGAATCTGCGAAGAAGGCGATGGAGCAGGTTGTCGTCCGAAACGGCACGATCTCGCATCAGGTCATCGGAACCTCCGGTGCCGCGCGCGTTCTGCTGCGCCCGGCCTCGCCTGGTACCGGTGTGATCGCCGGCGGCGCGGTTCGTGCGGTGCTCGAATCCGCGGGTGTCCAGGACATTCTGACGAAATCGCTGGGATCGACCAACCCGCACAATGTTGTGAAAGCGACCCTTGATGCCCTGCGCCAGTTGAAGCAAGCCGAATCGCTCGGGCAATACCGGGCACGGCTGGCCGCCGAGGCAAACTCCGGCAATGGCAAGTCGGCCGAGGTTGGAACCATTGCGCGCGAAGGCCGGGAGTAACCGATCATGGCAGGAAAGTTGAAAATTACCTATACCCGTTCCGCCATTCGCATGGTCGAGAGGCACAAGCGGGCTGTCCGGGCGCTGGGATTGCGCAAGCTTTATCAGACGGTCATTCACGATGACACGCCCAACATGCGTGGGATGATCCGGACGGTTGAGCATCTGGTGACTGTGGAAGAGATCTAAATGGCGTGCGGCCGTCACGACGGCCGGTGAGAGAAGAGTCAATTCGATGGATCTGTCGACACTTAAGCCCCCGAAGGGCGCCCACCACAAGAACAAACGCGTGGGCCGTGGCATCGGTTCGGGGCATGGCAAGACGTCAACGCGGGGCCACAAGGGCCAGTATGCGCGGTCGGGTTCCAAGCGGCGTTACTCCCGTGAAGGCGGCCAGATGCCGTTGCACCGCCGTTTGCCGAAGCGCGGATTCTCCAATCCGTTCCGCGTTGAGTATGAAGTGGTCAATCTGAGCGAACTGGCAACCGGAGGGCAGGAGCACATTGACATTCCTCTGATGCGCAAGCTTCGCCTGATTCGCTCGATATCCATGCCGGTCAAGGTTCTCGGCAACGGAACCCTTGAACGTCCACTGCGGATCGCCGCCCATGCCTTTTCCAAGGTGGCGGAAGAGAAGATCACCGCCGCGGGTGGGAAGTGCGAACGTGTCCCGTTCATTCCGACGAAAGGCCAGAAAACTCCTGCCAGAGGGAATTAGCAGGATCGGCCCGAGTTATCGGTCTGTGAATTTCATAGAGAAAGTCGCCCCCTGATATGCTGTCTGCCTTCCAGAACATTTTCAAAGTCGAGGAACTCCGCCGGCGTGTTTTGTTCACGCTGGGGATCCTGATTGTTTACCGGATCGGCGGCCATATTCCCACGCCGGGAGTGGATGCGCAGGCCCTCGGGGCGTTTTTCGCCACCGCCGGCAGCACGCTCTTTGGACTGTACGATATGTTCGTGGGCGGGGCCTTCTACAAAGCCACGATCTTCGCGCTGGGGATCATGCCCTACATTTCGGCATCGATCATCATCCAGTTGCTCGGCTCGGTCATTCCGTACTTCCAGAAACTGCAGAAGGAAGGCGAAGAAGGCCGCCGCAAGATCACGCAATACACCCGCTATGGAACGGTGCTGATCGGCGCCCTGCAGGCATTCGGCACAGCCGTATTCCTGGAATCGATCAATGCCGGACAAGGTGCGCCGGTGGTTCCGATGCCGGGATGGGGCTTCAAGCTTGTTACTATCATCACCTTTACCTGCGGCACGATCTTCATCATGTGGCTCGGTGAGCAGATCACCGAGCGCGGGATCGGCAACGGGATTTCGCTGATCATCTTCATCGGAATCGTCGCGCGCTTCCCTCAATCAGTCTTCGACGAAATTCGGGAAGTGATGGCCGGACGGCGCGGGATCTTTACCGAGCTGTTTATCGTGGCCTTGATGCTCGCTGTCATTGCCGCCATTGTCCTGGTGACGCGTGCCCAGCGGCGGATTCCGGTGCAGTATCCCAAGCGGGTCGTTGGCCGCAAAGTCTACGGCGGTCAGGCAACGCATATACCGCTGTCGGTCAACACCGCCGGCGTTATTCCGATTATTTTCGCCCAGTCGATCATGTTCGCCCCCCAGACGCTGCTGTCCTTCTTCCCGAACGTGGAATGGCTGCAGGAAATCGGGCGGTATTTCGCCCCGGGTGCGGTCGTTTACTCCGTGGTCTATGGGCTGATCATTGTCTTCTTCGCGTTCTTCTACACGGCGATTGTATTCAACCCGGTTGACCTGGCCGACAACATGAAGAAATACGGCGGGTACATTCCGGGAATTCGGCCGGGCAAACGCACCGCGGATTACATCGACAAGGTGCTGACGCGAATCACTCTGCCCGGTGCAATCTTCTTCGCCGTGATCGCCATTCTACCGTACATCCTGATCCAGCGGGCCAACGTCCAATATTACTTTGGCGGCACCGGCCTGCTGATCGTGGTTGGTGTTGCTCTGGACACGCTGCAACAGGTGGAGTCGCACCTGCTGATGCGGCACTACGATGGCTTTATGAAAAGGGGGCGGATCCGCGGCCGTTCCATGTAGAACGGTCTTTGCGTCAAAGTCGTATGCGCTGGATCATGCTGGGCCCGCCAGGTTCGGGCAAGGGAACGCAGGCCAAGAAACTGGCGGCTGCCTTCGGAGCCGATCATCTGTCGACCGGTGACATGCTTCGGTCCGAAGTAGCCTCGGGAACCGAGTTGGGCCGTTCAGCCCGGGCCTATATGGACCGGGGAGACTTGGTCCCGGACGAGTTGATCCTGAAGATGATTGCCAGCCGGTTGGAGTCGATGAGCAACGGGGATGGGTTCATCCTTGATGGATTTCCCCGCACCGAAGCTCAGGCAGTCGCGCTCGACAAGATGCTGGATACGATGAAGCGCTCCATTGACCGCGTTGTGCTGGTCAAGGTGGGCGATGAAGAGATTAAGTCCCGGTTGGCGGGACGCGCGCGCCAGGAAGGGCGGGCGGATGACACCGAAGAGGTGATCAATCGCCGGCTTGATGTCTATCGCAAGCAGACGGCGCCTCTCATTGCGTACTACAGCGGCAAAGGCCGCTTGTCCGAGGTCGTCGGGGAACGGCCAATTGATGTTGTCTACGGCGATTTGAAGAAGCTGGCAGAGTCATGATCGTGGTGAAGACGATACCCCAAATCGAGTTGATGCGCCGCGCCGGTGATCTGGTGGGGCGGACGCTTGATTTGGTGGAGAAGACGGCGAAACCGGGTATGACCACCGCCGAGCTGGATCGTCTCGCCGAGGATTTCATCCGCGCCAATGGCGCCGAGCCGGCGTTCAAAGGGTATTTGGGATACCCCGCGACATTGTGTGTATCGATTGACGATGAGGTCGTGCATGGGATCCCGGGCAAACGGGTCTTGCGCGAGGGTCAAATCGCTTCGATCGATGTTGGCGTCAAGCTGGAGGGCTGGTTTGCCGATGCGGCCCGGACGCTGACCATCGGACCGATTTCCGCCGACGCACAGAAGCTTCTGGCCGCGACGATGGAAGCGCTCCAGCATGGGATTCAGCAGGCAAAGCCCGGCAATCGCATCGGAGATATTTCCGCGGCGGTGCAAACATTTGCCGAGGGAAAAGGGTATTCAGTCGTACGTGACCTGGTTGGGCATGGAATCGGGCAGAAGATGCACGAGGAGCCCCAGGTCCCGAATTTCGGCACGCCGCACACCGGCGCGGAACTGAAGCCCGGGATGGTCATTGCCATCGAACCGATGATCAACGTCGGTGGCCCGGCCATCAAGTTCGATGCCGATAAATGGACCGTTCGAACCGTTGACGGTTCGCTGTCGGCCCATTTTGAACACACGGTGGCGGTGACGGCCGATGGGCCGGACATCCTCACAGTGGCAACCCGGAAAGGGTAGGTTGGCGAAAGAACAGGCGATCACTGTCGAAGGACGCGTGCTGGAACCACTGCCCAATGCCATGTTCCAGGTGGAATTGGACAACGGGCACAAGGTGCTCGCCCACGTGTCCGGGAAAATGAGGATGCACTTCATTAAGATCCTGCCCGGTGACCGCGTGACTCTTGAATTATCGCCATACGACCTGTCACGAGGACGGATAATCTACCGCTACAAATAGAGCGGTTGACGATGAGATCGACAGTCGGAAGACTGATTCGGGAATGGCTGGTGAAAAATGAAAGTACGCTCGTCCATTAAACCACGCTGCGAGAAGTGCAAGCTGATCCGCCGCAAAGGCGTGATGCGCGTGATCTGTGAGAATCCGCGCCACAAGCAGCGGCAGGGGTAGATTTCGAGGGCGCGCCGGATTCCAATGGGTTCGGCAACGGCGCCTGTAATTGGGAGGATCTTTGGCACGCATAGCTGGTGTTGATCTGCCGAAAGAGAAACGGGTCGAGGTTGCCCTCACCTACATATTTGGCATTGGCCCGGCGACGGCCGCGAAAATCATCAAGGCAACCGGTGTCAATCCCGACACCCGGGTTCACGCCTTGAGCGATGATGAGGTCGTCCGGCTGCGCAACGAGATTGAGGCCAACCATAAAGTCGAGGGCGCGCTGCGCGGTGAAGTACAGATGAGCATTAAGCGCCTCATCGACATCGGCTGCTACCGGGGCCAGCGGCATCGCCGCAATCTCCCCGTCCGCGGCCAGCGGACCAAGACGAACGCGCGCACCCGCAAAGGTCCGAAGAAGCCGATCGGCCAGCGCAAGAAGGCGGCCTAGTTCCATCGGAGAACCTGGTTTTCGGTAAGGATATTGGATCGCAATCGTTGATATCAGCAGGAGACGACATTGGCGGAACAGAAACGTAAAGAGACTCGTCGCAAACGCACGCGGGTAGAACCCGTAGGCCGCGCCTTCGTTCAAGCGACGTTCAATAACACGATCATCACGATCACCGATGGCAAAGGCGCCGTGGTGTCGTGGTCGTCCTCGGGCCGCCAGGGCTTCAAGGGATCCAAGAAGAGCACACCATTCGCCGCACAACAGGCGGCCAGCACCGCGGCCCGCGAGGCGATGGAACTTGGAGTGCGCAAAGTTGATGTCAGCGTGAAGGGTCCGGGATCCGGTCGTGAAGCCGCGATTCGTTCGCTTTCCGCCGCAGGGCTCGAGGTCACGTCGATTAAGGACGTGACGCCGCTGCCGCATAATGGGTGCCGTCCTCCCAAGAGACGGCGTGTCTAAGTTCCAAACGCGATCCGGATCGCCAGCGTGCATCCGGTCGATTCAAAGTACTCAGGAGTGATTGATGGCTCGATATCGTGACGCGAACTGCAAGTTGTGCCGCCGGGAGAAGGAGAAACTTTTCCTCAAAGGGACCCGCTGCCTGTCGGACAAGTGCCCCATCGAACGGGGTGCCAACCCGCCGGGACAGCACGGTGCCAGCATGCGCCGCAAGGTCTCCGAGTACGGGGTGCAGTTGCGCGAGAAGCAGAAGATCCGCCGCATTTACGGCGTGCTCGAGAATCAGTTTCATGGTTATTACGAGCGGGCCACCAGGATGCGCGGCATCACCGGCGAAAACCTGCTGTTGCAGCTCGAGCAGCGGTTCGACAACGTGGTTTACCGCCTCGGCTTTGCCCCGTCGCGCAAAGCGGCACGGCAGCTTGTCCGGCACCGTCACTTCGTGATCAATGACCGGATTGTGGATATTCCATCGTATGCGGTGCAGCCGGGCGACGTCATCAAGGTTCGCGAGAAATCCAAACGCCTGGATGTGATCCACATGGCGCTCAAAGAGGCGGGACGCGCGGGAGATCTTCCGTGGTTCCGTCTGGACAAGGCCCATCTGGAAGGGGAACTGCTGTCGCTGCCGGCACGGATCGACATCCCGACCCCGGTCCAGGAACAGTTGGTTGTTGAACTCTATTCGAAGTAAGCGGCTGGATTTGGCGGGAGGCCAATCAAGATGAAGTGGAAATCGTTGACCATGCCCAAGGAAATTGTGGTGGATGAGCCGACCAAAACGGCGAACTACGCCCGTTTCTACATCGAGCCACTGGAACGCGGTTTCGGCCATACGATGGGCAACGCGCTCCGGCGCACGCTGATATCCTCGATTCAGGGGTCCGCGGTCGTCGCTGTGCGCATTGAAGGAGTCTTGCACGAGTTCTCAACCATTCCCGGCGTGTTTGAGGATGTCACGGATATTATCCTCAATATCAAGCGAATTCGCCCCCAATTGCTGGTGGATGAGATGGTCACGCTGGTGCTGGACGTCGAGGAAGTCGGCAAATACACCGCGGGGCATATTGAAGAGAATCCCAAGGTCAAGATCCACAATCCGGATCTCCACATCTTGGAGCTGACCAAGGCGGCGCGCGTACGCATCGAACTGGACGTGATGTCGGGCCGCGGCTATCTGATTGCCGAGCAGAACAAGCGCCCCGAGCAGCCCGCGGGCACCATTCTTGTCGACTCCCTGTTTTCCCCGGTGACCAAGGTCAATTACACGGTGGAAAATACGCGCGTCGGGCAGCGGACAGACTACGACCGGCTGATCTTCGACGTGTGGACCGATGCCACGATCACGCCGGAAGACGCGCTTTCTTATGCGGCGAAGATCTTGAAGGACCACATGCAGTTGTTCATCACGTTCGAGGAGGAATTCGTGGACGAGCAGCCGACCGAAGTCGACGAAGAGACGATGCGCATCCGTCAGCTTTTGCAGATGCGCGTCGATGAACTCGAACTGTCGGTGCGTTCCTCGAATTGCCTGCGGGCCGCGAACATCACCACGCTCGATGAACTTGTCTGCCGGACCGAATCCGAAATGCTCAAGTACCGGAACTTCGGCCGCAAATCACTGAACGAACTCAACGGTATCCTCTCCGAGCTCGGTCTTCATTTCGGAATGGACATCGAAAAGTACCAGATGAAGGAAGAATTGGCTCAGCCGGCGGAAGTGATTTCGTAGGCGGGGAGATTCGGGAGTCTGACAAATGCGGCATGGCAGAACTGTTAGGAAACTGGGACGCACCGCCTCGCACCGCAAGGCGATGCTGGGCAATATGGCCACGTCGCTGTTTCGCGCGCACGCGGTTGTCACCACCGCCCCCAAGGCGCGGGTGATCCGGTCGGTGGCAGAGAAGCTGATCACGCTGGGCAAGCGCGGAGATATGCACGCCCGCCGTCTCGCCTCGCGGCAGGTGAAGGACCGCACGGTCCTCAAGAAGTTGTTCGATGAGATCGCTCCGCAGTTCGCGTCACGCCAGGGTGGATACACCCGTGTCGTGAAGCTCGGCTGGCGGCGCGGCGACGGCGCCACGCTGGCCAAGGTCGAGTTGCTGGTTCCCAAGGCAGTGCCGACCGCATCCGAGGAGCATAGCAAGAAGAAAGCGGCGGACAAAGCGGCCGCGGTAGAGAAGGTTGCCAAGGAAAAGGCCAAGAAGGCCAAAGCCGGAGCTTAGTCGGCGATACCAATCAAGTTGGGGCAGCCCTCGCTGACGCGGGGCTGCCTTTTTTGTTGATGCAACGTCCCACTTTCCCTCTATTAGTCCGAGGACGGGGAGGCTGGTGACGATTTGCGATTCGGATCAATCAAAGAGTGGCGTGTTCTAGTCGTCGTGCTTGTTGCCTCGTGCGGAGTCGCTCTGGCATCGATGGCGATTGTCCGGATGCGTAATATCAACCGGGGCGACACCACCGCCATTGAGTGGGCCCTGGATGACCTCCGCGCCGTTTCCGATTCGACGCTGGAGCCGGTCTGCGAGCCGGATGACTACCGGGGTGCGATCGACCGATATCGGGCTTCGGTTCACAGCAACAGCCTCCCGGTCGATTCGATCCGCGAATTCTACCAGCTCTATGCCCGCCTGGCGCGTGATGGCCGAATCAACTCGCATGAGGTTAGTCAGCTAGGAAGCTGGCTGGGGTTTGCTGTGAGCCCCGCCACGGGTAGCGACGAGCGTTAGAATGATCAGGCGGGTGATCGTTATCGTTCTCGATGCGTGCGGAATAGGGGAGGCCCCTGACGCCGCGGCGTTCGGGGATTCCGGGTCGAACACGATCGTTCATACCGCGGCCGCGGTCGGAGGACTGGCCTGCCCAAACCTGGAGAGGCTGGGGTTGGGATGTCTGGATGATATCAAGGGTATCCGTCGGATCGCTTCCCCAATGGGGAGTTTCGGGAAGATGATCGAAGTATCGCCCGGCAAGGATTCGACCACGGGACACTGGGAATTGATGGGGCTGGTGCTTGACCGGCCGTTCCCGCTTTACCCACAAGGTTTCCCGGCGCGCCTGATCGAGCCATTTGTGGAGTGCACAGGACGCGGGGTTCTTGGAAACTGCCCCGCATCGGGCACTGAGATCATCGCACAACTCGGCGAACGACACTGTGCCAGTGGAGACCTGATCGTCTACACGTCTGCCGACTCCGTGTTTCAGATCGCCGCCCATGAGGTTATCGTCCCGGTTGAAGAACTCTACCGGTACTGTGAGATTGCACGAGCCTTGCTGACGGGTGATGACTCGGTGGCGCGGGTGATCGCACGTCCCTTCGTCGGCGCGCCCGGCAAGTTCGTGCGCACCCATCGCCGCCGGGACTTCTCGATCCGTCCGCCGCGTCCCACGCTTCTGGATCGGCTCATGGCCCGGGAAATCGAAACAATCGGAATCGGCAAGATCGACGACCTCTTCGCCGGGAAAGGACTTTCCGTCAAGCTCCACACAGTCGACAATGATGACGGCATGCGGCAGACGATCGCGGCGCTTGACCAGTATCAGGATGGGTTGATCTTCACCAATCTGGTCGAAACGGACATGCTGTGGGGGCATCGTAATGACGCTCCCGGCTTTGCCCGAGCGCTCGAACGATTTGACCAGCAGCTCGGCCCGATGCTGGCTCGGATGACAGACACGGACGCCCTCTTTATCTCCGCCGATCACGGATGCGATCCGACGACTCCTTCGACAGACCACTCGCGTGAGCTGGTGCCCGTCCTCGCGTACGGACCCGCCCTGAATCAGGGTGTCGACCTCGGTACCAGAAGCTGTTTCGCCGACGTGGCAGCCACGATCGGCGAAATCTTCGGCCTGTCCGGGGTCACGCAAGGCCACAGCTTTCTTAAGAATATCTCACCCAGCAGCTAATCACCATTCGGGGGATCGGTGCTGCGCAGAGCGCTGGCGTCTTACATCGAGCATACCAACCTCGCACCCGAGGCGCGGACTCCGGATATAGAGCGGCTGTGTGCGGAAGCGGTGGACAATGCCTTCGCAGCAGTGTGCGTTAATCCGGTTCGTGTGGCCCTGGCAGCCTCCCTGCTTTCCGGAAAATCCATCGAAGTGTGCTCTGTCGTCGGATTCCCGACGGGGGCTCATACGACTCAGGCCAAGGCCCTTGAGGCGCGGATGGCTGTGGAGGCTGGTGCACACTGTGTTGACATGGTCGCCAATGCCGGACTCTTGCTCGATGGAAGGACGAGAGAATACGCAAATGACATACTATCGGTCCGCAATATCATCGGAGCAAACACTACCCTCAAGGTCATCATTGAGGCGTCGCTCCTGGAACCCTCCGCGATTATTGAGGCGGCACGGCTGGCGGTGGAAGCCGGTGTCAACTATGTCAAAACATCGACGGGTGTCTATGGAACAGTCCGCCTGGAAGACGTCCGCCTGCTCAAGAGTCTGCTTCCCGTCCATGTCCGGATCAAGGCCGCGGGAGGCATCCGCAATGCCGATTTCGCCATCGCATTGATTGAGGCGGGTGCGAGCCGGCTGGGTACTTCGAAGTCGCTGCAGATTCTCAGCGAACTTCCAGTCAAGTGACTTGATCAGTGTCGGGCGATTCTGCCTGGGCGACGCTAATGGGAGCGTTTGGCTTCTTCCTCGCGTCTCGCGTCTCGTGCATTGCGATGAATGGGGCACACTTTGAGCGTGTCCGTCGGGTTCGTGTAGACTTCCTGGTGCGTGTCCGGGCAGAATTCGGTGGCGCGGAACCCGGAGCGGTCGCAGGCGCGGTCGAAGTAGATGCCGTCCGGCACCGGGAAATCGATGGGAGGGAGGTCGCGCGTGGCGAATTTCATGAACTCGGTCCAGATCGGCAGCGAGGTTGCCGCCCCGGTACCGGTTCTGTCGCCGCCGATGGGCGTCTTCAGATCGTATCCGACCCACACTCCGCAAGTGATCTGCGGCGTGAATCCGACAAACCAGTTATCCATGTATTCGTTCGATGTCCCGGTTTTGCCGGCGGCCGGACGCGTGAACCCCAACCGGCGGGCGGATGCGCCTGTACCCCGGTCGATCACCGACTTCAACACATGCAAGACCGTGTAGGCCGTCTGGGCCGGGATCACGTCTGTCCGTTCCGGCGCCCGACGCTGCTCGATGACCTTGCCAAAGCGATCGGTGATCTTGCGGATCAGCGTTGGCGTGGTATGAATCCCGCCTCCGGGGAAGGTCGAGTAAGCACTGGTGAGATCGTAGACGGTGACCTCTGACGTCCCGATGGCAATCGATGGGACCGCTCGAAGTGGCGTCGAGATCCCCATCTTCTTGGCGTAGCGCACAGCGTTGACCGGATCGACCTTCTGAAGCAGCTTGATCGCCACGATATTGCGCGATTCCTGATACCCCTGCCGGATCGTGATCGGCCCTTTGTATTCGTGGTCGAAATTCTGAGGACTCCATTCGCCAGATCCCGGAATGAAGATCGTAAACGGGGTATCGAAGATCGTGTCGGTCGGCTTGTATCCGGCCTGCACGGCCGCCGTGAGCACAAACGGTTTGAAGGCCGAACCGGGCTGCCGTAGCGCCTGCGTGGCGCGGTTGAACTGGCTCTCCAGGAAATCGTAGCCGCCGACCATTGCCAGGACACCGCCGTCTTTATTGTTGATGGCGACCAGTGCCGATTGCAGTTTCTTGTGCACGCGGATCATCTTACCGCTGACGCTGTCGTACACCACAATCGTGAAGCGTGGATCATTTGGCTTATGTCTTGCTTCCACGGCTCCGCGCAACGAATCCAGCCGTTTGCGAACAACCTCCTCGGCGTCGCGTTGCATCGCGGTGTCGATGGTCGTGTACACCGACCATCCTTCGGAGTAGAAATCCTGGTCGCCGTAGTGGGCTTCGAGGTAACGCCGGATTTCCTCTGCGAAGTAGTCGCCCGTTTGCCGCATGCCGCCATCGGAGACCAGTGTGATCGGCACCTGGACCAGGGAGTCATAGGTCTTCTGATCGAGGTCACCGACGGTCAGCAGCGAACGCAGGACCATATTGCGTCGGTCCAGTGCCTTGTCCATATCCCGCAACGGGGAGAAACGGGATGGGGCGGGCAGTAACCCGACGAGTGTGGCGCTTTCATCCCAGTCCAGATCTGCCGCTACCTTGCCGAAGTACGTACGCGCGGCCGCTTCGATACCGTAGGCGCCACCGCCGTAGTACACCTGGTTGAGATACATCTCCAGGATCTCGTCTTTGGCGTAACGGCGCTCCAGGCGAATTGCGGTCATCCACTCTTTGACCTTGCGGGCAACCGTGCGTTCCTGGGTCAGGAATAGGAGCCTCGCCAACTGCTGGGTGATGGTCGAGCCGCCTTGGGGACGCCGTCCGGTCAGCGGCCGCAGGACCACGCCCCGCACAATCGCCGTCCACTCGACACCCCAATGGTGGTAGAAATCGCGATCCTCCGAGGCGAGGAGCGACTTGATCATGAACGGGGAGATCTTCTCGAACGGGGTGAGCACCCGCCGTTCCGTGTAGAAATCGTAAAAGGGCTGATCATTGCGGTCGAAGAGCCGTGTGGACAATCGCGGCTTGATGTTGTAGACACGTTCGATGGACGGGAGGTCTTTGCGGTACCCCCACACGGTGATTCCCACTGCGGCAATGACCGCGCCAAGAGCGCCGATGAATGCCCAAAGGATCAGCAGGCGAATGCGCCGCCAGCGCATCTTGCGCCGCGTCCGCCGCTTCTCCTCGGAAGCCTTCTTGTCAGGATAGACTTGGAAGTCCCACTGATGTTCTGGCTCGGACATAGTTCCTTCTACACCAACCGGTTCACAACCGGCCCAGGTTCGTATGCAGCATTCCCCTGTGCCGAAGCGGCGTCAAGGAAAAAGCGCTTGCCGACGCCCGAAGTGTCGTCTATCATGGGTGAACCTGTTCGGGCAACTGGACTTGGGCGACACCTATGAAACCGTTCGATGAACAAATCGCGATCATTAAGATGGGCACGGTGGAAACTCTGCCTGATGGCGAGATCGAAAAGAAGCTCAAGCTCAGTATCGAAAAGAATCGTCCGCTCCGCGTCAAACAAGGCTTCGACCCGACGGCCCCTGACATTCATTTGGGGCATACCGTCGGACTGCGGAAGTTAAAACAATTCCAGGATTTGGGCCACCAGATCGTCCTCATCGTCGGAGATTATACCGGCATGGTTGGGGACCCGTCGGGGCGTTCGGCCACCCGGCCCCAGTTGACTGAGGACGAGGTCCGGCGCCACGCCGAGACTTACCAGAAACAGTTCTTCAAGGTTCTCGACCGGTCCAGGACCGAAGTCCGCTGGAATGGCGAATGGTTCTCGAAAATGTCGTTTGCCGAGATCATGAAGCTGGCATCCCGGATTACAGTGGCCCGTATGCTTGAGCGCGATGACTTCGAGAAGCGCTACCGTGCGGGCGAACCGATTTCGATTCACGAGATGTTTTACCCGCTCATGCAGGCCTACGATTCCGTGGCGATCAAAGCCGACATCGAAATCGGAGGCACCGATCAGAAGTTTAACCTGCTGACGGGGCGGCAGATTCAAATCGACTATGGCCAGGAGCCACAGGGGGTCCTGACTCTGCCGATTCTGCCTGGAACCGACGGCGTCCTGCGGATGAGCAAATCCACCGGCAACTACATCGGAATCGACGAATCTCCAGAAGAGATGTTCGGCAAGACCATGTCGATCCCCGACAACCTGATCGTTTCGTACTTTGAGCTGGTCGCCGACGTGCCGTTCGAGCGCTTGCAGGAAATCAAACGCCTGATGCAGAACGGTGGGATCAACCCCCGCGACCTCAAGATGGAACTGGGGGAATCTCTGGTGCGTATGTACCACGGCAGCGATGCCGCCGGCGCCGCGCGCGAGGGCTTCGTCCGGCAATTTTCGCAACGCCAGGTTCCGACTGATATCGAGACGTGCGTTATCGCCACTTCGGATGGCCAGATGCGACTGGCTGAGGTAATCGTCAAATCAGGTGGCGCGGCCACCCTCGGCGAGGCCAAGCGCAAAATCGAGCAAGGGGGAGCACGCATCGACGACACCCCATTCGCAGATCCCCAGGGAATGGTGGAAACCGCGCGTCCGTTTCTGTTGAATGTGGGGAAGCGCTTCTACCGCAAAATCGAATTCAAAAGATAGCGAGTACTCCGATGGAACTCCTCGAAACAATCGATCAGAAATTGGCCCGCTTGCGGAGGTTTCTTTGACATCGACGGTCTGACCGCAAAGATCGCCGCTTTGGAAGAGAAGACCACTGCCGATGGATTCTGGAACAACAACGAAGCCGCCCGCAAGACGCTAAAGGAAATCGCCCTTGCGAAGTCCTGGGCGGACGGCTTCCGCACGCTGGTCAGCCGCAAGGATGACACGGCCACGCTTTGGGAAATGGCCAGCGAGGAGAAGGATCCTGCGGCCATTGAGGATGCTGAGGCCGAGGCACGTGCCTTGGCGGCTGATGTTGACGCATTCGAATTCAAGAGCCTGTTGTCCGGCGAGGATGATCACAATGACGCCATCCTGACGATCCATTCGGGCGCCGGCGGCACGGAATCGTGCGATTGGGCGGAGATGCTGCTGCGCATGTACACCCGCTGGATTGAGCGCCATGGCCTCCAGTACGATACGCTCGACTATAGCTCCGGCGAGTCGGCGGGAATCAAGTCAGCCACGCTCGAAGTCAAAGGTGAGTTTGCCTACGGGTATCTGAAGGCGGAGATCGGGGTGCATCGTCTCGTCCGGATATCGCCATTTGATGCCAACAAACGCCGTCACACGTCGTTTGCCTCGATCTTCGTGATCCCCGAGGCTGGCGAGGATGTTGCGATCGAGATTAAGGACGAGGACGTGCGTGTGGATACGTTTCGCGCGTCCGGCGCCGGCGGGCAGCACGTCAACAAGACTTCGTCGGCGGTGAGAATCACACACGAGCCCACCGGCATCGTGGTGCAATGCCAGACGGAACGCTCCCAGCACAAGAATCGTGAGTCCGCATTCAAAGTTCTGCGGGCACGCCTCTATCAGCTCGAACGGGAGAAGGAACAAGCCAAGCTGGCTGAGATCGAGAAGAGCAAGAAGAAGATTGAGTGGGGTTCACAGATCCGTTCCTACGTTTTCCAGCCGTACCAAATGGTCAAGGACCATCGCACCGACATCGAGACGTCCAATGTGCAGGCGGTGATGGACGGTGATCTCGATCCGTTTATCGAAGGGTATCTCAGCCACGGTACCGTTGAGACTGCGGTGACAACGGGCGGAGAAAAGAAGTGATCGATCGCGTGACGATTGGAGGGATCCTCAAATGGCGATTCTGCTGATCATCGTCGGTTTGGCCGCCGGCATTCTTTCGGGAATTCTGGGTATTGGGGGCGGCTTGCTGATCGTTCCGGCGTTGGTGTTCCTGTGCGGCCTGTCACAAAAGCAGGCGCAGGGAACGTCGCTGGCCATTCTCCTTCTGCCCATTGGCATTCTCGCGGTCATCGAGTACTACCGCACGGGAAATATCGATTGGAAGATGGCGGGACTCGTCGCGCTCGGGTTCGTGTTTGGCGCCTACGGAGGGGCGCTGATCGCCAATCATGTCTCCGATGATATCCTGAAGAGAGCCTTTGCCGTCTTCCTCGTGCTGGTCGCAGCGAAGATGCTCTTTGGGAAGTGACAGCATCCGACGTCATTCTGGTTGCGTGTCTTCCAAATGTCATCCTGAGGCGCATACCGCCGAAGGATCTGCTGTGCATCCTTGCGCGCAGGGGCCCCCAGCAGATCCTTCGTCGCTACGATTCAGGACAGGGTGAGAGTCCGATTGAGCCCGCTCCTCAGGATGACAGGTGGCCGAGGGTGTACGCAGAGCAATTATCGGTACGCGCAGTCTCATCCTGAGGCCCGGAGCGCCGAAGGATCTGCTGTCGTTACCTGCGCGCGGGGAAGCTTCAGAGCAGAGCCTTCGTCGCCACGATTCAGGACAGGGAAACGTCCTGATATGGCCCGCTCCTCAGAATGACATGGGTAGCGTTTCTGTGACGGATTGTTGTATCGTGGGCGAGTTAAGCCGAGTGGCAACCAGCGGTCAGAACCGCATCACGAAAGTGAGACCATGGCGATCATGCGCACCAATATCTCCTCTGATGCCCCGTGGGAGCCGATTGTCGGTTACAGCCGTGCCGTGAAGGTCGGCAGCCACGTCTTCGTGGCGGGCACCACAGGGACTGTGAACGGCAGGATTGTTGGTCCCGGGTTGTACGAACAAACTGTACAGGCAATTCGGAATGTGGAATCGGCGCTGAAGAAGGCCGGCGGATCATTGAAGGATGTGGTGCGCACGCGAGTCTTCGTTACGGATATCAGCCAGTGGGAGGAGGCGGCGCGGGCGCATGGCGAGTTCTTCCGTGAGATTCGCCCGGCGTGCACGATGCTGGCCGTCGCTGCGCTCGTTGATCCGAGCATGGTGGTCGAAGTCGAGGCGGATGCTGTACTGGGCGATGCTTCTTAGCAGGGTATGCCGCGGAGCGTGTGCGGTGTGGCTTCCTTGATTTGCACGTCGCAGAAATCGCCGACACGGCGTGAGGGATCGGCGAACACGACAATGGCATTGCCGTAAGTGCGGGCCCGCCATTCGGCCGAGTTCTTCCGGCTTTCGCCTTCGATCAGTACGCGGACGGTCTTGCCGACCGTCGCCTGATGGTGCTTTAGCGAGATGTCCTTTTGAACTGCGACAAGATGCGTGACGCGCTCTGACTTGACAGCGTCGGGCACATCGTCTTCCCAGAGTTTTTCGGCAATTGTCCCCTGGCGTTCAGAGTACTTGAAGATAAACGCCGAGTCGAATTCCACTGCGCGCATGACGTCCTCGGTTTCGGTGAACTCCGCGTCGGTCTCGGTCGGGAAGCCGCAGATGATGTCGGACGTCAGCGACACACCGGGGATGGTTTCGCGAATCAACTCGGCGAGCCGCAGGAATTCATCACGCGTGTAATCGCGGTTCATCTTCTTGAGCACACGGGTCGCGCCGGCCTGCAATGGCAGATGAATGTGTGAGCAAAGTCGCTCGCTGCCGGCAATCGCTTCCAGCAGTGGACGGGGGAAGTCCTTCGGATGCGGCGAGGTGAATCGCACGCGCTCGATTCCATCAACCTCGGCGACGGCGAGCATCAAGTCGGCGAAACTGGTGCCGTCATACTGGTATGAGTTGACATTCTGCCCGAGGAGTGTGACCTGGCGATATCCCTGCGCGGCCAGACGGCGCGTCTCTTCGACGATTCCCTTCGGATCCCGTGAGCGTTCACGCCCGCGGGTGTAGGGAACAACACAGAAAGTGCAGAAGTTGTCGCAGCCGCGCATGACCGCGATCCAGGCGTTGACGCCGTCGACACGGGTGGGGGCGATGTCCTCGTATGTTTCATACTCCGAGAGCTCCACAGCGGCGCCACGCTGGCGCATCCCGCGCGCGCGGCCAATGAGTTCCGGGAGCTGACGGTAGGCATCCGGGCCACAAATGAAATCCACTGAGGGGAATTTCAGCAGGAGATCTTCTTTCAAATTCTGGGCCATGCAGCCGAGGACACCGACGATCAGATCATCGCGGGATTGTTTCTCCGCGACCAGCGCACCCAGCCGTGAGTAAATGCGCAAGTGCGCCGTCTCGCGGATCGCGCACGTGTTAAAGAGAATGACGTCCGCATCTGTCTCCTCAGGAGTCAAGCTGTAACCGTTCTGACCCAAAATCGAGCCGACAAGCTCGGAGTCGTATTCGTTCATTTGACAGCCAAACGTCTGGATGTTAACGCGGCCGGTAGAAACGGTGGCAGGTTGTCTGGGGCTGGAGATGAGGTCAGTCATGGCGTTGTAATGTAATGGGCGATGAAACCATTCACGAACCGGTGGGCGGAGCCCACCCTACTGTCCCTAGTGGGTGACATCGTTCCTTTGGATTCGGAGATACGGGGCACATGGAGGGCGAGGCTCCTGCCGAGCCTCTTTGGCGTGCCGGATGCATGGCTCGGCAGGAGCCTCGCCCTCCCTCCCGCCTTCAAAGTGTACCAGGTTCTCATCGGAGCGCGCCTACACAAAAGTCCGGTGTCGTGCCGGATACTTCCACGTTGGCCAGCCGGTTTTCGCCCACGGTTTCCGGTTCAATGCCGACGCGAAGATACGAACCGGTGAATCCTTTGCGCCAGCCGTCCGCATCGACGGTTTCGAACAGCACTTCGACTTTGCGTCCGATATGGTCATCGAAAAACGCCTGCTTCTTCCGGGTGGCCACTTCATGCATTCTCTCGGACCTCTCCTTGATTCGTGCCGGATCATTCTTGTCATCATAGAATGCCGCGGCGGTCTTCGGCCGTTCTGAGTAGGAAAACACATGGAGGTAGGAGAGAGGCAGTTGCTCGACAAAACGCAGGGTCTGGTCAAATTCACGATCGGTTTCGCCAGGGAAGCCCACGATGATATCGGTTCCCAGTCCGAGGTCCGGCATCATGGTCTTCGCCCTCTCGATGAATCGTGCATACTCACTCGCTGTGTAGACACGTTTCATGCGGGAGAGTACGGCGTCATCGCCTGATTGCAGCGGCAGGTGCAGATGCCGGCAGGCTTTGGGCGAACTCGCCAGCCAGTCCAGCAGCTCATCGCCGATGGTCGATGGTTCAATCGAGGAAATCCGGACGCGTTGCACTCCGGGGATTTCAGAAATACTCTGCAGCACATCGGCGACCGATTTGCCGTCGCAATTGTAGGTCCCGATGTTTACACCGGTGATCACGAGTTCCTTGTGTCCGCGCCGAACCAGCTCATGCCCTTCCGCGACGATCTGTTCCATACTGCGCGAGCGAGCGGCCCCGCGCACCCGCGGCAACAAACAGAAGGCGCAGCAAGAATCGCAGCCATCCTGAATCTTGATGTTGGCCCGCGTCGAGTGCGGGTAGTACCCCGCCATCGGGTAGTCGAACTCCCCAGTGTCCGGCCGTTGCGAAACGAGCACCGCTGGGGCCATGCGCTCACCCGCTTCCGTATTCTCCTGCTGAGGGCGGCGCAACCCTTGGTTGCGGACAAGGGGCTTTAAGCCGCTTGCGTCGGAGGGCCGAGGACTCTCCGAAATGATCTGGGCCAGCGCATACTTCCCATCCGTGCCTACAACGTAGTCGACGCCCAGAATCCCGGAGACCGTTGCTGTGTCCGCCTGGGCATAACATCCTACAGCGCAAACCACGGCGGAGGGTGAACGGCGTCGCACTTTGCGAATCTCCTGGCGGCAGCGCTGGTCGGCATGTTCGGTCACCGAGCAGGTGTTGATGACGGCGACATCCACCGGCGAGCCGTGTTCGGCAATCTCGTATCCGCGCTCGCGAAACGTCTCCGCGATCAGCGCGGTCTCGGCCTGATTCAGGCGGCAGCCGAGTGTGTAGAAGGAGGCGCGTGGCGGCTTCATGGAGTTGTGGCCTCCATGGGAGTCACCCAGTGGCCGTCGACAATCCGTCCCATGCGCATCCGGGTGATCAATGTCCCGTCCGGCCAGTCACCAAACAGCGATTCGACCAATTCTCGGGGACGCACGGTGCGTCCCTCCGCGGCGGTCAAGGTCAGGCGCCATTCCGTATTCCCGTTATTGGCCTTAATCGTCGAGTGGGCGATGCACGCGGCGGCATTGATGTGCCGGGTCTTTTCCTTGGTCACCCGCTTGATGATCCAACCACCGTTGGACATGCGGTGATCAAAGAGTTGCTGCAAACTGCTGCCACCGGCGGCGAGCGATGAGATGACATGGGTATCGAATGAGATCAGGTATTCCTGATGGTCAATGATCGCTTCAATAGCCGGCATCGAAGTCTCCACGCGCCGGACATCGGTGACGTGAAAACCCTCGTGTAAGTTCTGGTTAAGCCGGTCGGCGAGTGTGCCGGACTCCCATGGCTCCGTGAGCTCCAAGTCCAGGTATTCGCTTTCACCGGCGACGCCGACCGGCAAAGCCGGCCCGAACGAAATCCTGGCGTGCGGATGAAATCCGCCTGAGTAGGCGATCGGGAGCTTTGCCCGGCGACCGGCACGATCGATCAGGCGAATGGTCTCCAGATGCGACAGATACCGCGATAGACCTGACCTCGAATAGCGCACTCGGAATCGGTACAAGGGGCCCTGTGTGGGCTGGAATGGCTGCGACGCGGCGAACTCCTGGCCCCGATCCGACATCTTCGATTCATGTTCCTGAAACTCGCCAGTCTCGCGGACAACCGGCAACGGCAGATTCTCCTTGCCGAAGGCGTCGAGCTTGGCGAGGCGATCCGTCATGATCGCAGTTGCAGATAATCCCTCGCGCTCACGCTCCATGGCAATCGCCTTGAGATCACAGTCAACACCGCAATCATAACAGACCAGCTTCACCACGCCATCGGGTGTACGCGGCGGATTGTGTCTCTTGGGCAGGTAGGGCTTCTCGCACGGGTGGGCAAACCGCGCCTTCAATCCCCACTTCAGGTCCATCAAAAGGAAGTCCTTGGCCACACGGGAGTCGATATGATCCCAGATCAACTCCGCCTCGGTCGGCAACGCCGGCATGAACTGTTCCGGCTCAATACCGCAAGAGGCGAAAGCGTCATTCCAATATTCTTCCTTGAACCAGTCGCTCCACTCATCGAATCGCGCCCCAGCCCGCCAGGCGGTCTCGATGACCTTCCCCAGCCGCCGGTCGCCGCGCGAGAAGGCCGCCTCCAAACGCGACAGGCGCACCTCGTGGCACTTCAACTCGATCCCACGGAATGTCCGCAAACGGTCGTGCAAGATGCGCTGTTTGCGCACCAGATTTTCGGGCGAGTCAAATGGCACCCACTGGAACGTCGAATGTGCCTTGGGGATGAACGACGAGACCGATACTACGACCTTGATACCGCGCGGTCCCAGTTGTTTGCCGATCTTCAACACGCGGATCGCCGTCTCCGCGATGCCGAGAACATCGTCATCGGTCTCGGTGGGAAGACCGATCATGAAGTACAATTTCAGCCGGGTCCAGCCGTTGGAAAATGCGATTTGGGCGGCGGTATCGATGTTTTCATCGGTCACGCCTTTGTTGACCACATCGCGCATCCGCTGAGTGCCGGCCTCCGGTGCAATCGTGAATCCCGTCTTCCGGACTTTGGCGATTTCCCGTGCCAGCTCCTCGGTCACGCCGTACACACGCAGCGAGGATACCGACATTGCGGTACGGCGCATTTGCAACTCCGCCATGACCGCTTTGGCCAGTGGCGTCACACAGGAATAGTCCGCCGTGGAGAGGGCGGTCAATGACGCCTCATCGAATCCCGTCTTATCGATGCCCTCCACGATGGAATTGACAATCGACTCCGGTGAGCGCTCACGGACCGGACGGTAGATGATTCCCGCCTGGCAGAACCGGCAACCTTCGGTGCACCCGCGCGCGATCTCGACCGCCACACGGTCGTGGACGATGTCGGTTTGCGGGACCAGAATGTCAGAAGGGAAGGGGTAGTTGTTGATGTCGTCCAGGAGCGCCTTCCTGACCGGGAAGGGAGCATTCTCCGCGCGCATGACGAGGACGAAACCGGTCTGGCCGTCGATCCGTGTCGGATAGAGCGCGGGGACATAGATCCCATCGATCTCGGAGGCGATTCGGGCCAGGCGCTCGCCTCTCGGCAATCCCGCTTGTTTGAGTTTCTGATTCAAATGCAGCAGCTTGGGAAATGCCTCTTCACCATCCCCGATCAGGTAGGCATCGATAAAGTCCGATGTCGGCTCAGGATTGAACACGACCGGCCCGCCGGCCATGATGATCGGATCGTCTTCCCCTCTCTCCCAACGGTGAAGCGGAATCCCGCTCAAATCGAGCATGGTCAGGATATTCGAATGGCTCATCTCCGATTGCAGCGAGAAGCCGACCACGTCGAAGACACGCAGCGGTGTCCGAGTTTCAGTCGAGAAGAGCGGCAATCCTGCCGCACGCAACCGTTCTTCCATGTCCGGGAATGGGCAATAGGCGCGCTCGGCGTAGATCTCCGGTTCCTTGTTGAGATGGGCGTAGAGTATTCGCAGTCCCAGGTGGGACATCCCGATTTCGTACGAGTCAGGAAAGGCCAGGCACACACGAATCGCGACCGTGGATGGATCCTTGCTGACCCGGTGCAGCTCGCCGCCGATATAGCGCGCCGGCTTCTGCACTCTGTCCAGCAGACGTGACAGTGTCCGCTCATCAATGCACGTCGTTTCAACGGACCGGTGATTTGTTGTCACGCTCTTCGGCATCAGATGCTCACGCTGGCCGTGCCCACACGCTTTCAGTCCTCAACGACAGAGGCTCGCAGGAAACCGCACCACTGAGATAAGCCTTAGTCGGCCACTTCTCCTGCATGGGCCGCCCAATACCGGTCAAACTCGAGCTGGTAGGCCAGAGTGGAGAAGTCCCTCATCCGGTCGAGGAAGACGATTCCATTCAGGTGGTCGACTTCATGCTGGTAGACGACCGCCGGAAATCCCTCCACCTCACGGTCGATGCTGTTCCCATCCCGGTCAAACCCCTGCAGGCGGATTCGCCGGATGCGTGGAACTCTGCCGCGAAAATCAGGAAGCGAGAGGCACCCCTCGAAGTAGGCGACCTCTTCTGCAGTCAGGAACGTAATCTTGGGATTGATGACGACGCTACGCTGCGCCAGATACCCGCCGTCGCTGTCCGGATCGGGGATCTCCTCGGTGACCAGAAGTTGGAGAGAACTGTGCACTTGTGGGGCCGCCAGACCGACGCCGCCGTATTCGGCCATCGTGTCAAACATGTCGTCGATCAACCGTTGAATATCCGGCGACTTGATCCGGCCGGGCTCGATCGGATCCGCAATTCGCCTTAAGACTGGATGGCCCAGCCGTGCCACTTTCAGAATCGCCATAGGTCTCCCGGCGGCCACAAATCGCACTCCGCCAAACCACACAATTTACAATTTGCCGGCGGCATAATCACGGCAAAGATAATACGACAAAAAAGGTTTGGAAATGGCGGAATGCACCGGGATTTGCAACCCCGACGCTGTCACCCTGAGGGGCGAAGCGACGAAGGGTCTGCTGTCCGACTCGGGCGTGGGATGACTCGATCTTTGGCGGCCGAACACTCCCTGAGAGCCCCCGATTGGCGCACGCCCTCATGCACGACTCCCGCAATTCTGCCGACCTAAGGAAAATGGCGCCTGAATTGGTCGGACTCGAGCCGCTTGACAATACAAACCGCGAGGTCGGTTCTGGCACCGGTGTGCCCGGCTTTAGGGTGGCCAAAGGCGCACTATCACTTACGCCCGGACAAGACGATATGTCACTTAAGTCCCTTTTTGACATGCGCTTTGGCCTCAGTGTCGTACATTCTCGTACAGTCGGCATCGGGACTGGTTGTCCACCCGAATGGCCGTCGTAACAGGCCGATTGGGACCGGATGGTCCTTTTCGTCCAAGGAGAGATGGAAATGCCACGGAAGTACAAGACGATTGACGGGAACGAAGCTGCGGCGTACACCGCGTATCGGACGTCGGAGGTTATCGCGATCTATCCGATCACACCCTCGTCCCCCATGGGCGAGCATTCCGACGGGTGGTCGGCGGCAGCGGGCCCGAACATTTGGGGAGCGATCCCCTCGGTTGTGGAAATGCAGAGTGAAGGGGGCGCCGCCGGGGCGGTGCATGGAGCGCTGCAAACGGGGGCACTGACGACGACGTTCACGTCCTCCCAGGGGCTTCTGCTCATGCTCCCGAACATGTACAAGATTGCGGGCGAACTGACGCCGGTGGTCTTCAACGTCGCGGCGCGTGCCGTGGCGGCCCAGGCGCTATCGATCTTCGGAGATCACAGCGATGTGATGGCGGCGCGGGTCACCGGATTCGCCCTCCTGGCTTCAGGATCGGTGCAGGAGGCGCATGACTTCCCCCTGATCGCCGGGGCCGCCTCTCTCGAATCACGCATCCCGTTTCTGCATTTTTTCGATGGGTTCCGCACGTCGCACGAAGTGCAGAAAATCGAGTTGCTCGATGATGAGACGATGCGTGCGATGCTGGATGAGAGGTTGATTCTGGCGCACCGTACCCGTGCGTTGTCGCCGGATCATCCGGTGATGCGCGGTTCGGCGCAGAACCCGGATGTGTTCTTCCAGGCGCGTGAGACAGTCAACCCGTTCTATAATGCCTGTCCTGGAATCGTGCAGCGGGCCATGGACAAGTTTGCCAAGCTGACGGGACGTTCCTATAAGCTGTTCGAATATCACGGTGCGCCTGATGCCGATCGTGTGATCGTCCTCATGGGATCGGGAGCGGAGACCGCGCGCGAAACGGTGAGCCACCTGATCGCGCACGGTGAGCGGGTCGGTGTGCTGATCCCGCGGCTCTATCGTCCGTTTGCCGCAGACCTGTTTGTGCGCGCTCTGCCGCCGACGGTGCGCACGATTGCCGTGCTCGACCGCACCAAAGAGCCGGGAAGTTCCGGCGAGCCGCTCTATCTCGACGCCGTGTCGGCGCTGGGAGAAAACGAGAGCTTTGCCACACCGCATTTCAATCTTCGCCCGCGAGTCATCGGGGGCCGGTACGGGCTTTCGTCCAAAGAATTCACCCCCGCGATGGTGAAAAGTGTGTTCTCGGAGCTGCTCCACGAGCGCCCCAAGAACCATTTCACCGTGGGCATCAACGACGACGTGACGCACACCAGCCTGGATTATGATCCGGAATTCCGGACCGAGTCCAAGGGACGTTTCTCAGCGGTCTTCTACGGCCTCGGTGCTGATGGCACAGTGGGAGCCAACAAGAACAGCATCAAGATTATCGGCGAGGGCACGGACTTTTGCGCCCAAGGGTACTTTGTCTACGACTCCAAGAAAGCGGGTTCCGTCACCATCTCGCATTTGCGCTTCGGTCCCGATCCGATTCGCTCATCGTACCTTGTGGACAGGCCGCAGTTTGTGGCGTGCCACCAGTTCGTCTTCCTCGAGAAATACGACATGCTGAAGGGTATCGAGGATAAGGGCATATTCCTTCTGAACAGTCCCTACGGGCCCGATGACGTATGGGATCGGATCCCGCGGAACGTTCAAGCGCAGATCATCGCAAAGAAACTCCGGTTCTTCGTGATCGATGGCCTCAATGTCGCCCGCGAGTCCGGCATGGGCGGCCGGATCAATTCCGTGATGCAGACCTGCTTCTTTGCGATCTCGGGCATTTTCCCGCGTGACGAAGCCGTGAAGCGCATCAAGGATGCGATTCAGGAGACCTATGGCAGCAAGGGAGACGAAGTCGTCCAGATGAACTTCCGCTCGGTCGACCAGACGATTCACAATCTCCATGAGGTGAGGGTGCCCTCGCAGGCGACCAGCAAGATCGAACTTCCGCCGGTCGTTCCCGATATTGCACCGGAGTTTGTGCGCAATGTCACGGGGCCGATGATTGCGGGACTGGGCGACGATCTGCCGGTGAGCGCGCTGCCCGTCGATGGGACATTCCCGCTGGGGACGACGAAATGGGAGAAGCGCAATATCGCCCAGGACATTCCGGTCTGGGAACCGGATATTTGCATCGCGTGCGGCAAATGCGCAATGGTCTGCCCGCACAGCGTGATTCGCATCAAAGTCTACGATGCCGCACTTCTGGAGAAGGCACCGGCGACATTCAAGTCGTTCGACGCCAAGGACCGCGAATGGGCGGGAATGAAGTACACGATTCAAGTTGCCCCCGAAGATTGCACCGGCTGCGCGATCTGCGTTGATGTCTGTCCGGCCAAGAGCAAATCGGAGACGCGGATCAAGGCGTTGAACATGAAACCGGTGGTTCCGCTCCGCGACGCTGAGAAGGTCAACTGGGACTTCTTCCTCAATCTTCCCGAGCTCGACCGGAATCTGGTCAAGCATTCCACCGTGCGCCAGTCGGCGATCCTCGAACCGCTGTTCGAGTTCTCCGGAGCCTGTGCTGGCTGCGGTGAAACTCCCTATATAAAATTGGTGACCCAGTTGTTCGGCGATCGTGCCCTGGTGGCCAATGCGACCGGTTGCTCGTCGATTTATGGCGGCAATCTGCCCACGACCCCATACACAACCAACGCCGACGGACGCGGTCCGGCGTGGTCCAACTCGCTGTTTGAGGACAACGCCGAGTTCGGCATGGGATTCCGGCTGACGATCGACCATCAGACCGAATGGGCGCGCCAGTTGTTGCGCAAAATGGAGCCCGAACTCGGAACGGAGCTGATCACGTCGATCCTGAGCGCGGAACAGAATGATGAAGCCGAGATTTATGAGCAACGCGAGCGTGTGCAACTTCTCAAACAAAAGCTCCAGGTGCTCAAATCAGACGATGCGAGACGGCTTTTGAGCATCGCCGACATGCTGGTCAAGAAGAGTGTGTGGATTGTCGGCGGCGATGGCTGGGCGTATGACATTGGCTACGGTGGACTGGATCACGTGCTGGCCTCCGGACGCGATGTGAACGTGCTGGTGCTCGACACCGAGGTCTACTCCAACACTGGCGGTCAGATGTCCAAGTCGACACCGCGCGCGGCGGTGGCCAAATTTGCGGCCGCCGGGAAGCCGGGACGCAAGAAGGACCTCGCACTCCTGGCGACCACCTACGGCAATGTCTACGTCGCGCGCGTGGCCATGGGCGCCAAAGATGAGCATACATTGCGCGCGTTCCTCGAGGCCGAATCGTACGCCGGCCCCTCGATGATCGTCGCGTACGCCCACTGCATTGCCCATGGCATCGACATGACCAGCGGTCTGCAAAACCAAAAGGCCGCGGTTGCGTCGGGTCACTGGCCGTTGTTCCGCTATGATCCGCGCCGCAACGACACCGGCGAGAATCCCTTCATGCTGGATTCGGGAGCGCCGAAAATGGCTCTTGCCGACTACCTGCGAATGGAGAACCGGTACAAAATGCTCACGAAGAGCCATCCCGAATCGGCCAAGGAGCTGTGGAAATCGGCCCAGGAGGATGTCAACGAACGCTGGAAGCTCTACGAGCGGCTGGCTGCTCCGGAGAAGGCTGCGGCGAAGCCTGAGAAGGCTCCGGATGTGCCACAGGCACGCGTGGCCCATTAGAACAATAACTTCAGGGGCGGGTTGATGACCCGCCCTTTCACAATTCGGCATAAGGAATCTCCATGGATTTGAGCACGACATACATGGGCCTCAAACTTACCAACCCGCTGATACCATCCGCCTCACCATTGTCCGAGGAAATCGATAACATCAGGCGCATGGAGGATGCCGGCGCATCCGCCGTCGTGTTGTATTCACTCTTCGAAGAACAGCTCACCAAGGACCGGCTGGAGCTGTACCACCACTTGACCCATGGCTCCGAAAGTTACGCCGAGTCACTGACGTATTTCCCCGAGCCGCCCGAATTTCACCTGGGGCCGGAGGGATACCTCGAACACATCCGTCGCGCCAAAGAAGCGGTGAAGATCCCGATTATCGCATCGCTCAACGGTGGGACGATCGGCGGCTGGACCGATTTCGCCAAACGGATGCAGCAGGCCGGCGCCGACGCCATTGAGCTGAATGTCTATTACCTTCCGGCTGACCTCCAGACGCCAGGCCATGTTGTGGAGCAGAATTGCATCGACATACTGAGAGCGGTGAAATCGAGCGTCACGATCCCGGTGGCCATCAAGCTTTCGGCATTCTACAGTTCGATGGCGAATATGGCGTACCAACTGGATCAGGCGGGTGCCGATGGCCTGGTCCTGTTCAATCGTTTCTATCAGCCCGACATTGATCTGGATGAACTCGAGGTTGTGCCGAATGTGCTCTTGAGCCGTCCCCAAGCCCTGCGCCTTCCGTTGCGCTGGGTGGCGATCCTCCACGGGCGTATTCGCGCCAGTCTCGCCGCGACCAGCGGCATTCATGAGGCGGCCGATGTTATCAAGATGCTGATGGCCGGCGCCAACGTGACCATGATGTGTGCCGCCCTGTTGCGCAATGGGATCGACCATCTGCGGACAGTCCAGGCCGACATGCGGGCTTGGATGGAAGCGCACGAATACGAGTCTGTCCGCCAGATGCAGGGCAGCATGAGCCACGCCCACTGCGAAAACCCGGCGGCGTTCGAACGTGTCCAGTACATGAAGGCCCTCCAAAGCATCCCGCCGATTGACTGAAGTGCGTGGAAGGGGTCTTGGTAGCATGGGCATCCTGCCCATGCCTCCGCGCCCGTGGCCATCCTTTCGCCTTGACTTCGAAGCCGCAAGTCATTAAAAAAGCGAGTCTCCCCCGGAATCGGGGAGAGGGTCGATGGGTTCCGGGTGTCCCATTTGCCAATGCGATTTGTGACGTCCCCATCGTCTAGCCCGGTCCAGGACACCGCCCTTTCACGGCGGTAACACGAGTTCAAATCTCGTTGGGGACGCCAATTCCCAGCAAAGACCTAATTCGAAAACGGCAGAATTGGTGCTAACGTGGCTTGGTTGACCATTCTGGGGATCGCCATCGGCCTCGGCATGGACTGCTTTGCCGTGGCGATTGCCGTCGGATCCACTCAGCCGAAACTCTCGCACCGCCGGCTCTTCCGGCTCTCGTGGCACTTCGGGCTTTTTCAACTGCTTCTGACAATTGTGGGATGGTATCTGGGAAGCGGAATCAGCCAATACATCCACACCTATGACCACTGGCTGGCATTCGGATTGTTGGCGTACGTTGGCGTTCGGATGATCCGGGAATCGATCTCAACTCACCCGGACCGGCGGATGGCCCCTGACCCGACGCGTGGCTGGACTTTGATCATCCTATCCATCGCAACGAGCATCGACGCGTTCGCCGTGGGCTTGAGTATGGCCTTCCTCGGCATACGCATTTGGATGCCGAGCGTCGTCATCGGTGCCGTCACGGTGGCCATGACAGTCGTCGGGATGTTATTCGGCCGGACATTGGGTGCGACCTTCGGGAAACGGATGACTCTGATCGGGGGAATCATTCTGATCGGAATCGGCATCAAAATCGTGATCAATCATCTGGCCGTGTGACGGGGGTGAACGCGGGGTAACGGTGCGTGCCAGTCATCGGCGGGCGCGAGTCCTCAGCGAGAGTTCGAGCCCCGAAGGGGCGCCCTAATTCAGCCCAGGCTGCCAAGGCCTGTTGAAAAACCCCAGCATCTGGTGACGAGAGCGCGGACAAGAGTGCCCGCGCCACTGAGAGACAAGAACTTCCATGACCAGGAGCGGGGCAGACACTCTTGTCTGCCCGGTTTTTCAACACGCCCACCAGGCCTGGGTCGAGACGTGTCAATGAAATTACTAGCCCTGAAAGGGCGATCTAGTCTTTGAGGAAATCGCTCACGTAATACTCGTTGGACTCATAGAACACCCTTTCAGGGCTAAACTTCTCTTCCGGTCTCGCCACCCAAGCCTGGCGGCCTGGGCTGAATTAGGGCGCCCCTTCGGGGCTCTGAAGCGAAATGCCCAAAACCCCCGGCTGACGCCGCGGGCTACTATCTCCCGCCCCTATGGGGCTGGATGCTATTTCACGTTCGTGAAATCATGGCTGGCGCCGTGAGCTACTCTCTTGGACGCCCCTGCGGGGCAAACTCGATTGAAAGAGAATTACTGTGCGGACAAACTGCCGAACAACTGCTTGGCGTCTCTGACCATTGGGATATCCCACTCGGCATTGCCCCAGAAGACCAGGAATCGTTGGAGAGGCTCGATGGCTTCACGCGGACGGCCCGCCTTGACTTGGGCATCGGCGAGCAGGTACAGGCAACGCAGGTACTGCCCGGATGGCCACTGGGATTCGGCGTCCTCACGGAGTGAATTCAACTCGGCGATGGCCTCGTTATAATTTCCGGCGCCGATGTATGCTTCCGCGATCTGGATCCGGCATCTTGTCGTGTCGCGCGACACGCGTCTCGCCGCCGTGATATTCTCGATGGCGCCCTGGTAGTCCTTGGCAGCCAGCGCAAGAAACCCTTTGAGCTCGAATCCGCTGCTGATCATCACGGTCGAGTCAACCCGTCCCTTCCACCGCTCCGCGAGAACCTTCGTGATCGCCTGCGAGGCATCTTTGTTACCCAGCCTCGATTGGATCTTCGCCTCCGCCAGGGACGCATCCGGATTGAGCGAGTCGAGCACCGCAGCTTCGTGGTAATGCGAAATCGCCTCCTGGAATCGCTCCGTATCGTTATAGAGCGCTCCCAGCGACTGCTGAATGCCGCTCTTCAGAGGCCGCAAGCCGGCCGAATCAGCGATCTTCTCTGCCAAACGGTAATCGTCCAGGCTCCTACCGAACCTCCCCCAGGACTTGTGGACCGCTGCGATCTGTCTGAGCCCAAGGATCCGCGTGACCGGAGTCGGGTCGTTGGACATCATTTTCTCGAACCAATGGATGGCCGAGTCCGGCTGTCCCTCCTGAACGAATAGTCCCGCAATCTGGACATATCCGAAGCGCTGATCAGGAGCCACCTGCATCGCGCGACGGGCGTAGTACCAGGCCGAATCGCGTTTGTGCTCTCGGATATAGATGTCGCTCATCAGGGAATACGGGACCCAGTCTTTAGCCCGGGCTGACATATAGTGCATCACCACCGGTTTCGCCCCGTCATAGTCTCTTTGCTCCATCAGCGCATTCGCTTTGATCAACAGCGCGAACGGGTAGTCCGGGTCGAGATCCAGAGCGCGGCGACAGTAGTAGAGGGCCGAATCGGTTTGTCCCCGTTCCTCGAGATAGAGGTTCGCGATCCAGAAGAACGGTTCCTTCTCCGTCGGGCATTCAATGGTTGCACGCTTCAGAGTACGCAGGGCGCCGAGCTTATTATATCCCTGTGCCAGATCCTGGGCGAATGCTTGAACAAGGAGTTTATCACACCCCGCCAGGTGATCCGAGTACCGGCCGGCCGTGGCCAGCATGGCGAATCCCTTGTCGCGCTGCCCATCCGACATGTAGGCGATTCCCTTGCGCAAATACGCGAGCGCGAAGGTCGAATCCAGCGCCAGTGCGCGGTCGAAATGCTTGTAGGCATCAGGCCAATCGAGCGTGTAGTAGTAATCCATTCCCTGCAAATACTCGCGCAGTGCCTCGGGGGAGGACGTTGTCACATTGGCGACCTTCACTTCGCCCGCCAACGCTTCCTGCTCGCTGAGTCCCAGCTTCTGCTTGATCCGAATCGAGAGATCGTCGACCATCGCGTAGACATCGGAACCGTCGACGCGCTCCGATCCCACGACGTCACCGCTGGCGACGTCCACCAACTGGGCGGTGATGATCGTCCGGCCGCTCAGCCTGGAGAGCGTGCCCGAGAGCATCCGCGACGCCCCCGCCTTGCGGGCCACTTCGGTGGCAACCCCGCGATCGACGCGACGTGCCGATGTGGCGCCCTGGTGTTTCAGCAGATCGTAGATGCGCTGGCTGGAAACGACTTTGATGAACTGAGACGCCGACAGATCGGTCGTGAGCAATTCCGTGATGATATCGCCCAGCCTCTCCTTGTCGTCCGGATCGCTGAGATTTTCGAAATACATCACCGCGAGCGTGTTCTCGCCAGCCTTGGCCGGCTGACCACCGCCGGTGAATAGATGGGAGGCAAAGAGAAATGCCATGCCCAACAGCATGACAGCGCCGCCGAGAATTCCCCAGGCAATGCTGAAACGGCGTTGCGGGCGTAACACCGGCATGCCACCAGAGGAAATGCGCGATATTTCCAGCGACCTGGCCACGGCACGCAGGTCTGTTTCGAGCGCCCCGGCATTCGGGTAACGGTCGTCCGGTTCCTTGGCCATTGCTTTTTCAATGACTGCGGATACCTCAGGGGGAATCTGCGGATTGACTTCCCGTGGTGCCGGCGGCGTTTCGTGCACGATCGAGTAAAGTGCCGCCGCCGCATGCTCGGCCGCGAACGGCTTGCGACCGGTCAGGAGCTCATAGAGAACGATCCCGAGGGAGAAGACGTCAGACCGGGCATCCACCGGCATCCCCTGGACCTGTTCGGGGGACATGTATCCGACTGTACCCACCGTACTCCCGCGCTCTGTCAACCCCGATGATTCCTTGAGTCTTGCCAGCCCGAAATCGGCCAGCCGCGCACGGTCGTCAGTTCCAATCATGACATTGTCGGGTTTCACATCGCGATGGACGATTCCGCGCGCATGGGCGGCCGCCAATCCGGATGCGATCTGGATGCCATACCGGATCGCTTCATCCTGCGGCAGACGGCCCGTGGCGGTCTTTTCCTTAAGGGTCGATCCCTCCACATACGCCATGGCGATGAACGGACGCCCATCGGACTCATCGATATCGTAGATCGTGAGGATGTTCGGATGGTCGAGCGAGGAGGCCGACCGTGCTTCCAGTTCCAATCGTTTACGGCGGTCAGGGTCGGTGGCGAATTCCCGGGGCAGGAACTTTAAGGCCACCTGGCGGCCCAGCCTGGTATCGGTGGCGAGGTAAACTTCCCCCATGCCCCCGGCGCCGAGGCGGGCGGTGATTTCATACTGTTTGATCTTCTCGCCAATCATTGTTCTGATGCTCAGGGCAGTACCTGTGTCCTGCCCCGCAAACGATCATCCCAGACCTTTGTTTACGATATTGCGGGTTCTTTGGCCACCATTAAAGTGGCTGCCCCAGCGAGGATTACCGGCGCCCCGGATAGGCTGCCAGTCCGGCGCCAAGGACCGTCATCGCCCTATCCAGCTCGGGCTGTTCGAGCACATAGGCGATACGCACCTCGGATGTCCCCCGTCCCGGCGTCCCATAGAAGCCGGATCCCGGAGCCATCATCACCGTCTGGCCCTCGTGGGCGAAGTCGGTCAGCATCCAACGGCAGAATCGGTCGGAGTCGTCGATCGGCAGAGTTGCCATCAAATAGAACGCTCCGGCCGGCTTCTCGAAACGAACACCGGGAATCTCCGCCAGACGGCGGCACATCAAATCCCGCCGGCCTTTGTACTCGAGGGCGAGCGCCGCATAGTAATCTTCGCCCAGGTCCATCAATTTGGCTGACGCGATTTGCTCAACCGTGGCTGTGCAGAGCCGCGCTTGTCCCAGACGCAGGGCGCCGTCCATGATGGATGTGTTGCGCGAAATGAGCGCCCCGATGCGCGCCCCGCACGCCGAGAACCGCTTGGAGACCGAATCGAGCAGAATGGCACGGTCGCCCGCTTGCGGATACTGCCAGATCGAAATGTGCGTGTCCTCGTAGCAGAACTCGCGGTACACTTCATCGGAGAGAATAAACAGGTCGTGCTCTTCGGCGAGTTGCACGACGGTCGCCATCTCGTCTTTGGTCAGAACTGTTCCCGTGGGATTGTTCGGCGAACAGATCATGATGCCTTTGGTCCGCTCGTCGATGGCGGCTTCCAGATGACGCCGCGAGGGGAGAGGGTACCCCAGCGTGGGGTCGGCGGCGACCGGGTGCAGTTGCACGCCGACGGCCATGGCTAGCGAGAAGTAATTCGTATAGAACGGCTCGGAGACGACCACATTGTCGCCGGGATCGCAGATGAGAATCAGCGCAAACCACAATGCTTCCGATCCCCCCACCGTAATCTGAATCTGACTGGGCAGAACATCGAGCCCCTTGCGCGCGTAGTACCCCGACCAGGCTTCCAAAAGATCCGTGTGGCCTTTGGAGTGGCCATAGGCCAGGACCGGCTCCTTGAAATTGCGCAAAGCCTCGAAAAACTGCGGCGGCGTCGGCACATCGGGCTGGCCGATATTCAAGTGGTAAACCTTGGTGCCACGCTTCTTGGCCGCTGTCGCGTCATCGACGAGCTTGCGAATCGGGGAGGGCGGTACCCCGATGGCACGCCGGCTGAGGCTCCGGGTGGCACCAGGTCGGGTCTTGGGCGGGGTAGAGAAACTCATGGATGATCACCTTCCGTCACGAAATTGAAACTCAACATCTACAGTCTAACAACTCCCTAGTTGCCAGTCAAACCCGCCGGAGGGGCGGCGAGTCAATTTCTTGCAGGGGAGAACAATCAACGGTTTACGGAATGTCGGGGAATCCCATCTTCCGCCCGAACCAACGTACCGCGGCCAACAGATCATCGGCAATCACGTCGGGCGCATCATGTTCGCCGAACAGTTCGCTTTCGCGAAGTCCATAACCGGTCAAGACCAGGAGCCCCGGCAGCCTGGCGTTGTGCGCGAGCCCAACATCAGCTACTCGGTCCCCCGCAACAAAGGATCCCGCCAGATCGATGGGGTAATCCCTCTTTGCGTTCTCGATCATGCCTGTGGCCGGTTTGCGGCAATCACACTCCGGCTCGTTGTGAGCGATCGAAATCTCGGGCAGATGCGGACAATAATAGATGCGATTGAGATATGCGTTCTCTTTGGCCAGGGTCTCGATGACCCGTTCATTGACCGCCTCGACTTCTTTGGCCCCATAGTACCCGCGGGCGATGCCGGACTGGTTCGATACGCCGATCACCCAGTATCCCCACGCGTTCAACAGGCGGATCGCTTCGGGCACCCCCGGCAGAATCTGAACGCCATCAGGGTCGCCGAGAAAATCGCGCTCGACGATCAACGTGCCATCGCGGTCGAGAAACGCCGCCGGACGGTGGATGAACGACTCAGCCACGAGGTCCCCGGCTCACTGGCGAAGATCTTGATGAGAGGATTGTGCCGATGGCACCGGCGATCTCATCGAGATTCAGTTCGTCGAAGCAGTACCGTCGGTCACGGAAGCAGGGCGTTGCGCCATGGCGATGACACGGTGAGCAATACGTGCCCGCGTGAAACGCTCTGGCCGCCGGTCCCACCGGCGCAAATCCCAGTGAAGGGTGGGTTGGGCCAAACAGGCCGATCGACGGTACACCCATGGCCGCGGCCAGGTGCATCAGGCCCGAATCAGAACCGACGAAGACCGTGCAGGTGGCGAGCTTGACCATCACTTCCCGCAGTGAATGCCCGCATTCAATTTGGAATCTGATCTCTGTCTGGTTGCTCCGAGCGGCTTCGACAAACGCCTCCATCGTGCCGCGATCCGTGTCCATGCCAAACAGCCGTACATGCTGCAAGCCGCTGTTATTGAGCCGAAGAAGAAGGCCATCCCAAATCGCCGATGGAACTTGTTTGGTTGGCCAGTGGGCCCCCCAGCCGATCCCAATGCAAGACGGGCTCTCCTGCCTATACTTCCGCACACGATCCATCTCGTCTGGCGAAAGCGTAAACATTGGGCAGGGTATGGCGACATTCACGCCGAGCGAGTTCACTGTTTCTATGTACGCGCCCAGTGCCGACAACGGTGTGTCCAGGCCCTGCTTGCTGCGAACCATGGCGCGGCGCTCCGCCACACGCTTACGGACACGTGTACGGTTGCGTGCGCGCAAGGTTTGGCTGAGCAAGACCGATCGGATGGAACCGTGCAGATCGATGATGTGGTCATAGCGGACAGACGAAAGCTGGCTGCGAAAACTCAGAAATCCCTCGTCGGGATCGTATGGAATCACCGTGACCGGGGTTCCGAAATTCTCAAACAGCGGCTGGTAGACGCTCTTGGTCGCGAATGTGAGCCGGGCGCCGGGAAAAGCCTGCGCCATCGCCCGAAGGACCGCCGACGCCAAAACCACATCTCCCAGCGAGGAGAACCGGATCACGAGAATCTCCGGGTTTCGATGGGTCGATGGAAGTGTCACTCAGATCAACCAGATTGCGGCAGCGCCACCCGCTGCCAGACAGTACAAGCCAAACCACGCAAAGCGGCCGTGCCGCACCACAGTGAACACCAGCCGCAACGAAAGGTAGCCTGTAACTGCCGACACTACCAGCCCCACGATGTGGATCATGCCGATTTGTCCTGCGGCGAGAGCTTTGGGAATTGCAAGCAGCGTTGCTCCGAGGACCGCCGGGATGGAGAGCAGAAACGAGAATTCTGCGGCTTCGGCGGGCCGAACACCCAGCATCATCCCGGAGGCGATGGTCGATCCCGAACGCGAAATGCCCGGGATAATCGCGACCGCCTGCGCCACGCCGATCCACCACGCGCGCGACCAACCGAGTGCTTGCGCCCGAGCTTTGACGGCAAGAGTGAGGAGAAGCCATACGCCGGTCACCATCAGGCAGACAGCCGTCATTCTGGGGGAGGCAAACGCCAGTTCAATCTGGTCTTTGAACAGGATGCCGGCGATTCCGGCCGGAACCGAGGCAAGGGTGATCAACAGGAGGATCCGCGAGCCGGTGGCGGTGCTGTCGTGACCGTTGGCGAGAGCACTTCCTTTCGGATCTTGGGCGCACGATCGCATGATTGTCCAAATCCGGCTACGGAAGTAGACAATCACTGCGATCAGTGTACCCACGTGAACCGCGACCGGAAACGTCAGATCGGCGGCCCGCACTCCCAGCAGCCGTTCTGTGATGACGAGATGTCCCGAGCTCGAGACCGGCAGGAATTCGGTCAGCCCTTGCACAATTCCGAGAGTCACCGCATCGATGAAGTTCATGCTCAACAGGGCGTCGGTCAGAGCTTGAAGTTCAATCCCATGACCAGCCCCAAGTCCTCATCAAAGACCAGCTCGCCGTACGCATCCAGCAGGTCCGACACTTCCCATTTCGCGCCGCCAACCGCCGCGATTTCCAGATTATTATCCGAGGAGAAGTGGTCGATCCGGAGATTGACTGCGCCATAGGGTGTCAGGGCGGAGCCGGATGAGATATTGAAGTCGTGTGAAAAGACCACTGATTCGCCGAAGGAGAACAGAAAACTTCCCGGATAGTCCGCGAAGGCCACGCGCGAATCGAGCGCCAGATCGATGGGATCGGACTTCTGATCATCGAGGATCTGAAACTTGACGTCACCGCCGAACGTCAGACGCGCACTGCCGCCCTCTGGATCGATGAATCCCGCGAAGGCGCCGAAATCCGCCGTCCGTGAGAAGCCTCGGCGGTACTGGCCGAAGATCGCCATGGCCTGATCGTACAGTCCGAGAAATCCCCCTACGTCGTTGGCGCCCTTGTCCACGCTGCGGGCAGTGGACACCTGGCCCAGGAACTGCGCTGATGCGTCGGATGGTAAAACTGTCATGGCAGCGAGTAATGCCGCCAGTATCCCGACTCGGACCATTTGTTTCGATTTCATGTAGCCCCCTTTCAGGTAATGCGGTTTGCGTCCGAACATCCTGCTGGTTCTACGCGCCGGTTACCGGGATGTTTCCCGGCGCCGGGTCACCGCATCCCGGAATTAACACTCCCTATGGGCAGGTTCAAATGCAAATCGGGCGGCCCAGATGAGCCGCCCGATGCGAAAACTCATGAATTGCGCGGGTTGCTACTTGTTGACGGACAATAAGACGATCTTGACGATGTCGAGCAGACGTTCACAGGAGAAGGGCTTCTTGACGAACAGGTCGCATCCCGATTTGAAGCTGCGTCCCTGGTCATCGCGGGCATCCTTGCCGGTCAGAAACACCACGGGAATCGTCGCGGTGTTGGCGTCCTTCTTCAGCACGTTGCAGACTTCGTACCCGTCCATCACCGGCATCATGATATCGAGCAGGATGAGGTCGGGCTTGAACTCCTTGGCGCGCTTGATGCCGCCGGCCGAGGAGTTCTCGACGGCGACTTCGTACCCCGCCGTCGTTAAAAAGGCGTCGACGATCTCCGTGATTTCCGGCTCATCATCAACGACCAGGATTTTGGCGCTCTCATTGAACATACGCGACCTAGCCATCTTCTCCCCCCTACCACTATGTGTCGGACAAAGACCGTCAAACTTGACCACCCATTGACGGCTGAGGCCGGCATCCTAACTCATTGATTAAGAGCCTATTGGCCGCGCAGGTTTCTGCCGTTCGCCGGACCGGACGGGACACACCGGGCACAGGGGAGAGGACAGGTCAAGATGTCCAAATGGGAGGCCCGTCCGCTCGCCAGGAGATGATCCGCGATTTCGTCCTCCTGGCTCCGGGTCCGAGTGGCGCAGACAATGGTGTTTCTGCTTCTTTCCATGGACAGGCCTCGCGCCATTTGAATCCCGAACGCCTGCGTATCAAAAGGCAATGACCGATCCCAAGCCATCACGACCCTCAGAGAACGGGCGCGTCAATCTGATGGGGCTGACACCCACTCAGATTGCGGTGTACATGAGCACTCTGGGTGAACCGGCATTCCGGGCGCGCCAGGTGTCGAACTGGATCTATCGCCACGGTGTGCATGACTTCCACAAGATGTCGAACCTCAAGGCTGAGTTCCGCGAAAAGCTCTGCGACTGCGCCGAAGTATTCATCGACGAGCCGCAGAGCCGCCAGACTTCGCCCGATGGCACGCGGAAGCTGCTCTTTCGCAATGGCGACGATCTGTGGGAAGCAGTCCTGATGCGTGATGGCGAACGCCGCACCGTTTGCGTCTCCACGCAATCAGGCTGCGGTTTGGGTTGCCGGTTCTGCGCCACTGCGACATTGGGATTCAAACGCAATCTTACATCGGGCGAAATTGTCGGACAGATTCTCCGCGCCGGCGAACTGCTACCCAAGGGTGAGCGAATCACCAATCTGGTTTTTATGGGGATGGGGGAGCCGCTCCAGAACTATGACGTGGTCAAGAACGTCCTCGAGATTGTCGGTGCCGACTGGGGACTCGATATTTCCCACCGGCGCACGACTGTGTCGACCGTAGGCCTGGTGCCGGCGATCTATCGCTGGATCGAAGATGGGATCAAGGCGGGACTCGCGATTTCGTTGGTGGCCGCCGATGATGAACTGCGCTCGCAACTCATGCCGATCAACCAGCGTTTCCCGCTCGCCGAGCTGAAGAAGGCCGCCATCGCGCTGACCGAGGCGACCGGACGCCGCGTCACGTTCGAGTACATCCTGATGGAGAACGTCAACGACACGATCGCCCACGCGAAAAAACTCGTGCACTTCATCGACCGCATTCCCTGCAAGATCAATCTGATCCGCTTCCACCCGCATCCCGGCTCGGAATACCGCCGCCCCTCCGAGGAACGCGTGAACGCGTTCCGCGACTATCTCTACCCGCGCTGCCCCGCCGTCACCATCCGCAAGTCCCTCGGCCTCGACATCGACGCCGCCTGCGGGCAACTGGCCGGGCGGACGAAGCAGGGGTATGCGCGGTAAGTCCGCATTTCCATGTGATCGGCAAACCAGACTTCGGGATTCTTATTATCGCAAAGTGGCAGTTTGCGATAACAAGAGAATTCTTATTATCGGAAAACGGCGTTTTCCGATAATAAGAATGCAGGAATTGCCGTATATTATCGCGAGGAATGAATAAGCTGATGACCACAACCGACCGTGTCGGCGGCTATGAACGGCAACCATCAGGGTACAACGCTTTTATCCCCAAAAGGTTACCGCCAAGTCCGCCAGTAGTGATGGATGAGGAGATGTGGGCTGGGCTGTCCAGGGCCGATTTGGCGTTGGGACGCCTCGATGGATCCACGGAAAGCCTGCCGAATCCAGATCTCTTTGTCTTCATGTATGTCCGCAAGGAGGCGGTCCTCTCCAGCCAGATTGAGGGTACTCAAGCCTCACTCCTGGACGTCCTTGAGTTCGAAGCGCAGACTTTGGAACCGGGGCGGCCGCAAGATGTGGCGGAGGTCGTGAATTACGTCGCGGCCATGAACCATGGACTGGAGCGGCTCAAAAAGTTGCCCGTGTCCCTGCGGCTGATTCGCGAGATTCACGAGAAGCTGATGACTGGTGCGCGCGGTGGCCAGAGATCGCCCGGTGAATTCCGCAAGTCGCAGAACTGGGTCGGACCGCAGGGTTCGACACTGGTCACCGCGACCTATGTACCACCACCGCCGCAAGAGATGGAGCGCGCGCTCGGTGAGCTCGAGAAGTTTCTTCACGATGAGACGCCGATGCCGGTTCTCATCAAGGTCGGCATGGCGCACGCCCAGTTCGAGACGATCCATCCATTCCTTGATGGAAACGGCCGTGTTGGACGATTGTTGATCACGTTCTTACTCTGTCAGAACGCGGTTCTCAAACGGCCGCTTCTGTACCTGTCCCATTACTTCAAACGCAACCGCACTGAGTACTATGACCGACTGCAGGCGACTCGCGAACGGGGCGACTGGGAGGGGTGGCTGAAGTTCTTTCTTCGGGGTGTCGCCACTGTGGCCGACGAGGCGGCGGCAACTGCGCGCAACATCGTGACCCTGCGCGAAGAGCACAGAAAGCTCGTCGCTGCAGATCAAGGACAGAGAACTGCGAAAGCTCTGCCGTTTCTGGAATCTCTCTTCTTCCGGCCGATCGTCACAGTGAGTTCCGTTGCAGAAGACGCAAAACTGTCGTATGCCAATGCCAATGTGCTCGTAAAGCAATTCGTCGGAATGGGTCTGTTGAAGGAAACCACCGGGCAGAAACGCCACCGGCGATTTGCGTATGAAGCGTATCTGGCACTGTTAGGTGATGATCAGGAAGAGCCAGGGGCAAGTACTTCGGCTTATTGACCAGCGGTATGCCCCTATTCATGATCGCAACACAGGATGAATCAGGTAGTTATTAAGACACTATGCTGACTAGGCGTTCCCTGGCGAGGACCTGACAACCGGATTGTAGCGTCGGACACCACTTAGCAGGGAACCTAAAACCCCCCGCCGCCTCCGCCGCCAAAACCGCCGCCTGAGAAGCCGCCGCCGCCGCTGAATCCGGATTTGCCGACACTGCGTGGGGCCGAGGCCATGACCGTTCCCGCACGGGCCGACATGTGACTGAGGGAGCTGACCAGGAGCCATGGATAGAATGCGCCGGAGTAGCTGCCGCGATACCACTGCGGCGGCTCGCGGTAGATGTCGGCGAATGCTCCCGCCCAGTTTTTCTCAAGTCCGAGCGCCATGGCATAGGGGAGATACTTCTCGAACATCGCCGGAGTCTTGATCAGCTTTTCGATGCGGCCGGTCTCGACGCGCTTGATGAATTCTTCGAATCCCAGTATCCCTTCGAACGCGCGGGTGCCGGCGACCGTGCGCGCCGGCATGACCAGTCCGAAACCGGCGATGATAGCACCGGTGAGAATTCCCGCTACGATTGCCGGGAGCGGCGCCATTCCCGTGTTCTTGCCTATGAAAAGGCCGCCGGCGACGATGATAATTCCCAGCACGAATCCGGTGGCGATATACCCCGCCACCACCCGGTCGGGACGTGCCCCGAAATACTTCCGCTCCATGAGCCGCTCGAAGATGTGCTCGCGGATTCCCGGCAGGCTCTTGTAGAACCGGTTTTGCAGGTCGGATAATTCGATTTTGCCCGACTCGGCTTCCAGAAACATGCCGTCCAGCAAGGCACGCTCGTGTGTCTGCAGTTCACCCCACTCCGATTGGGGTTTGCGCAAGTGGAACACGTAATCTTTGCTCGACGTCAGTCCTAGAAGTTGCGTCTCCTTTTTCTCCTCGATCAGGATGTATCCGCGCACCGCCAGATCGACCAGGGAGGCGGTGATGTCACGCATGTCCGGCGAGTTGTCGATTAATGTCCCAACCTCGGCCGGGGTGAGTCCCTCCGGCGGATCGTACTGCACGCTGATCGGCCGCAACCGTGGATCGCGTCCGCGCGTGAACCAGAGCCAGATCATGAACACGAGGACGAAAACGGGAATGAACAACGGCCAGTTACTCCGCAGAAACAGCCCGACGAGGGCCATCTTCCCTGGTTCCTCGATCAGGCCCTTGTTCCATCCGATCACCGCGGTCAGCCCCTCGTGAAAATCGAGTGAACGGTTCATCCGCAGGCGGATTTCGTTTCCCTGCATCTCAACTTTGGCGTCTCCCTCGCGTGAACCATACGCGCCGGTGAAGGCGAGCGCGCGGAGCCCGTTCGCTCCGACCGGCAGCACGATCCGGGCGGTGGCCTGCTCGATGGGAACATCCCACTCGTCGCCGGTGACGTTCCAGTAGAGCTCGTCGTGATCCTCGAAGAATTTGAGCGCGTTTTCCACGCGGTAGTGAATCACGACGGTGCGGGTGACATCGGTGGCCCCGGGGATCCAGATTTTGAATTTGCGGTAATGCCGCTCGCGTGAGTCTTTGAACCGCAGCGCGTTTCCGCGTTCATCGGTGACGGTCACGTCTTCGATGTAAAGCGAGTAATTGAATCCCTGCGAGGTCCGGTACTCGACCGGAATTGTGCGGTACATGCCATTCCACGAGCCGGTGAAACGCGGTTGAATTGTCTCAGTAACATCTATCGCACCATCAATGCCGACCTTTGCGACCACGTCGAAGCTCGCGATGACGAGGGAGCGGGCGAGGGCCGGCGGCGCCAGTGCAAGAAAGACGGCAAGAGCACCAAGGATAAAGAAGCATGTCAATCCGCGTCTCATCGGTCTAGCCCCCTCCTACGCGATACTGGAATCGCTCAGCCATGAAGTGATTTCTCTCGCCGTTCGGGGGCGTATGCAATATGCCCTACGAAACGCGTCTTCTCCCTATTGCCGAACACTCCGAGGGAGGGCGAGGCTCCCGCCGAGCCTTCGCGCGGCAGGGCACAAAGAGGCTCGGCAGGAGCCTCGCCCTCCCCGCGGACACAACTTTCAAATATTCACTTCCCTGCCTCGACGCCAAGTGTGCCACTGACTTTAGTCAGTGGCTCCTCCGGAGACGGCGCATCCACTGACCAAGGTCAGTGGCACGCTGTCCTACCCATCCGAAAAACCCCGTCCCTACTTCCCCGCCCCGAAGCTCACCTTCGGCGTCTCGCGTTCACCCGGCGTGGACAGTTCGAAGAATTCACGCGCTTTGAATCCGAACATGCCCGCGATGATATTCGACGGGAATTGGGCGACCTTGGTGTTGAAGTCCCGCACCACGGCGTTGTAGTAACGGCGGGCGTTCTGGATCGTGTCTTCGATCTGATTGAGTGTTGCCTGAAGCTGGTTGAAGCTCTCGACAGCGCGCAACTGTGGATATGCCTCTGCGACCGCGAAGAGTGACTTCAAGGTTTGCGTCAGCATCCCTTCGGCTTCGGCTTTGGCCGCCGGGCCCTGCGCGGCCATCGCCATATTCCGTGCGGAGATGACCGCTTCGAGCGTCGATTTCTCATGTCCCGCGTAGCCTTTGACCGTCTCCACCACGTTGGGGATGAGGTCGTAGCGCCGCTTGAGCTGCACATCGATGTCCGACCAGGCGCCATCGGCCTGCACCCGCAGTTTGACCAGTGCATTGTAGATCCCGATGATCATCGAAACGATGATGACGATCACCAGGACGAAGAGTCCCAAGAGCAGTAATGCTGGCATGAATCTCCTCCCTGTGAAAATCCCCGCTCCGCGACAGGCGGAGAGGGGAACGGTTCCTCTGCGTCAATCTTGGGGTGGGTGAAGGGATTTGAACCCTTGGCCCCCAGGGCCACAACCTGGTGCTCTAACCAACTGAGCTACACCCACCATCGCATAGCCGGCGCCCATTTTAGCGGTTTTCTTGCCTGATGTCCACTGTAAACGGCGTCCCTCACCGCGCCGCATGGGGCGTATGCAATTCGCCCCTACTCCCGGGCAAAGCCAGCGAGCAAGCGCCGCGCGCGCGCCCGGACCGCCGCGGTTCCCGATCGCGCTGCGGCCTCGATCAGCTTGCGTGTGGGTGGTCTGCGTTTGGGATCAATCATCGCCAGGTCGGCCAGACCCTGCAGCGCACATGCCCGCACAATGCTGCTTTGGTCGGCCAGATATCGTACGAAGATTGCAGCCGCGATGTTTCTTTCCTTTGGGCTCAGCCGGAGACGGGGGAGGACCTTGCAGAGCTGTTCGCGCACCTCCCATTGAGCGATATGCGAGAGTTCCAGCAGCAGCTTCCGGCGCAGTGGACGGATGATCTCCGGATTCGACGTCGCCACTTCCATCAGGGTATGCGCCGCATGGGCGACGGCGGTCTTGTCCTCGCTGAGCAGGACGTCAACGAGTTCTGGGGCCAGCGACGGCTCCCGCCGCACAAGCCCGGCGACATAGGTTGATTTCCCGAGCGCACGGCGGTCCCCGACGCGAAGCAATTCGAAGAGACTGGGAGTTGTCCGAGCTCTTGACGATTTCGGCATGGTGATTCCTCGATCAGTTGGACGCAGTTGTGCGCGGTGCGACGAGGACCATCCCCCTGGCCACCGCGCAACTCCATGCCTTGCGGACAAGGGGCTTCCAGCCCCTTGGTTTCTCCGTAATTCGCCAAGGGGCTAAAGCCCCTTGCCCGCACAGCGACCGCATCGCGGTTCCCGGTTCTCTTCGCACTTTGCGACCGATGTGCTTTTGGCGCATTGATCTCCGCGCAACTCCACACTTGCGGACAAGGGGCTTCCAGCCCCTTGGTTTCTCCGTAATTCGCCAAGGGGCTAAAAGCCCCTTGCCCGCACAGGGACCGCATCGCGATTCCCGGTTCTCTTCGCACTTTGCGACCGATGTGCTTTTGGCGCATTGATCTCCGCGCAACTCCACACTTGCGGACAAGGGGCTTCCAGCCCCTTGGTTTCTGCGTAATTCGCCAAGGGGCTGAAAGCCTCTTGCCCGCAATGTTATGTTGCCGCGAGGAGTATTCGATTTCGAAATACCCCCGGCAGGACTCGAACCTGCTACCAGCAGCTTAGAAGGCTGCTGCTCTTCCACGTGAGCTACGGGGGCAGATGAGGACTTCATCAGATCATTAGCGCATCACCACGATGATGTAGCTGAGACCGTGACAGTACCAGAGCGTCACGCCGCCCTCGCGAATCGAGGCAAACATCAGCGTGAAGTTGGTATCGCCCGAGAATTGGAACAGGAACGGCAACTCGTCGTATTCGCCGGGACTGACCTGCACAAAGGTGCTGATCAGCGAGGGGTCGGCCAGATTCATGTTCGGTATCGCCACGAAAAAGCTGTCGGACTGTGCGGGAACGGTGCCGGCGTAGATTGTGCGGGTCACACTTCCCGGGGGACCCTGAACGCCGGGATCACCCTTGACACCTTTGGGGCCCATCGGCCCCTGTTTCCCGGTGCAACTGGTAAATGCCACCAGCGCCAGGCATAGGACAACACAGATCGCAGAACGTCCGTAGAATCGCTTCATCCAATTCCTCCCTTTGGAAGTATCCAGACCATGTCGTTGAGATCGGCTGTGGTGGTGCGGGTTTGCCCTTGTTCCGCAACGGGTTACAATCGGGGTGAGAGGATTTGAACCTCCGACGTCTTGGTCCCAAACCAAGTGCGCTACCAGACTGCGCCACACCCCGAAACCATCGGCTAAGAATACGAATCCGAGGGCATGCGTGGGTAGTGTTTTTGCACGACGGCGAGGCGCCGGGCTATCTCTCCGGAGCGAGTTCCCGCAGCCGCTCCGCCACCTGCCGGAATGCGCGGCCCCGATGGGAGACGCGGTTCTTGGCATCGGCCGAGGCTTCCGCAAAGGTGCGGCCCAGTTCTGGTGAGTAGAAGATCGGGTCGTATCCGAAACCCGCCTCGCCGCCTGCAACTGTGGTGATGATCCCCTCGGTGACACCGTGGAACACTTCCACCGCTCCATCATCCACTGCCAACGCTGCGACACAACGGAACCTCGCGGTTCGCTGACTACTCGGGACGCCATTGAGGAGCATCAGAACTTTGGTGTTGTTGTCGGCGAATGTGCAACCCGGACCGGCGAAGCGGGCCGAGACAACACCGGGGGCACCGTCGAGATAGTCGATCTCTAATCCCGAGTCATCGGCCATCGCCCACAAACCGGTGCCATCGTGAAGCGCTTTGGCCTTGATAATCGCATTCTCCTCTAGCGTTGCCCCGGTTTCCTCGGGCTCCGGCACTGTGGGAAAATCCGTGGCGGGGAGAATTTCGTAGGGGAGATTGCCAAGGATGGCATGAATCTCCCGAACCTTGTGCGGGTTGTGAGTGGCCAGAACGAGACGGCGCAATTGGCCTCCGATGGCAAGTTTGAGGTGCGAGTCGACAGTCTGACGAATCTAGCGCCGTGGCTCTGTGGACTCCACGGCACTGTGCAGCACTTCCATGTCCACCAAATTCACCGGCGCCACCTGATATCCCAGGAATCGCCTGCCGACACGGGCGAAACGTTCCGGTGTGTCGGAGACATAGAACACATGCTCCGCGACAGCTTTGCTCTCGCTGTGATGATTGCGCGTCACCAGCCGGTCGCGGACCACTCGTGCCACTTCGGTGGCCGAATCGATCAGCTCAACGCCCGGTCCCATGACCGTAGCGAGATCGGATTTCAGCAGGGGATAGTGGGTGCAGCCGAGCACCAGCGTGTCGACGCCGGCCTCGATTAATGGCGCCAGATACTCCTCCGCCACCAGTTGTGTCGCCGGCTTTCCGGAGAATCCCTCTTCGGCGAGTGCAACGAATAATGGACACGCCACCGCGCTGATCCGGATGTCGGGCTGGATGGCATGGATGGCGCGCGTGTACGACTCGGAGCGAATCGTGGCCTCGGTCCCGATGACCCCGACATGTCCGCTCCTGGTGGCGCGTACCGCGGCGGCCGCGCCCGGCTCAATCACGCCGATCACATCGACTGCGGCTGAGGCCCGCACTTCTTCGAGCGCCAGAGACGAGGCCGAGTTGCAGGCGACGACGAGAAACTTGCAGCCCTGATTCTGGAGAAATCCCGCGATTTGACGGCTGTATTCGATAATCACACGTTTGGACCGGACACCGTAGGGGTACCGCCCCGTGTCGCCGAAGTAAATCAGCGACTCGGAGGGACAGGCGCGCGCGAGCGCATCGAAGACAGTCAGGCCTCCGACACCGGAATCGAATATGCCAATAGGTCTGCTTTTCATAGGTTGAAAGATGTCAGTCAATCGGCCGAATTACAGCCGTCGAACAGCTCACCGCGAAAAGGTGGGCGGAGCCCACCCTACCCGGTCAGGGTGGGCTTTGCCCACCTCTTCTTGATACACGACGCTCTCGCCCCGCCTGTAATCGCTGATGCCGCCCCGGATATCCAAGTCCTCAATCATCCCGCGCGTCGATCCGGTGATCATGACCAGGATCCGTTTCGGCGAATACGGATCGGTGGATACACGGTATTTCTCGACGGGGCTGGACATCCTGAATGACAACTGTGCCGAGTTCTCGAATTGGTGCGCCACAACCTCCAGCACTTCGGCGTGCGGCTTCATCGAATGCATCCTGTTCGGGTCGAGACGGCCACCATCGAAGGTCAGATTGATCCACTCGCCATCGGTCAGGAACCATTCGTAGTGCAACGGTTCACGCAGCAGAACCTCGATGAGAATTCCGTTGCGGCGTACATCGACGCTGTAGCTCAGGATGTTGTATGGCCCCACCTCTTCGACCTTGGCCGGAGGCGCTTCGGGTGGAGCCGCCTCCTCCTCCGGCAGCGTCACCGGCGGTGGATGGCTGCATTGCGCGAGGACCAGCGCAACCAGCAGGATTGATGCGCCGGCTAGCAGCCGAGAGCGTATCGACCGTTGTCTTTTGTCCGTCATATCCTGTTAAACCTATTCACGGTCGAAACGTTCTCGCTGAAGCCGGCGTTGGGTCTCCCGTTCGGCGATCGAGTCCCGCTTGTCATGCAGTTTCTTGCCGCGGCCCAGGCCCAGCTCGATCTTGGCAACCTTCCCCTTGAAGTAGATTCGAAGCGGCACCAGCGTCAGCCCCATTTGCTGGGTCTGGCCGGCCAGACGGCGGATTTGCCGTTTCGACAGCAACAGCTTACGGGTGCGGGTCGGCTCATGATTGTACCGATTGCCCGCGACATATTCCGGAATATGGACCCCGATCAGCCAAGCCTCCTCGCCGTCAATACGGGCGTACCCCTCCTTCAGATTACACTTCCCTTCGCGCAGTGATTTCACTTCGGTCCCCACCAGGCTCAAGCCGGCTTCCACCGTATCCAAAATCTCAAAGCGAAACCGTGCCTGACGGTTGGTGCTGATCACCTTGATATCGGTTTTCGCTGCGGGATCCATGCCGATGGGAATAAACCGGTTGGCGCCCCATGAACCAATGGTGAATTACACGAAGCCTTGCCGTGCATCGGATGCAAAATGCACTTGCAACGGCGCTCGCGAAGTGGCATACTCGGGCGGCGCCGAAGTGGTGGAACTGGCAGACACGCTGTGTTCAGGGCGCAGTGCCCGTACGGGTGTGCGGGTTCAAATCCCGCCTTCGGCACCAAAGTTTATCACCCCGCCGCGCTCAAGTCGCGTCGGGGTGACTTCGTTATGACATCCCGTTTGGTGGCAAACTGGCGCGGAAGTAGTTGGGCGGCACGCGGGCTGATCCTGCTGGCCGCGGCTGTGATCTTCTCCGGATATCTCGTCCATGAACGAACGGCCGCCGGAGGCCTGGGGTTTTCCTCCGACGACGCCTGGATTCACTTCCGGTTTGCCCAAAATCTGATTTCCGGTCACGGTTTTTCCTACAACGTTGGCCAGCCGGTTGCCGGGTCAACCGCGCCATTGTGGACGCTGGTCTGCGCGGGATTCCTGGGAATCCTGGGGAATCCGGTGTGGGCCGGGAAGATCGCCGGGTTCATCTGCTGGGTCGTTCTGATTTGGGGAGTCTTCGCCCTGCTTAGGGAACTCACCAGTTCCAGGATCGCAGCCTGGGGCGGTGCGCTTCTGACGCTGCTGCATCCGCTCGTGATTTGGGGGGCACTTTCCGGACTGGAAGTCATGCTTTACGGGTCGCTGATCGTCTGGAGCCTCATCTTGCACTTCCGTGCGGCCAGTGACCACGGTCGGCCCTACTATCCAGTGACCATCCTTCTGTTTCTCGCAGGCGTGACCCGTCCTGAGTTGTTTTCGCTGCTCCCGCTTTTCTGGGTCGATCGTTGGTGGACAGAACGGAGTCTGGATCAGACCGCCCGTTCGCGGCGGCGTGAAGTCTTCGTCTCCCTCGGCGCAGGGGCACTTGTTCTCGCGCCGTATTTTGCTTTCAACCTTTGGTCAATCGGCAGACTGTTTCCTTTGACCTTCTATGCCAAGGTGGCGGCGACCGGAGTCTGGGCGGCGCTGGGGGCAGGGCAATTCGGACAGGCGTTGGCCGCCGTTTTCGATTCCGGCAGGGAGTATCTCTATCAAACGTACGCGCGGTTTTTGCTGACCGAGGTGCCGGGGATGATTGGCCTTTGGTATCTCCTGTGGCAATTGAGAAAGATGCCGGTGCTGATCCGCCGCCGGTTACGGCTTCTGGTCGCCATCCCAATGTACTATCTGCTGATTCAGGCAGTATTCACCAGCAGCATCCAGGGTGCCTTCGGGCGTTACCTCATGATCATGTATCCGATTTTTGCGGTGATCGCGGTCTTTGCAAGCTGGCATTGGTGGACGTCGCATCAATCATACTCGCGCATGTTCCTGATCGCCTCGGGGGTTTTGTTCCTTGGCGCCGCTGTGCCGATCGGGCTGGCGATTGCCGCACTGACGCCGCTCAAGTTGTTCTGGTTGGAGCTCTATCCATTCTTGAATTGGATGCCCGAATCCATGAGGGCGTCCTTTTCAGAGGGCCAGTACCTGGCTGGCCAGTCCATCATCTTCTTCACAGGGCCGATCCTCGCAGGGTTGAGCGCGGTGCTGCTGGTTACGTTGCGCCGGCAATGGAGCAGACGTCTTTGTGTTGCTGCCTGGTGCATCTGGGGACTGGTTGCGTGCTGCAACCTGCTGACCTGGGCGCCAACCTGTTCGCTGGCCGTCAAGAATATCAACGATCTCAATGTCGCGACGGGGCAATGGCTCGACGCGAATCTCCCACCCGATGCCACCATTGCCGTCAACGACATCGGCGCGATTGGGTGTTTCGCCGGGCGCCACCACATCATTGACCTGATGGGATTGGTCGAACCGGAGATTTTACCATACCGGAAACAGGGGCAGGCGGGGATTTGGGAATACTTGAAGCTCAAACGGCCGGACTATCTGGCGATCTTTGATCCCTGGTTCCCCGAGGTGGTTGGACACTCCGAGATTCTCGAAAGAATCCACTCGATCCACGCCGACAACTACATCCTCTGGGGATACCACACAATGTCGATCTACCGGGCGCACTGGGTACAGGAAAAGCAGGGGACAGGGCCCCAGTAGAACCAGACTGCTTCCCCGCTCACTCGATGATCAATTCGGTGCTGGGCCACCATAATTGAGTCAGGGTTCCGGCCACCCGATCAGAAATTCCCAGGCGGCATTGATGATCTCGTGGGCCCTGTCGAGCGTGACTCTCCCGGTATTGATCACCATATGGTAGTCCGCCGAATCGTCAATGTTGGCGCCGAAATGCTTTCGGTAAAACGTGCTTCGTTCGTCGTCTGAGACCCGCACGGCATGATCTGCTTGCTCGGGGGTCATTCCCTTGTATTCAACCAGATTGGCGACGCGCACCTCACGGGGCGCCACGATCCGTACGTGCAGGCCGCCACGCGGCCCCAGGATCACATTGCCGGCGCGGCCCAATATCACAGCGTCACCATGCTCGGCCATCGCCGTCATCGACTGCACCAGCAGATGGGCATATTCGGACCGGTCGATATACCGTCCTCGTAGAATCCCCTCGACCCAAAGATCGATTCCGGATCGGGTACGTTCGTCCAGGGAGTCGAGAAGTTTGTCCCTGGGGCCGGTGTTCTGGGCGATGTAGTCCAGAATCTGCCGGTCGACGAATTCCAGCCCGAGAGTTTCGGCCAGACTCCGTGCGATGGCGCGTCCACCGGAACCGGTCTGGCGGGAAATCGTGATCACCCGAAGTTGCCGGGGCGGCCCTTCTGCCTGCTGTCTGGGAGGAATTACGCTTTGCTGTTTCACGGCCAGCCGCATGAGCTGGCGGTTGACGAGTGCTTCGATTGAGGTCATAACCCACTCCTCGTCATTGAGATTCGCTACCCGCTGAAACTAACCCATGGTCTTGAGTTTCGCTAATCCATATTCTCTACATATAGAACGGCGCAAGACCTCACTCTGCATGAACTATTCTTTCGACTCAGGCGTATTTGACATGGGAGGCCCTTCCGATCTTAAGTTATAAGTGGGGGTCCCCCATAGGTGCGATTGCATGCTTAGAACCTGCCGCCTCGCCCTAACCTCTCTTACGGCTGTCGCAATCTTCGGCAGTTGCGCCGGCCATGCCCCCCACCCGGGCCAACTTCCGAAATTGACCAGCCGCCAAAGCGATGCCGCGATGAAAGCGCTGTTGGGCAAGGAGAAATACGCCCAATTCGTGCTTCTCGCCGACACGGCCGAGGCAAACTCATGGCTGCGCAAATTCTGGCTGGAACACGACCCCACCCCAACAACCGCCAAGAATGAATTCGAAGAGGAGCATCAGCGTCGGATCTATCATGCCATTTTCTGCTTCGGCAGTTCCTCACGAGGCGGTCCGCCCTGGGACGAGCGGGGAGAGGTGTACATCCGCTACGGCGATCCCAATGAGCGGCGAATCCTCGATGAAGGCGCCGGTGATCGCTCAGCGGCGCACTCAGCCCATCCGGCCGCGTCCGATGTTTACGGCGCTGCTGCCAACGACGATCCTCTGGGTGCCAGCAATGCCGCCAGCGAAGTGTGGACGTATTATCGTTGGGACAAGACGTTCCAGTTCCGGGACAAACGGGGGTATGGCTTCTACGAGATGGTCCCGGTGACGGATCCCACGCTGCCGCCCGAAGATCTCAACGAGTTCTACTCCTCTCGCTTGAATGCCATCGACCTGCAACCGGCGATCTATTTCCACGAATACGGCAAGAACCTGATCGACTACGCGTTGGACGTGGTTCGTTTCCACGTGGGAGACAATCTTTGGCGCGTGGATGTCAATCTGGGGTATCCATTGTCGGTGATCGGACGGGGAGAGGACTCATCCACGATTTCGCTGCGACGGACAGTTGTAATCCGCGATGACGATCAGAAAGAAGTCTACAGCGACATTGGGCTGCTGCGGCGTCGCATCGACAGTACGCAAACGTCCAACCGCCTCATGGTCGAGCAGAAAATCTGCGAACTGCCGTCCGGCAAATACAACCTCGCCGTGACTATTGACGATCTGTTTACGGGCAAGTCGGGGACGTACACGAAGTCCTTTATCCTGCCGAAATTCATCGTGTCCGAGGTCCACGAGATTTCTGATATCGAGATGGCGTCGTTTGTCTGGTCGATCTACGAGCCAGGCGCATCGTTCATCAAAGGCGACCGGATGGTCATGCCGCTGCCGTCACGCACCTATCTCAGCGGCCAGGAACTCGCCTTCTATTATGAGATCTACAATCTGCTTCTCGGGGACGACCGTTCCACCCATTACACGATCTCATACGAGATCAAAGACACGCGCGGGAAGGCACGATTCGATTTCAAGGAGCCGGGCGAGTTCACCAGCACGGCGCGCGACGTAAAGCAATTCGGCTCGCTGGATCTGGAAAAGATCCCCCCCGGGGACTATCTGCTGACCATCAAGGTCAGCGACCGGGTCGGCCACCACGACCGTTCGACCATCGCCCTCTTCAAGAAATCCGGCTGAGTTTGGCCGCGTAGTAGGCTCTGCAGCAAACTCTGCAGTGAGCTTTGCAGTAGGCTTTGCAGTAAGCTCCGCGGCAAGCTCTGATGTGGCGCGGGCGCCCTCGCCCGCGTCCGCGCGAAGCGCGGACTTTTCGATTCACCGCTCCGCGGTGAACGCGGGCGAGGGCGCCCGCGCCACATTTTCCGGATGCAGTGTGAATTAATCGATCAAGTCGGCAGCCTGATCATTGGGTGCCACGGACAAGACTTCTCCAAAGGGCCGGAGAAGGCTTGTCCGTGGCACCCCGCTGGAGAGCACTTTACTTCGCAGTGGCGCTCGCTCCGGTCGTGCCCAGCTCCGTCAATTGTGACGGCTCATCCTCGAGGTACTCGGCCAGGTCCTTTCGCGCGACCGCGGCGAGGGGGTAGTTGGCAATCGTGTACAACTCGAGCCGGCGGGCAAGGAATTGCCCGATCCATGGGACATTCGGCTCATAGGCCTTCATGGCTTCGATGGCCGTGTCCCGGCCGACCTTGGAGGCCACGGTCAAAGCGTTGAATATCCGTTTTTCATTGAGCGCATCCACCACGAAGGGCTGCTTCAACGCCTCCCACAGTGGGGCCGCAGTGCCATCGACCTGTGTGGCCAGAGCGTCGGCATCGAGGAGTGCGATGGTCATGATACTTGTCCACGGCCACGGGTCGGTCCGGTAACGTTCGAATACCGACACGAACAGTTCGGTGGCATGCTTGAAATCCCCTTTGCGGATCATCAGGTGCGCCCAAAGCACGTCGGCCTCGATAGGTTCAGTTACGCGTAATTGATCAATATAAGGGCGGCATTCATCCATGCCTTGATCGGCCATCGAATAAGCGACGACGGCCAGCTCGGTCGGCGTCCTCGGCGGCTCAGGTTGCTGTTTCCAGGCGTCCCAGATTCCGGGGAAGTTCTGATTCATGAACGCAACATGCGCATCGGCGCGATGCCGTTGCTCGACTGTGAGGTGATCCGTCATCGCCGGTGTTTGCATCTGCATCGCATCCAGGCAGATGCGTGCGTCCTCGACGCGCTCCCAGTCAACAGGCCCTCCGGTGAGATCAGGCTGATCGGCCCGGTTCTGTCGGGCCACAGCCTTCAAATCGTTCAGCGTCCAGCCAAACTCCCTGCCGACCGTCCGTGCGAATGAATAATCCAGGGTGTTGAGGTCGTCGGTATTCACAATGCCGCCCTTGCCTTTGCCGAAACTGACCGCGAATGAATTCCTGCCGACATAGCGCGACAAGACTCCCTCAAGGTCAGTCGCGCGCCAAGAATTCAGCACGGCCGACTTGAATGGCTCGGCTTGCAGCCGATGGCGCAGCCGTGGAACATCATAAGTGATCGAACTCCGCGAACAGGCGAGCAAGACGTCATTGGACATGGTCTGCCAGGTTTCGACGTTTGGAAAGACCGAGGTCAGGGTCGCGTAAACGGAGCGCATGGTTAACAGATCGATCTCATATGCTTGCGCCCATTGGGTGAATATCCCGCCGTCATTGAGCCGGGAGTTGACCGCCTCGTAGAATTCCTTGCTAAACAGACTCGACACACCGGCGCGGAACGGATTGGATGGCTGGGAGACGATCAAGTCGTATCTTCGTGATGATGTCAGCAAAACTTCGCGACCGTCACCGATGATGAGATGGACTTTTGGGTCGTTGAGCATATCGTGATTCACCGGAGCGCAGCGGCGCGCGACTTCTCGAACCGCCGGCTCCAACTCGACGACATCCACACGCTCAATGCTGGGAATCGCCGCCAGCCAGCCTGCGGTTGTGCCAGTGCCGAGGCCGACCACGAGCGCGGTTTGGGGATTCGGGTGCAGAAGTCCGCTGGTCATGCCGAGCATGATGACCGTCGGGGCATCCATCAGCGAATGCCCATCCGACTTCCCGTTGTTGAGCAGGGCCAGCCCGGTGGCGTTGGTGAGGCAGATATTGCTCTCGACGCCTTCTGCCGTCCATTTCACCAGCCGATTACGCGACTGGCGCCAATCGCGAATCTCGTTGCGGGTCTTTCCGATTTGGGCGCGTCCGGCGCCGATGGAGCTATACCGCCAGGCACCGGTAGGGCCATTTGAGAATGCCAGGAATCCCAGGCAACACACGATGGCGATCGCCGATGGCAGCAAGGACAGCATTCGTTTTTCGACTCGTATCGAGGCCAAACCCGTCGCAACGGCAAACGCCGCCAGAAGAATGGCCGCGGCCGACCAGGTTCCTAGCGCACCCAGAAGCGGCAGCAGTCCGAAGCCGCCCGCCAGTGATCCGATGATCGCCCCGCCGGTATTCCACGCGTATGCCGCTCCGATATGGCTCCCGACGTCGCGAACCCCGCGGCCCAAAAGTGCGATGAGCATGGGAAACTGAATGCCCGCAACCAGCGCGACCGGGAAAACGACAATGGTTGTGACGAGCGACCACCCCAGGACGTTTCCACCGAACCCGATTGATCCAAGGTTGCGCAGCAGTGCCGCCAGGATCGCCATCCGATCCCCCAACGCGAACGGGATGGCGATGAACAATCCCTCCAGCGCGCAGGTTGTGGCCAATCCGCTGAGCGTGGCCACACGGTTCCGGCCAAACATCGAGTAGATCGCGCCTCCCACGCCGATTCCCAGCAGTGCGATCGCCAGGATCAATCCGAATGTGTAGGTTGTTCCCCCGAGAATCGGCGCCAGCATGCGGTACCAAACGATCTCCATCAGGAAGAACGCAAAGCCAACCACTCCGGCAAGAATCAGGATGAAGCGCGCGGGCATTCCCTGCGCGCGAGGCCGTGGCGCGGCGGAGGCTGCTTTCTCTGGTTGGGGGGAGGCTGGCGCCTTCGGAGTATGCGCTTCACGCCTGGTTGGGGTCTTGCCCTGTGCCAACTTCCAGGCCAGACCGCCGATAGCAAGATTGATAATGCAGGCTGCCCACAAGGTCTTGTGAGTCCCAAGCACTTCGAGCAGAATGAACGTCGAGAGCAACGCCCCCGTCACCGCCCCTATGGTATTGGCGCCGTAGAGCACTGCCAGACGCCGGCGTCCCAGGTCTTCATCGGATTCGATTGAACGCGCCGCCGCCGGCAGTGTCCCTCCCATCAGAACAGTGGGGATACTCAACACGATGGCGGAGAGGATGAGCCGCAGAATCGTCGCGCCGATCAGGCCCAGGCTGACTGAGCCGCCCAGACCGACGTACAAGGCGCTCGACAGCCAGATCAGCAATGGTGTCAGAGCCGCCGATGCCGCGATCAGCATCTCCAATTGTCCGTAGAAGCTTAGCGGCGACGGATGACGATCGGCACGCTGGCCCAGCAGGATTCCACCCACTCCGAGTCCAGCCATGAAGATGGCGAGTACGGCTGCCGATGCGGCGGTTGATGCACCGAAGACCAGCCGGAATTCCCGCAGCCAGGCCACCTGGTAGATCAGCGCGCAGGTTCCGGACCCGAACAACAACAGGGAAACTCTCCAGGTACGTTGATTCATGAATTCTCCTCTGAGAGCCCAGTCCTAAAAAACCGAACTGAACCCATACCATGTCTTCGCTCAGCTTTGAATCCTATTGGTGGGAGATTGGGGCTATGCCGGCAATCAAATCTCATTCGAAAGTCAGTCATAAGAAGCGCAGGCAAACTCCGGCGGGTGGATGCTGGACGCCAAGAATATTCATAACTGCATATGAGTCAAGGCGTTTGTGTGAAGATCCGACGGTGGGGGTGAGCGCGATGTCCGCCAATTGCACGATTCTGACTATTGACTTTTCAATATGAAAATGGTTTTCTTTTTTATCTTGTCCCTTGCGCGGGTGGCCACACGGACGCCTGCCTTTATGGGCGCGGACCAGTTGACATTACCCGCAAGAACATTCATTCCTGCGACACAGCATCTTGGATAATCGACCAGAGGAACGACATTGAACATCCCGACACCATCGCAACCTGCCAAGCCCGTCACACCTGCTGCGGCGCGTCCAATCTTATCTTTGGGTATCGAAGGTTTCACGTACGCTGATCTGTACGATCCCATACGCCTCGCCGGCCTGACCGAGGCTTTTCATCGATTTCTCGCCGCCAAAGACGAAAATCTCTGGCGCCGGTTCGACGACTACCGTGCGGTGAAAGGTGAGAAGGTCGATGCGGTCACCTCATCGAATCTGCTCGTGGAGGTCGCCGGTCACCTGGGTGAATTCGTCGGAAAGCTCTTTAGCATCAGCGACGCCCGCGGCGAAGCCGCTGAATGGACCGCCGCGCAGGCTCCGGTCTTTCGGTTCAAGAAGGAGTTTCTTCAGCGACGGGTGCTGAAAAGATACACCAGTTCTGATCGTGCGTCCCTCGATCCCATCACGGCCCATCGTGCTGCCCGACTGCGTGAAGAATTCGAGCGCCTTGCGGATCCCGCCTGTGAAGGCGAACTGGCCGTTGCCCGTTTGGGGTGTCTGCTGCTTGATCTTGTACAGTCCACCGCCACGGCGCGCGATTCGACAAACGCTCTGAACACGTTCCGGTTGTTGGTTGCCGCGCTGAAATCAGCGCTGCCGGATTGGACCGAGCTATCGGCCTGCGGTGTTACCAAGGGAATGCCGATTGGTGATGCCGACAACGCGGCGCTGCAGTTATTGACCGATCTCTGGGAACGATGGAGTGCCAGAGCTTTCTATGATGCCCAGGCCGGTCATCATCGCGACGGCTGGGTTCTCTGGCGTCTGCCCGAAAAGATGGACTATGAAGCCGGACTCGTCGAGCGACACTCCCCGCCGGGCGGGATCGAGCACGAATGGGCAGGTCCGGAGTGGCGGCGCCGGCGCCGGGATGGTTTTGCGCTGACCGATCCGCGCATGGCGCCATTGCCGGTATTAAACGAAGTCGACTATTGCATCTTCTGCCATGAACGCGACAAGGACTCATGCTCGAAGGGTCTGTTCGAGAAGGATGGCCCGGTCAAGTCGAATCCGTTGGGCATCAAACTTGAGGGATGTCCTCTGGGTGAGAAGATTTCCGAAGCGCATCTGCTCAAGTCGCGGGGCGACTCGGTGGCCGCCTTGTCCATGGTCATGATCGACAATCCGATGTGTCCCGGGACGGGCCATCGGATTTGCAACGACTGCATGAAGTCTTGCATCTACCAAAAGCAGGAACCAGTCAACATCCCGCAAATCGAAACGCGAATTCTCACGGATGTTCTGGAACTGCCATGGGGCTTCGAGATCTACTCGCTCCTGGCGCGTTGGAATCCCTTGAACGTGAAGCGGCCGCATGCCCTGCCGTACAACGGGAAAAACGTCCTGGTGGTCGGTATGGGACCCGCAGGATATACGCTGGCCCACCACCTCATCAATGAGGGATTCGGCGTCGTTGGTGTGGATGGTCTCAAGATCGAACCGCTCCCATCGCGTCTAACCGGCTCGGATGGCTCCGTTCCCGAACCGATTCGTGACATCGACTCGGTTCGTGCGAATCTGGATGAGCGTCTGCTGGCGGGATTCGGTGGCGTGTCGGAGTACGGCATCACAGTTCGTTGGGACAAGAACTTCCTCACGGTCATCCGTCTCATGCTGGAACGGCGCCGGAATCTGCGCATCTACGGCGGCATCCGATTCGGCGGCACGGTTACAATCGAGGATGCCTTCGATCGCTACGGGTTTGATCATATCGCGATTGCCACCGGGGCGGGGAAACCGACCGTGGTGAAGATGAAAAATAACCTGATCAAGGGCATCCGCATGGCGTCGGATTTCCTCATGGCGCTGCAACTGACGGGGGCGTTCAAGAACGATGCCATGGCCAATCTGCAGATTCGCCTTCCGGCGCTGGTCATCGGCGGTGGCTTGACCGCGATCGACACTGCCACGGAGTTGCTTGCCTATTACCCACGTCAGGTGGAAAAGGTGCTTACCCGCTACGAGGCGCTCGTGGCCGACGCGGGTGAAGACGCTTTCTGGGCGGGCATCGGTCCGGAAGACCGAATAGTCCTGACCGAGTTCTTCCAGCATGCCAGAGCCATCCGCGAGGAGCGGACACGTGCCGCACGAGCCGGTGAACTTCCCGATCTCGCCGGACTGGTGCAGAAATGGGGTGGCGTCCGGATTGTCTATCGCAAGGACCTCGCCGATGCTCCGGCGTACCGCCTGAACCACGAGGAAGTCATCAAAGCCTTCGAGGAGGGAATCTCCTTCGTTGAGCGGATGAGCCCGATCGAAGCGGTGCGTGGCGAAAACGGCAGCCTTGATGGGGTCGTCTTCGAAGAATACACGAAGGATGGCAGCCGTTGGAAAACCACGGGCCAGACCGTCCGACTGCCCGCGCGGTCGCTCTTGATTGCGGCTGGGACGAGTCCGAATGTGATCTACGAGCGGGAGTATCCCGGCACATTTGAACTCGACGCGCAGGGCCAGTTCTTCCAATCGTACCGGGAAGTTGCCAACGGCGGGGGAGAGCCGCGATTCGAAAAAGGCACAAGCGAGAATCCAGGATTCTTCACGTCATATCACCGTAATGGACGGCACATCAGCTTCTACGGCGACAACCATCCCAAGTACGCCGGGAACGTCGTCAAGGCCATGGCCTCCGCGAAGGACGGGTACTCCCATGTCGTCTCCCTTTTCGCGGATGAATTGAATGGCCTCGCCCCAGAGCTACAACCGGAGCGGGATCAACTGTGGAGCAAGTTGATCGACGGATTAAATGAGAGTCTTCTACCGACGGTCGAACGGGTTGAGCGGCTGACACCGACGATTGTTGATGTTGTCGTCCGTGCCCCCAAAGCTGCCTCCCGGTTCCAGCCCGGACAGTTCTTCCGGCTTCAGAATTTCGAGACGCTTGCCCCCAAGATTGAAGACACGCGTCTCAGCATGGAGGGCATCGCACTGACCGGCGCGTGGGTGGATCAGGAAAAGGGATTGCTGTCATTGATCGTTTTGGAAATGGGAGTTTCCTCGCGCCTGTGTGCCTACCTGAGACCGGGCGAGCCGATTGTCGTGATGGGTCCGACCGGCACGCCGACCTCGATACCGAAGGGCGAAACTGTCCTGCTTGCCGGTGGCGGTCTGGGCAACGCCGTCTTGTTCTCGATTGCCCAGGCGCTGAAGGCCAATGGCAACCGAGTGATCTATTTCGCGGGGTACAAAAAGGGAATCGACCTGTTCAAGCAGGATGATGTGGAACGGGGAACGGATGTCGTCGTCTGGGCTACCGATATTGAGCCGGGGATTGCGCCGCGCCGCCCGCAGGATCGTATGTTCGTGGGCAATATCGTCCAAGCGATGAACGCCTACGGACGTGGCCAACTCGGCGTTCCGTCAATCCCGTTCGCGGACATCAACCGCATTATCGCAATTGGTTCCGACAGGATGATGAATGCCGTGCGCGAGGCGCGTCACGGAGTGCTGGCCGACCTGCTCCCCCAGGCCCATGTTGCCATCGGTTCGATCAACTCGACCATGCAATGTATGATGAAAGAAATCTGCGCCCAGTGTCTCCAAATGCATGTCGATCCGGTAACCGGTGATCCCACCGGTCCCGTCTTTTCCTGTTTCAATCAGGATCAGCCGCTCGATCAGGTCGACTTCCTGAATCTCAATGAGCGCCTGAAGACAAACTCTGCCTTAGAGCATGTTTCCAACAAGTGGTTGAATCACCTGTTGGCGAAGCAACCGCTTCCCAGAACCGCCTAGAATCCTGGTTAGCATCGGCGGTCGTGGCAATTCTGTAATGTGGCATGTGGGAGGGCGAGGCTCCTGCCGAGCCTTGTTTCCACGCGGACACGAGGCTCGGCAGGAGCCTCGCCCTCCCACACCAGTGATCGCTGCTATTTGAAGCAATTCTGGACATCCGCGGGTTGATCCGATTGATTTCTGCCCGTGATTGTCCGTCTCGGCATTGATATCGGCGCGACGTTCGTCAAGTACGGGGTCATCGACGAAGAGGGCCACATTCACTTCGCGGACCGCGCGCCAACACGGGGCAGCGAGGGGCAGAAGGCGACGCTCGATGGAATCGTGGGCTGTGCGAGTCGTCTGATCGAATGGTGTGCCAACGCCGGTCACCAGCCGGTATCCGTTGGGATAGGGTCCCCAGGGACGATCCATCCGCAGACTCGCCGCGTTCAGCCGCCGACGCCCAACCTCAAAACGATCATCGGCGTCGACATCGCCGGTGTGGTTCAGAGCGCGACGGGGCTGCCATCGGTCATCGACAATGACGCCAATTGCGCGGCGTGGGCGGAACACCAATTCGGCGCCGGACGAGGGATCGACAATCTGGTCTGTTTGACGGTTGGTTCGGGAATCGGAAGCGGTTTCATTATCGAGGGCCGGATCTTCAGCGGATCATCCGGTTCGGGAGCCGAGTTGGGGCATGTCTCGATCGACTGGCAGGGGCCGCTCTGTCCATGCGGTAATCGGGGATGCTTGGAAAACTATACATCGGCGACGGCTCTCCTCGCGCGGGCCAACACGGTCGCCGTGGAAGCCACCGGCGAGTTGAAACGTCAGCACGACCAGGCCGGTGGATCGGTATCGATTGCAGGGCTCTTCGCCGCGGCCCACGCCGGCGACCATCTCGCTCGCGGAATACTGGAAGAGGCGGCCAGGCAATTCGCTATTGGGATACTCAGCGCGATCAACCTACTGGACACCGAGGTGATCATCATTGGCGGTGGCGTCGCCGACGCCGACACGCAGGGTATCTGGCTGAGTTCCATCCGCGACAACATCCACCGGCATGCGTTCTCTGAGGCGGGCAAGATGATCCCGGTTGGTAAGGCCGCGCTGGGCAATGATGCCGGGTTCATCGGCGCCGCGGCACTGCCACTTCCCTGATTCTCACCGCGTTGTCGTGCCACCCTCTATCCGGTCGTGAAAAAGTGGTTGAACCGGCAAGGTGCAAAGCCGTATATCCTCGTTGCACCGGGCCCAGAAGGCACGGTGGACAAGCCCCCGTGGTGTAAAGGATAACGCACCAGCCTCCGGAGCTGGGAATCCTGGTTCAATTCCAGGCGGGGGTAGTTGAGTCTCAGCGAGTCGTGCTACGTGATCCACAAGCGAACTCCCGTCAACCCCTTCCGCGGTTCTCACACTGATTGAGCTGACTCCCGGCTCCACCTTCAGGATAGCATTGCCCCAGCGTTCTCGATGACATCCGATGATGAACAACCGTTCTGACGAGCCTAGGAGAGTGACAGCGCAGTGGTCAACGACCGTGGCGGTGGTTATACCGATTCTCAATGAGGCCAGGTCGCTGGGACGGACTCTGGATGCATTGACGAAGCAGGACTATCCACGGCATCTCGTTGAGATCTTAATCGTCGATGGCGGATCAACCGACGACTGGCAAACCATCGCTCGCCAATTCCAATCGACCGATCTGGCATTGCGCTGCCTGCCGAATCCTGGGCGAACCGCGGCCGCTGCGGTTAATCTCGCCCTTCGGGAGACGGATGCGAAAACGATCCTCTGGATTTCGGGGCACTGCCTCTTATCGCCGCAGTACCTGAGTGCCGCTGTTGCAGAATATGAGAAATATCCCGGTGCGGTGGTAGGGGGCCGACTCGAAGTTGTGGGGCATGGGGTGGCGAGTACTCTTTATTCTCTCGTCCTGCGATCCCGATTTGGGACCGGAGCCGCACCGTTCCGGTTTCACACCGACCCCGGCCCCGCCGTTTCAGTGACATACGCGCTGTTCGAGCGTGCGCTACTGCAGTCGGTGGGAGGAGTGGACGAGCAGTTGATTCGAAACCAAGACAGTGAGATCTTTGCGCGACTCCGTAAGATCGGGACCCCGATTCGGCGTATCAATGCGACAGCCACATACCTTGCACCCTCACAACTGAGGGGCATCTGGCGGCGCGCCTGGGGCAACGGGGCTTGGAACATTTGGGCTCTGCGATTGGGCAAAGGCGGGGTGTCATGGTGGCACCTGATGCCGATGGCGGCGGTTGGCCTGGCGATTGCTCTTCTAATTCTGTCCATTTGGTCCTCCATGGCCCTAAACGTCTTGATCGTTTTGGCCGGGCTGTATTTGCTTCTGGCGCTGGGTGTTGCCCTAATGGAAGCGAATCCGGGCCAGGCTTGGACAATTCCTGTTCTCCCCGTACTGTTTTTTGTGCATCATGCAGTGTATGGGCTCGGAAGCTGGCAGGCTCTTCTCAGAGAGATTCCTTCACCATTGGAAGTCCGCCCGCTGGAGCACAATTGAGGTCTACGGTCTTTGGTAGCTTACGATGGAACGTAAGCAATTGAGGAGCTATCACAATGTCACTTAAGCTAACCTGTTCCAATCAAACACCGGCGGTTCTGTGCAAACAGATGCCGGTTGCCGTCCCTGCCGGGAAGAAGCCGTCCAAACTTCCCGCCTGGGTGAGCACCTTACCCGAAGATTTGCGCGGTTCGATCAATGCGGCGTTTCGGACCGAAGGCTTTGAGGGCAAGACAGGGGAGACCGTCATCGTGCGCTGCCCGGATTCCAGCGCCATTCTGGTCGGGACCGGGTCCGAGCGGGCGATTTCCGCAGAGGGCGCCCGGAAGATCTATGGCTCACTCATCCTGTCGGCCGCCAAAGCGAAGATCCCGCATGTGGCTTCGCCCCTCGTCGGTGGACACGATGCACTCGAGAGCGCCGAGGCCGCGACTGTGGGCAGCATCCTTGGGAATTACCAGTTCACTGATTTCCGCACCGACCGTTCCAAGCTGCCGGTGCCGGTGGAATCGGTCACTTTGTGGGAACCAGATGCCAACAAGCGGCGGAAAGCTGCGGCGGGCATCGCTACAGGCATGATCCTCGCCGAGGCGACCTGCCGGGTCCGCGATCTGGTGAACACTCCCTCCAACGAACTCAATCCGCACAAGTACGCACTGATCGCCGCCAAATGGTGCGACGAAACCAAGATCAAATTGCAGGTCCTGGGCCCTGATGAAATCAAGCGCGCCGGTATGGGGGCGGTCCTCGCGGTCGGTGGAGGCTCGACCAATGAACCCCGATTCCTGATCGCCACCTATACAGGGCGGAAGGGACGCGCCAAGGAAACTGATTTTGCGCTGGTCGGCAAAGGTGTGACGTTCGATTCCGGTGGCATTTCGATTAAGCCTTCGGAGAACATGTGGGAGATGCGTGGCGACATGATGGGATCGGCGGTTGTGATGTCGACCATTTGTGCCGCCGCAAAGCTCAAGTTGCCGCTGAATCTGGTGGCGCTGGCCCCGCTCGTCGAAAACATGCCTTCCGGGACCGCATACCGGCCCGGCGACATTATCCGGACGCTATCCGGTCAGACCATTGAGATCATCTCCACCGACGCCGAAGGCCGGTTGATTCTCGCCGATGCGCTCAGCTACGCCCAACGCTTCCAGCCGAAAGCCATTCTCGACGTCGCCACACTGACCGGGGCCATTTGTATCGCGCTGGGTGAGGTACGTTGCGGAATTTTCACTGAGAAGGATGACCTCGCACGCCGTTTGGACAAGGCGGCGGCCAGCTCGGGAGAACGGCTCTGGCGCATGCCCCTGGATGACGATTACGATGAAGGCCTGGCTTCCGAAGTGGCCGATATGAAGAATTCGGGTGGCCGGTACGGCGGCGCCAGTATTGCCGCCCGGCTGCTGAGAAAGTTCACGGGAGATTACCCTTGGGTACACATCGATATCGCCGGGATGGATCTGGCCCCGAAGGGGCGCCCTTATTGTCCGAAAGGGGCCACCGGATTTGGCGCCCGATTGATCATCGACTTCCTGAGGCAAAAGTAGTTTGATAGAGTGAGGATAACTGGAGGGTTGACCCAATGATGATTCAGATTAAGGACAAGAAGAAGCTGGCGGCCGGGCTGAATAAGGCGCTGGCATGGGAACTGCGGGCGTATGCCATGTACGCGCACTACGCCGCGTACATCAAGGGACTTGAGAGTCTGACGCTCAAGTCGCATTTCGAGGAAGAGGCCAGCGAGTCGATCGGCCATGCCGGCAAGGTGCGTGAACTCCTGGCGCTGCTGGAGGTCGAGGCGGTCACCGTCCGTGACGAGTCCCCCATCGTGCACACCGAAGATTACCATGTGATGCTGACCGAGTCGCTCAAGACCGAGGAAACTGCCGCGCGTTCCTATCAGAAGCTGCTGCCGCTCTGCAAAGAGCACCCGTCGTTTACTCACACGCTGATGCACATATACATGGCGGAGATCAATGCCGTCGAGGAGGCCAAGGCCCTGCTGGGGAGGTAGTCTTACGATGCGCCATCCCCGGCGCCGGAAGTTCCGGCGGCCAAATCGCCAGGCGCGCGAAATGTCTATTGGGAGGTCGTAATGCCGGACGACACGAAATACACTGAACTTGAATCTCACAAGAAATTCGCCGTCGACTGCTTCAACTACGTGTGGAGTCTTCTCGAGAAGGCCGATCGCACGACCGAAGAGGACGACGAGATGGTCCACGCTGCGCATGCATCGCGATTCCACTGGGGCAAGGTCGGTGCGCCGGTCAACCTGGCACGCGGTGAGTGGCAGATATCGCGCGTCTATTCTGAATTGAGTTCACCGGAACCCGCGATGTACCATGGCCAGCGCTGCCTCGCCATCTGCCAGGAAAACAACATCGGGGACTTTGACCTGGCCTACGCCTACGAGGCGATGGCGCGCGCGGCCGCAACCGCCGGCCACAAAGATGAGTGTGACCGCTACCTGGCGCAGTCCCGGGAAGCGAGCAAAGCCATCCAGGAAGAGGAAAACCGCAAATTGGTGCTGGCTGATCTCGCCACAATCGCGGTCTGATCTTTCAGAAGTTCAACACGGGAGGGCGAGTCTTCACGCCGCAAAACCAGGCGGCCTAAACGGAAGCCACGCCCTCCCGGCCCTTCGAAGCTTTCCACCCCATGCCGACTCGCATCATCCTGAAACCACGCCGGGCGCGGCCGTTCTATGCGCGCCATCCGTGGCTTTTTGCCGGTGCGATCGACCGGATCGATGGTGCACCAGTCAATGGCGATGAAGTTGCGGTCCACGCGCATGATGGGCAGTTCATCGCCTGGGGATTGTTCAACTCAAACAGCCAGATTCGGGTGCGTCTCTACTCGTGGGATCAGGCTCAGCATCTGGAACCGGGCTTCTGGAAAGGGCGCATCGATGATGCCATTCGTCTGCGGCATGAGGTCCTGAAGCTCGACGATCCCCATACGGCCTGCCGGCTGATCTTCAGCGAAGCCGACGGGCTTTCCGGCTTGGTCGTGGACCGGTATGCCGATTGGCTCATCATGCAGCTCACCAGTCTGGCACTGTCACATCGCCAGCAGGTGATCGTCGATCATTTGGCCGAATCGCTGCATCCACGGGGTGTCTATCTCCGCACAGAACGCGGTGTCGGCGAGGCAGAGGGCCTGGTGCTACGAGACGGGCCGATCTGGGGGGAAACGCCCGAGGGCCCGGCTGAGATTGTCGAGAATGAATTGACGTTTCAGATCGATTTGCGGACCGGGCAAAAGACAGGATTCTACCTTGACCAGCGCGACAACCGGCGCGCGGTACGCGCGTTGGCTTTAGGGCGCCGCGCCCTCGACGTCTGCTGCTATACAGGGGGATTCTCGCTGAATCTCGCGCGGGGTGGCGCCACCGAAGTCGTCGCCGTCGATGTCTCTGCCACAGCCACGGCCCTGGTCGAGGCGAATGCCCAACGCAACGGAATCGGCAACGTCAAGGTTGAGACCGCCGACGCATTTGCCTTCATGGACCGGCTGGCAGCCGCCGGTGATCGGTTCGGGATCATCGTGCTCGACCCGCCGCGCTTCGCCCGCTCGCGCCGCTCTTTGGAACAGGCGATGGGCGGGTACCAGCGCCTCAACGAGGCGGCGCTGAAACTGCTTGAACGCGATGGGATTCTGGTGACCTGCAGCTGTTCGGGCCAGGTGTCTCGGGAGGATTTTGCCGGCGTCCTGAACCTGGCGGCCGAGCACTCGCACCGCTCGATCCAGATTCTCGAACAGCGCGGCCAGGCCCCCGACCACCCCGTTTCCGCCTCCTGCCCGGAGACCAACTATCTGAAGTGCCTCATCTGCCGCGTTGTGTAGGGAGTCCTTCGAGTGTAAGTGCTTTTCTTTGCCGGGTGGCGTCCAAGGACGGTCTAGGCAACTCGGCAGAATTCGATCTTTCCTCTTGCAATTAATCACGACTGATTTTATCCTTATTGCATTGCCGGCCGGGAGGAGCCTCCTCCCCATGTGATGTCCATGCCCTGTGTGGACGAGTACTGCCGATTGGAATCGGGCAACTCAAACCGGAGGGAAACCTCCACGATCCAATAAACCCTGCTCCGGGAGTCTGTCATGACACGCAATGAGGTCTACAAGGAAGTCGAAGGCATGTTCGGACTGGTGCCGTCGTTCATCAAGGCCGTGCCTGACTCGTCGCTCGAAATGGAATGGCAGCTGATCAAACGCGTACAATTCGAGGAAGGACCGATCCCCAATAAGTACCGTGAGCTGATCGGCGTGGCCATCTCGACCGTCACCAAATGCCAGTATTGCGCCTTCTTCCACACCGAAGCCGCCAAGCTCAACGGCGCGACCAAGGAAGAAATCGAGGACGCCGTTCGGTACGCCAAGTCCAGCGCCGGTTGGAGCGCGTGGCTCAACGGCCTGCAGTTCGATCTGGGACAGTTCCGATCCGAAGTGCTCCAGGTCTGCGATCATGTGCGTGCCGTTCAAGCCGGTACGAAGTAACTCCGAAATCGCACAGGGGTATTCCGGAGGGGCAGGCGAGTGGCCTGCCCCTTTTTGTTCCGCATCCACAAGAATAATCTGTTGCTGTCGTCGGAGCCGCTCTGTATGCTCGCCGGTATAACGGTCTGGACGTTCAACCGAAAGGCAGGGACAGCATGAAGACACATTTCAGGATGGGATTGCTCACGGGCGTTGCACTGCTGATGCTCAGCAGTGCCGCATCGGCCGATGGTCTCGGATTCGGGGCCCGCTACACGTGGGTGAAGGGAACTGACACACACAAGTCGAGTAACATGCTGGGTGTGCTGGCGCGCCTCAGCGGCGGAATGGTCGGCGTCGAAGGCGCCATCGATTACCGCAAGGATGATCTTGGCGGTGGCGCGAACGTAAAGACATGGCCGGTGACCGCCAGCCTGCTGGTCTATCCGTTTCAGTCGATCTACGGATTGGCCGGGTTGGGCTGGTACAACGCAACGATGGAGTACCCGACATCGCCGGGTACCGCCAAGAAAACGAGCACACGACTGGGCTATCATCTGGGAGCCGGGATCGAATTGCCGGTGGTTCCCCGCGTGAAAGTCGCGGGCGAATTTCGCTATATCTTTCTGGACTACAAATTCGAAGATATCCCCGGCGAAGTCGGGAAGCGGAAAGCGGACGCATTCTCGCTGGGGGCCGCTGTCCTCTTGTATCTGCAGTGACGGAAGCGGCTCAGTACGCGGGGATCTTATAACAGTACGTGGAGGAACGGCGAATGACGTTACGGCGAGCGGTTGTTGCGATAACTCTGGGACTACTCTCACTGCCGGCGTTGGCGCTGGCCGAGCCGGAGAGCTATGTCCGGTTTCGCGGCTGGGGTCCGCGCGTCGGCCTCTCGCTTGATCCCGACCAGATTCATTTCGGCGCCCACGTGGACTTCGGCAATTTTGCCCGCCACATCCGTTTCCAGCCGAATGTCGAAGTGGGATTCGGCGACAATGTTACCCTGATTGCCCTCAACTTCGAAGCGGCCTATCGCTTCCAGTCACGCTGGGACGTCTGGACCCCATACCTGGGTGGCGGTCCCGGGCTCAACTTTGGCCGCTGGCACTCGGCGCACTGGCCCGGAAACTCCAAGGGGCATGATGACTCGTTTACCGACATGGGACTCAACATTCTGGGTGGTGTGGAGCGCGGTCTCCGAAACGGTGACCGATTCTTCGCGGAAGCGAAACTCGGCTTCTCCGGTGCTCCGGACTTGAAACTCACCATTGGCTGGACGTTCTTCCCGTAATCCTGCCGGCCCGACCTTGACAATTGAACGCTTGAACCGTAGGATGGCGCGTACACCGCGCCATCCTGCAAGGGGCCGTGGTGATGTTCCGTATAAGTTTACCGCACCGTAATCGAACCATTGCTGCTAGAGGGAATCGAAGTGCCGCACCGGAAACTGACTTGGCCTCTTCGTGGTGTGCTGATTGGTCTTCTGATGTGGAGCGGTGTGGTGGAGCATTCCTGTCTCGTGACCGCCGCCGAGATCTCCAGTCGCCAGCTGCGGCCAAAGGACACTTTGCCGCCGGGACTTGGCCAGCATCTCGCTGCGGACGGCACCATGGCCGATAATGACGCCGATGTCTCCTGGGACAACGCCATCGCTGCCTCGATTCGGGGAACGAGCGGAGTGACCACCGCCAATGGCGCTGCCACGTCCCCATTGATGAAGCCCACACCGACAGTGGTGATAGATGATGGGCTTGAGCGTCTGCCTTCGACGTTCGAATTGGAACAGAACTATCCGAATCCATTCAACCCACGCACGAATATCCAATTCTATCTGCCTCGTCCCGCTCAAGTCAAATTGGACGTGTTCGACATCCTGGGACGCAAGGTCGCGACGCTCGTCAATGATCGGATATCGAATGGAATCCACACACTGACTTGGGATGGCCAGAACGATTCCGGACAGCCCGCTGCCTCTGGAGTCTACTTCTATCGCCTGCAGGCCGGAGAACACGTTCAGTCGCGCAAGATGATTCTGCTAAAGTAGGGTGGGCTCCGCCCACACGCATGGGCAGGATGCCCATGCTACCCCGTTTCTTGCAAGCTGGCCGCGAGCGGGAGGGCGAGGCTCCTGCCGAGCCATGTTTCCGCGCGGACAAGAGGCTCGGCAGGAGCCTCGCCCTCCCTCCAACTCCGATTCCTCGGGTTCTGACGCTTCTTGAATTCCTTCCAATCCTACCATTGATTTCCGTCCATGAAAAGCTTGAATCACTTGGGATCAGTGCCGCTGACTTGGGTTCAGCCCAAGGCGTTTCGGCGCGAGTTTGAATTGCAGGCGGCCGAAGAGACTGTCGCCCGGATTCAGTGGGAAACCGCGTTTGGATCGCTCGTGTCGGTGCAGACTTCCGAAGGGCGATGGCTGATCAAGCGATTCGGCCTCTTTTGGCGCCAGGGCAGCATCAGCCGGGAAGGGGAAGCGGGCGACCCGGCGACCTTCCACTTCGGCTGGTTCGGAAGAGCCCGGCTCGATACCCAACGGGGTGATCACTACTTTTGGAGGCGCAGTGGATTCTGGCTCCCGACGTGGACGTTTACCAATAGCAGCGGTTTCCCAGTAGCGCGCTTCCGGCTTTCCGGCTTCTTTCTCAAGTCCAAAGGCGAGATCGAAGTCTGCGAAAGTGCGCAATTGCACCTACCCGATCTCCCGCTTCTGATGCTCATCGGCTGGTATCTCGTCCTGGTCATCCAACGGCGCAGCCGCCGCCGGTAAGACGCCGAGTTGGTAGCACGGGCATCCTGCCCGTGCGTTGTGCTCGGAATTTAGGGCTGCTTGTTACTGCGAGATGGGAGGGCGAGGCTCCTGCCGAGCCTTGGTTCCGCGCGACAGCGGCCTCGTGCGCGGAAACCTGGCTCGGCAGGAGCCTCGCCCTCCCATGCCTCGCCGGTTCCGTGTTTTCTCAGTGTCCACCACGGATGGCTCGCTTCCACTGCGTTTTCGGCGCTCGAGCGGCTCCTTTGACTCTCCTATGCCTCCAGCGAATCAAGCTGTGCCGTCCCGAACCGCTCCCATTGCGGACAAGGGGCTTTCAGCCCCTTGGCGTCACGCCCCTGCGGGCATTTCCAATTCTTCTTGCTTGACATCAGTCCCTTGATGGTGTAATTGTTCGGCGCACCTAACTTTGTGGTGCCGTGGGAGTATGGATTGAAACACCTGTCGCCGAACATGGAGATGTACCTCAAGACGATTCTGAGTCTGGAGCCGGCCGGTGATGGCGGGGTGCGGGTGAGCGAAATCGCCAAATCGCTGCATGTCACCAGGCCGAGTGTATCGGAGGCTCTGCGCTGGCTGCGGACCGAGGGGCTGGTCGTCCATCCCGCCTATGGTGAAGTGCGGTTGTCGGCGCGGGGAAGACGCAAGGCCGCGGAGATTCTGCACCGTTTTGAAGTCCTCCGCCAGTTTTTCGTGGATGTCCTGCATGTGGACCAACGGACGGCGGAGCATGATGCCTGCGAAATCGAACACGTTGTCGGCCCGGTGACCTTGAAGCGGCTGACCGCCTATGTGGAATGTGCCACCCGTGGGCGGGCCGTCCCGGAGCAGAAGCCGGTCGGAATCCAGAAACGCCGCGGCAGCATCGGAGTGCGTCCGCGCGTCCGGTAGTGTTTTTTTGGGAGAGAAGTTAGGGAGACCTAACAAACAATTGCATCGCCACGGCGTTTGTGTCAGCGCCGGGACAACAAGCCACTTTTGGGGTGGCTGAGAGGAGTCCGTGTGAATTGTCTGCATCACCCCCGCAACCGGCGTTATGCCACACTCGTTTTGTGTTTAGCCACGATCGCCCTTGCCTGCCTCCGTCCGCAGATCGCCTCGGCGGACCGCCGGCTGTATGTATGGTCGTACGGTTACGGAACCACTTTCCCCAGTGAAATGGAGATGGAGCATACTCTGACGTCGACCACACTCGACGCGCAGGACCCGGGAACGACATCCTGGGAACAACGAATCGAATTGGAGGTTGGTCTGACCCGTCACTGGGATTTCGCGTACTACCAGATCTTCAGCCAGCCGGCGGATGGAAGCTTCCATTACGACGCGTTTCAGATACGATCCAGAATCCGATTCGGCGAGGCCGGCCGGTGGCCCGTCGATCCCCTCATCTACCTCGAATACCGCCGGTCCAGCCGGTTTACCGAGCCTCACGAGTTCGAAGCGAAGCTCGTTCTGGAGCGAGGCTTCAAGCGAGTCAATGCGGCCTTGAATCTCACCGAGGAAGTTGTGTTTGCGCCGGGTGTCGAATTCGAGACTGCTTACTCTGCGGGTGTATCGGTTCAGCTTCACCCGATCATCAGTCTGGCGGCTGAAGCGTTTGGCGATCTGGCCGGCGAGGACGCAAAGGCACATTATCTTGGACCGACCGTCTCGATCTCGATGGATCGCTGGTTTTTCGACATCGGCGCCGGTATTGGGCTCAATAGCGCGTCGGCGGATGTCAAAGCACGCGCCATGGTCGGAATCGAATTCTGAGCAGCAGGGGCGAAGGAACCGGGGCGCTTGGTTGGCAATCTCTCCAGCCGAACTCCATTGGATTGATTGCCCGATGGTTTCTGACTAGATTCCCGCGGGGAAGCCAGGCGGAGAAGTGCCTGAACTTCGATGGCTCCCCTCTTGGCCAATGCTGACATTCCAACTCGAAAAGACCTCTGCCGCTGCCCGTGCCGGCACGCTCACCGTCAACGGCCACATCATCCCCACTCCGATCTTCATGCCGGTCGGGACAGCGGGTTCCGTGAAAGCATTGCCGCCGACCGATTTGGCATTGCTGGGAGCCCCTATTGTCTTGGGGAATACCTATCATCTCTACCTGCGGCCGGGTACCGACATTGTCCGCCGGGCCGGGGGGCTGCACCGGTTCAGCGGCTGGAATGGTGCGATTCTCACCGATTCCGGCGGATACCAGATCTTCAGCCTGCAGGAATTGAGGAAGATCGAAGCCGAGGGTGTGCGGTTCCGCTCCCATCTCGATGGATCCGAGCACTTCTTCACCCCCGAAGGTGTTTATGACATCCAGGCGGCATTGGGCAGCGACATCGCCATGGTGCTCGATGTCTGCACGCCGTACCCGGCAACCGAGAATCAGGCCGCCGATGACTTGCGTACCACCCTTGATTGGGCGCGTCGCTCTCGTGAGCGCTATCAGTTAGTCGGAGCCAAGGGGCCAACGCACCAGTTCGGTATCATCCAAGGGTCCGTCTACCCGGCGCTGAGGCAACAATCGGTAGAAGTTCTCAAGACGGTTGGATTCGACGGATACGCCATCGGCGGACTTTCGGTCGGCGAGCCGAAGAACTTCATGTTTGACACAATTTCGACTACTGCGCCTTTGATGCCGGTCGACCGTCCCCGATACCTGATGGGTGTTGGAACCCCCGCCGACATTGTCCGTGGGATCAGTCTGGGCATCGACATGTTCGACTGTGTTCTGCCTACTCGCAACGGGCGCAATGGGATGGCGTTCACATGGGATGGCCCGATCCCGGTTAAGGCCGCACGATATTCCGAGGATTTCGGGCCTCTCGACCCAGATTGCTCCTGTCCTGTATGCTCAAACTACACACGGGCTTACATCCGCCACTTGTTTAATGCCCGTGAGATCGCCGCAATGATGTTGACCACGCGACATAATTTGTTTTTCTATCTCGATTTGGTGCACCGCGCACGGCTGGCGATCACCATGGATCGGTTCGACCAATTTGCCAGGGAGTTCTTGAATCGCTATGCCGAAGTTTCAGAAGCCAATGAATAAGGAGGAAGTGTGTTGAATTTGTGGCCGGCAATGGCCCCGCCCCCGGGAGGTGCTGGAGGCGGCAGTGCCAATCCCATCCTGACTTTTCTGCCGTTCGTCCTGATGATCGTGGTGGTCTGGTTTCTCTTGATCCGCCCCCAGAGAAAGCGTCAGAAGGAACTGCAGACAATGCTCAGCCAGCTCAACAAGGGGGACAAGGTCGTCACCAGTTCCGGGATTCTGGGGACGATTGTTGGGATCACCGAATCACGTGTGGTTCTCCGTGTCGGTGATGACCCCAAAAGCGAGACGAAAATCGAGATGCTGAAGTCGGCGATCGCGGGGAAGATGGAGAAGGAATAGGCGAACAGAAGTCCGAGGGAGGGCGAGGCTCCTGCCGAGCCTTCTTGCCGCGCGGGGAGAGGCTCGGCAGGAGCCATACCCTCCCTCGCAAATTGCAGTCCAGTAAGTGACAGCAGGAAGCTCCTGCCACAAGTATGATCCACCCCATCCGCCTATACGGTGATCCGGTGTTGCGCAAACCGACAGTGCGTGTAACGGCATTTGATGGCGCGCTCAAGCAGTTGGCCGATGATCTGATTGCCACGCAGGAAAAGGCGGGCGCTGTCGGGTTGGCCGCGGTTCAGATCGGCTCGAATTGGAATGTGTTCTCGATCGATGGTTCCCAGGTGCAACGGCGCGGCCGGCGCGAGGTTCTCGTGAATCCTGAAATCGCCGAGCAAGACGGCGAGGTTGCCGATGAAGAGGGATGCTTGTCGTTTCCGGGGATTTTCGTCCGGATTACCCGCCCGAACCGCGTGGCAATCCGTGCCTATGACCTAAGCGGCAAGCCGGTGGAACGGGAGGCCGACGGTTTTATCGCCCGCGCCTATCTGCACGAGATCGAGCATCTCCAGGGACGGTTGTTCATCGACCGGATGGATCCCGATGCGCGCGCCAAAGTTGTGGGCAAGATGCAATCGGTCGCGGCGAAACGCGGGCCGGAGCAAGGCGTGTTTCCCATGGCGCCCGGCCATGACGGGCCGCCGTGAAGCTGGTCTTTTTTGGAACGGGTGCATTCGGACTGCCCGCACTGAAGGCGATCCAGGCGCACCCGCAGTTTGAACTCTGCGGTATCGTTACAGGGCCAGACAAACCGCAGGGACGGGGACGAAAGATTGCGCCGACTCCCATTGCCGAATGGGCGGCGGCACAGAGTTTTCAACCGGTTTGGAAGCCGGCCAGGTTGAGCGATCCAGCCTTTGCCGCGCAATTGCGCGACATGGCGGCCGACGTGTTTGTTGTCGTGGCGTACCGGATTTTGCCGGAGACGGTGTTTACATTGGTGGACTACGCGTTCAATCTGCACGCTTCGCTTCTGCCGGCCTATCGGGGCGCGGCGCCGATCCAACGCGCGATCATGGCGGGCGAGACCTCAACTGGCGTGACGACCTTCCTTCTCCAGAAGACGGTCGATACTGGCGGTATTCTGATGCAAGAGCAGACGTCAATCGGCCCCGACGAGAACGCCGGCGCACTGGCCGAACGATTATCGGTCCTCGGTGCAGATGTTGTCATGGAAACTCTGCGGCGCCTATCCCTGGGTGACGTTCGTCCGCAGACACAAGACAACTCCCGTGCCTCGACCGCTCCGAAGATCACACCGGCAGACCGGATTCTCCACTTCGAGGAACCAGGAGCCACGTCGGTCAATCGTGTTCGAGGACTCGCGCCCGCTCCCGGAGCCGTGGCGCTGTTTCGGCAGAAGTTGGTCAAGATTCTCGCTGTGTCCAACGCGGGATCGTTGACAGAGCCCACCGCCGCCGGGGAAGTGATCGAAGCCAATCCGAAATCACGACTCGTTATAGCCGGCGGTGACTGTGGCCTCGAAGTGAAACTGATCCAGCCCGAGGGGAAGGCACCGCAAACTGGGGCGGAGTTTGTCAGAGGGTACCGAGTGACGAAGGGGGAGAGATTCGAGACCGTGAATATGGAGCTTTTGCGCGGGTGAAAAGCCCTCACCCCCGACCCCTCTCCCAGAGGGAGAGGGGAGAAAAGAAGTTGGATAAGAGATGAGAGTTAGGATGTCACTGGAGGCAGACTCCCTCTCCCTCAGGGAGAGGGCAGGGGTGAGGGCGTAGCCGCGCGGGAAGAGTTGTCTATGCCGAATACTCGCACTTCAGGCGCCATCAGAGTTCGCGCCAGAGAACTTCGCAAGCAACTCACACCTGCCGAGGAATCGCTCTGGAAACATCTTCGTGACCGCCGTCTGGCTGGCTTGAAGTTCCGCAGGCAGGAACCCTTGGGGCGATATATACTGGATTTCTACTGCCATGAATGCCGGCTTGCGGTGGAAATCGATGGCGCGGTGCACGACACCCGTGAGCGTGAGGACCGCGAACGTACCGAATGGCTTGAGGCGCAGGGAATTCGCGTACTGCGTTTCTGCAACTCCGACGTCGTGAACAAGCTGGAAGGAGTGCTCGAGGAGATTGTAAGAGTCACTGGGACGGTAGGAATCTGATCGTTGGGTACGGGGGGGTGACGGTCGCGCGGGATCGCCCTCACCCCCGACCCCTCTCCCAGAGGGAGAGGGGAGAAGAGAAGTTGGATAGGAGATGAGAGTTAGGATTTCACGGGAGGCAGACTCCCTCTCCCAGAGGGAGAGGGGAGAAAAGAAGTTGGATAAGAGATGAGAGTTAGGATTTCACGGGAGGCAGACTCCCTCTCCCTCTGGGAGAGGGTTGGGGTGAGGGCGTAGCCGCGCGGAGAGACACGCCTCGTCACCACGAACAGCATCGAAGCAGAGTTTTTCGCAACCTAGAATGGAACCATCAACCATGGTCAAGCCATCACACAAACGTTCATCAGCCGGCCGCGAACGCGCCGGTGACAAAGGCCGTCCGCACAAACCGCGCCGGCCGCATTGGGAGCCGCCGCCGGGGCCGTTGCCGCCGATCAAGAAAGACATCGTCATCAACGCCGGCGAAGAAGAAACGCGCATTGCGATCATGGAAGAGGACAAGCTGGTCGAGATGTGGTACGAGCGGCCCGAAGAAATCAAGCTGGCGGGCAACATCTACAAGGGCGTCATCAGCTCGGTCTTCCCCGGAATGCAGGCGGCCTTTGTCGAAATCGGCGAAGCCCGGACCGCATTCCTGCATGTCTCCGACATCGGCCGCGCCGATGAGGACGAAGACGAGAGCGAAGAAGTCGAGGAGACCGAATCCAAGCCCGAACTGGTGCGCAAGGAGTACCGCGCCAATATCCAGGATGTGATCAAGAAGGATCAGATTGTCTTGGTCCAGGTCATCAAGGAACCCCTGGGCACCAAGGGCGCGCGCCTGACGACCAAGGTCTCGATCCCCGGACGTCTGGTGGTTCTGGTTCCCGACGAAAACCGCGTGCGTGTCTCCAAACGCATCACCAGTTGGCCCGAGAAACGGCGTCTGCGCGAGGTGCTGCAGCCGCTTCTGCCCGAAGGTTGCGGATTGATTGCGCGCACCGAGGCCGAAGGGTGCGAAGCATCCGATTTCAAGAATGATATCAAAGATCTGGTCAAGAAATGGAAGCAGATCAAGAAGGACGCCGAAAAGAAAGACGCGCCGTATTGCCTTCACCGGGAACTGGACATGACCGGCTCCATGCTGCGCGACATCTTCACCGAAGAAGTCCAGCGCCTGACGGTCGATGACAAAAAGCTCTACAAGGAAATCGTATCATTCTGCAAGGACGTCGCGCCGGAACTGAAAGACCGCGTCGAATTCTACAAGGGCGAAGTGCCGATCTTCGACCTGTTCGGCATTGAAGCCGAAATCGAGAAGATGCTGGAGCGCAAAGTCTGGTTCAAACGCGGCTGCTTCCTCGTGATCGATCAGACCGAAGCGATGGTTACCATTGACGTGAACACCGGACGGTTTGTCGGCAAGACCTCGCAGGAAGACACGATCCTGCGCGCCAATCTCGAGGCGGCACAAGAGGTGGCCCGCCAGGTGCGGCTGCGCGATATCGGCGGCCTGATTGTGATCGATTTCATCGACATGATGCATCACTCGAATCGCCGCCGTGTCTACGAGGAATTCCAGATGGCGTTCGCGCGCGACCGTGCCAAGAATTCCATCGCCCCGATCTCCGAGTACGGCTTGATCGAAATGACCCGGCAGCGCATTCGTCCGGCACTCTTGCTCAAACTCTCGGATCCCTGCCCCACATGTGAAGGCACCGGACGCGTTCTGTCATCGGAGACCGTGGCGGCCAAGATCGAGCGCTGGTTCATCCGCGCGCGTCTGGCCTCCGACGTGCGCAAGTTCCGCCTGATCGTTCACCCCAATATTGCCGAGCACTTGTCGCACAACAAGGATGAGCGCCTGAAACGCATCCGTAAGATGATCAAGCGCGACATCTACCTGGAGTCGGACCAACTCCTTGCCCCTCAGCGTTACCGCATCTTTTCCGCCGAGGACAACGTGGAACTCACCGACATGTTCAATCCGAGGGGTGTGAAGTAGGGCAAGAGTCCAATGCTGTTTCAATGCCTCCGCCAGGATGAGAATACCTATTTAGCAGGAATTGAACAACATTATGAAAGAAAATGATGGACGGCAAAGAGTCGACGCGCGTAGGTTCTCTTGATGAGGAATCGCAGGTTATCAGTTCGTGATCGGTTCGAGGCGACGGCTCGGGTGGTATTCCATCAAGGTGACTGCCGGGAGTTGCTTCGCGGTATTCCAGATGGAGCAGTTCAACTGGTGGTCACATCACCGCCATACAACATCGGCAAGGCGTACGAGAAGCGCTTGGACCTCGACAGCTACCTTGAGCAACAGGCCGAAATCATCGGGGAATGTGTTCGAGTGCTGGATTCTGCGGGTAGCATTTGCTGGCAGACAGGGAATTATGTCAACAATGGGGCAATTACCCCTCTCGATACAGCGCTCTTTCCCGTCTTCCGCAGCCTTGGGCTCACACTTCGCAACCGAATAATCTGGCACTTTGAGCACGGACTTCATTGCAGCAAGCGATTCTCGGGAAGATATGAGACAATTAGTTGGTTCACAAGATCGGATGACTACTTCTTTAATCTTGACGAGGTGCGCGTTCCTCAGAAATATCCGAAGAAGAAGCACTTCAAGGGGCCTAAGGCGGGACAATACTCCTGCGATCCGCGGGGGAAGAATCCCGGGGACGTATGGCAGATTCCCAACGTCAAGAGCAACCACGTTGAAAAGACCCTCCATCCCTGTCAATTTCCCGTGGAATTGGTAGAGCGGCTCATTCTATCCCTTACAGCTGAGGACGATCTAGTGCTTGACCCGTTTGCAGGAGTCGGCACGACCGCTGTTGCCTCGATCCTGCACAATCGTCGTTCCGCCAGTGCTGAAATCGTAGAGGATTACGTCTCAACAGCGCGGGACCGAATCAGAAAGGCCTGGTTGGGAGAAATACGAACGAGACCTATGACACGACCGATCTATGATCCGACTCTGCCCAACGGTGGACAGAAACTGCAAAAAGTAATTGTGTTCCCAGTTGGCGAGTTGCCGATTTTTCAGCAAGGGAGAGTGTAAGGTTGCGCCGAGTGTATGAGTACTCTCATCTTGGCGGGAGCGAAATTCTTCGTGTTCGCTATCCCAGGATTGAGCGCGAGATTAACGGTGTCATAAGGATGTTACCTGCTCCCGGGAAGACAAAGGTCAGCAAAGAGAGGACCATGCCCGGCGAACTTCTCTATTCCCCCAAGGAAATCAACAACTCGTTCAAGACCCAATTCAACGCCCTTGGATTCGCAGAGCTTCGCGACACGTATACAATTTCACTCCCCGGCTACAAGACAACAATTTCAGGGGCCTTCAAACAGATTGACTTCGTAAAGGAGCGGGTACTACTTGAAGTGCAATTCGGGAAGTACGCGTTCATGTTTTATGACATGGCCAAGTTCCAGTACTTCTTTAGTGAGAACAAAGCAGATGTTGGTGTTGAAATCGTTCCGTGTCATGCTATGCACAAACAAATGTCGACGGGCGTATCGTACGGCGAGCAGTTGGTCTATGATATTGAGCGGCTAAAGCGACACTTCCCTGCTGTCCCGGTCAAGGTCATTCTAATCGACGTTTAGATTGACTGCCGGGCAATGGCCAATTCCTAGCTTGTGCCCCTAGTCTCCTGTTCCCGGGGTTCTTACCCAGGTTCTTCTGCCCTCACCCTCTCGCTCCAAATGTTCGCACCGGGACACCGGTTGAATCCTCGACCTGTGCGGCAATCTCCAGCAGCCGTTGAGGCGGAACGAGTGTAATGCCCGTATCCGGCGTGGGCCGGTCAATCGAATACATGTGGACTTCTTTGGGACGGATGCGCCCGACCTTCTCTGAATAGGCCTGAATTTCAGCGTGCGTTGTGTTCGCCTGCTCACCATCGACCATGACAGTCTGAAGATTGATCTTGGGAATCGACGCGAGAAGCTCAACGAGCTCATCGAATTCTATGTCGTCGGCGGGACGGTTCATCCGGTGGAATGTCTCCACCGTGCCCGCATCGAGTTTGAATACCGGCAAGTCCAGTCTGCCGACGCAGTCGCGCACCGCCTGATTCTGGAGTCCGGTGGCGTTGGATAACAGCGCAATACTCACGAATGGCCGGTACAGGTCACGCAACCGGACGACCTCGGCGACCAGCTCGGCGAACCCTGGATACAACGTCGGCTCCCCGTTGCCGGAGAATGTGATCAGGTCGAATTCGACATTTGATCTGACCGCCGGTTCGACCGCTGCCAACACCTCGCCGATTGCCGGCATCTCGTCCGTGTGGCCGGTCACATCCATGGTGCAGGTCTTGGTCCAACCGTAGTGGCAGTAGATGCAGTTGAACGAGCATAGTTTGAACCGTCCGGGCATCAGATTGATTCCCAGCGACCGGCCATACCGGCGCGAATGAACCGGCCCATACAGGATACCTTTTTGTAGGGGCAGAAGCATCTTACCCGCACTTTATGGACTTGTCTGCCTCTCAGTATAGTCAAATCACCCGATTCCGGCAACCTGACAAATCGATCCTTAGAGTGCCGCCCTGCGCTCTCGGGCAGCAGACTCGTGGCGTACTGATACGCCGGGATCTCGGCCACTGTGGGAAGAGGACGGGGCACCGCTGCCCTACCTGATTGCTTCGCACGAGATTCAAAGGGTCGTTTCGCCCCACCCGGACGTTTGGTGATGGTCTGTTTCCCGGACAGTACGACAAAGCCAGGATGGCCGATTTTGCTTGTCCATCCCCGTGCAGACCGATAATAATGATGCGGAGGATCGCTGCATTGATTCGCGAGCGCTGTCCGAAGAAGGCGACGGGACATGCGGCTGGTGTGTATCATTGCCTGGCCTGCGACTGCAAGGTTCGGCGCCCGTGTTGAATCGTATGGCCGACTCGCAATGATCAAGCGCTCCCTCCATCGCCTGATCCCCGTAATCGGAATCGCCCTCGTTGGCTTGGCACTTTGGGTGCTTAGCGCAGAGCTGAGGGAATACCACTACCGCGATGTCGTCCTGGCGGTCGAATCATTGCCCACCTCCAGCATTCTATTGGCCATTCTGTTCACAGCGCTGAGCTATCTTGCGCTGACCGGTTACGAGACGCTGGCTTTTCGGTATATCCAAAAAGAACTCGAGTACAGGAAGGTAGCGTTGGCGTCGTTCATTGGGTATGCCTTCAGCCACAACCTCGGATTCTCGATGCTGACAGGAGGATCGGTTCGTTACCGACTGTACTCGGTCTGGGGGCTGTCTGCTGTCGAAATCACCAAGATCGTAGCCTTCTGCGGCCTGACCCTTTGGGTTGGTTTCTTTGCGATTGGGGGAGTCTCATTCCTGATCGAACCATTAAGTATCCCGGGATTGCTCCATCTGCCATTCGGGTCGGTTCGTGTACTCGGTGTTGTCTTGCTTGCTGGAGTTGCTGGGTATCTCTTGTTGACGATCTTCGTGAGGAAGCGGCTCCAAATTGGCGAGTGGGGGGTCTCACTCCCCGCACCTGGACTTTCGATTGCGCAATTGATCGTCTCATCCGCTGATTGGGCTCTGGCGGGCGGTGTGCTATACATGTTGCTGCCGGCCTCAATGCCGCTGAGTTATCCTGGATTCCTGGGACTGTTTCTCCTGGGCCAGATCGCAGGTGTTGTTAGCCAGGTCCCGGGCGGCGTGGGCGTGTTCGAATCAATCATCGTCGTACTCCTTGCACCCGCGTTGCCGGCATCGAGCGTCCTTGGGTCGCTCCTGGTCTACCGGGGTATTTACTATCTGCTCCCGCTGGCAGTGGCCGCCTCATTACTGGCGTTTCACGAGATGCTTGGCACGCGCCACGCAGTGAAATGGGCTGGACGAGTCGTTGGCCGGTGGCTTCCTGTACTCGCCCCCAATGTCCTCGCTGTGAGCGCCTTTCTCGGCGGGGCGGTCCTCCTTTTCTCGGGTGCGACACCGGCATTGCACGGACGGCTCCGCATCCTGAGGGACACTGTCCCATTGCCGCTGGTGGAGATATCGCATTTTGTCGGGAGCCTTGCCGGAGCGGCATTATTGATTCTCGCACGAGGAATTCAGCGCCGATTGGATGCGGCTTACTACCTGACCGCACTCCTCCTGGGGGTTGGTATCGTCGTTTCGCTCCTCAAAGGTTTGGACTACGAGGAAGCCATCGTCCTCACTGTCATGCTGATCGCGCTGCTCCCGGCGCGCCACCATTTCTACCGCAAAGCGTCGCTAATCGGCGAGCGGTTTACACCCGAATGGGTTGTCGCCATCCTAGTGGTGATCGCCGGATCGATCTGGCTGGGCTTCTTTTCCTACAAACATGTCGAGTATTCCCAGGATCTCTGGTGGAAGGTCACCATGGTGGCAGGGGACGCGCCGCGATTTCTCCGGGCATCCGCAGGTGTTGTCGCGATGTCGCTTCTATTCGCGATCGTTCGGCTTCTGCGCGCGGCTCCGCCCGCAAGTTCAACGTCGCCACCTGGTGAAATCGAACGAGTGAAGAGCATCGTCGCAAGGAACAAGAACACTCTGGCCAGTCTGGCTCTGCTTGGGGATAAGAAGTTCCTGTTCCATGACGAGATGGAAGCTTTCATCATGTACGCGGTCGAGGGGCGCACGTGGGTGGCTCTTGGAGACCCTGTCGGTCCGGAAAAGGCCTGGCCCGAACTCGCGTTTGCGTTTCGCGAACTCAGCGATCAGCATGGTGGCTGGACAGTCTTCTATGAAGTCCGTCCCGAGCATCTTCATGTGTACCTCGACTTGGGATTGACCTCCCAGAAGATTGGCGAGGAGGCACACGTCGCACTCCCGGACTTCGCGCTGGATGGGCACAATCGCAAGGGGCTGCGGCATTCGCACCACAAAGTCGAGAAGGTCGGTTGCACGTTTGAAGTTGTGCCTCCCGATCGTTTCACGGAACTCATTCCAGAGCTGAAAACAATCTCCGACACCTGGCTGCATGACAAGAGCTCTCGCGAAAAGGGATTCTCCCTTGGATACTTTGATTCCGAGTACCTCCGGCACTTCCCAACAGCGTTGGTGCGCCGGGAGGGTCGTATTGTCGCTTTCGCCAATGTCTGGCTGGGTGCCGAAAAGGAGGAACTCTCGATAGACTTGATGCGGCAGATCCCCGAGGCTCCGAACGGCACAATGGATTACCTGTTTGTCGAACTCATGCTTTGGGGCAAGAAGGAAGGATTCAACTGGTTTAATCTTGGTGTGGCGCCATTCTCCGGCTTGGATGACCATGTGCTGGCGCCAATCTGGACCCGGCTCGGCGCCATGGTGTTCCAGGAGGGAGAACGATTCTATAATTTCCAGGGACTCCGCCAATATAAGGACAAGTTCGAACCGGTGTGGGAGCCGGTCTATCTGATTTCGCCGGGCGGGCTGGCATTGCCACGTATTCTCGCCAACATCGCGTCCCTGATCTCCGGGGGACTGAAGGGGGTCGTTGCCAAGTGAAGAAACTGAGTATCGCTTCGTGTGTCGCCCTGCTGCTGGCCGCAACCGCGGCGGGTGCGACAGAGGACACCCTCAATTTTGGGCGCTTTGGCAAGGTCACGCTCTACCGTCAGACGCCTCATCCTGCTCACGTCGCGGTATTTGTGTCTGGTGACGGAGGGTGGAATCTCGGCGTCGTCGACATGGCACGGACTTTGGCCGGGCTCGACGCTCTGGTGATTGGTATCGACATCACGCATTATCTCAAACAACTCGAAGCCGCCGACGATAAGTGCTCCTATCCCGCCGCCGACTTCGAGGCCCTCAGCCAGTATGTCCAGAAGAGACTGGACATGCCCACCTACACGCCGCCGGTCCTGGTTGGGTATTCGTCCGGTGCGACTCTTGTTTATGCCATTCTTGTCCAGGCCCCACCGAACACGTTCGCAGCGGCAATGAGCCTCGGATTTTGCCCCGATCTCCCTTTGACCAAGGAGTTCTGCAAAGGCAACGGCTTGGAGTGGATGGCGGGCCCCAAGGGAAAAGGATTCAGCTTCCTCCCGGCTCCGGAGCTTGAAATGCCTTGGGTGGCTTTCCAGGGAGTGATAGATCAGGTGTGCGATGTGGCGATCGTCGAGACCTACGTTCAACACGTGGGCAACGGACGGCTTGTGTCGCTCCCGAAAGTCGGCCACGGATTCTCCGTTCCCAGGAATTGGCTGCCACAGTTCAAGCAGGCTTTTCTTGAAATTACAGCCAGGCAGGACAAGTCGGCGATACCAACGGGCGGCCCGGTCGACGATCTGCCATTGGTGGAAGTCCCCACGAAAGGGGAAGAAACCAGCGACCTGGCCGTCATCGTCTCCGGTGACGGAGGTTGGGCTTCAATTGATCGGCAAATCGGCAGCGCGCTGGCGGGCCGTGGTATCCGTGTCGTTGGGGTCAACTCCCTCAAATACTTCTGGAAACGGCGTACGCCGGATGAGGCCGGCAGGGATCTCGAACGAATTCTGCGCCATTATCTCACAATCTGGAAGAAGGAAAAGGCCATTCTCATCGGATATTCGCGTGGTGCGGATGTCCTCCCGTTCATGGCCAATCGCCTCCCTGCAGATTTGCTCTCGAGTGTCAGTCTCGTTGCGCTGATCGGTCCAGAACGAACCATTGACTTTCAATTCCACCTCACCGACTGGCTCGGCAATCCGTCGCGCAAAACCGACCTTGCAGTGGGACCCGAGGTCGCCAAACTCAAAGGCATGAAAGTTCTGTGCCTGTATGGCGATGACGAGATGGAATCACTCTGCCGCGATCTCGATCCGAAAGCGGTCACCATCATCGCACGCAAGGGCGGGCACCACTTCGGCGGGGATTACCAGGCCCTCGCAGAAAGTATCGTCGCGGAATCGCGGCCGTAGCAGTGCGTTGAATAAGCCATCAATCAACGTCATCAGCACAATCCTCACCGTCCGTGTCGGCGGACGGCGAGGACTAGAAGTGTGCTGGAGTATGAAACGAGATGGTGAAGTTAGCTTCCTGATTTCGCGGGGACCGCACGCCGTTTCCAGATCGCGTATCCGCCAACCAGTAATAGCAGCGCCACCAGCGCCGCCTTCGCCCCCGTGCCGGTGGCGTCCACGGCGTTGAGCACGATGATCTGGGCCTTCATTCCACTGAGTTCATGCGGTATGCAGTAGTACGGGTAGGTGCCAGGGCCGGTGAAACGATGTTGGACCGATGTCCCGGGCCCAAACGGGCCAAGATTCCAATGCTTGCCACTGTTCGGGTCTCCCGACCCTGTCCCGCTGGTCGAGGTGTGGCCCATGATATTCCCCGCCGGGTTGACCCACTGAACGATGTCGCCGACGTGAATGACCAGCGTGTCCGGTTTGAAGCGGAGCGTGGTCTCATCCACCGTTACGGTTCTTAACGCCGCTTGCGCACTTGCTCCGATCACCAGAACGATCAGCATGGCGCCCGCGATTCTCGCACTCCTCATCTTGACCTCCCGCCTTGTTGGTAAGGATTCCTCGATTGTAGTTCACAGCATATGAGCAGTCAGGATCATCAAAACAGGGGGGGAGATACTGCCGGCGCCACCGGCTGCTTCCGGCACGCCTGAACGGCGGAACTTCACTCCCATTGACACTTCAGATCATCCGATGAACCACGGATGGACGCGCGCAGCGGCCGCACCGTGTTTCGCCAACCTGCTACGGAAACAAGATGGATTTTGTATTGGTTCCCGGCGAGCGCACTTTTTTTTCGAAATACCGGCTGGTTTCGCTAGATTTTTATGGGGAAGCGGAGAGACAAGGCGAGATAGAGGTAGGCCGCATCCCGTGACCGGTCGGCATGCCGCTCAGACGAGTAAGTTATTGTCGCGGACGCTGTTGATCCGGCCGGCCCGGCGGCGTCCGCCTGCAGCAACAGGTCCCAAAACGAGTAGTCGTCGTACACCGACGATCCATCGGCATAAGACCGATGCCCGAGCCTGGGAGTCAGTTCGGACCAGACTGTGAGACCCGAATTCCAAACAATCCGGGGGCCTGCCGCCCATTGGACGTAGTTGTTAGAGGAGAGGGAGTCATCCACGGCCCGCTCGAGCCGGACCTCGACTGCAGCGCCGGTTTCCCATTGATCGCTGAGGGACAAGCGAACACTTCCTTCGGACCTGACGTCATGCAGACTGAAGTTGATTTCATCCGGAAGCCGGTAGTCCCAATACTGCCATGAGGACTGGAGGCTGGTTCGCCAGCGCTTCGACCAATCGTAATCCACTCCGGCTCCCGCCGACCAGCGATGGTAGTCACTCTCGTCGCCGGCCGCTTGATATTCACGATTCGCAAATGAAAAATCGCCTTCCAGCCGCCATCGTCCCATTTGCCAGCCGGAAGCGTCCAGACGCAGGAAGCCCTCCGTGTACCCCAGCTCCGAAGAATCGGGAACGGCACGACGCGATATGCCAATGCGTGCGTCGAGACTTTGCATCAGATCGCCAAAATAGCTGGCGCCAATCTGGCCGCGGAGGCGATTGTATCCGTACGTGTACGATGTGTTGCGAAGATAATCCGTCATCTCCCAATCCCCGGCACTGACCAGGGACCAGACATCGCTTATCCGCAATTGGGGTGTAGCGCTGAGTCGCGCGTATGTGTAGGACGCGGCGGCCGTATCGCCTCTGGTCCGGCCTTTCCACTCCAGCCGTCCGTCGAAATCGGACTTCCACTTTCCGCCCGCCCAGCGGCCATGGCCGTTGGCGATGTCGCGCCACGCTTTGTTGGTGGCATAAACGGTGTTCTCGATCCGCCAGTTCTTGGTTGAGCCGGCCAGTCCCAACGAGGCGTACGATTCCTGCAAGTCCGACTGCGTCTTTTTAATCTGTTCGAGGGAATCGGGACTGACGGACGTCGAGTCATCGAGGAAGAACGTCTCGGTGAACCGGTCATGCCCAATCCCCGGCGTGATCTCCAGCCGCAGTGGTTGCGCGTTCCCCTCAGCCCACGCCAACAGGCTCACCAGCATCAGGATTCGTCCTATGGGTCGTATCGGTCCAATGGGTCCTATGACTCTCCTCCAGTTCACTCCGTAATACTCAGCAATCAGCCGCGAAAATCACACAAAAAACCCCGGACGGCACTGCCGTCCGGGGGCACCGCACTTCATTTATGTTTCACAGCCCCAATTCATCCGCGATTTTGTCCAGCAGGGAAACCGCCTTGCGGGTCTGAACGAGGGCCTCCTTGATCCGCCCATTGCCCAACGCTGCTTGCGCATCCTGCAAGTTCTGTCCGGCTCGGTCATGCCAGTCCTTCAATCGCTTTTCGCCGGAATCCTGAACGGGGCCGGAGAGCAGATCAAGCCGCTCTTTGGCGGAGGAGATCAGCAGTTCGACCTGATCCCCGCGAACCTCACGTTGAATCTGCCGCATGCTGCGCTCGAGGAAATCCCGTCCCATCCGCAACATCTGGTCGGCACGCCGCTCGTCACCAGCGTCATGCGCGGCGCGCGCTTCGTCTAGGGCTCGCTGTGCCCGTTGGAACATCTCCCGCGCGGCGTCGTTGTTGCTCTCCTCGACTTTTTCGCCGACCCGCACGGCAGCCTCATGCAGACGGTCGAAGCGGGGCTCGAACGCCAGTCCCGGCTCATCGCCCATCCCAGGGCCGTGGCCAGGTCCGGGGCCGTGCCCGCCGCCTCCGAGATTGAGAGCGATCTCACGCGCCTGCAAGGTCATGCTCAACGCCGGCCGCAGATGCTGCTGCCGGAACATATCCCACGCACGCCGCTGCATATCAGCGGCCGACTCCAAACGGCGCAACCGTCCCTGCCCGGCGTTGGCACCGAGCTTGTCTGTCACATCCTGCAGTGCGTGGTCGGTGTGTTCCAGTTGCCGCTCCACTTCGTTGGCATTGTCGTCGCCCTGGCGGAACGACCCGATCAAGTCCATCAGGCTCTTGCGCGCGGTCTCTGTCAGTCTCTCGGCCATTCTCCAATGCCCGGCGTTGAACGAATCCCAAGCCTGGCGTTGGATTCGCTCGCCAACGCCGAGCATCTCGTGGGCCTTTGGCCCACCCATTTGCGCAACCACGTCGCGGGCACGATCGAGCAATCGATCCGTCTGTTCCAGTTTCGCGCGCACTTCGTCGCGGGAAGACTGCCCGAACGCCGAGCCGGCGATCCCAAGCCAGCAGATGACGAGTGCCAGAAGCACTAGTAGGAGCGGTTTGCGCAGTGTAGTCAGTTGAGTGTTCATCGTGATTAGCCTCAATTCTTTCACTCCACTGACTCAATGACTATCAAATCCCGTGCCCGCACAAGCGCCGTTCATGCGGCCACGTATCTTCCTTTCTCACAATACGTTAGGCGCCGCACTCGCGCCAGGTTCTTTCACGAGCCGGAGCTGCATGATTTCAGGCGCACCAAATGGTACAACTTGCCCTTCCGGTGTGCGGTACGGTACGGGGATTTCGCGCGATAGAGTTTGGGGCTTGGGCTTTGCCAGTGACCAGGGGCCTGTTGAAGAACTCCAGCATCTCGAGATGAGTTCGCGGACAAGAGTGGGCGCCACTGAAAGACAAGATCTTCCATGACCAAGCGGGGGCAGTCACTCTTGGGGGCAGACACTCTTGTCCGCCCGGTTCTTCAACAATAATCCCCCTAGGCGTGGGCTACTACCGTGGAATTCCCCTGGTGCCGGGGCCGGTCCAACTCATGGCGCAATGCCAGCCCGATGGTCTCGGCGGTATACGGTTTCATCACCAGCGCTCCTGCCCCAAGCCGCTGCATCTCATTCACTCGGTCGGTGGAAGAGTAGCCCGTGATTATGATCGTCTTCTGATCGGGGCGCAGTGCCAGGATGGCGCTGTACGTGTCGAGCCCATCGAAACCAGGCTCCAGGATCATGTCAATCACCACAATGTCCGCTGAAGTTTTGCTGAGATAATCGACCGCCTCATGGCCGGTCGAGACGGCCGTGACCGTGTAGCCGAGCGTTGAGAGCAGATCGCACGCGAGGTCACGCTGCTCCGGCGAGTCGTCGACCACCAGCACCGTCCCTCGCCCCTTGATGTCGTTTGTCGGGCTGAAATCATCACGGCGATCCGCCAGGGTCACCGGGAAATACAGCACGAATTCGGCACCCTCACCGGCTGCCGAGATCACATCACTGTACCCGCCATGATCCTTGACAACACCATAGACCACCGAGAGCCCAAGGCCGCTGCCGCTGGCTCCCATCTTCTTCGTCGAGTAGTATGGTTCGAATATCTTGGCTTTGTCCTTGGTGTCGATGCCGATTCCCGTATCACGAATCGACAGTGAGACATGCGGTCCCGGACGGGCAATCCGGAATCCGTCGGCCAGTTTCTCGAGATTGAGATTCCTCGTGCGAATCGTAAGCTCCCCTCCGCGCGGCATCGCGTCGAAGGCGTTGGCGACCAGATTCGCCACGACCTTCGTCAGGTGGATCGCCGAGCCCAGAATCGGATAGAGCGGGTCGACCAGATCCGTTTCCACGCGAACATGTGGGTGCCGTTCACACAACTTATCGTACGCCGGTGACTCGAGATAAGTGCTGATCACTTCATTAAGGATCAACGGGTTCATTTCGTAACGGCCACGGCGCGCCAGCGTGAGCAGATCCTGCACGACATCCGCCGCCTGCTGTGCCGCAACGCCGATCTTGGTCACATGCTTGTGGACCGGGCTGTCCTCCGGGAGTTTCATCAGGATCAACTCGGGGTAGGCCACCAGTGGTCCCAGCATGTTGTTCAAATCATGGGCGACTCCTCCCGCCAGGAGTCCCAGCGATTCCATCTTCTCCATTCGCTGCAGCTTTTCCTCAAAGATCTTCTTTTCGGCTTCCGCGCGCTGCCGCTCTGAGATATCGCGGAATATCCCGAGCACGACAGTTCGACCCTGTACGTCAATCAGACTGGCGCTGACCTCAACCGGTGTTTTGTGCCCGCTGCGGTCGAGCACATGGACTTCATGATTCATCGACACGCCGCCCTCCAGGTCGGTGCGCATCGAGGCCATGGAGTACATTGGTTCATCAGCAGGGTAGAGGATCGCTTCTGCCTGGCCGACCAGTTCGCCAACCGGAATCCCGGTGAGCAGCGCGGCTTTGGTGTTGGCGTGAACGATCACCCCCCGTTTGCCATCCACGATCACGATGGCATCGTTGGCCGCTTCCAGGAACCGGCGGTGAGTTTCCTCGGAATCGCGTAGCGCCTGCTCGATCCGCCGCAGGCTGCGGATCGGAAGCTTGAATAGCACGAGGTATGTGAGCAAACTGACCGCGAGGGAGAAGACGGCCAGTCCGCCCGTTCGCTGCAAGAGCGGTCTGATCGACCGGACAACTTCGAGACGTCCAACCGGAACTCCGGCGTCATAGAGTAAGCGTGACCGTGTCATGGCAGGAGTTGGAGTCTCCTCCCGCCGTTCGGCGACTGTCTGGCCCTTCTTATTAATGACGCGCCGTGTGTCCTGCTCGGTTTCGCGTCCGTGCCCGGGCCTCGCCAACGCCTCATTGAGGCGAACCTGTTCGAATTCCCACATCGTGGGATTGGATCCGATGAGTTGGGTTATGGCGCGGGAACTGAATTCCGCTTCGGCCTCCAGACTGCCCGCCATGTATTGATAGCTCAGAAGAAAGTACCCAGTGGGAAAGGCGATCGCTCCCAGCCCGAGCACAATGGCGCAGAGCCAGGCGATGACGACGGTTATGTTCTTAGCACCCCAGGTCATCAGAAATCTGCCGCCGGCTTACTGAGGAATGGCACCCAATTCGCTGAGAATCGACCTGGCTTTGTCAGACCGCATGAACGCAATGAACCGCTGGGCGGCCGGTGTTGGGTGAGATCGGCTGACCATATAGAGGGGTTTTGCCAGGTGATAATCACCCTGCGCCAGCGATTTCACGCTCGGCTTGACACCCGCAATCGAAAACACCTGAACCGGACGCTTCTCGGTGATCACCTGCGCCAATGTCGAGAACCCTAGAGCGCCTGGGACCTTGCCGATCGTCGACAGGCAATCCTGGTCAGTCACCGCGATCAGGATTCCCTCGAGAGCCTGCAAACTGTCGATGGCGCGGCGCATGGCCGGCGAAATCTCCTTGGAAATGCGTGTATCAGATTCGGCCGGGGGGCGCAGCACCAGGCGAATTCGCTCTCCGTTCGGCCAGTTGGTGACCCTGCCGGCGTAAATACGTTCGATTTCGGGAATCGTGATGTCGTGCGCCACCGAGTCGTCGTTCCTGACGAGGACGAATGGCGTGACCACCCATTTCGCATCCACCAGGCTCGAAGATTTCTCTTCGGGTTTGAGTGGGCGTGAACTAAACGCGATATCGATTGCACCTTGCGCCGCGGCATCTATGCCCCCGGAGCTTCCGAGGCTGGGGACTTCTTCAACCGTCACGTCCGGGTTGGCCGCCATGAACGCGGTCCCCAGTGCTCCCGCCAGACCAAGCGAGGCGCCGGTTCCGCCGGTGCGAATAGAGTCAGTCGCCCCCGCGGGAATCGCGATTATCATCAGTATCCATGCCGGCACCAGCGAACGCCAGGTCGGACACCGGGGTCTTCTCACTCTCGAATGTACTTCCACAATCCTGCCCCGGGGGAGCCAGCCTGGAATTTCAATCGGTTACGAGGTGGTTGTTGAGCGCTATCGACATCGTAGTCGAAATGCCTATCAATGCTCCCCTCTTAATCCACTTCATCGGCATGATTGCCTTGGACTTGACTTCATGGCCGATTGGTGGAATTCGATGATGAATCGGCTTGACTGACTGAATGGTCATCTTGAATGATGGTATTCCACCGCGCCTGAACTTGGTGTCCCATGGTCAAAGGAGAAAGCGATGAACTCACGGCAAAACCACCGGTCGAAGATTGCAGCGATGCTGTTCGTGCTGGTGATGGCTGCCACCGCGTCGATTGCGACGGCGGCCATCGAGGGCAACTGGATGGGAAAACTGAAGCTGCCCACCGGCGAATTGCGCATCGTGTTTCATATCGCTCGCGGCGCCGACAGCGCCCTGAAAGCCACATTGGATAGTCCCGACCAGGGTGCCACCGGCATTCCAGTCGATGAAGTAACCTGGGTCAACAGTCACTTGCATCTGGGACTGAAAGTCATCGGGGGCGCATTCGAAGGCGACCAGAAGCCAGGCACTGACTCGATTGAAGGGAAGTGGACTCAGGGTGGATTGTCACTACCGCTGGTTGTTGTCCCGACCGACTCCGTGCCGTCGCTCGCCCGCCCCCAAGAGCCAAAGCCGCCGTTTCCGTACAATGCCGAGGAGGTCTCTTACACGAATTCAAAGGACTCCGTCACTTTGGCGGCGACATTGACACTGCCGGCTGGCGACGGAAAGGTCCCGGCGGTGGTTTTGATCACCGGATCCGGAACCCAGGATCGGGACGAAACTGTCTTCGGGCATAGGCCGTTTCTCATCCTCTCCGATTATCTCACGCGTTTGGGTATTGCGGTGTTGCGCGCTGATGACCGCGGGTTTGGCAAGTCGACGGCCGGCCGTGGCGCCGCGACTTCGGAGAACTTTGCCCGCGATGTCCTGGCCGGAGTCGCCTATCTCAAAACACGCAAGGAAATCGACTCCAAGCGGATCGGATTGATCGGCCACAGCGAGGGCGGCATCATCGCGCCGATGGCGGCGGCGCAATCGAAGGATGTCGCGTTTGTTGTGATGATGGCCGGCACAGGTGTGACCGGGGAGGAAATCCTCTACAGGCAGGCAGAGTTGATCAGCCGGGCCTCCGGTGCCGGTGACTCCGCGGTTGCCGCCGAGCGCAAGCAACAAGAGGCGATGTTCGGAATTCTCAAGACCGAAACCGATTCACTCAGGGCCAAAGCGAAATTGCGCGACATCCTCACGGCAGCGATGGCCGACTCGGCCCGCTCAGCCGGTGTTGATAGCAGCGCCATCGCCAAAGCGATCGACATGCAAATCCAACAGGTCACCAGCCCCTGGTTCCGCTATTTCCTCACCTACGATCCACGGTCGGCATTGAAGAAAGTCAAATGCCCCGTGCTCGCTATCAGTGGTGAAAAGGACCTTCAGGTACCTCCCGATCTCAACATCCCGGCCATCGAATCCGCTTTGAAGGCCGGCGGGAATAAGCACCGGGCCTTCGAGATTCTGCCCGGACTCAATCACCTCTTCCAGACGGCCACAACCGGTTCGCCGGAGGAGTATGCGAAAATCGAGGAGACCATGTCGCCGGTCGCCCTCAAGACAATCGGCGATTGGATCCTGGACGTGACCGGCCTCAAAGACAAATGAAATCGGAGAATCTCACAGTTGAATCAGCGATTGACTTCCTTGGTGGAGAGTAACGCATGCTGAGGGAGGGCGAGGCTCCCGCCGAGCCTCGTGCCTGCGCGCCAACAAGGCTCGGCAGTTCGTCGCGGCGGACCGCCCTCTCATGGATTTCAATTGCAGGAACTTGACCTCGAGAGATAGAGTGCTGCCGACGCACAACACCTATCGCACCTTCGCCGACTTGTGCCGCCATCACCCGGAAGGCCGGGACTGGCGGCGAGTCGTACAAGATCGCCAATCCTTCGTCATCCTCGTTGCGCCTCATGGTGGCAATATCGAGGGTGGGACATCCGAACTTGCCACCGAGATCGCCGGGGAAGAACTTTCACTCTATTGCTTCGAGGGTCTGCGACCACGCGGCAATCAAGTTCTCCATCTGTCCAGCCGGCGATTCGATGATCCCGGCTGTCTCTGCCTGCTCGAGGCCACTCCTGTCGCGGTGACCATTCATGGTTGCGCCGGCTCAGGACCGGGCGTGTACGTCGGCGGACGCCACGGAGAATTGCGTGTCGCACTGGTCGACGCATTGAATCAAGCCGGGTTTCCGGCGATTCGCGATGCGACCGGGCACAGCGGCACCGATCCCGCGAACATCTGCAACCGTGGCGCCTCCCGGCGCGGAGTACAGCTCGAGATCACCCGAGGTTTGCGCGCGGAGATGTTCGCCGGCCTTAGGCAGGCCGAACGCCGTGTCACAACTCCACGATTCGCCGCCTTCGTCGCGGCAGTGCACATTGTCTTGCGGGATCACACCTTGCAAGTCCAACGGGTTACGGCACACAGGGACTGACCGGGTTCGGTCCGCCGCTGAAGGCTGTCGTGATCAGGTAAATCGCATCGAACACGTCGGTGAAACCGTCGCTGTTGGCATCGCCTCGTGTGCGCGGGCAGCCGGGGTCCTGCGGATCGTGGTCTCCGCTGAAGGCGATTCCGATCACGCGAATCACGTCGAACACATCGATCAGACCGTTTCCATCGGGATCGCCCGGATGCGGACAGTTGAAGACACCGCAGAAGTACGCGGCTTGAACAACGCTGTCGAGCCGCTTGAGTTCGGCAACCGAGGACCACGCCGTGCCGGGGCTGCACACGGGAATGTCGTACGGGGGCGGCGTGTAAGGTAGCGGGGCGGTGAAAACAAACGTGTCTTCCTCGCAGTTGTAAGTTGTGCTGTGAAGAATCGTGAACTGATCACCGCTCGCAAAAGGCACATCGCCATCCCTCGCCACGGTCAGAAAATACTCGATGGGCATCCGGCTGCTCAGCGCATCCACTTGAAATGCCGGGTTGGGCGTTTCGCAGTAGTCAGTATTGAAGATCCACAGCCATTCACGCGGGCCGCTGCTCGCGAGATTGTCAGTCACATGGCCGTTCGGGGGCCAATACTTGCCATCGACCATGCCATTGATCATGTTGTTTTCCAAATGCCCGAGCGCCAGGCGCCGGGGTGGGTCAGCGCTGATGTCCCATGCCGAGAGGGGAATCCCTCGCTGGAAATCCTGATAGGCATATCCGGTCGAGGGGTGTACGATGTGCGCGGCGAATTCCGGCCGGGCAGGGGGATCGGCAAATCGCCGCCCGTAGCGGTAGCCGTATGAGACATCCGGATCATTGGGATCGAATGTCCCGTCGGCCGCGACGGGAGCGAGCTTCAAAAGAACGCTTCGCACTTGCGCCAGCGGCACATCCGGGGGCAATGTTACGAATACACTGTATGGGCTCGCCCAGCCGATAGCCCCGCCGAATCCCTCGAAGTAGAATCCGTTTCCGCCGATCCAGGTGAACCGTCTCGTCCCGCTTGGTACATCCCAGCCCGTCACGCCTGTCACGGGACCAACCACCTTGGCCATCAATCCATCGAACGTCGGGTAGTCGTTGTCCCCCGACTGATTGTATTGGTCCGTCAGGACAATCGCATGAGTAGTCAAATCCTCGATGGACCAGGAAAACCACATACTGTCAGCCCCCATCTTGAATGTGGTTTGATACTCGTGTCCGGTGGTTAAGAGAGGGTCGATGACAAACGCGTCTACGGAGCCTGTGGACGATCCCGTGCGGTGAACTGCCGGTATTGTATCAAATGCCCCGCCTGTGCCGACACTCGCGATGACTGCGGCCACAATCTCCTGAGTGTCGCCCGGTGCCAGAGTGAACGGCCCGCTCGCGAGGTGGTGGCGGCGGTCGGATGGAATCCAGTCGATCCAGCCGTTCCCTGTGCTCGGATCACCCGAATACATGTGTGTCGTCGCCGTTCCCGTGGTTGGGTCAATGATGGCGTTCCCGTCACGCAGGAGTCCGCGCATATAATTGTATGACTCCTGGGCGCCAATCGGATCTTCTCCGTTGGCGTAACCGACAAACGCGGCCATCGGCAAGTTGCGGTATCCATGAAGCCACGACCAACTTCCGGAACTCCAGGCGGAATCGCCTGCCGTCGGGACCCGCGGCCCCTGAAGCAGATCAATGCCGACTGCCGGAGGAACGGCTCCGTACACTGCATCCGGACTCAGGCTATAGGAATATCCCAGCGCCATCCCCGTGTCGCAGCCGACTCGATCGTTGTTCGCAGTTCCAACATCAGCATCGATCCACAGCGATACAAAAGTACTCTCCAGCGTGTTGGACGCCTTATTGATGATCCGGTACTGGAGTATCACCGAGCGGTCAAGCGCGCAGTCCAGATCGGTGCCGTAGGCATACAACTGTACTTCGACACCCAACGGCTGCGTGCTGCCGGCATTATTGGTGTGCACGACCGGATCAGCGTCGTTAAAGACCGCCCACAGAGATTGCCTGCCGTTGAGCTTCGGGATGCGGTAGCCGTCACTGCCGATCGAGTCGTTTCCCGTATGATCCTTGACCACCGGCGCACCCTGGTCGTATGGCCAGTTGGCGTAATCAGGATTGCTGGCTCGCGTGTCACCTTGGGTGATTTTGTACACCTTGAATGTGGGATTGTCCGGCTGATATGTCCCTCCCAGCATCGGCCCGGGCACATACTCGTCGCTGTATTGCGAGACAGTTACGCGCGCCGCTCCATTGACTTTCGCGCCGATCCAAATGTCCTGTGTCAGACAGAATTTGCCGCAAAAGTTGATAGTGTGACGTCGGTCTCCGCGCGGTTGTGACGAAGCCGATTGCGCTTCGCCCGTTCGATGCCTTCCCGATACTCCTCCAGCAATCTGG
>JAKAKI010000052.1 GCA_021813505.1 bacterium | reverse complement strand
GAACCTTACGTGCTATTGTGTTTCCTCAAGCTGCCGATCGATTTCCATGCCATGGATGGGCTGCCGGTGCGCGTGCTCTTCACGTTGCTCTCGCCGTCTGTCCGGCAGCATCTTCAAATGCTGGGCCGGTTGTCCTTCGCGTTGCACGACCCAGCGCTGAAGGAGTTGCTCGGCCGGGCCGCACCGAAAGTTGAAGTTCTCGACCGCATCCGTGTGATTGAAAGCACGACAAGCACCAACTCCGTTGGCCCGGCGCCAGGCAATCCGGGCAGGACTCAGTAATGCTCGGCTGGATTGGATTATCCATCGGGCTCCTGATCGGCTCCGCGCTGGGGGCAGCGGTCGCGTTCCGTGCGGATCGTTCCTCGCTGGCCATCGGCACCGCGGGAAGCATTCTGGCCTGTGTGACTGGTGCGGCCGCAAGCATCGCGGCACTCGTGAGCAGCCTGGAAGAGTCATTCCTGGCAGACTGGCCACTGCCGATTGGGGAAATCCATGTCGGCCTGGATTCACTCTCCGCTTTCTTTCTCGCTTGCATCTTCGTCATCTCCGGTCTGGTAACGGTGTACGGCGCCGGATACCTCCGGCCATACATTGGCAAGCGCCGGCTGGCTCCGGCACTGACCTTCTTCAATCTGCTCGTGGCGGCGATGGTTGCGCTGGTCATCGCGCGGGATGGCATCTTCTTTCTCGTGGCGTGGGAAGTCATGTCGTTTGCCTCGTTTTTTCTTGTCACGTTCGAGAATGACCGTGAGGACGTTCGCCGCGCCGGCATGACCTACCTCATCGCCTCACAGCTTGGCGTGGCATTCCTCTTTGCCATGTTTGCCCTGCTTGGGCACAGTGCTGGGAGCTTCAACTTTGACTCGTTCGCCGGCAACGTCCCCGCCGGCGGCAGCCTTGCCGGCATTTGTTTTCTGCTCGCGGTTGTGGGATTCGGAACGAAGGCGGGGTTTGTCCCCCTGCATATCTGGTTGCCCGACGCGCACCCGGCCGCACCGAGCCATGTCTCCGCTCTGATGTCGGGTGTGATGATCAAGATGGGCATCTACGGCCTCTTGCGCACTTTGCTGTTTCTGGGTTCACCGCCGGCTTGGTGGGGGGCGTTGTTGGTGGGGATTGGCATCGTCACCGGGATTTCGGGAGTGTTGCATGCCCTCACCCAGCGCGACATCAAGCGGCTTCTCGCCTACTCCAGTGTCGAGAACATTGGCATCATTGCCTTGGGTCTGGGGGTCGGAATCATCGGCCAAAGCCACGGCAACGGAGCCGTTGCCTTTCTGGGCTACGCAGGCGCGCTGCTCCACGTCTTCAATCACGGTTTGTTCAAGAGCCTGTTGTTCGAGGGCGCCGGGAGCGTCCTGCACGCGACGGGGACAAGAAACATCGAATCGCTGGGCGGCCTCTACCGGCACATGCCCGTCACCGGACTGACGTTTCTCGCGGGGTCGCTGGCGATCTGTGGCCTCCCGTTGTTCAATGGCTTCGCGAGTGAATGGCTCGTCTACCTCGGCGCGTTTCAGGCAGGTTCCGGATTGCCGGCTGCCTGGGGTGTGACCGCGATCGCGGCCATACCGGCCCTGGCTCTGATCGGCGCTCTTGCCGTCGCGTGTTTCGTACGGGCCTTCGGCGTCGTCTTTCTCGGTGAATCGCGGACCGAAGCTGTGACCGGAGCCCATGAGGCCGGGATCGCAATGCGATTACCGATGATCGTTACCGCCGTGTTGTGCGCCGTTGTTGGTATCTGGCCGGCCGGCGCCTTGCGACTGATCGCGCCAGCCGTCCAGATGTTCACGCACGCGGCCGCGACGACCGAGACTCTGGAATCACTCACAGCCATCACCCGCATCGCCTCCGTCCTGGCCGGCCTCGTTATCGTCCTCGTCCTCGCGCGCAAAGTGCTCCTGCGCGGGCGTGAGGTTTCGCAGGCGCCAACCTGGGGATGCGGCTATGCACTTCCGACTCCCCGCATGCAATACTCGGCGGCGTCGTTTGTCGAACCACTGCTTCGCCCGTTCATGGCATTGATCCCGATTCGCGTTCGGCGGGACGGACCCAACGGCTTCTTCCCGGTAAAAGCGACTTACGAAGAGCGTTTGGGAGATGCCGCCGGGGAGCGTGTGCTCGCACCCGCATCACGCGCCTTCATCCAGGCCCTGTCTCGTGTGCGGATCATTCAGCAAGGACGAATTCAGCTCTATCTCGTTTACATCGCTGCGACCCTGGTCATCCTCCTGGTCTGGCAACTCGCGGGTGTCACCGGACGCTAAGCCATGCTTGAGATTGTCATCCACATCGCGCTTTTGATCCTGTTCCCACCACTGTTGTTGGGGCTGATCAACAAAACGAAGTCATGGTTCGCGGGCCGGACCGGGCCGCCGCTGCTGCAGGCCTACTTCGACATCGCCAAGCTGCTGCGAAAAGGTGCTGTTTATAGCCGCACCACGACTTGGGTCTTTCGTGCCGGCCCGATTGTTTCTTTGGGCAGCGTTCTCTCCGCGGGTCTCATTCTGCCGCTGGCCTCAAACGTCGCGCCGCTCGGATTCACCGGCGACGTGATCTTGTTCGCTTATCTGTTGGGATTGAGCCGATTCTTCACGATGGCTGCGGCGTTGGATACAGGATCAGCGTTTGAAGGGATGGGAGCGAGCCGCGAGGCCGCCTTTGCGGTGCCTGCGGAACCAGCGCTGTTTCTTTCACTCGCCATCGTGTGTATCCCCGCCAAGGCAGCCTCGTTTCAAGCTGCGTGGGATGCACTGCCGTGGGCCCTCTGGGGCGGCGCGCACCCGGCATATCTGGCGGCGGCCATTGCGCTCTTTGCCGTCATGCTCGCAGAGAATTCGCGGATCCCCGTCGACGATCCCAACACGCATCTGGAGTTGACCATGATCCACGAAGTCATGGTGCTTGATCACAGCGGCCCGGACTTCGCGTTCATCCTCTATGGCAGTGCGATGAAGCTCTTCATCATAGCCGCGCTACTGGTTCATGTCCTGCTTCCGATCCCCGAACACTTGAGTTGGACCGGCGTCATACTGCTCTGTCTGGGCGAAGCCGCCCTGGCGGTTTTGATCGGAGTTGTGGAATCGGTCGTGGCACGTCTCCGCTTGACGCGTGTTCCCCAATTTCTGATCGGCGCCTCCGTACTGGCAGGAATCGGATTGGCAATCGCCCTCTACCGGGGGGCCGCATGAAAGATTACGCCGATCTGCTGCTCCTCCTGGTGGCGGTCAGCAATCTGTACATCGTGGCCACCAGCCGCCTGAACAGTTGCGTCCGCGCTTCCGCCATCCAGGGTGCGGCGCTGGCGCTTTTGCCACTCGTGTTGTGGACCAGCGGCTTCAATGTGCAATTGTTCCACCTCGCTGTCATTTGCGCTGGGACTCTTGCGATCAAGGCGATCGTCATTCCCATCCTGGTCTCCCGCGCAATCCGCGAGGCTAATGTCCGGCGCGAAGTCGATCCTTCGGTCAGTCTGCATTCATCCGTCCTGCTGGCAGGTCTGCTTATGGGCATCTCGTTTTGGATGTCCACCGTGCTGGTTTTGCCACGGCCGGCGCCAACCATGCTCCTCGTGCCGGTTGCGTTCGCCACCCTGCTCACCGGCTTTCTGGTCCTCATCAGCCGGCGTCAGGCAATCACGCACGTCATCGGGTATCTGCTGATAGAAAACGGCGTGTTCATCTTCGGACAAACGCTCGCGCGCGAGGTGCCATTCGCGGTGGAGCTGGGTATACTGCTCGACTTGCTGGTGGGGATTTTCGTGATGGGGATCGCCATTAACCACATCAGCCGTGAGTTCGATCACATTGACACCGAGTTATTGTCGACTTTGAAGGACTGATTGATGGTCTTCGCTGTTCTTGTGGCCTTTCCCGCCCTGCTGGGGCTCGTCGCGCTCTACACCAGGAATGTGCGCGTCGCGCTGACGTTGCTCCTGGTGGGCGCGGGCATGCATCTTTTGGCCACCGGATGGCTGTGGACGATTCCCGGCGGCCTGGAATTGAGCTGGATGTTCAAGCTCGATGTACTGGGACTTCTGTTTCTGACGCTGACCAGCATTCTCTTCCTGGCGGCGTCCCTTTACAGCATCCCATACTTGATGCACGGCACCCATGGCGAGCAGGCGGCGCCGCATCGCTTCATCCCGTGCCTCCTGTGGTTTCTCTCCTGCATGTCGCTGGTCGCCACAACCCAGCATCTTGCCTTGATGTGGGCGGCGGTCGAAGGGACCACGCTGGCCAGCGCACCGCTGGTGTACTTCTACCGACGCAAGAGCGCCCTCGAGGCGGCCTGGAAGTATCTGTTGCTCTGCTCCGTGGGAATCGCGCTGGCCCTCTTGGGGACATTCTTTCTCGGCATTGCCGCGACGGCATCGTCGCAAACGCACGCCGGGTTGTCCTTATCGAGTTTGATGAGCGTTGCGCCAACAATGGCGAAGCCATGGCTCAAGGCCGCCTTTGTCCTCGCTCTTGTCGGCTATGGGACCAAAATGGGACTTGCACCGATGCACACATGGCTGCCGGATACGCACAGCCAGGCTCCTTCGCCCGTCTCCGCCCTGCTTTCTGGCGCATTGCTCAATTGCGCATTCCTGGCAATCCTTCGATTCTACCAGATTTGCATCGCATCCGGCGACGCGGCTTTTGCCCGCACTCTGCTGATCACCATGGGGATCATCTCGATAGCCGTGGCGTGCGCGTTTATGGTCCGACAGCGCGACTACAAGCGGCTATTCGCCTACTCCAGTATCGAGAACATGGGGATCATGGCAGTCGGGGTCGGTCTTGGCGGTATGGCGGTCTATGGTGCCATGTTCCACGCAGTCAGCCACTCTGTCTGCAAGGCCGGACTCTTCTTCGTAGCGGGAAATGTCCTGCGCGAATTCGGCACGACCAGAGTGAGCGAGGTTCGGGGGCTGACTCAGAGATTGCCAGTGAGCGGAGTCTTGCTGACGATCTTGATGCTCGCCATCGGTGGGACTCCTCCATTTGGCCCATTCTGGAGTGAGTTCATAATCTTCCAGACCGCGATCGGGTCACATCCCTGGCTGGGCATTGTCTTCGTGACGCTCCTTGCTATCGCGTTTCTGGGTATGGGAGGCGTGTTGCTGCCGATGCTGCAAGGTTCCTCGTCATCGCCAATCCAAAACCGGAAAGAGTCCACTTTGTCTGTCGTGACTCCGCTGGCAATGGCCTGCGGTGTACTTGCACTGGGCGTTTATTTGCCCCCTGTCCTTTCAGACTTGCTCCACCGCGCAGCGGGATTGTTGGGAGGCTGATCATGGCCGATGACTCGAAAAACCATCTCCCGCCACCCGAATCCCGGCACCAGGCCCCCTCGGATTTGCTGTGGACCACCAATGATTTTGCGGTAGCGCTGAAGGATGTCCCCACGGTACCGGATGACCGCTTCAAGCGAATCTGTGAGAGCGCCGTGTCCCGGGGAGCGAGACTCTCAGCACTACTTGTCCTTCCATCTAAGCCCGCGGCCACGAACGGCACTTCATCGATCCTGGCCGTACTGGCGGACGACACGCGCGGCCGCATCGGCCTCATTGGCCTGGCAGTTCCGAGGTCGAATTCGTTCGAGTCCCTCTCGGACGTGCTGCCTCAGGCTCAGGCATTCGAGCGGGAGATCTTCGAGTCGCACGCCATTCGTCCTAATGGCCACCCCTGGCTCAAACCACTCCGGGCGCACGCGGAGCTGGCACCGGCCGGCAATGGTGGCTCTTCCCCGGTGCCGAAGCATCCGTTCTTTCAAGTGGCCGGCGAGGGCATTCACGAAGTCGCGGTGGGACCCGTACACGCCGGAATCATTGAGCCGGGCCACTTCCGTTTTCAATGCCACGGCGAGACAGTCTTGAATCTGGAAATCCAGCTCGGTTACCAGCATCGCGGCGCGGAAGAGTTGTTCTTGCGATCGAAACCATCACGACGCCTCGCCATCGCGGAGTCGATCGCCGGTGACACGGTCATCGGCCACGCACTGGCCTACTGCCGCGCACTCGAGTCGCTCTCGGGGATCGAGCCGCCCTTGCACGCCCAAGTTCTTCGCGGGATCGTGCTCGAACTCGAACGGTTGTCCAATCATGTCGGCGATTTGGGCGCGCTGTGCAATGATGTCGGCTACCTGCCCGGCGCCTCCTGGATGGGACGGTTGCGCGGCGAATTCCTCAATTTGCTGATGGAATTGTCGGGCAGCCGCTTCGGCCGCGGATTCATCATTCCCGGCGGCGTGCGGTTCGATCTGAGTGCCACACAGAAGCTCACCATGCTCGCGCACCTGGCCAAAGCCGATCGTGATTTCAACGAGACGGCGGAATTGATCTTCGACACTCCCTCCATCGGCTCACGCTTCGAATACACCGGAACGGTGGCCTTCGAAACCGCTCAGGAATTGGGCCTTGTCGGGCCGATCGCACGCGCCAGTGGTTGCAGCCGTGACGTGCGCAATGATCACCCGTTCGATGTCTACCGGTTCGCACACATACCGGTGGCGACCGCCGAATCCGGTGATGTGATGGCACGAGCGCTGGTACGCTGGCTGGAAGCGCAACGGTCGATCACGTTCGTCAAAGAACAGATTGCGGAACTCGCCGAGGGACAGCTCGCCCACGAATCCGAACCGCTCAAACCGAACAGTCTGGTCGTTTCGATGGTCGAGGGCTGGCGTGGGGAGATCGCCCATGTTGCCACCTCCGGCCCGGATGGGCAGCTGACATCGTATAAGGTCATCGACCCCTCATTCCACAACTGGCCGGGGCTGGCGATAGCCCTTCGTGACGAACAGATTTCCGATTTCCCGCTCTGTAATAAGAGCTTCAACCTGTCCTATGCGGGCCACGATCTGTGAGAGGCGATCCCGAATGTCGAATTTGCTGAAAACTCGCGCTCATCAGGGACATCAAACGACCGCGTTCCCGAAGGGGCCCCAGGTACCGCTCGAGCGGTTTCGAGGACTGCCGGTGATTGATGCCGCCAAATGCGCGGAGAACTGCACCGCCTGCGCCGATATCTGTCCGACCGAGGCGATTCTCACGAGGCCGCTGCGCCTCGACTTGGGTGCGTGTCTTTTCTGTCCCCTATGCGAAACCGCGTGTCCCGAAGGTGCGATCGCTTTCTCTTCGGATCATCGGCTGGCCACGCGCACCCGCGGGGACCTGCTTCTCTCGGGGCCAGTAATCAAATTGGCGTCCGCGCTCGAAGAACGAACCCGTAAACTCCTCGGCCGATCACTCAAATTGCGACAGGTATCGGCAGGAGGCTGCAACGGCTGCGAAGCCGAGTTGACGGCCACCGGAAACGTGATCTTCGATCTGGGCAGATTCGGAATTCAGTTTGTGGCCTTACCGCGCCACGCCGATGGAATTGTCGTCACCGGACCCGTGACCAGGAATATGGAATCGGCGCTACGGGAAACGTACCAGGCAGTGCCCACGCCCCGGATCGTGATTGCTACTGGTGCCTGCGCAATTAGCGGAGGGCCATTCGCCGGCGCCGAGGCTTCGCTGAACGGAATCCCCTCGGACATCCCGGTCGATCTCTATATCCCGGGGTGTCCTCCACACCCTTTGACAGTGCTCGATGGTCTGCTGCGATTGCTGGGCGGCCTGGAAAGGCGAAGCTAGTTCCTTCCAGAGGGCGCGGTTCTCCCTGGCCACGTAGAACCAGCACCGTTGACCAATTACGGAGCCGGGTGCGCCGCGGTCAGCCGCTTAAGGCTCAAAAGGAAACGCCGGAAGGGCGCGTACATGCAGGGCGCCTGACATTCCTCC
>JAKAKI010000021.1 GCA_021813505.1 bacterium | reverse complement strand
GGCGGTTGCGATCCAGCCGTCTCAAAAACGGATTGCCGTGCAAGCCGATTCGACCGTTACGCAGATCGTGTCAGGCACCATGTTTGACCGCCATCCTTGTCTCGATCCAGCCGTTTCGCCGGAGGACCTTGGCCGTGGATTCTGGATTTATGGCATCAGCAATGGCTATGGGTATGACAACTCACACGCCGATCTCATGAATGACTCGGCAGTAAACAGGGCGATACCTGTCTACCTCTCAACCTCAGATTCGGCGGAGTATCGCGCAACAGACCTGGTGGCCATACGATTCGACCCCTCTCTAACATCGAGTTCTATGGCATCCCTCCTTGCTTCAAATGGACTCCGGTTTGTGGATTCTGCCGCCTTCGCCCACGGCTGGGTGCTTTGCGCCTTGGATGATACCATCAAGACCGACCCCTTCAGTATTGGAAATCGAATGTGTCTCCTCCCCGAGGTTGTTATGGCTGGGGCGGAGATCTATTCGAAGGCCCAGCTCCTCAGCGAGCCTCTCGATCCTTACTACACACATCAATATTGGCTGAAGGATCGCGACTACCCCTACCGTGACGTCGACATCGATGCGGATTCGGCGTGGTTGGTTCCATTGATTGATTCGAATCTCAAAGTCGCGGTAATCGACGAGGGGATTGCTGAGCACGAGGACTTGCCGTGGTCGCGATTGGAACCGGGATTCGATGCGGCAGGTCCGTACCCTCCGCCACAGCCCGACTGGGATCCAACACCTGGCTATTACAGTGGTCACGGACTTGCCTGCGCAGGAATACTGGCGGCTTCGACCAACGATACCGGTGTTGTGGGTGTTTGTCCAAGTTGTCGAGTGATCCCCATCAAGATTTACTATGACGATGGCGATATGACGACCGGATTCTATGTTGGCTTGGCAATCTCCTACGCAGCGTCGCATGGGGCGAAGATCATCTCCAACAGCTGGGGGTATCAGGGGCCTCCCCTCGACCCGCTGCCATGGGAAGTGGTGCAGGCCATAAACGAAGTTACAACCCCAAACGGTTCGGCGAGGCCATACAGTTGTACCGTGTTCTTCGCAGCGGGCAACGAGAGATCGAAGTCGTATAACGTATATCCGTCCGCGGCGCTGCCGAATGTGATTGCCGTGGGGGCGCTGAAACGGGACAACACCCGCTGGGACTGGAGTTGCTGGGGACCGGAGCTTGATGTTGTTGCACCAACTGGCGATGTCGACGCCTGTGGTGATATGTGGACTGATGACCAGATGGGTTCAGCGGGATTCAATCCCGACATTCGCAGACCATGTTTCCCTTATGAACCGCAGGATCGGAACTACACGTCCACATTCGGTGGCACATCGGCTGCCTGCCCGCAGGCTGCGGGCATCGCAGCGCTGGTTCTCTCGCGCCGCCGTGATTTCTACACAACTCCCGGTCTGAGGGATACGTGCAATCAAATCGTCTGCAACGTCCTCACACGGTCGGCCGAGGATGTCGCTGCGGCGGGTTTCGATGACTTCACCGGCTATGGCCGTGTCAACGCCTACCGCGCCCTGCTCTCGGTCATCCATGGCGATTTCGACAACGATGGCGACTACGACGTGTTCGACGTCAATGCGATAATCGACTTCAGTTTCTCAGGCGGTCCTGCACCCGTTTTAGCAGCATGCGTCGCAGACGTGAACTGCGATGGTGCGGCCGATGTCTTTGACGTTGTCAACATCATCGACATCGCCTTCAGTAACGGGCAGCTCCCCTTACCATGCTACGAATGCTACTGACGCATGAAGAGGATCGTTCCGAAAAAGTCACTTTGGTCCCCAACCCCTGAGACGGATGTCGCGCAGGTGGGAAAGACGAAACCGCGCGGAAACCGTGAAGTAGCTTTGGAAGGAGAGATGAGATGAAGTATTCTTGTCGAATGCTCACTGTAGTTGCACTCTGCGTATTGACTCGCGTGAACGGTCGGGCCGCTAACGTTGTTTCAGTGGAATCAAAAACCGTCACTGCTGGAACTCAAGATGTCCTCATCGGAGTACGGATCACCAATGATGTCGAATTGTGTGCCATGGTGATTCCTTTGGAAATTCGTGCCGTAACACCTGGCTCCTTCATCAATTCAATGGCCCTGTCTTACGGCGGCCGGCTCGACAGTGTGATGACCCACGTTGTCATTGCGAATCAATTCTTCACGAAAGATTCGGCCTGCCAGAGAAATCGCCCTGGCTTTGGCGGTACACCCTTCAGAGAGATCGGCGTCAGTCACCCGATCAGCGGTTCGCCGACCGGGGCACTGTTCACCCGCATCGGGTTTGTTACCGCGAATTTGCTGCCGGGAGCTGACACAACCCCCTCAGTACGACTAAAGGTGAATGTGACTGCTGTTCCGGGAACCTTCGAAATCGACACCGCCTGCATTGCGTTAAGCAATCATCTGATATTCGCCACTTCATGCCAGGAACAGGTGAAGGTTCTGCCAACATTCACGAAAGGTGTGGTGACCATTGCCGCCTGCAACTGCGCCCATCACGGCGATCTCACTGGCGACGCAGCTATAGATGTCTTCGACTTATCACTTTTGATCGACTATGTGTTTGGGGGCTACCCGATACCGCTCACCGATCAGGGCTGTCCGCACATCGACCGGGGCGACGTGAATTGCGATGGTGTGGATGATGTTTTCGATGTGATCTATCTGAACGAGTACCTGTTTAGCTGCAGTCCCGCGCCATGCGATCCCTGCGCGTGCAGCCCGTACCCGACGAATTGTCCGTGAGTGAACTCACAAACGGAACCAGTCAGAGGGACGCTTTCGCGGCGTCCCTCTTCGTTTGCACGATAACCGATACCTATTTGAGCAGACGTTCCGGATCGCTGAGGGGGTATCGTTTTGGCGCCGACCAGAGGACGCCCACCTCGTTGGTTAGGGCGATATTGCAGGCGAACGGCGAGCCTTTGTCGAAATCGGGATGCGGACAAGGTACTGGTCGCCCCAGTTCTCGTCACGGCTGACGAACACCACGCCGAGACTCGCAATGATCCGGATCGGTCTGCGGAATCCACCGACTCGAAACTCGATGAGGTTGGTGACCGGGTACTGTAGTAGGAGTGAAAAGTGAGCCCCGACCGCCGGGGTGAATTCGATGCCCTCCATCTCATCATCCGGCGGCGGGGCTTTGGCGATCCGCATCCCCCGATTCGTCTCACGACGGAACCCGCGGAGTTCCTCGCCGCGACAATGCATAACAAGAATCGTGCCACGTGAAGTTGGAGGGTCTTTTTGAAGGTCGTTTTGTTGATTGCCAATGACTTACACGAAAGACGCGTTGAGCTGGCACACGGTTTCGGAGGCTCAAAGTGCGTAATGACTGCGCAGCCTTATTGCGCACGCCTGTTCATTTGTGCTGTGACACAACGAGTTAAGTGCGCAGTGGCATTACGCACCCACTGCGCACCCTAGCTCGACGGTATTATGACAAGTTGACCACGCTTGGAGCAAAAAAGGGCGCCCAGAACAGGGCGCCCGTTATTGCCGTTAGGTCTTGAGTGACAGCTAGTTAATTCTTTATCGCCTCGTGACTGTCGGGTTCGGGAATCCGCTCTCTGGGGATGAACAGCTCTCTTTGAACCCGTCCCTGAGCCTCCACCACGGTCACCGCGGCCAGATGGACAATATCTCGCACTGTGTACGATCCGACCTGTAAAACTTGCACCGGGCGCTCCATTCCCACCAGAAGTGGCCCGATGATCTCGGCATTACCGAGCCGCTGGACCAATTTGTAGGCAATGTTGCCGGATTGCAGGTCGGGGAAGATCAGCAGATTCGCCCGTTCCTTGAGTTTCGAGAAGGGGTAGGTCTCATTCAGGATGGCCGGAGTCACCGCGGTATCCGCCTGCATCTCGCCGTCGACGATCAATGCCGGGTTGCGTCCCTTGATGATCTCCACGGCGCGCCGAACCTTGTCGGTGCTGGGGTGGCGGACCGAACCAAAGTTGGAGAATGACAGCAGCGCCACTTTGGGCTCCATGCCGAATTTGCGCACGTTGGCGGCGCAGGTCAGGGTGATTTCGGCCAGGTCCTCCGCTGTGGGATCGATGTTGACCGTGGTGTCGGCGAAGAAGAGGATATCGTTTTCCAGGATGAGCATGTTCATCCCGGCCACTCTCTCGTTGTGGTTGGATTTGGGGAAGACCTCCAGCGCCGGACGCAGAACTTCGGGGTAATGCATTGTGGCGCCGGCAACCAGCCCGTGGGCCTTGCCGGTGCGCACCATCATCAGTCCGAAGTAATGGTTGTCCTCCACGGCGCGGCGGGCATCACGCAGAGTGCAGCCTTTGCGGCAGCGCAACTGATAGAACTCATCGACGAATGATTCGGTCCACTCCGAGGTGGCCGGGTTGACGATTTCCAGTCCCTGGATGTCGACATTGAGGTCGGCGGCGCGGGCTTTGATCCGGTCGGGATCGCCGATGAGAATGGGATCGCCGATCTTCTCGTCACGGATGGTGCGCGTGGCATAGAGAATCTTCGCTGCGTGTCCTTCGGGGAAGACAATCCGCTTGGGTTCGCGGCGGGCGCGGTTGATGACATCGCGCATGACCGCACGCGAACGTCCCAGACGCGCTTCCAGTTGCTCGGTGTACTTGTCGAGATCGATCGGTACTCCGGCGACGCCGGAATCCATGGCGGCTTTGGCAACGGCTTTGGCTTCCCAGAGGAGAACGCGATGATCGAATGGTTTGGGGATGATATAGTCGGGTCCGAAGGTGAATTCGGCCCCGCCGTAGGCCGCCTGCACCGACTCCGGCACGGGTTGCTTCGCCAGGGACGCGAGGGCGTGCGTCGCCGCCACTTTCATCTCATCATTGATGGCACGGGCGCGCACGTCGAGAGCCCCGCGGAAGATGAATGGAAATCCGAGGACGTTGTTGACCTGATTGGGGTAGTCTGAGCGTCCGGTTGCCATGATCACGTCGCTGCGCGCGGCTTTGGCGTCGGGGTAGGTGATCTCCGGATCGGGATTGGCCATTGCGAAGACGATGGGATTCTTGGCCATCCCCCGGACCATGTCCTTGGTCACCGTGTTGGCCACCGAGCAGCCGCAAAAGACGTCGGCGCCTTCCATGGCCTGCTGGAGCGTCCGCGCCGTGGTGGCGGAGGCGAATTTGGCCTTGTACGGATTCATGCCGTCGGTGCGTCCCTTGTAGACCACACCTTTGGTGTCGCAGAGGATGATGTTCTCCAGCTTGACGCCCAGTCGCACATAGTGGTTCGCGCAGGCGATGCCGGCAGCTCCTGCGCCGTTGAAGACGACTTTGACCTTGTCGAGATTCTTGCCCACGATTTCGCAGCCATTGAGCAGGGCGGCGCCGGAAATGATCGCGGTGCCGTGCTGGTCATCGTGGAAGACCGGGATCTTCATGAGTTTCTTGAGTTCTTCCTCGATGTAGAAGCACTCAGGAGCTTTGATGTCTTCAAGATTGATCCCGCCAAAAGTCGGCTCCAGAGACTTGACGATTTGCACGATTTTCACGGGGTCAAGCTCATCGACTTCGATGTCGAAAACATCGATATCGGCGAACCGTTTGAACAATACGCCTTTGCCTTCCATGACCGGTTTCCCGGCGAGCGCGCCAATGTGTCCCAATCCGAGGACGGCGGTTCCGTTGGAGATGACCGCGACCAGGTTCCCCTTGGCGGTGTACATGAAGGCGGCCTCGGGGTCCTTTTCGATCTCGCGGCATGGCTCGGCGACTCCGGGCGTGTACGCCAGCGACAGGTCCAACTGCGTCATACAAGGTTTTGTGGGTGTGACCTGGATCTTGCCCCGCCGTGCACGACGATGGTATTCGAGTGCTTCTTCTCGTTTGATCATGGCCAATTCCCCTTCATCCACCGATTCAAACACCTCTGCATGGGGTATTCAACGGGTAGACATCCGAAAGGTAATACGTACCCAGGTCAGATAAAAGCCGCCGGTGGCAAAATCGCTTGGGGGTGCCATGGGCATTTTGTCAGGTTTAGGGGTAAGATTGACAGAATCGGCTTGATTCCAAGCAATGAGAAGGCTAAAAAGTATTGTTAATTAATTCACGAATCGAGATGCCGAATCGTACAGTATAGGTCGTGAACCTGAAGTTCAATTTAGGAAATCCGAGCGCCGCATACGAGTGCCTGATTGTACCATAAACTCTGTCCCCGCACCGGATGGGGCGGGACAAGACCAAGGAGAATCGCCATGGCGACACTGCAGGACACAATGGCAAAACAGATCCCGGCTCTGCGGGATGACGTGAAAGAATTCCTCAAAGCCCACGGCGAAGACGTGGTGGGGAAGGTCACCCTATCCCAGGTTTATGGCGGGATGCGGGGAGTCCGTGGCGCCGTGTGCGACACCTCATCGGTGGAACCGGACAAGGGTCTGATCATTCGCGGTATTCCGGTCAAGGATCTCACCGATCGTCTGCCCGAAGAAATCTTCTGGCTGCTCTGCACCGGGTCGATGCCGGACGAGGGTTCGCTCCATTCGTTGCAAATGGACCTGAAGAAGCGTGCCAAAGTGCCGGACTATGTCTGGAAGGTGCTGGAAGCGATGCCGAAGGATTCGCATCCAATGTGCATGTTCGACACCGCCATCTTGTGCATGGAACGTGAGTCGGTGTTCCGCAAGCGGTACGACGAGGGAATGAAGAAGGACGACTACTGGGTTGCGACACTGGAAGATGCACTCAACATCATCGCCGTTCTTCCAGCGATTGCCGCCGGTGTGTACCGGTTGCGTTTTGAAAAGGGTCCGCGCATCAACAGCGATCCGAATCTCGACTGGTCGGCGGATTATGTCCACATGCTGGGCATTCCCGATCCGTCCGGCGATTTCGCCCGTCTGATGCGTTTGTACCTCGTGCTGCATTCGGACCATGAGTCCGGCAACGTTTCGGCGTTCTCATCCGCCACGGTCAATTCGGCGCTGTCCGACCTGTATTATGCGTTGTCGGCGGGGCTGAATGGTCTGGCGGGCCCGCTCCACGGCCTGGCCAATCAGGAGTGTCTGGCATGGGTGCTGGAGACGCGCAAGAAATTCAACGGCGTGCCGACCAACGAGCAGCTTGAAAAGTACGCGTGGGAAACTCTGCAATCCGGCAAGGTGGTTCCGGGTTACGGCCACGCGGTGCTGCGTATCACCGACCCGCGCTTTGATGCGTTCCTCGATTTCGGCAAGAAGTACTGTGCCAAGGACGAGGCCTTCCAGATCGTGGCGAAGGTGTTCGACGTGGTGCCGAATGTTCTGAAGCAGGTGCAGAAGATCAAGGATCCGTGGCCTAATGTCGATGCCGGCTCCGGTGCGCTGCTCTACAAGTACGGACTGACCGAGTTCTCCTACTACACGGTGCTGTTCTCCGTTTCGCGGGCGCTGGGTATCTGCTCGCAGGCGGTGATCGCCCGTGCGATGGGTTACCCGATCGTTCGCCCGAAATCGTCGACGACGGACTGGCTGAAAAAGACCTTGCAGTCGGCGCCGGTTCCCGCATAATAGGGCGCAGAATTGCGTGGCGTGCGCGCCACGCCGATTGGGGGGAAATGGAACCGCCCCGTCCGCCTCGGCGGGCGGGGCGGATTTTATGTGCGCCCGGCATGGGCACTGACTTGGAGGTGTAAGTCCTCTGTGAAGCAGGTCACAGCAACACAAGGGAAACGCAAGGGCGGACGGGTGACCGTTCGTCCGGAGGAAGCGTGGAACGCAACCGTGGGCCGATGAACAAAAACCGGATACGAGGCGCCGGGAACCGGGGCGAGCGGGCCAGAGACCGCGAAGCTCCTGTGGCCAAGGGGACCCGGCGTAAATCCGGCG
>JAKAKI010000004.1 GCA_021813505.1 bacterium | reverse complement strand
CGTCGGAGCAGCACGCCGACCAAAACGGCATTGATCAAATGCAACAACAGATTGGTCAAATGCCAGCCCAATGGATCAGTTCCGGTGAACTGATAGATCAGCAAACCGGACAGCGACGATGCCGGCATAAACCGAAAGGCGGATGTCCAGGACTCGGCGCTGCCGGTCAGCCAGCCATTGTTCGCAAAGAAGCCATCGGGCCGAATGCAGGTCCAAAGGAGTGAGAAGTCATCAGAAAGAAAGAAGTCTTTGAGCCGGGGCGCATACAGAATGCAAGTCAGGATGAGAACACCAAGTGAGGTCAGGAGGCGAAGCCGCCGGTTCGGATTAGCGTCAGGGACCGCCGAAGGAAGGTGAACTGACTCGTCAGGGTTTGGCACTGTCATCAATCCCCGTCACTCCAACATGCGTACTTTACATAATATGTATTATCGGACGTTATCGACCGAGCAGAACAAACGTCCCCCAGCCTGAGCAGTGAACAGAAAGCGCCTACCCCACCGCTCACGCTTTTCCACGCGTAACGGAGGCACCAAAGGTCTCTATGACTTCGCCAAACCATTGCCCGAATCAATCACTGTGTGGGATCAATGCCACAGGAATCTCTGTCTCACAGCAGGACGCCCTCGCGACCTTCGTGTAACGCTTCATCTAAACCGGCGTAAGCCACGCGTGTAACGGAACATACGAATCGCGCCACGCGAGTGACTGGAATCTTTGATGATTGGTTGCGCTTTTGCAGAGGTGGAGTCGAGTGGCCGCGTTACGGCCATGGTGACTGGAAAGCAATCAGAGCATCCTCCCTCTCCGAGGCATGGTTGACACACCGGACGGACGCGGGGGCGACGGAAGTCGCCCCCGCGATCTTTTTGTCCGAGGGTGCCTCAATGCCGCCCGTAGGCGTATTGCATACGGCCTGCCGCTACGGCATGACCTTCATTCTTGGGGATGTCCCACACCAACGTTCTTCTAAATGCGGAGGTCTCCCGGGTAGCAAAAGGGGCGTATGCAGTACGCCCTTCCAGCTATCATCCTGATTAGAGCCGCAATCAGGCTCAACCGGCGGTCATCTTGATCCGTCCGGTGGCGGCCAAGACATCGACGACATACCTGATCGCCGCGTCTGAAGTGGTGAACGTCACCGTGCCTGACTGTGAGGCCGAGCCGCCCATATCGAAGACGACGGTTGACCCGGTCAGCGTGGTGCTTTCCATAACGGCGTTTGAACCGAATTCGGTTCGGGTGACCAGCGAGTCGCCCGTGTCATAGGTGCCATTGCCGGGATTGACCTTGTCGACGAAGAGGACGAAATTCTTGCCGTTTGCATCGAAGTACACACCGAAACGCCGTTTTTCGCTGATCGACTGCGACCGCGCTTCGCGCAATGTGGAGACAGCCGATCTCACGGCCGTTTTGGTGCGAAGCTTCGGCATGTAATCCAGCCATGTCGGCACGGCCATCGCCGAAAGCACCGAGATGATCACGCAAATGATCATCAATTCCATTAACGTCGTTCCCCGATTATCCCTGTTCAATCGCATCGCGTCCCGCTCCTCAGTGATTGGACTTCCAACACACCGGATAGAAGCAATCTGCCTGCCGGAAGACACCTCAAGCGAATCCTAAGCGCACAATCGGTAACTCCTTGTGACTCGGGGGCATCCACGATGCGAAGATTGGCGCGACAGACCTGACATGCACCGGCCGTCGGACAACTAGTCCATTGGCGAGATAAAGTATGGGGCGAGTCCTATACCCTGTGATGGGGACGTGTCGAAATGCCTCGTGAACGAATCCCGTGTGCTGGAGAGCGTGAGATTGCTTCGTCACTCCCCCCGCCTTCGGCGGGGACGTTCCTCGCAACGACTGCTGTAACATTTGTTCCGAGGGATCTCAGGGGCAGTCATTGCGAGCGAAGCGAAGCAATCTCCTCGTTCCGTTCTACCTGACCCCTTCGTTTGCGGGGTCGTTCATCAAGCCCATGGGCGCGGGCTCAGAAGCCCATCACGGTTCCGGCAAGGAGATGGTAATGCAGGTGGAAGACCAATTGCCCCGACTCGCGGCCATTGTTGACGACCAGACGGAATCCCCGCTCCCCGACACCGAGTTGCTCCGCCACGATTTTGATCTCTGCCTCGAGCTGAGTGAGAACCTCGTTGGGCGTGTCCATGAATGTTGGGTAATGTCCCCTGGGGCAGATCAGCACATGCGTCGGTGCCTTGGGACGATGATCGTCGAAGGCCATCACGTGCTCCGACTCATAACGAAGTTTGGCAGGCGCCTGGCGCGCTATGATCCGGCAAAAGATGCAATGCTCGTCGGTTGGATACGTGCCGGTCATATCTCCCCCAGATGATGCATGATCAACGTCAGTGCCGTGATGGCCGCGGTTTCGGCACGCAGCCGGCGGTCACCGAGGCTGTACGGCGATGCTCCCGCGGCAGTCATCGCCATTCGTTCGGCGGGGGTGAATCCCGCCTCAGGTCCCACGAGTACCAGAACATGCAAACCGTGGTCGGTCTTTGCCTGCCCTGGTGGAATGGCTACGCCTTCTGGGTCAATCAGCCAGCGCGATTGATACTCGCTGAAGGTTGCGATAACAGTTGGGAGTGACTGGACATCGTCGATTGCCGGCCAAACAGAACGCAGCGATTGTTTCATCGCCCCCAGAGCCAGGCGGCGCCAGCGTTCGACGCGCCGACGCGATGATTCCGGCGCTCCCATTGCCTCCGGCGATTCGTCGACCTGCATTGGGATGATGCGCGCGGCACCGAGCTCGACCGCTTTCTCGACAATCCAATCTAAACTGGAAGGCTTGCCGATTCCCACCGCCAGCGTGATTTGCGTCGCCGGTTCCCCCAGACGGCGGTGGCTGCGGACGATTCGCGCGGAGACTTCGTGCGACGTGGAGCTGACAATCTCGCAGTCGTACGCGTTCCCCGCGCCATCGCAAACGGTGATCATCTCCCCCGCCGCCAGCCGGCACACGGCCGACGCGTGATGCGCCTCATCCCCGGTTAGCGTAAGCCGGTCGCCCTGAACCTGTTCCGGCGGCACCCAGAAAAACCCGGGCGCACGGGTGATGCGTTGCAGCGAGCGGTAGTCCATGTCGGCAAGGAGCAGTGATCCGGCGAGGAGGGCAATTGGATTTCTGAAGGAGGAAGCTCTCCCAATTTGGGACGCGAAGCCACGAAGGAATGTGGCGCGGCCGCCTCGGCCGCGTGCGCAGGCGAAGCCTGCGCATCCTCTCACGGTGCATGACCGGAAGAACCAGACACCGTCGACTGGGTCCCACCCGGGTTGGCGCGGATGACGATGGGCAAGTCTCCCGCGAAAACGCGGGCGAGGGCGCCCGCGCCACACTTTCACTCGAAGGTGGTCTGAACTAGTTCTTAAACGTTGCGCGGAGTTTTTCGAAGAACGAGCGATCGGCTTTGGGCGGTTGGCCACCGCGCGATTCGGAGAGCTTCTTCAGCAGCGCCTTTTCGTCGCTGGAAAGCTCGGTCGGGGTCCAGACGATGATCTGGACGAGCTGGTCGCCGGAACCGAAACCGCGCAGATGGGTGATGCCTTTGCCGCGAAGCCGCAGGAGTTTTCCTGATTGAGTTCCGGCAGGAATCGTGAGCTTCACTGAGCCGTTGAGTGTGGGAACGATCACACTATCGCCCAGCGCCGCTTGCGCAAAGCTGATCGGCAAAGCGTACAAGATGTCGTCGCCGTGACGCTCGAACATCTCGTGGGGCGCCTCTTCGATAATCACGATCGCGTCGCCGGCCGGTCCGCCGCGCGGTCCCGCATGGCCGGCACCGGCAACTGTAATGTAGTTCCCGGCTGAGACACCTGCGGGGATCTTAACGCTGATGGTCGAGGTTCCCTCAATACGACCCTCTCCCCTGCATCCCGGGCAGGGTTTCTCCACGATCTCACCAGCACCGTGACAGCGCGGGCAGGTCGCGATATTCACGAATTGCCCGAAGATCGAGCGCGTGACCTGCCGAACTTCACCGGCACCGCCGCACTGGAGACAGGGGGTTTTCTTCGAACCCTTGGCCTGGCCGCTGCCGTGACACTCTGTGCATTGGATCAGATGTTTGATGCGCAGTTTCTTTTCGACTCCCGACGTGATCTCCTCAAGCGTCAGCTTGAGACGCACCTTCAGATCGGAGCCGCCCATCGGGCCGCCGCGTCCGCGGCCTCGTCCGCCGAAGAGTTCATCGAAAACGCCGCCACCGCCACCGCCGAAATCGCGCATGAAGGCGCGCAACGCATCCGAGAGATCAAAGCCGTCGAATCCTCCGTACGCGCCGCCGCCCGCGCCCGCTCCACTCAATCCTGCGTGGCCGAACTGGTCGTACGTGCGCCGCTTGTCGTCGTCCTTCAGGACCTCGTACGCCTCGGTGGCTTCCTTGAATTTCTCCTCGGCCGACTTGTCGCCGGGATTCTTGTCGGGATGGAACTGAACCGCAAGACGGCGGTAAGCCTTCTTGATCTGGTCAGCGTCGGCGTCCTTTTCGACGCCGAGGATTTCATAGTAGTCGCGTTTGTCCAATCGACTCACCTTACGATTCGCTCCAAACAGCGCGGGGGCGTATTCAATACGCCCCTACGCGCGGTGGTAATATGCAAGAGGTTCGCGGCTCAATCACTTCTTATCGCCGTCGTCCACGACCTCGAATTCGGCATCCACGGCCTGGCCATCGCCGGCGGTCTTCGATTCCGATGGTTGCTGGGGCTGGGCTCCGGGTTGCGGACCCGCACCCGGACCGGCGGCATCGGATGCTTTCTGTTTATAGAGTTCTTCCGCCAGCTTGTGGGAGGCACTCATGACTTCTTCAATCGCCTTATCAATCGCATCCTTATCGGTGCCGGTCTGGAGCGATTTGAGCTTTTCGACCGCGGCTTCGATCTTCTTGCGCTCGTCGGCCGAGACCTTGTCGCCATGGTCTTTCAGAGTTTTCTCAGTGCTGTAAACAACCTGGTCGGCCTTGTTGCGCACTTCGATCAGCTCTTTTTTCTTCTTGTCCTCCTCGGCGTGCGCCTCGGCATCTTTCATCATGCGGGAGACTTCCTCTTTCGAAAGCCCACTCGAGGATTCGATCTTTATCTTCTGTTCCTTGCCGGTGCCGAGGTCCTTGGCGGAGACATTGACGATGCCATTGGCATCGATGTCGAAGGTGACTTCAATTTGCGGCATGCCGCGCGGCGCCGCAGGAATCCCAACCAGATCAAAGCGTCCGAGAGTGCGATTGTCGATCGACATCTCACGTTCGCCTTGAAGGACATGGATCGACACTGCCGGCTGGTTGTCCGACGCCGTCGAGAATACCTGCGACTTCCGAGTGGGAATCGTGGTGTTACGCTCAATCAGGCGTGTCATGACCCCGCCAAGGGTTTCGATACCCAGCGACAACGGCGTGACGTCCAGAAGCAGCACATCTTTCACATCACCGACCAGCACCCCGCCTTGAATCGCCGCTCCGATGGCCACGACTTCGTCGGGGTTGACTCCGCGATGTGGTTCCTTGCCGAAGATCTCCTTGGCGATCTCCTGAACTTTGGGCATCCGCGTCATGCCACCGACCAACACGACTTCATCGATCTCCGACGCCGACAGATTGGCGTCCTTGAGCGCCTGACGGCACGGGCCCATCGTACGCTGGAATAGATCTTCAACCAGCGATTCGAACTTGGCGCGCGAGAGGGTCAAGTCGAGATGCTTGGGACCATTCTGGTCGGCGGTGATAAACGGCAAATTCAGCGACGCCTGCATGGTTGTCGAGAGCTCGCACTTGGCTTTCTCCGCAGCTTCCTTCAAGCGCTGCAGTGCCATACGATCCTGGCGCAGGTCGATACCGTTGGACCGTTTGAATTCATCGGCCATCCAGTCGATGATACGCTGATCGAAATCGTCGCCGCCAAGATGCGTATCCCCGTTGGTTGAACGGACCTCAAACACGCCCTCGCCCAATTCCAGAATCGAGATATCAAATGTGCCGCCGCCCAAATCATAGACGGCGATCTTCTCGTCTTTCTTCTTGTCGAGACCATAGGCGAGCGATGCCGCCGTGGGCTCGTTGATAATGCGCAGAACTTCCAGACCCGCAATCCGGCCGGCGTCCTTGGTGGCCTGACGCTGGGCGTCATTGAAATACGCGGGAACCGTGATCACCGCCTGCGTGACGGTTTGGCCGAGATAATCCTCCGCAGTCTTCTTCATCGCCTGCAGGATCATCGCGGAGATTTCCGGTGGCGATGACTCTTTGCCTCCCGCGATCACGCGCACTTCGCCCGCGCTGTTCTCGGTCACCTTGTACGGAACCAGCTTCTCCTCGGAGGTGACTTCCGAATGGCGGCGGCCCATGAAGCGCTTGATCGAATAGACTGTGTTCTCGGGATTGGTGATCGCCTGGCGTTTGGCGATTTGGCCGACAAGCCTCTCCCCGTCTTTCGTGAAGGCTACGACCGATGGCGTGGTGCGTCCCCCCTCGGCATTGGGGATCACTGTAGGGGTCCCGCCTTCCATGACCGCCACACACGAGTTGGTCGTTCCCAGATCGATGCCAATGACTTTACCCATTGTTATGAATCCTCCCTGCTCCTAAGAATCGAAATCTACGATCATCTGCTCAAACTTGTCTCCCGGTACTGGGAGGGCGATCCGCCGCGGCGGACCGCCGAGCCACCCTTACGGGAGAACACCGAATACTCTATGATACACCGTCCCCACCTGTAACCGAGCTCTACCTGGTTCGAAAGAGGCTCGGCAGGAGCCTTTCCCTCCCGCTTACCGCGACTGCTTCATTCTCTCCAGGAATTCTTGGCGATTGTATCCCTCGTACGCATACCAAGAAGTCTGATGTATCTGCTCTCCCACTCGGACTCGCAAGCTAATCTCCGCCCGATTGGTCATAGAGAGCACTTCGTGAACTGCCTCGGGTCGACTCGCGAGATCAGATATATCTGAGGGGAATCCAATATCTCCTGATTGGACTTTGACACCCATTGAACGCTCACGTACATCCCGCTTCTCATTGGGACCGTAATGAGGATGATCAATGAAGTGCTTCGTGTGCGCGATCGGCTCCCACCCGTCAGATTCCCGAAATGTAAACTTGATAATGGCTTCCACCAATATGATAGATCGGGGCATGTTGTTGGCATAGTCGAATGTGAACTTCCAGAACGGTATGCCGGTCATTACCCCGCGGGGCAAGAGGGAATACCGAAATGGTAACGGCAAGATTCGATCAAGCACCCGCCCCATCAACACGTCACCTACGCTCATATACTCTCCTTGACACAATCTTCATCTGACCGCTCTTACTTCCCGTCAAAAGGCTCGGCAGGAGCCTCGCCCTCCCTGGCAGTAGTTCGACCGTTTTCGCTACCTGTCTCACCTTTCCCCTGCGACACCACGACCCGCGCATACTTCAGCACTTTGTTTCCCAGCCGATACCCCGGCGAGACTTCCTGCATCACGACTCCTTCATCGTACTCATTGGAGGGCATCCGTACCATCGCGTCATGCTGGCCGGGATCGAAAGGATTTCCGACTGTTTCCATGCGTTCGAGGCCTCGCTTGCTGAGCGCGGTCCAGAACTGGTCGCGAATCAGCGACATCCCCTTGGCAAACTCCGCGACCGATTCACCCTTGTGATCCGTGTCGAGCGCCCGTCCAAAATTGTCCAGCACCTCGGTCAGATCGGCGATCAAGTCACGTTCAGCGTTGCGTACCAGCTCACCGAAATCGCGTGCCGACCGTTTGCGGTAATTGTCGAACTCGGCGAACAGGCGCAGGTATTTATCATGCCAATCGTCGGCCGATGGAGCTGCTTCCGCCGCAGGTGCGGACTCCACTTGCGGGTTGGCTTGCTCGGCGCCGACCAGATCCTCAGCCTCTGCCGGTGACACGTTCGTCGTATCCATCGGAACTTTGTTATCCTCGTCGCTCACTTTTCCATCTGCTCTGCCAGCAATCTGGCCGTGTAATCGATAATCGCCAACAGCTTGGCGTATTCCATCCGCGTCGGACCGAGAATACCGATTGTCCCTTCGACCTGCCCGATTTTGTACGCCGAGGACACCAACGAGCATCCTTCGGCGCCTTCCAGTTTGACCTCACGGCCAATCGTCACGACGATCCCCTCCCCCGCGCCACGGTTGCGCAGAAGGTTGACGATCGGCGTGCGTTTTTCAATCACACGCAAGACACCACCGAGTGCCTGGTGATCGGCGAACTCCGGCTGGGAGAAGAGATTGGATGTCCCGTCGACATGAAGCGATTCACCGGGACCGCTCTCGATCAGATCCTCCGCCGCTTCGATGAAGACCTTGACGAGCCGTGGATCGGCGCGGTTGTCGTCCTTCAACATCTGCGGCGCGGTCGTACGCAAATTTCCGACACTCTGCCCCGCCAAACGTTCGTTCAAAGTCCGCTGAGTTACCTCAATCGACCGTTCGTCAGCATCGGCCGCGACCTCGAGCAACACTGTTCGTGCGAGTCCGGTCTGAATTCCCACCACAACCAACAGCCGTCGCTCCGCCACCGGCACAAGCTCGATCCGGGAGATGATCCCCTTGTCGAAGCGCGGAGCCAGGGTGACGCCAATCTGCGATGTCACCGACGCGAGAATATGCGCGGTCTGCGCCATGATGTCTTCGACGGCCCGCTTGTGTTCCAAAGCGAGTTCTTCGCGCAGCCGCTTAGCCAGATCATTGGGAATTGTCTGCGGCTCGATCAGATTGTCGACGTACGTCCGATAGCCGTCGTCGGTCGGGACTCGTCCGGCCGAGGTATGCGGCTGACGGATCAAACCCATCTCCTCGAGATCCTGCATCGTGTTGCGAATCGTGGCCGGCGAGAGTCCGATGCTGAACTTATTGGCCAGAACGCGCGATCCGACTGGTTCCGCGGTCGAGACATAGTGGTCGATCAGAACCTTGAGAATCTGCCGTTCACGGTCGTTTAATTGATCGAATCCCATCACTACACCGCCGCAAGCTCAATACCAATCAGGCACTTCGGTCGCCTGTTAGCACTCTCGCCATGAGAGTGCTAAGTGTTGTACGACAATGTAACATTTCGGTTTGCTAAGCGCTCCATATTTTCAACAAGAGGCTCGTCAGTACCGGGTACTCAATTATTACTCAATAGGTTACAAAGCCGCTGCGATGTGGGACTTTAGGTGCCGCTCGGTCGGTTCTGCCGCATGCTCGACGCTATCGGACCGGCTGGCCTCGGATTGTTTAGTCCGACGCAGAGCAAGAACGGTTAGATCGTCGCCGGTCGATGAACCTGCTGTAAAGCGGTCAATGTCGGCGATAACCAAGTCTACCAACGCCGAAGCCGTGGCGGTGGTGTTGCGAAGCATCGAGGACTCCAGCCGACCCAAGCCGTAGTTCTCCCCCACTCCAGATCGGGCCTCAGAAGCACCATCAGTGAATAACAGGAGGCTGTCGCCAGGCTCCAGAGGCAGGAGCTGCGACTCCGGCCGCGCTCCGGCCTCCGGCTCGCTTTCGGTGAACACTCCGATGGGGCGGCCCTTGGGATTGAGTCGCGTGACCTTGCCATCTCCGGCTTTCAGATACAAAAATGGGGTGTGGCCGGCCGAGGCGATCTCGATCTGATGATTTGCGGTATCGAGCAGCACGCAACATGCGGTCACGAAGGGTCCCATGGGATGATGCATGACGAGGAACTGATGGAGCGCATTGAGCAAGTCGGCGGGTGAGGTGTGCGTGGTTGCCAGAAGCCGAGTCGCAGTCCGAAACGACGTCATGAGCAGCGCTGCCGGAAATCCCTTGCCGGCGACATCGGCCACGACCACGAGCCACTGCCCGGGAGCCACCGCGAAGATGTCGTAATAGTCGCCGCCGACCTGGCGCGCCATTCGGCAGGTTGCCCCGAACTCGTATTGGTCCAATCGCGGAAGCTCGCTCGGCAACAACGCACGCTGCAACTGTTGCGAGGCTTCCATCTCACGCCGGGCGACATCGCGCTCCGCCATCTGCCGATGGCTTTGTGCCACGGACTCGGTCGCATCGTTGAATGCCGCCACGACCTCACGAATTTCATTCGGTCCCGCAGTCGGCGTTGCGACTTCCATGCCGCGTGTTCCGGCGGTGCGGAGCGAGGCTAACAATTTCTGAATCGGTCGGGTTATCCAATTCGACCCGACGAGAATCAACAGCACACCGGCCAGGAAGATGGCCGTAGACCAGCGGGCAATACGCACTCGCTCGCCGTGGATCATTCCGGAGAGCCGTGACTCCGGCACTCCCCATGCGACAACCCCCACGCGCCGCCCATCGAGCGAGATGGATTGGCTGAAGTGATAGTCGGGCTGGCCGCTGACCGTCACGAGCCAGCGCCCGTCTTCATCGGGAGGCACACCGTCGGGCGGTGTGTACAGTTCATGCACCGATTCGGGCGACTCCGAGTGCGCGCGGATCCGCAACCCTCCGCCCGAACGTGCCGCCTGCGGGGCGGAGAGAATTATCAGGTAGGCGAGTCCCGGATTGGCGGACTTCAGGCCCACGACCAATTGGTCGAATTCGGCATCTGAACGGTCATTGAGAAAATGCTGGCCGGTGGCCGCGGCGGCGGAGCGTCCGAATTGCGACCACTGGCCGAAAAACTCGCTCCGAATACTCGTGGTCGTCTGTCGTTCGATGACGATCGCGCCCGCCAGCACCGCAATCGCTAACGCGAGTGACCCGGTCCAGATCACCCGGCGCCGGAGCCCCGAACGGGGCTGGTATTGCGCCGACGGCCGGAACCGTTTGATCATCGTCAGGATGTTCTCATCGCCAATACGCCGGTACTCGACATGGTCGGACACCTTTTGCATGAGGTACTGGCCCAACCCGCCCTTTCGGCCGGTCTCGGCCAGTTGCCGGGCGTCGGGCGCGGCGTCAGTGTCGAACGCGTAAGCACGCCCCTTGTCGCTGATGGTCAGGCTCACCCATTGGCGGGTGCTCCGTATACGCACATGTAACCGTCCGGGGCCATACATGTACCCATGGCGGATTGTGTTCGTCACCGCCTCTTCGACTGCAAGCATCAGACCGGCAATCGCCTTCTTCTCCAGGGCGGTTTCGAGCAATGCCGCCTGGACAAACGCGCGCACATCCTCCAGCGGGTTTTGCTGGGCCTCGAAGGCGGCGAAGTGTTCGATGAGCGGTCGGGAGAATGCCATTGCGGGAGCAGTTGAAGCGGTCGGCCTACGGTGTTTGATCTTCGCTCGTCAGTTCCTGTTTCCGGCGCCGGGCGATCTGCTCGAGATTCGACCGAACCGCTTCGTTGCCGGGATACCTGACCAAGACGGCCTGCCACAATTGCTCGGCGCCGGCCAGGTCCCCGGTGCGCAGTTTTTTCAGCGCATCGGAATACTTGGCCCACATCACCGAGTCGGCGCGCAGATCGGCCATGCTCGATCCGCCGGCCATTTTCTGCTCGGCCCGGTCGCGGTACAGCGATGCCAACGTATCGGTGGGCACAATGGTCAATGCCTGTTCGAAATCGAGCAGCGCTGCTGAGTAATCGTCGAGGATAAACTTGGACAATCCGGACTGAATCAACCGGTTGGCCTGGTCCCGCTTCTGGAGCCTGGCCAGCCGCGTACGCGCGTTGGTCTGCGTCGAATCCTCGGCCACGATCTTCCCGAAGTATTCCATGGCCCGCCGCACGTCGCCGCGGGATTCGGATTCCTGTCCGGCACGCTCCCATTCCACCAGCGCCCTGGTCCGCCGCTGACGGGTTTCCTGCAGAAGACTGAACGCACGCGGATGGTTCCAGTCCAACTGGAGAACATCATTGAACCGCGCTTCCGCTTCTGAGAACCGTTCGTGGGACAGTGCGAACTCGCCCCACTGCATGACTTGGGCGATATGCTCCTGGGAGCGGAGGGCGTCGGCGCTGGGCGCAGGCGGAGTGCCGGCCGACGCGAGAATGGGAATGATGGGAAGAATGGGAAGTATGGAGAAGATCAAGGGTACCGAGCCCGACATGCGGAGCCGGATGCGCCTGGCGATTCCCTTGTGTTTACCAATATCCCTGCGCGGCATCTTTCGTTGCCTCCCCCGTAGCCAGAATGCGAAATACTCAGCGGTGCGCAATAGAAAAGTGATCCCGGAAGCCGCTTTCATTGCCGTCAGGCCGCACGGGCTACACCCTCATTCTTGATGTGGATTGTGCGTTGCGGGTACGGTATCTCGATTCCCAACCGGTCGAACTCCAGTTTGAGCCGCCGCCGGTACTCGCGTCCAACCTCCCACTGATCTCCCGGCCGGGTCTTGATGCGGGCTTTCATGATGATCGCCGAATCTCCGAACTCGTCCGCGCCAAAAACCTCGATCGGCTCGATCAAGCTAGCATCGAACCGGGGATCCTCCATCATCTCCTCGTGGGTCTGCCTCATCACTTTCATGACTTCATCGATGTTTTCATTGTAGCCGATCCCGACGGAGATCATCGTGGCCGACCAGTCCATGGTCATATTGGCGAGGGTGTTGATCGACCCGTTGGGAAAGACATGCACAACGCCGGAGGCATCGCGGAGAACAATTGCCCGAAACGTGATCGATTCAACCTTGCCCGTCGTGCCATTAATGATCGCCACGTCGCCGAGTCGAAGCTGGTTCTCCAGCACGATGAAGAATCCGGTGATCACATCGCGCACGATGTACTGGGCGCCAAACCCGATCGCCAGCCCGGCGATCCCCGCGCCGGCGAGGATCGGACCGATCTGCAGGCCGAGTTGATCGAGACCGATCACCGCGATCAGCATCCAGAGTCCGACAGAGGTGATCGTACGCAACAGTCCGGTAAGTGTTTTCGCCCGTTGCTCAGCCGACGCCTGCGCATTGATGCTCCGGTCGTCTGTATGCGCCAGGATCAATTCCAATTTCTGCAACGCCCGGCGGAGCGTCCGCCAAGCCAGCCAGCCGACGATCAAAAGCAGAATGATGCGCATAAAAGCGACACCGGCTCGCGTGCTCCAATTGACGAGAAATGGTTCGAGTTGATCCCATGTGAAATGCGACATAGCGGTTCCTCCTGATGGTTCCTACTTCATGCCAATTGTCCGTCTCCCAATCATAGAACGTCGGGGCGACACACTGAGCTTGGTAGCGACGGCACTCTACATCAGAACTTGATGACGATGCCTTCGAGAGTGAAACGTGCCCGGACGGTAATCGTATCGCGGGGAATAGCGCGTGGCTCGGCCGGAGTGTAGGGCTCGATACTGCCACCAGACCAGTGACCATCACGATCCCTATCGAGATATCCGCCGAGAATCCAGCGGCCCGCCGGCAAATTCATCTCGAATGGGCCGGGCTTGTCGAAGTACTGGATGACACTTGTTCCCTTGGTCGTGGGCCTGGCCTCCAGATAACAGGGCACAGCGGCCCACGCTGGGTCGGTCAAGTCGATCTTCCCGGACAAAGTCCCGATCTGAGAGCGCAAGACTGGACGGAACTTCCAGGATTGCGGCTGTTGCGGGGCGAGATTGTGCCGGCGGTCGAATAGACTGGTCGAATCCAGAGAGGCGACGACCACGATAACCGAATCGGGCCACGTCGGCGCCGGAGTAAACGTGAGGTGCCGGGAATCGAGCCATTGGCGCTTACCGGGGATATCGTGGCCGAGTGAATCGCGGACGACGAGCACGTCGTGCGAGGCGACCGTATCCACCGGCTCATTGAAACCGATTTGAAACGGCGAGGCTGCGCTGGTCGCGATTGCGACAATCGGCAAGACAGTCCAGTTCACTTTCGGACCGACCGTGTCGACCACTGGCCCCCAGGTCACGCGGCAACTGTCCACGCTCAACACATGACCTGCATCGTCGTGAAGCGCGGATCCACTGTCGGCAGCTTCGATTCCCGAGAATACTTCGTACGTCCGCCCGGTGACGAATTGATCGGACAAGATGGGAACCGTAGTGAATTTCGGCGGCACTGGCCGCAACGCCGTGACACTCAGCGTCTCACGGCTGGCGGAATCGATGACGACGAATGCCGATTTCGACCACACCGAGGTGTCGGCCGCATGCGTCAGCCCTACGAGTAATGAGCCATCCGCGGTCTGGCTGCACCCATCGAGCTTGAAGGCCGTTGTGTCAAACGGGCGCACAAAAAGGTGGATTCCTTCCGCCGCCGTACGAGTACGCAGATCGACTTCGGCAATGGCCATCCCGAACAACTCGGTCTGGTCAGGACGGCCGTTGCGATTCTTATCCCCCACTGCGGCCAGGCGATAATCGCCGGGTGGCAGGTAGGGCACATCGAACTGTCCGGTCGTCCCCGACTGCGACACAAAGTCGGGCTCGTCGCGCGGCCAGGTCCGCGCTGAGTCGAGCTGGTAGACAAGGATACTGACCCCCGAGGCAACCGCCTCCGGTGTCCATGCCTCGCCCTTAATCCGGCACGAATCGATCTTATCCCCGGTCGAAAAGGCAATCGTGATCGGTTCTTTCAGGCGATTGGAGTGCAAATCCGAAAGCTTGCTGCCAAATGAAAACCGGTACGTGACATCGGCGCGCAACGAGTCGGCCCAACACATAGTGGCCTTCCGTCCCGACCACTTCACCTCGGGTTTTCCAGCCAGGGGCGGGGAGACCGTCATATCCGATGTGAGTGTGTTTTGATCAATTGGCTCGGAGAATTCGAGCGTCAACAATGCGGCGCGGGGTGCCTTTACAGCCCCAGAAGCCGGCTCAGATCGGATGATCTCCGGGGGAACCGTGTCCGGCGGACCGCCCTCGGGCGTGCCGATCTTGGCGCAACCGGCGAGGAGAAGAATCGCTGCTACAACGAGCGATCCACTCAGAGGCAATATCTTCTCGGTGCTTGCCAAGTCTCTGCGCGGGAGGGCGAGGCTCCTGCCGAGCCTCTTTAACTTGACGAGGAGCCATCCTTCGAAAGAGGGCACTGCGAAAAAGAGGCTCGGCAGGAGCCTCGCCCTCCCGCGATAGCCTGAGTCCATGGCAATCGGGCTGGGCGACAGGCGACAGCCAGTCATGGCTTGCTCGTAATGCTTCGGGCCATCCACCTGCCCATTCTACCGACCGCAAGCGCTTAGGGCAATGAAAAGCCCGCGCGGCTGTTCTCGCCACGCGGGCTTAGAGTCACTTCCTGTGAGCCTCTACTTCGGGCCCGGACAGGGAACCTCGGGGGCGTGATAGAACGCCACGTCAATCAGATGTAAGACGTCGAAGACATCAACGACTCCGTCGCAATTGACATCCGACATCCGGTCGAAGCAGTCGGTGTACAGTTCAACAACGAATTGGCAGGTATCGGCAAGTCCGGCGGCGTCGGTGGCAATACAAGTGACCGGAGTGAGACCGCGCCTGAAGAATGAGCCGGATACCGGCGTGCCCGTGATCGTTACACCGGGGCAATTGTCGGTTGCGGTTGTTGAGTAAGTAATCACCGCCCCGCTATCCGAACCTCCAATGAGAACACGCATCGAATCGGGGCAGGAGAGCACGGGAGGCACAAGATCCTGGACGGTCACGTTAGCCTGGCACGTGTCGCTGGTTCCAACGATATCGGTGACAATCAGACTGACCAGCGTGGTTCCCTTCGCATACGGTCCCGGAGGTGTTTGAGTCAGCGTGACGCTGCCGCCATCGGGATCATACGAGCCATTGTCCACGGAGGCATCCGCTGTGCAACTGGGACCCGCGGGCACAACAACATCATGGCATTGAGCGACAGGACTCTGATTCGTCACGATCGTGATCACGCCTTTGGTGAAGGCCGGTACGATCGGCGGCGTTGACGATCCGCTTTGGATGAATACCAGATGATTTGCAGGATCGATGCATGTTGTGTCGATTTCGAATGAACCGGGCACACTCGTGACACTCATCGTCAGATTGAGGGAGCCGGTGGCATCCGCTCCGGGAGGCAATGTGTGCATGTTGCCGACAATCGTCCCCACCGCGAACAGCAGTCCCTCGGGAGACGCCCCAACAGCCTGCGGAGGGAACGCCACATCATCGTGGAGGTTGAAAGTGGGGGTTTTGAACCCACCTGGGTTGCAGGTGCCGTCCGGATCGGCGTACAGATTGCGCGATCGGGCATCGGTTAGCACACTGGCTGTCAGCCGGTCACCGAATCCCATTTGGACAGAACTCATGAATGAGCCCGCCGAGACAGACCGCGCCGACAGAGGAACAACGAGATGCCGCAACGAAACCAGATTGGTCAGTTTGATCCCAACAGACACGCCCATCTGACCCGCAAACACGGTCTTGGATTCTACAACCACGGTGTTTCCCGACATTCCTGGATTGGGATCTACAACGGGCACGCAGAGCGGAGGATTGAGGAGGCAATCGCACGGGTTGATTGCCGGCGGACCTCCCAAAAAGATATATTCCGAGGCGTCGACGACATCCATCACATCGAGAACCCCGTCAGCATTCCAATCGTTGCGTGACTTGGGACAGGTCGGGTCCGAGTATACCGGCCCGCCGTCGAAAACACTGCCCAGAATTAGGACGACCTCAAAGATATCGCTGGCGCCATCGCCATTCACGTCGCCGACATAAGGACAATCACACGCGTCCTGACCCGCCCAGACTGCCGACACGCTTCCGGCACCTGCAATTATCGCCACCATGGCCGCCACGATAATGCTCTGTCGCACCTGTCGCCCTGCGCGCATCAGCCACCTCCTCCTTGTGGAACTTCGTTCCTCCCGCTGCTCAGGAGGTCAGACCCCGGACCTGTATTTCTGATGTGTTTCGACCCTCACCCCGGCCGATTGACTGAAGAATACAGGAAATCCGCAATTTGTCAAGATCGGCGAGCGGGGAATATCGCCTCGATTGCCAGACCGTACATCACGGCAGGCTGCACAGGCGTGTGCCACAGGATCGGCTTAGGGAGTCCGGATGACTTCGAGTCACTTCAACTTGGATTTCAGCCCGGCATCGTCCGGCCTGAGCTTCAACGCCTCATTCCATTGCTCATGGGCTTCGTCGTGCCGCCCTTGCGCGCTGAGAATATCGCCGAGATGCTCAAAAAGCGTGGAATCGGCTTTAAGATACCCGATGGCCTTGCGGAGTTGCGTCTCGGCTTCTTGATACCGTCCGAGGCGATATAGCGCCCAACCAAAGCTGTCGAGGTACGCTCCGTTCTCGGGCTCTTGTTTCAGCGCCCGCTCGATGAGTTTCAGTGATTCATCGAGACGGATACCGCTATCGGCGTACATGTAGCCGAGATAATTGAGCGCCGGGGCGTTGTCCGGCTCATGGCGCAAAAGATCGTTGAAGAGATCGGCCGAGCGGTCGAAATGGCCGTTTCGCTCCAGTGAGGACGCGAGGGCAAACTGGATCCGGGTGTCATTGCTATCCAGTTTGTAGGCTCGCTCAAACCAGACGACTGCCGAGTCGTATTTCTCATAACGCGCGTATGCGCGCCCCACGAAGTACCATACCTGGCGAGTGTCTTTGACTTTCTCCCCCGCCGCAATGCCGGTCGCCACGGCGGCGGCCAGCGAGTCCTCGTTCAGGAGCGTATTGGCCAGAAACATCCAGGCATCGGGAATCGTGTCGGATTCGGCGATCGCCTTGCGGAAATACTCCTTGGCCTTCTTGTACTCGCGGTGGTCGAAGGCGATCCGGCCCAGATACAGAGTGGGGACGTATTGAACCGAGTCATTCTGCAACTGCGTGAACAGGCTCTCGGCTTTTTCCTGCCGATTGGTGTTGTACCACAACATCCCCAAGCGCAGCTTCTCCCCCGAGTCCTCCGGGGTCATATCCAGCACGCGCTCGACTTCGACGGCGGCCGAGTCGAGCATTTCGTTAACCAGGAAGTGGTTGACCAGGAGTTTGTGCGCCACGACATCGCCGGGGTTATTCCGGATGGCGCGGCGGTACGTCAGCCTGGCGCTGTCGTTCAGATCGCGAGATTCAAACGTCTGCGCCAGTCCGCTATACGCGCTGCGATTGGAGGCGGTGCTGTCCCGCCGCAACGATTCCTCGAAGGCGCTGGCGGCCAGATTCAGCTTGCCGGTCCGGGTGCACAATTCCCCGAGCTCGACGAACAGGCGCGGATCGCCACGCAGCCGCGCGGCATGAGTCAGACTGGTGATCGCCTCCTCAGAGTGCCCCTGGCCGGCAGCCAGCCGGTACAGATACCAGTAGGCCTCCGCACTGGTCGTGTCGAGTTTGACGCGCTGGCGATAGGTCTCGAGTGCCCGGTCGTAGTCCAGCACCTTCCGGTAACATTCCCCGAGAAAATCCAGCGATTTGATGTCCGGCGGCTGGATGCCTGAGGCCAGGGCAATGGCCCGGTCCGGGAGATTCATCCGGGCATAGCTCTGGGCCAGGCCAAAGCGGATCTCGCGGGAATCGGGGTCAAGGCGCAGGGCTCGCTCGAAGCCGGCGATGGCGGACTGGTAATCCCCTTCGCTATAGGCCATCGAGGCGATGGAGAAATACTGATAGGCCATCGGGTCAATGCCCGAGCGCGCCTGCTCCGGCGAACCGTCCGCCGGCGTTTTCGGCCTCGAGGCCGCACACCCGGCGGCTGTCAGCAAGATTGCGGCGAGAAGTACTCTAGAACGGTAATGCCAGACTCTTTTAGTATTCACTATTGCCCCGCCATGAACTCGTCCTCAGGTACCGGCAACCCAGCACTGGTGCCGCGCCATTTATACACACCAGCAGGCCCCAATACCAACGGAATAAGAACACCAGATGTGGTCACGGGTCGGCGCAAGGCAGAGAGGTGGGCGGAGCTCACCCTACTTTTTTGCTGGTGGCCTTGCCCGCCCGGCTCTGGCAACTTTTCTGCTTGCCATACTTCCGTGTCCCGTTTACTATCGGCATATGAGTCAAACCCATTTTAAGCCCTACATAGCCCCAGAACAGTCCATCAAAGAACTCACGTTGAAGGGTCTGGTGCTGGGCAGCCTATTGGGGATCGGCTTTGCGGCATCATCGGTCTACCTGGCGTTGAAGGTGGGACTGACGGTCTCCGCGAGTATCCCCATCGCGGTACTCAGTATTACGATTTTCCGGGCACTCGGGCGCGCCACCATTCTTGAGAATAACATGGTGCAAACGGTGGGGTCCGCGGGTGAGTCGATTGCCGCGGGCATCGCGTTCACGCTGCCGTCCCTGCTCCTGATGGGCCAGGATCTCGAGTTTACCCGCATCCTGCTCGTCGGGCTTCTGGGCGGCGTCCTGGGCGTACTGATGATGATCCCGCTGCGCCAGGGATTGATCGTGCAGGAGCATGGGAAACTCACCTACCCAGAGGGGACCGCTTGTGCCGACGTGCTCATTGTCGGCGAGAAGGGCGGCACCACCGCCAAGACCGTATTCCTCGGCGCGGGGGTCGGATTCATCTACGCTTTCCTGAATCTGGTGACCCGTTTTTGGAAGGACACCTCCGACTGGACAATGAGCTTCTTCAAGGGGGCATCGATTTCGGCCGAGGTCTCTCCCCCGCTTTTGGGCGTGGGATACATTATCGGCCCCAAGACCGCCGCCAACATGATGGCCGGGGGCGCGCTGGCGTTCATCGTCCTGATTCCGGTCATCAAGGCGTTCGGTGACGTCGCAACGACCATCATTTTCCCGGCGTCGAAGCTGATCCGCGATATGAGCCCCGGAGAAATCCGGAACGCGTACATTCTCTATATTGGTGCCGGTGCAGTCGCCACCGGCGGTATCATCAGCCTGGTCCGCTCGATTCCCTCGATCGTCGGCGCGTTCAAACGCGGGATGAAGTCCCTCAAAGCCTCGCGTTCGGGCGCCGCTGTTCAGGATATTCCGCGCACCGAGCGGGACATCCGCATCACGTGGGTGCTCGGCGGGATCGGCGCCCTGATTCTCGGGATTTGGGCGGCGCCGATTCTAAACATCAATCTTCTCTCGGCGGTTCTGATCGTCCTTTTCGGATTCTTCTTTGTCACTGTCTCAAGCCGGATCACCGGCGAGATCGGATCGTCATCGAACCCGATCTCGGGAATGACCGTGGCGACCCTCTTGATCACCTGCCTGCTCTTTTTGGCAGTGGGCTGGACAGGGATTTCCTTCCGGGCGATGGCGCTGACCACCGCTGCAATTGTCTGTGTCGCGGCCTCGAATGGCGGGACGATCTCGCAAGACTTGAAGACCGGATTCCTGGTCGGGGCAACACCAAGCCGGCAGCAGTGGGGTATCCTGGTTGGCGTCCTCACCAGCGCGGTGGTGATTGGGTGGACACTGCTGTTCCTTAACGAGTCGAAGACGACCTTCTCGCCACGACAGTATCCCCAGTTCACGGCAACCTTGGCACCTGATGCACCCGTCGTCGACCATGCTGGCAAGTCGTACCACAAGATCTCGGTGCCGGAGCTGACCAACGGTGTTCCCACCGGGCGCTACTTGGTGGACAACAGTGGCAAGATCGTCTACCTGATCGATCCTGGCGTCTGCGGGACTGACGTCGAGCGCGCCGAAGCGGTGTCCGGGGGCGAGTATGCCGCATACACGGGCGGTCCACTTCCGGCAACCGCACCGGATTATTTGACTGTAGACGGACCGGCCAAGGTGCTGGTTTTGGAAACCGCCATGGGTGGAATTCAGCCTGGACGATATGTGGTCAGCCTCAGTGGCCAGATCACCCATCGCCTGATTCCCGTGACCAAGTTCGATGCGCCAAAGGCACGCCTCTTTAGTCTGATCATCGATGGCATCCTGACCCGTAAGTTGCCGTGGGCCTTGGTATTAGTTGGCATCGCCCTGGCGTTGATGATGGAGTTGGTCGGGGTATCGGCGCTGCCGTTCGCGGTCGGATGCTACCTTCCGATCTCAACTTCGACTCCGATCTTCGTCGGTGGTATCATCCGGTACTACATCGACCGGAAGAACAAGACTAAAGCGGAGGAAGCCGAGTTCTCGCCCGGGGTGCTACTTTCCAGCGGTCTTATCGCCGGTGGTGCGATTGCGGGACTGGGACAGGCGTTGATCCAGGGATTCAGTTGGGATGAGGCGTGGGACAAGTCGGCGTGGCTGGGCGGTCTGGCAGGAAGTGAACTTTGGGCGTTGATTCCGTTCGCGGCACTGGCGCTTGTCCTGCTGTACATTGCGGGCAAGCCGCAGAACAATAAGTCCGCGTAGAAGTTACGACGAAACCCATCGGGGCCATCGAGACGCCGGTCGGCAGAATGAATTGTGGAAAGTTGCGCAATCAGGATATAAAATATCTGACATGTGCAACTAACCGGGAATAAACCGGAACTCTGGAACGTACTACATGTATCAGGAAGTGGGGTGGACATGATCACCAAGGAGATCGTGCTGCAGAAGCTTCAAAGCTGCTATGATCCTGAGATACCGATGGTCTCGATCGTGGATTTGGGCTTGATCTATGATGTCCGAATCGACCCCAGTAACAATGTTTCGGTGGATATGACGCTGACCGCCCAAGGGTGTCCGATGCATCAGCAGATGTCACGCGACGCGCAGGCGAAGCTCAAAGAGCTGGAAGGCGTGGGGAATGTGGCTGTCAATGTGGTATGGGATCCCCCCTGGACTCCGGAACGCATGACGGCTCAGGCCCGGCGCAAGTTGGGATGGACGTCCTAGGAGAGGACGGAACCGGCGTACGGTCATGGATGATCGGCGCTTAACTTCAATCCATGGGAGGGACTATCGAACCCAATCGCGCATCGATTTGCAGTAGGTTTCGGCCGTATTGGCACTTGACAAGCGGCACGACAACCACTTTATTATTGTTGCAGTAACCAGGATCGCCCTCACGATCCGCGGACACCTTGGGTTAGAGTTAACACCGTACCTGTTGTGCCCCTCGCCGCGATGGATTTGACCGTGGTGAGATTTGTTTGGCGCAAATCTTTTACGGAAGGGACAGGGAAACAGGATGTCAACCAAAACCAGCAACCCGAACGGGGGTGGTAGAATGATGCGTTTGGGCAAATGCCTAGCTGTAATCGTGCTGTTAGTGCCTTCGATGGCTCTGGCGGCATCGGGTCCGGTGAGTATGGATGCTCTGAATGTTGGTACGCCGTCATTGGCGGCCAGCGCGGGAAATCCGGGCTCGCAGCTCATTACCGTTCCGCTCTACCTGTCGAATACCAAGGGTCTGGCTGCCGCGGATATTCCGCTGCGGTTTGCCGATCCCGGTGCCGGCGTGGAATTGCGGGAAGTCAAGTTCAACGCACGGATCGACAACTTCGACGTGAAGATCGCCAACATCGACAACGCGGCCAAGACGGTCGTCATCGGATTAATTCCGATGGCCTTCGACCCGTCGAAGCGCGAAATGCAGCCCGGCAAGGGCGCGATTGCCGATTTGGTATTCGAAGTGACCGATCCCAACCTTGAGTCGTTCACGATCCAGGCGACCACCATGGACCGCCCGCGCCATCGTATGGTGTGGGTATTCAATGACTGGTCGCAGCCACATCCGCAGATCACCTCGGCCACACCGGAATTCGAACCGGTCGTCGTCCAGGTGAGTGCGGCCAAGGGCTCGGTACCGAGCTCGTACTCGCTGAATCAGAACTATCCGAATCCATTCAACCCGTCCACCGAGATCGCCTTCGCGCTGCCGCAGTCGGGACATGTGTCCCTGACCGTGTACAACGTGCTCGGCCAGTCGGTGAAGACCCTGATCGATGGTACCCTCGAAGCGGGCACCCATCAGGTGACGTGGGATGGCACGGACAGCCATGGTTCCGTCACTGCGTCTGGTATCTATTTCTACCGGATCCAGGCGGACAATTTCGTGGCGACCAAGAAGATGACGCTGCTCAAGTAGTCCAGATCATCACAGCTACGTCTAACAGAAACCCCGTCGGCCAAGGCGGGGTTTCTGCTTTGTGGGGGGGCACAGGCTGGGATCCCGTGCCACCATCAGGAATCCGTCCTATTCTGTCTCCAGATATCATAACTCGATAGTTGACTCCTAGAATCGTAGCGTTCATTATTCCATCCATTCCGGGCACTCAGCGCAGGAGGCGGAATTGAATCGGAGATGGTGGCTTGTTGTTGTATTGGCCTTGGTGCCAACTGTGGCAATGTATGCTCAGGCGAATGAGGTTCCCCGCGCAACGCGCAGCTTGTGGAGAGTAACATTCGGGAGTGGTGCTGACGTCCCAATGTTTAGCAGCGCAGATGGGATTCGACCCGTCTTCTCGTACTCGTATCGGCTCAGCTATTTCCCCTCCGCCACGCGTTCGATCGGGTATTCGTGCGATTTACACGTGGCTGGATTCACTAACGACCGAAAGCGCATTAGCCTTAGAACTTCAGAAACGACGATCTTTGGCGAATTGGAGATTCAACGAGTGTTTGTAGCACTCCAGCTCGGAGTGGAATGGACGTCAAGTTCATCGTGCGCCGAATGCTGGCGTCCCAGATTTGCAGTTGGTGCCGGGGTCGGCGGCCTGGGCGAAAATCGATACATTCATGTCGATGGCTTCTCCGACAATTATCCGCTCGAGTACGATTTCAAAACGCACGCCCTTGTGTCGGCCAGTGCATCTGTCGGGCTGTTGACACCGGAGATCATTAACCGGGTGTCACTCGCCTCAGAGATCTCGATTACAGAGCGGTACACTCGTGCGCCGGAGCTTCTCGGGCTGCCGAACAGGAAGATGCTGCCGACCGTCGGTGCGCTTCTCCGACTTGTGTGGGACATCAAAAGGTGATCTTGACCACTGAAGATGGTGGCATGGGCATCTTGCCCGTACCGCACGGGCTGGAAGCCCGTGCTACCAACGCTCGTTAGTCCCACTCAATCGTCGCCGGCGGCTTTGAACTGATATCGTAGCATGTAGGGCGGGGGATTCACGCAGCGAGCCGCCCGCAATTGCACGAGTCCGCAGCGTGAATCACCCGCCCTACTCCCACTCAATCGTCGCCGGTGGCTTCGAACTTATATCGTAGACGACCCGGTTGATGCCGGGGACTTCGTTGATGATGCGGTTTGAGATGCGGCCGAGAAGCTCGTGCGGGATTTCGGCCCAGTCGGCGGTCATGCCGTCGGTGGAGGTCACCGCACGCAGGGCGACTACACGTTCGTAGGTTCGCTCGTCCCCCATGACGCCGACCGACTGAATCGGCAGCAGGACCGAGAATGCCTGCCAGATCTTGTCGTACCAGCCTGATTTGTGCAGTTCTTCGAGATAGATCGTATCGGCGCGGCGCAGCAGATCCAGGTCCGGTCGGGTGACGGCGCCCAGGATGCGCACCGCCAGCCCCGGACCGGGGAATGGGTGCCGTCCGAGGATGTGCTCCGGCAATCCGAGATGTTTGCCCACCGCGCGGACTTCGTCCTTGAAGAGCCAGCGCAATGGCTCCAACAGTTTCAGATGCATGCGCTCCGGCAGGCCGCCGACATTGTGGTGCGACTTGATCACCGACGATGGCCCGGCGACCGACACACTCTCGATCCAATCCGGATAGAGCGTCCCCTGCGCCAGAAACTCGATCTTCCCGATTCGTTTGGCTTCCGCCTCGAAAATATCGATGAAGACGCGCCCGATGATTTTGCGCTTTTGCTCCGGGTCGACCACACCCTCAAGCGCCGACAGGAACTGATCGGCCGCATCAACGACGGTAATGTGCACTCCGACCCCGCGCAGGGCGTCGACCACCTGGCCCACTTCATCGTTACGCAGCAGGCCGGTGTCCACGAATACCGGATGCGATCGCTCGCCGATGGCATGTTGGAGCAATACCGAAAGCACTGCCGAATCGACGCCGCCGGAAATGCCCAGCACGACCTGCTTCTCCCCCACCTGCTCGCGCACTCCGGCAATCGCCTCCTCGGCGAACATCCCCGCATTCCAGCCGCCCCGGCAATGGCAGATGTCGTACAGAAAGTGCTTCAGGATCTCGCGTCCGTGCTCGGTGTGATTGACCTCGGGATGAAACTGCACGCCCCAAAACTGCCGATCCGGATCGGCCACGGCGGCGGCCTCGACCGTGTTGGTTTTGCCGAGAATCGTCATGCCTGGGGGCAAGTCAACCAGCGTGTCGCCATGGCTCATCCAGACATCAAACGAATCGGGAATCCCGGCGAGCAGCGGATGGTCCGTCACCCGGGAGAACCGCGCCCGTCCATACTCGCGCTGGTGCGACTGCGCCAGCCGGCCACCCCGGTGCTTGCCGTAAAGCTGAAGGCCATAGCAGATGCCCAGCTTTGGGATCGCGCGTTCGAACAGGCTGGGATCACACGCGGGAGCGCCGGGCGCAGCCGCAGACGCAGGTCCGCCGGAGAAGATCAGTCCGCGCGCGGTGTCCCAGTCGATGTCCTCCGGTTTCACGGAGTACGGCACGACACGGGAGAAAACCCCAAGTTCGCGCACCCGGCGGGCAATAAGCTGGGTAAACTGCGACCCGAAGTCCAAAATCCAGATCGATTCCGATTTCTTAGAGTTGCGTTCCATAGCAATTGAATGCAATTACACGAGGGTTTTGCAAGGAGTTTTTGAGGTTATGAGAAGTACCCGTTCAAGGTGTTCCATACCCCGGGCGTTCTTCATAGCCAGCATGTCGTCACTCCCGCGCGAATGGTGGGCGGAGCCCACCCTACTATTCCCGAACTCAAAGGGTGGAATCTGCCCACCTCTCCTCGGGATGGGGACCACAAGGGAGGGCGAGGCTCCTGCCGAGCCTCTTTGACGGTAGCGAGCAAAAACTGATTGTCGTGACTCTGTGAATCGGCGTGACCCTGATCCAAGTCCCCCGCGAAGAGGCTCGGCGGGAGCCTCGCCCTCCCTCACCGGCCGCTTGCTCGTGAAATCACTTGCGGCATTCACGGTAGCACACCTCTGATGACCGTGTCCTTCTTCCAATTCCGGTCATCGGTGCGCGGGTAGTCGCTGCGGAATTGCAGGCCGCGCGATTCGGTTCGGGTCAGGGCGCTTTTCGCAATCAGAAGCCCGACTAGGGCGGCGTTGCGGAATTCGATGGTGTCGGCGTTGATACCGTCGTCACGCAACCGCCGGTCACCGCGGCGAGCCAGTTCCGTCAGGCGCGCGACCGCATGAGCGAGCCCATGCTGTTCGCGAACAATCCCGACCTCATCCCACATCGTATCATGCAACAGATCCCAATCGTGCTTCAATCGGGCGATGCGCGTGACCTTTGCCAGCTTTGAGCGCGGCGGCTTTGCCGGGAGATTCTGCCGCAACCTGCGAAGCGCCGGTCCCGCGGACGCCGCCGCGACGTCGGCGAAATACATCGCTTCCAGAAGCGAATTGGACGCGAGACGGTTTGCTCCATGCAATCCCGTCGAGGCAACTTCTCCGGATGCCCAAAGTCCATCGAGCTCAGTCTCGCCGCTGGCATCGGTGATGACGCCGCCGCACATGTAGTGTGCCGCCGGGACGACCGGAATCGGCTGGCGCGTGATGTCGATACCGAGTTCCCGGCAGCGGCGGTAGATATTGGGAAATCGGCGCCGAATGAACGACGGCCGCAGGTGGGTCAGGTCGAGACAGGCGCAAGCACGGCCCCCACGCCGGCATTCGGTCACAATCGCGCGTGCCACGATATCGCGGGGCGCCAGGTCGCGCAACGGGTGATACTTCGCCATGAACGCTTCGCCGCGGCTGTTGCGCAGAATCCCACCGGCGCCGCGGACCGCCTCGGAAATCAGGAACCGTTTGGCTTTGGGGTGATAGAGCCGGGTCGGGTGAAACTGGACAAACTCCATGTTGGCGACCGGGACACCGGCACGGAACGCCATTGCGACGCCATCACCGGTCGCGATTTCCGGGTTCGTGGTATGCCGGTAGACCTGTCCGGCCCCTCCGGTGGCCAAGACCGTGACCGGCGCAGCAATCTGGCGAATCAAACGGCGATACCGGTCGAATGCCCATGCGCCGACGCAACGCCGGTCGGAACCCGTTCCGGCCACCATCAGATCAATGGCCAGATGATGAACCCAGAGCTCGGCATTCGGATGATTCGTCAGGCCCTTGAGCAGGGCCGCTTCGATCTCCTGCCCCGTGAGGTCGGTGGCGTGGACAACGCGCGGGGCGCTGTGCCCGCCTTCAAGACCCAAATCGAGATTCGTGATTTTTCGCGACGAATCGCGATAGGTGAATCGAACTCCGACTTCAATGAGGTCGCGCACCAGCCGCGGACCGGCATCGACCACGCGTCGCACCACCCGGCGATTGCAGAGCCCGCAGCCGACTGACAGAGTGTCGCGCAAGTGGCTATCGATCGAATCCAATTGAGACACGACCGCCGCAATACCACCTTGCGCGTAGTTCGTGTTCGACTCGGCTTCATCCTTCTTGGTGATGACAATGACACGTCCATGGTCCGCGAGACGCAGCGCGGCCCATAGACCGGCAATGCCGGAGCCAATGATGAGGAAGTCGGCGTGCTCGTCGACCATGAGGGAATCCGATGGCTGAGGCCGGCGAGGGGTCACGGTGTTTGCTCCCGAACGACCGACAACATATCAGTTCCGGCCGCCAATTCAAGCCGTATGCGCAGCCAGTAAACAGGTACTGTCAGCTTCCAGGCTGGATCGATTTTGACGGCGTCCTTATGAGTCGTTAGCATCCAGTCTGCTCCCGCTTCCCGACATTGATGTTCAAGATCACTCATGTCGGCGGGGGAATACGCGTGATGGTCGGGAAATCGTTGCCGTCCTGCTGCGGATACACCGAGAAACTCGAGCTGCCGCTCAAACCGCGCCGGCGATCCGATCCCGCAAAACAGATACGGAGCGCCGGAGGGGGGCGTGTCCGTGGCTTCTGCTGCTCCCTTGTTCAACGGAACCACTCCCTCAACGAGACTCGTATACCACCCGATGGGACCATCGTACCCCCAGGATTCCAGGGTCCTGGCGTGCTGCTGTTGAACCTCGGGGCTGATCGCAGTTGACGTACCTTGCCCGACCTGAATGATTGCGACGCCCGCCGCGGGCCAAGCGCGCTTCGGCGCAATCCGCCAGCGTCCATCGGGGAGAAAACGCACCGGGCGATCCAAGTCGGACGCGGCGAGGACGACAATTCGCCTCTCCCCCTGCCAGCGGCGACGGACACCATCATCGACAATGATGAACTCCGGCGCGACGTCGCGGGCGACACGGGCGACAGTTGCTGTCAGATCGTCGCCGACATGGACGGCCGCGCCGGTCATCTGCGCAAGCATGACAGCTTCATCACCCGCGGCCCCAGCATTGACGGGTTCCTTCCCCGGCTCAACGGACACGTCGCGACAGCCCTGCCGTTTGTAACCGGTGGTGACGATGTGTACAGAGTGGCGGGAGTTGAGCAGAGCGGACACCAAATGGGCTACGAGCGGAGACTTTCCCACTCCACCCACGAGCGGAGACGAAATGACGACAATGCGGGTTCGGGACGAAGTCTCACCGACGGCCGGTTTCCGAAGTCGCGCGTCGAGCGCCGCGCCGGCTCGATATATCCATGAGAGCGGCTTGGCGATTGCCCCAAAACAAAGGAGGCCGGGCGAGCGCCGGCCTTCGGTCCAATCCATAAAGGCAGTATGGAGAAATCGGGTCAGCACGTGGACTCGAGGCGCGCCGCAGCACACACCGGGCACGGAGTGGCAACCGATCGTTGTACACCGAGCCGCGCACACAAATCGCGTGCGACCTCGGCGCGCACATGGGAATACTGCTTCACGACTGTCTCGACCATGGCAGCGCGTTCGGACACCGTCCGGGGATGGCGAAGCGACTCGGCGACCGCAGCCGATAGCGCGTCGGCATCCGTCACCTGGCTGGCGAGACCAAGGTGTAGGAGATCGGCGGCAGCATCCTGTTGATCTTCCATGTACGGACCAAAGACAACGGGTGCTCCGGCCAAGGCGGGCTCAAGCGGATTGTGCCCGCCGAAGGGCTTGAGACTCCCGCCGATGAACGCGACAGTGGCATACAAATATAACGGCGCAAGCCCGCCCATACGATCAATCAAGACCACCGCACCAGGTCGCACTTCCCGGAACGGGTTCGTCTCGCATTCAGACCAGCGTACTGCGCTGAGCCAGTGGCGTTCGATCAACCGGGCGACCGCATCGAACCGCTCCGGGTGCCGTGGCGCCAGCCAGAGCCTCAAGTTGGGAAATCGTTCTGAGAGCGCGGCGAACGCGGACAAAACGATTTCCTCCTCACCTGGACGAGTGCATCCGGCAATCCAGACCGGTGAATCCCCCTGGGGGCGGAGCACCGCAGGAATCGGTGGCGGATGGAGTGCATCCAGCGCCGTCATTGCCTTCAATGATCCGGCCACCTTGATTCGCTGGTCATCGACACCCAGCGCCCGGAGCCGGTCGGCGTCCTGTTGCGAGCGCATGTAGAAGCATTCGACCGCTGCCAACAATTGCCGCCAGAACGAACTGCCCATCTGGTAGCGACGTAGCGCCCGTTCGGAAATGCGGCCATTGACCACAAAGATGCGCAGGCCGGCACGCGAACTCTCAAGTAGCAGATTGGGCCACCATTCGGTCTCCACGAGAATCAACGCCGAAGGGCGAAAATGGTTGAGAGTACGGGTGACCGGACCGGGTAGATCGAGCGGCACTCGAAAACAGGTTGTGCCCGGCGGGTAGACGTCCTTACTGAGATTATATCCAGTTTCGGTCATCGAGGAAGCGATAACCGAGCATCCATGAGTGACGAGTTCATTGGCGAATTGACCCGCCACGCGCGCTTCGCCCACCGATGCCGCGTGAATCCAGACAGGTCCGGTCGCGTGACTTTCGGGGAATGATCTCCCCCAACGTTCTCGCGCACTTTCATCCGGCCACCACCCCGCGCGACGCGCCCACCAGGAATAGCCGTGGGCGGCCGCTCTCATGCCGAGAGTGTAGCCTTTGGTCAGAATGCGAAATCCGAGCTTACTCATTTGCGACCTGACAGCCACTGCTCGATCACGTCCGCGCCGCGTTGGACCGCCCCCGGCGGACCGAGCTTCTCCCTCACTTCGGCCAATCCCTGCAACTGTTTCTGCCGCAAAGAGTCATCGGTCAACAGCGCGATGACTTCTCTTGCCAGGGCCTCCGGAGAGGCCGCCGCCTGGACAAGTTCGGGAACCACCCGGCGTTTGGCAATGAGGTTCGGCATCGCGACATAGGGCACTTTGACGAGCGATTTGGCAATCCTGTAGTTCACCGATCCCGTCCGATAGGCCGTCACCATGGGCGTCCCGAGGATGGCGCACTCAACCGTGGTCGTACCGGTCTTGGTCAGCACAACGTCGGCCGCGGCCATCAGGTCATACACATCCGGCGTCATCGAGAGCGAGACCGGACCGGCGGAAAGAGGCGTGGTTGTTTTGCTCAACGACCGATGGACGCCAATCGAACCACATACTCCCGGCACAGACTCCGCAACCAATTTCAATGCCTCTGTAAACACCGGCAGGTGTTCGTTCAGATCCTGCACCCGCACACCCGGCATCAATGCCACAAGACGTTGCGTCGAACCGATACCGAACTTCTGCCGCAGCACGTCGCGGCCGGCGCTCGGGTGGACCAGATCGATAAACGGATGGCCGATCCAATCGGCGTCGACACCGTAGTGCTTGAAGAATTCCTGCTCGAAGGGGAACACAACGATCGTACGGTCTATGCACCGTTGGAATATCTTGATCCGTCCCTGCCCCCATGCCCACAGTTGCGGGACGATGTAATAGACGACCGGAATCTGATCTTTGTTCGCCGCCTGCGCGAGCTTGAGATTGAAACCGGGGAAGTCGATCAGAATAACGCAATCGGGACGGCGTTTGCGAATCTCCCGGCGGAGATCATGAAGCCGTTTCCGGAATTTCAGAAGCGAGCGGAACACTTCGGCGAAACCCATCACCGCCCAGCCGCGTGCATCCTGCCAGAGTTCGCATCCCGCCGCAGCCATCCGATCCGATCCCACCCCCCAGATCGACCACTCCGGATGGCGGCGCTTGAGCTCCGCCACCAGCAGTGACCCATGGAGATCTCCCGACGGTTCGCCGGCGACAAGGCATATGGATTGGGGACGTTTCATCGATCTTGCGCAACGCTCGTGCGGATGATCTCCCGCGAGGCAGGGGGCGTATGCAATACGCCCTCCTGCCGCCGGCGACACGCCTAGACCTGGGGCGACTTCGCCGCGGTTCGGCAGGCTTTCACGACGTCGAGCGCCACACGCAGGGACTTGGCGCCCTCATCGAGTCCGACGCGGGGTTTGCGTTTGCCGACAATTGCGTCGTGGAAATCCGCCAGTTCTGACTCAAGGGCATCGGAAATGGGAACCGGTGTCGTCCAGCGCGCCAATCGCCGTCCCTGGCTCTGGGCAAGCGTCATGTACTCTTTTGCCGATGGCTCCTCACCCGTGCGGAACAGCCGGTACGAGTCGACTGACTTCTGGGATAGATCAATCGAAGTGTAATAATCCTGGGAGAAGATCCGAATCTTGCGCATCGGGTTGCTCGATATGCGTGAGGCGGTCAGATTCGCCACGCAGCCACCGGGAAACTGAAGCCGGCAATTGGCGATATCATCCGTGGCCGCCAGTACGGCCACCCCGGAGGCACGGATTTCGACCGGCTCTTCGCCAATAAGCCAGCGCGCCAGATCGATATCGTGAATCATCAACTCGAGCACAACATCCGTGCCCAATCCGCGCATCGAGAACTGGTTGAGCCGATGCGCCTCGATGAAACGGGGCGAACCGATACGGTCCCGCACGGCATTGACGGCGGGATTGAACCTCTCGATCTGCCCGACCGCGCCCATCACTCCGGACTGCGCAGCCATGTCCACGAGTGACTCTGCCTCGGCATTGGAACTGCAGACCGGTTTCTCCACGAACACATGGCGGCCCAGCTCGATCGCGCGGCGTGCAATCGCGAAATGCGATTCGGTGGGCGTGCAGATCGTGACGGCATCAACCCGGCTCAGCAGATCCTCAAGATCGCGGCACACCGGAATGCCGAACTGATTGGCGGTGTCGAGATTGCGATGCGGATCAGTGTCGTAAATGCCGGCCAGCCGCCATCCTGCCGCACCATGGAGGATACGCGCGTGATGGACGCCGAGATGTCCGACACCCACTACACCAATCGCAGGCCGCTCGCCGGGCAGATCATCGCTCATCCGCGCATGACTCCCCGCTCGGATGAGGAGATAAAATCAAGCAGGTGACGGATTTCGGCAGAATCCAATCCTTCGTTCTTGAGCTTCTCCAGCGCCTGCGTATGGTTAAGCTTCGCCCGAAACAGAATCCGGAAAGCGCGGGTGAGCTTCGTAACCTGCTCTTCGGAGAAGCCCCGTCGCTCAAGACCGATCTTGTTGACCGACACCACCCGCAACGGGTACCCGCCGGCAATCGCGTACGGCGGCACATCCTGGGTCACGCGGAACCCGCCGCCGACCATGGCGTGTGCTCCAACGAGTGAGAATTGGTGGACGACGACACCACCGCCGAGAATCGCCCATTCCCCGATGGTCACATGCCCGCCCAATTGCACGGCATTCGCCAGAATGACCCGGTCGCCGAGCAGGCAATCATGCGCCACATGTGTATAGGCCATCAGGAGACAGTCGGTACCAACACGGGTCTCACCGCGCGCATTCGTGCCGCGATTGAGCGTGGCGCATTCACGAATCACGGTGCGGTCGCCAACATGAAGCAAGGTCCGCTCCCCGCCGAATTTCAAATCCTGCGGGACAGTCCCGACAACTGCGCCGTGGTGTACTTTGACTTCGCGCCCCAGCCGGGCTCCGGAGGCCACGCGGACGTGGGAGCCTATCACCGAGCCGGCGCCGATTTCGACGTCGGCATCAATGACGGCGAAGGGTTCTACGATAACGCCGCTGTCAAGCTTGGCGGCGGGATCAATGATTGCGGACGGATGTATCTGAGTTGGAGTGTTTACTGTAGTCATATTTTTGTGTCGAATCTGAGTAGGGACTTAGGGGTCAGGCGACTTCGGATGATGGGAGGGCGAGGCTCCCGCCGAGCCATTTTTCCGCGCGGAAACAAGGCTCGGCAGGAGCCTCGGTCTCCCCAACCCTATTGCGCAGCCACTCAATTGTTCCAATCGTCTTCATTGCATCAGCACATTTATGGCATCAAATGACGCCTATGTTCTCATTCCAGAGAAGCAATCATCTCTCCATCAGCATCGCCATCATCGTCGCCTCGGTGACGAGATTGTCATCGACAAACGCACGGCCCGCGATTTTGCACATGCCGCGCCGGAAAGAGAGCATATCCACTTCGAATCGTAATTGGTCACCAGGGCGAACCGGACGGCGGAAACGCGCACTGTCGATCCCCAGGAAGTACACAACCATTTCCTGCGGATTGTCGATCATGTGAAGCAGCATCAATCCGCCCGCCTGTGCCATCGCCTCGATAATCAGCACACCCGGCATCACCGGGTGATGCGGGAAATGCCCCATGAAATACGGCTCGTTGAAGGTGACATTCTTGATCGCCGTGACATGTTTGCCTGCCTCGAGATTGGTAATCTTGTCGATCAGAAGCATCGGGTAGCGGTGCGGCATGATATTGGCAATCGCCTGGGCGTCCAGTTGGATTCCCTGCTCGGTCGGCGGCGCCTTGTAATTGTCGGCGAGACGTTTCTTGTCGATTTCGGCGCGCAGTTTTCGGGCCAGCGCAACATTCGCTGCATGGCCCGAACGCGCCGCGAGGATGTGCGCTTTGATCGGCATTCCGATCAACGACAGGTCGCCGATCAGATCGACGACCTTGTGGCGCACCGGCTCATTGGGGAATCGAAGTGCGACATCGCCCAGAATTCCGGTCTTGCCGATGTGAACCTCGTTCGGGTAATGGAAAATCTCCTGCAGCCGGTCGGCGTCTTCCTGGGTGTAGCCATTGTCGCAGATGACGACCGCGTTCTCGAGATTGCCGCCTTTGATCAGCCCCTGCTTGTGCAGAAACTCCACCTCGGACATGAAACAGAACGTGCGCGCCGGAGCGTAGTCTTTGATGTATTCGTCTTCGAGCGACCCGAGCGTCGTGTATTGCGTGCCCAGCGCGGGATTGCGGTAATCGACCATGAACGTGACGCGAAAATCATCCGAGGGCAGGACAATCAGGTCGACGCCGCGCGCCGGCTCCGAGTAGTTGATCGGTCCGTCCGGCTCGAAATAGGTCTTGGGGGCATCCTGCGTCTCGATCCCGGCACTCAAGAGCACATCAACAAATGGTTTGCTGGAACCATCGCCGACAGGCGGCTCGATGTTGTTCAATTCGCAGAGACAATTGTCGATTTCAAGCCCGGCCAGTGCCGAGAGCACATGCTCGACCGTATGGACCTTGGCCTCGCCCAACGCGATCGTGGTACCGCGGTTGACGTCGATCACGTGTCCGATGTCTGCCTTCAGGTCAACAAGGCCATTGGCGCCCGGCACGCGGAAAACGACGCCGGTGCCGACGGGGGCGGGGAGGAAGCGGATGATCGAGGGCACCCCGGTATGCAGTCCGATGCCGGTCAGTTCAGCAGGCTTTTGAATTGTGCGCTGGTGTTTGTTCATGTGGTCTCAATTGTGATGGAAAGCAGTAGGGTGGGCTTTGCCCACCTCTTTTGAGCCTTGCGATGGCGACCGGTGTTTCGCCACGGACAATCCCTATTCACTCCCCACGTTATCCGGCCAAACTTCGAGCCCACCCCAGTCTCTCGAGTAGACTCCCGTTTTCAAGAAACGGTGGAACGTCGAAAAAGGCCAATCTGCGACCCTTGTCACCAATCCATGCTTGACCGGGTTGAAGTGAATGTAATGAAAGTGCACGTTGAAATCAGCCGGATCGCGAATCATGTGCTCCCAGAACCTTCGCTGCCAGATTGAACCGTCATGCCGGGCGGCTCGCGCGGGTGACGTGACATGGGAACAATCGACACGAGTAGCCATCAGCTTGGTGAATCTCAATTTGATCAGCGCCCACCGCTTGGAGTAGTCGGAACTCGTCTCGGGCAAGGACCACAGAGAATGTAGATGGTCCGGCATGATGACCAGTGCCTCCAAGCTGAACGGCAGTTCCTCACGTACTTGGTTCATTGTATCCAGTAGCAGGCGCGGCACACCTCGATTGCACAGGATAGCTTGTCGCCGGTGGGTTACCACCGTGAAGAAGTATGAGGCGCCGGGGATTCGTACTCTTCGATAATTCGACATTCAGTCGTTACCCTACCGGGCAAAGAGGTGGGCAGAGCCCACCCTACTTCGGCCTTTCAATCATCTCGGTGCGCCGCAATTGACGCCTTGATCAACGCCAGATCCCCTCTACACCCGCCCCATCCACGCCCGTACTGCTGTTTGGATGAGCAGAATGTAATCGTTGACCAGATCGGGCGCCACTTGGGCAACACGCGTCTTCAGCATCGCGAGTTTGCCGATCGGCGTTGCGAACGCTTCTGTCTCGGTCGATTGGAACATCGCGATCAGGACCATCAACTGGTCGGTCAGATGCTTCTTGGCTTCGGGATTCGGAGACTCGGCCATGTCGAGTTCGGCGAAGAACGAGGCGACCTCGTCAGCAAAATGCTGCTCAGCTTCCTCCTGCCAGGCATTGTATGCTTCGCTCTTGCCGGCGACCGAGACTTTGATCCGGTCCGGAGGAACTTCGGGCGGTGCCGGCCGCTTGACCGGAGGCTGTTCATCGACACCAAAACCGACGCCAATCATGTCGTCCTTGATGTTCAGTCCGACTTTCTTCGGCGGTTTCGGTTCCTCGGTTTCGCGTTGGGACGTGGCGGCTTTGGTGTCGCCGAATCCGACGCTGAAATCGCTGATACCGGAACGCGGCGGTTTGGATTCCAGCGCCGGACGTTCCCCTTCGGGACGAACGCGCATCTGGAACGCGGTGGCGTTGCCATAGGCATCCACCGTCGTAGCCTTGGCGGTAATCCGCCCATCCAAAATCAGTTCACCGATGGCGTTGATCAGTTCCTGCTCATTGACCTTGGGAAACTTGCGAATCACGAGGTCTGAGTGGATCGTCATGGCGGGATCCTTGCGGGCGTATTCTTGCAAGAGCGCCCATACCGCTTCTTTGAGTTCGTCTTGTGCCATCGGCCGTCTCCTTACCTGCTGCCACAAGTTTCTGTCGAAACGGCGGTTGCTGATCCTGGGTCCGGGCAGTTGAATAGAGCAGCCACCCCAAGCACTCAAGCGATCATCCCCGCCGCCAACAGGATACGCTCCAAAGCCCAGTCGGACAACCCCTAGTTGGGGGGTGGATCACAGGGCCATAAAGTGCGAATCGACTGATTCGGCACAACTGACGACAGTGTCAGCGGTTAGACGGCCACGAACCTGGTCCAAACCGCGCAGCCTGCGTCAGACTCGCGCCAACGTTCGGCCTCAGAAGGGCTGACCCCAGCTACTGGGCCGCCGCCGCCTCATGTCGATACGCTAGCCGTTACCTGGCTACCCGCTTGCCCACGGCCTTTGGTTTCCTGGTGGGTTTGGCTGGAAGGCAGGAAACGTACTCCAGGCTCCACCCAATCCAGCGTTCCAGGGAAGCGCTCGTGCGGCATCCCTGCGGGGCAACAAAAATGTACCCCGCCATTGGCCGTCCGGTGAAATCCATGGGGCGGACGTGTGGTTCTTTGAGGACATCGTCGTATCGTTCCGGCCCGACCCGCGCCATCAACTCGGTCTTGATGATCCCGGTAAACATCCTCCCGTCGAACAGGAACGCGAGCCCGCCGAACATCTGCTTTTCGGTGATCTTGCGCTTTCCCGCGAGCGCGCGACGCATCCGTTCGGCCAATCCTTCGTCGAATGCCATCGCTACGATTCCTTTGCCACCAAAGTCGCCATCTGCCGGATCGCACCGAGATGGTAGGCGGTGTGCGCCATAATTCCCATCGCGCCGAACATCCGCTCGCGGGTCCAGTCGTTGATGCCCGCCAGATAGTCCAATACCGTTTTGTATTCATCCTTGAGCTGGCCGCGCAATTCGTTCCACTCGCTGTGGTTTCGCGCGGTGATGATCCAGCTCTCCCGCCAATCAACCTTCGACTTCAGTCTGCCTTCCAGGTAATCGAGTGTGACCTGCAGATAGAACCGGGTGTGGTACACATGTCCGGCGATGGTTGTGCCACCATCAAAAAGCGGACGCGAAGCCTGCTCGGCGGTGATTTTGTCGAGTGTCTCGAACAGCGAGGTTCCCCGGTCGAGATACACACCCTCCACCTTTTCGAAATCTTCTTCGATCAAGGCGCGAACTGTCTGTGAGAATTGCTCATTGGTGATATGCTCCGCCATCGTTTCCTCCACGGTCGTGGTTCGAGATCGCAAACAACAATTGTTGGACGCGCAGGCAATCACTTTGTTGCACCCCACCTGATTGGCCTTGCAGCAACACTGGAACTGTGGCGCGGCCGCCCTCGGCCGCGTGCGATGCGAAGCATCGCACCTTGACGCGAACGACTGGGGCCGCGCCAGGCCTACTCGGCGGAGAGCAAGGCGGCTATCTTTCGAACAGTCGTGATATTGCGAAAGGTGGCTTGAATCCGCAGGGCCTTCTCGAGCTTTGCCAGTGAGAATTCCGATTCGGTGGATCGTATCCGGCACAGCCAGTAGATCTCCCGGCCGTGAACATTGAACTCGTCGACATCACTCCGAAACGACTTCACCATACGCGCCTCGGAGGGGGCAGGCTCGCCGGACAGGAAGCCGACATAGATTCCCTCGGCTGCCTGCACGTCCTTCTGTTTGAATGGCTGATATTCGGCAACTCGGATCAAGTCGGCGTCCGAACGGATGAAAGTGGCGACTTCGTACCCAAGCGTCTTCTCCAACCGGGCCGCGATTTTCTTCTCCAATGCTCCTTCATTCCGGCTGGTGGCATCGAAGAGTACATTCCCACTGGCGATAAAAGTCTCGACATTGGCCAGCCCGAGGTGATCCGAGAAGACACGGCGCAGCACGTCCATTTTCACTACATGCCCGCCGACGTTGATGGCTCGCAGAAAGGCGACAAATCGTGTCATCTAATGGCCTACGCAGGTTTGCATCGGGAAGATGGGAATTATCGGTAATGGGGAATCTGGTCGATCTTGGCGGCCAGAATGAAGTCGGATTCGGTCAGGCCGTCGATTTTGTGCGTCCAGATGCTGATCTCAACTTTGCCCCAGGACAGTTTGATATCAGGGTGGTGCCCCTCAGCTTCGGCCAGCGCCCCCACGCGATTCACAAAGGCGAGGCCATCGGCAAAAGTCGGGAAGCGGTAGAGCTTTTCGAGGTGATGTTCGCCGACAATGGTCCAATCGACGAGCTGAGCCAACAGCGGAGCAATCTCGCCGGCTTTGAGCGGGGGCACGTCCCCACGGCATGGGATACACTTCTTTTGCGATAGGTTGTCCATGGCGATCTCTCCCCTGTCAGGATGAGCGTCTCCGCATTCTCAGTCCACAATAAAGAGTTTGGCCCCCACAGCGGTGAAGGAGCGATGTGGCTCCGCATCGTCGGCGACCTGATAGCTCATGCCGGCTTTGAGATGCGACATTCGACCATCCCTAAGCTCAATGTGAAACTCGCCTTCAAGACAAAGAAGAATATGCCCTTTCGAGCACCAGTGGTCGGCCCGGTAGCCGGGCGAATACTCAACCATGCGGACACGGACGGCGCCGAAGTTCCGGGTGCGCCAGTAAGCGACTCCGGTTTCACCTTTGTGCTCGGTTCGTTCGACTGCTCCCCAGTCGGTCGCTTCAAATGGAATGTCGGTCATTCGCATGATTGCCTCTCCTTCGGGCAAGTGACTCGTGGCCCTGCCCCCCGGTCAGGGCTTGCGTAACTCACGTTGGTTGTGGCATTGCATCTTCTCAGCTTAGGTGAGGTGAATCATGCGAGCCCTGACCGGGGGTCAGGGCCACGAGTCCTATCTTCGCGGGCTCCCGGCAGGGCACAAGTTGTCTCCAGCGGGTCGACCCGTAACGGGACATCCGTCAACCCTGCTCGCGAGCGTGAGCTCGACCATTCCCATTCGGTCGGTTCACCCACAAAGCCACGCCGCACTGGGTTCCATTCAACATAGACAATCGCCTTCGCAATGCGGTCCCAGTCTGTGAGATTGCGGTCGAATCCGCCACCGGCTT
>JAKAKI010000072.1 GCA_021813505.1 bacterium | reverse complement strand
CGACCAGTTGTCCCATCCTCCTCATGAATGGCTCCTCCTTTCCTGTGCCTCCCTTGAACTCTTTGCAAGCTCAAGAAACCACAGGGGTTGGAGCCGTTCAACTTTCAACTAAGAATGGGATACCGCCGATAATGGGCTCTGTGGCATCCCGAGGGTTCCGTGAAGACAATCTCTCTCCGGCACGCACAATCGAGGGATCTTCGGTTCGGGACCATCCATCTGGGAGCGAGGGTGGGCGGCATTGTAGAGTTGGATATGTTGACCGTGACCGTCCAGGATTGTATTGTTTGGCTATGAGTCGCACGTCGGAAGCATCTTCCGACAACTCGAGTTCCGCGTCTTTGCTCCGCCGCTGGTGCGCCAGTGAGGAACTCGCCTCCAGTGAGATGCAGGAACTGTGGGACTGGACAGTCCGCATCGCGCTCACAGATTATCGGAACTGGAGAGCGCTGGACGCTGTCAGTCGAAAATCTGGAGTCTTGCTTCTTGACGCAGCCCGCGACTACGTAGCTGTCCTATTCGGTCGCCACCCCGAGAACTACCTGGCTGTTACACTGGAAGAAGTGCTCTCCCTCGACGATGCCGGCCTCCTCGCTGAGTATAAAGCGATCGTCGTTCACTCGGTCCGCCAAGAATTGTACAAAAGGTTCAAGGAGATCGACGAAACAGGATTTAGCATCCAGAGGAACATGATGCGCGCTCTGCGGCATGACCGTCGGCTAAAGGTGTGGCCGGAGGACAAACCGCGATGGGTCGCTCTGGCTACGCAGAATGATCTACGATTGAGTCAGCCGGAGGTGACCCGTGAAGAGCTTCTCCCCCTCGTGATTGAGTTGTCTGCGGGTGTTCGGGGGCTCCCTAAATTAATTCATGCACTTGTGGTGGCCGTTGCTGACGACTCTCGATGGCGGGCGGCCGTGAGCATCTACGAGACCATCTTTGAGGCTTTGCGTGAGGCAGCCGAACTTAGGATCCTCGCCAAAGAAGCAGCTCGAATGACGGTTGAGCCTGATGAAGCAGTTCGATTGGCTATACAGCGGGCCATTGAGTCGGCAATGATGAAAGCGCAGACGATTGTGGCCAAATATGTCGACGGAGCCAAGTTACACAAAGACATTGGCTTGGCTTTCTTGCGGGCGACGAAACAGCTGCTTGAAGATCTCGGGGAAACAGGGATGTGGCAAGGCGACTACTGCGCTTACCTCAAACGGTGGTGCCCTGAGCTGACACAAGAGGACTACCGAGACCTTTACAAGGCCCGCTTTGACCATGTGGCGCTGAGTGCGGAGCGAACGTTTCTCCGCGCCTTGGGGGACGAGTTGGGTGATTGATTTCGGCGGAGAGGGTCACATGCCGCCATATCACTGATTGAAGGGGGAATGTGTGGAATGTTGCCGATGACACGATGTCCCACCGAATGGGAATGGGATCGTTACGTGTTGGATCCAGAGATTCCGGAGCATGAGGCTCTGGCTCTGCATTTGCACTCCTGCCCATACTGTCTGCTGCTGGTCAATGAGTTACACAAGGAGTGGAGATCCGTTAGGGGTCCGATAATTCTGGTGTCCTTAGAGGATTCATGGACCGATATGTCGCAACAGGCCTTGGCGGCCATGGGAGCGACCAACGCCCGGGAGCCTGAATCCGCGACATTGGCCTCAGATGATCGAGGAATTTGGTTGCGTGCTGTGCGTGATCCAAGCTCCCATGATCTGTGGCTATATCTGAACTCTGAGGAAGGAGAGCCGATCGCGCGTCAGGCAATAGTGCGGCCATTCGGGACTGAGCAAGATCTCCTGACAGATGATCTGGGCCGCATCAATCTCGGCCAAATCGCCTGGCCCGAAAAGGACATGCTTCGAGCGGAGGTGCGTTTGCCGAAGGCGGTCTTTCACTTGGCCCCGATAACGGTATCAAACACCTCTGGGGGTACGACGGAATTGACGACGACTCGCGGGGATAAGATACGACTCTCATGGAAAGGTGACCGTATCAATCGGTGCCTCCAAATCGACATTGCTACACTTCGGGATCTGGTCCCGGATACACCGATCAAAATCGCGATTCGGAGTGATCCACAACTGAGTCCGTTCACCATCCGTACGATTCCTCCCACTGGAACGGCGAGCTTCGAGGGGGTGGATGACTCCGGGTCATTAGAAATATACATCTACCAGTAGTTGAGTTTGGTCCTTGCACATCAGAAGTGACCAGTAGCCGATTCTACCGATGAGCTTGTTCGATCCTCTGGAGGAAGGGGCAAGGCGTCTGAGCCGATGCCTCCAGTCACCGCTTCCAGAACATCATCTACTCTGTGCCCTAAGATTCTTTGGGCTGTTTTGGTCCAATGAACAGCTTCAGTCGAAGCGGCCCCTGGCAGAGCCGTACGTCCGGCAATTCTTGCCGAAACTGGCTTCGGCAGCACAGATGTGCAATCCTGGCGAGTTCCTCCAGAGCGAGGTGGAGGACCTGAAGCAGCTGGCTGCACTCGTCACTCCCTTCTGCCCAGGTGTCGTATCTCCAGACCATCTTGCTGCGCTAAATCACTTAGTTGTAGCCGCCGCGGCCGGTGAGATACACCCACCACCGGTGATTGGTCAGGGCGTCGTACTCGCAGGCTTGCTGGTCGAGCATGCCCCCAATCTTGGACTACCTGCCCGGGGCAGGCAATTGTGGTTGCGTATTGCCGCCGAGGAGCGCAAGCGCAAGTTCACCGAGGACGACCCGGTCGTTTCGAACGTACTTTCTCGACCAAACAACGAGACTCAGGAGCAGGCGCATGTGGCCCTTCAATCCGCTCGGCAACTGCTGTCTCGTCACTACGGTCTGAAGCCAGATCGCCGTTTTCGCGTCACCTTCCACATCGAGTCGGCCACGGCTGCTCTCGAAGGTCCCTCTTTAGGGGTGGCGTTCGCCATCGGCGCCGCTGCAGCCATCGCGCAAGATCAGACGTTTCGGGATCGCCTAGAAATTCCCGACGATGTGGCCTTCACAGGTGAACTCAGCACAGATGGCGCAATACGACCTGTGGATGGACAGGGACTTCGGCTCAAGATTGAGCGGGCGTTGCACAATCGGGTACGATACCTCGTGCTGCCCGCAGCCCAGATGACGCAAGCGTGGCAGTGCCTCAACGAACTTGGGCAGAATTTCCCAAATAATCACTTGAAGCTCGTTGCCGCCAGCGATCTGCCCTCTATCTTCGAAGACCGAAATCTCGTTCACAGACAGCGACGCACTCGCACGCAGTACCTTGCCCTACGAGCGCGAAGAACGCTACAGGAGCCTCGCGTTGGAGTTCCGATTTTTGTATCGCTTCTGATCATGCTCGGAATCCTCGCGGGGCCGGGAATCGTCAAGCGATTCGATCGAACTCCCGCTTCGGTGGCGTATTTGGAGAATGGCTTCAAGGTGGTTAACGAGTATGGTGTGACACTCTGGAAAGAAGCTCCCGTTTGTTCCAAGCTCACCGCCGACACGACGTTCTGGGCGATCGCATATCTGTATAATGATGGCCGCCGCGAAGTCATTGTTCAGCCGTCCCCTTTGGAACCTTGTGAAAGAAATGACCGCGTGGAAGTCTATGATCCCACGGGTAGATTGTTGTTTTGGCGACGCTGTCACGTTGACAACGAATATCCTGGCGATACGATCCCTGGGCTTTATTACTGGCCTCACGGGCTCTATGTCCGGAAGACGCGGATTGGCCATGTGATGGTTACAGCGATGAATCAGCAGAATCCCTCGCGCACTCACATCCGCTTTTGGAGCGCCCGCGGCGACTCACTTGGCTGGTACATCAACGCAGGCGCGACAAGACTGGTCATGACCCGCGATTTCGACGGTGACGACATTGAAGATTTCTTCTTCATAGGATATAACATCCGGATGCGTGCGGCGGCTCTCTACGTTCTCGCGGCCGACAAAGCATATGGCGTGGCCCCACCCTACAGTGACCGCCAATACGACCTTAGCCGAGTGCACCCCGGAAATCAGCTTCTTTATGTCATTTTCCCTTCCACCGACGTCTCGGATGCGGATACGTCCCTTTACAATGCCCCTTACGCTCTCTCACTGGAATCAGACAGCAGCTACAGGATGGAAGTCCAAGAGGGGAAGTGCCAGAACTGCATTGTTGACTACTATCTCGATAAGAAGCTTCACGTTGAGCACGTAGACGTCACTGATGAATTTAAGGCTTATCGTCGAAAACTGGTCGCTGATCGCCGCATAAGCGGACTGCAGCCTGACTCAATCGACTGGTCTGGCTACTTCAACCAATTGGGTGACAGCGTCTTGTACTGGACTTCGCGTGGCTGGGAAAGTGATGCCCTGCGACGCCACCTCAAAGATTCTGCACAAAGTTCCCGCTGAAAACTCGGCCAACCTGACAATCTGCCTCCATATGTACTGTGAGTGGTCAGCGTGATCGCTCGATCTGGAGGTGGGTTGCGTCAAATTGAGATTCAAGAGGATTTCTCGGCAGTGCCGGATGAATGGCGGGCCAATTGTAATCTCCGCGATCACATTGGTGGACACGCAGACCCAAACCGCATTATGTCCTTGCTCGGGCTATCAGAAATAGATGGATCGAGCAGTCCTGCACAAGTAGAGCTTCGCGGCATCGTTGTGGGCGGAAAGGCCCAAGGACCAAGCAAATTCGCCCTGGGGCTTCCTACATTGAGGCCTCAATTTCCGATTCCTGTCTGGACTCATGATTCGGGAGCCCAAGGCAGTCAGCCCCCCATATCTCACTGTCCAAGGCGTTGGCCTCTCGATTGTTGCCCTAATGTAGATAGTTATTGTCTACATTTGATTGGACTCGACGCACAGATTCGCGGCAAGTGTAACACCTTTGTGCTTGACTTCGTTCTTGCGTGTTGGCAATTGTGGTGTCACGTGTGCGGTCCCTACCGCGCGCAAGTTAGCAGGATTACGACAACAGACTTTCCCGTCTGTTTCCGGAGTAAGCCCTGGAACACGTGACATGCGGGAAGTTGTTTTCACTCTACCTCTGCCGATTGGTCGCGATGCAAAAAGCGCCAAAACCCTTCTTCCTGATAATAGATCAAGAAGTCAAGTCATTTTCACAGCGTATCCCTGGAGGAGTGTCATGCAGAAACTGCAGTCGATTTTAAAGGAGAGCTTGACTCCGCACCCATCTGGTGACCGGTCTATGATTTTGATCACCCTTTGCTGCCTGGTCATTGGCGTTTTGTTCCTCTCCAGTGTTGCGCACGCAACAACGGTTTTCTCGGATGGCTTCGAAGGATCCTTTCCCGGAGGTTGGGTCGTTGGCAACAACAATTCCAACACCGTCGCCAAGTGGGGCGACAACAACGCGAAGGCTTATGTCGGTAGCTGGAGCGCATTCTGTGCGGACAACGGAACCAGCGGTAGAACAACTTATGACAACGGCCTGAATACCTACATGCAGCGGCAAAACGTCTCGTTGGCTGGTTTCACGAACGCGGTACTGTCCTTCAGGATCTGGATTAACACTGAGCCCACTTACGACTATTTCGAGGTCAATGTACGTAACCAGTCGGGCGTCTGGACCAACAAGTTGCGCCTCAGTGGCAATCAAAGCGCCTCTGCTTGGCAATTAATCAGGGTCAACCTGGACGCGTACGCCGGGCAAACAGGCTTAATCATCAGCTTTGATTTTGTTAGCGATGGAAGTGTTGTTCCAAGCGGTGCTGCCGGAGTATGGATTGACGAGGTGTCCTTGGACGCTACCAGCTCCTGCACTTCGGCGGACTTGGCGCTGAGTGGCATGACGGTGACGTGGTCGTCTCCGACTTCGGGGAGCCATCCGACCGATGTGCAGTTTGATCTGTGCAACAATGGGTCCTGTCCGTTGGTGAGTCCGAACACTTACGTGATGGTGGACTTTTACCTTTCGACGAACACGACCTTTGGGGATGCGGACGACATCTCCATTGGGAACAACGGGTACGACTTCACACTGGCGTCGGGTGCTTGTACACACGTAACGTTGTCGGCGACAGGGCGGAGTTACATCACGTGGCCGTCGGGCAAGGCGGGTCAGTGTTTCTACGTATACGGGAAGGTGCGGCACGCGTCACCTTCGACGCTGACCGACCCGGTGGCGGGCAACAACTACACGCGCACCAGTGGGACGATTTGTGAGCCGGGGTGCACTTCGGCGGACTTGGCGCTGAGTGGCATGACGGTGACGTGGTCGTCTCCGACTTCGGGGAGCCATCCGACCGATGTGCAGTTTGATCTGTGCAACAATGGGTCCTGTCCGTTGGTGAGTCCGAACACTTACGTGATGGTGGACTTTTACCTTTCGACGAACACGACCTTTGGGGATGCGGACGACATCTCCATTGGGAACAACGGGTACGACTTCACACTGGCGTCGGGTGCTTGTACACACGTAACGTTGTCGGCGACAGGGCGGAGTTACATCACGTGGCCGTCGGGCAAGGCGGGTCAGTGTTTCTACGTATACGGGAAGGTGCGGCACGCGTCACCTTCGACGCTGACCGACCCGGTGGCGGGCAACAACTACACGCGCACCAGTGGGACGATTTGTGAGCCGGGTACCCCGTGCTTCACTTTCACATCGAACACAGGAAACAGTTACTCGATTGTGGTGGATTCAGCTTCGCTGGTGTCGCCGGTGGTCGCCGGCGACGAGGTGGGCGTTTTCGACGGATCGCTTTGCGTTGGTGCCAGCGTATTCAGCGGAACTTGGCCCCTTGGCCTTACCGCCTGGCAGGATGACTCGCGCACGACGGCAAAAGATGGGTACACTCCGGGGAATCCAATGTTGTTCAAGAAGTGCCACAACAGTCTGATCAGTGATTTGTGCACTCCACACATTACCCGCGGAGATGGCAACTTCGGCACCGGTGACTATGCCGAGCTTTGGATTGATTGTGGCGACACTTGTCAAACACTGAATCTTCAGGCCGGCTGGAACTTCGTGTCATTGAATGTCACTTCGCCATCGCTAGCTCCGCTGGACATCTTCGCCCCTTGCGTCTCGAGCGTGAACATCATCAAGAGTTGTGACGGCAGTTTCTGTATCCCAGGTTTGATTTGCAACGTCGCGCAATGGGACATGAAGAAGGCCTATTGGGTTCATATGAAGTCTCCGTACACGCTCGATATTTGCGGCTCGAGCGTTCCCTGCAGCACACCGATTGTCGTGCAGCCGGGCTGGAACTGTATCAGTTACCTGCCTGTGCCATGTATCGATGCGCCGACGGCTATGACTTCGATCCAGCGCTGTCTGGCCATCGCGAAGAACGGGCAGGGCCAGTTCTATATTCCTGGGCTGATCAACAACATGGGTCCGCTCTGTCCAGGGCAGGGATACCAGGTTTACATGAATTGTGTGGACACCGTGATCTATCCGTGCTCGGCGCCGCTGGCCAAAACGGCGGAGGCGGAGTACGTCGGCGCGGCCTGCCAATTCTATGCGAGCCCCGGGGTCTCGGGGGATTTCCAGCCGATTCTGGTGGAAGCGACCGGGATGGGTTTGGGAGATGAGATTGGGATATTCACTTCGGAGGGCTTGCTTGTAGGTGGTGGAGTCTATGAAGGTGGTGTAGTGCCGGTCGCGGCGCGCGCCGACGATCCGCAGACTCCTGAAGTCGACGGCTATCAGCCTGGCGGTGAACTATTGGTGCGGGTATGGGACCATGCGTCGGGCTTGGAGCGCCGGGTGGAGTATGCCGTGACTCGAGGGGGGCGTCAGTTCGAGTCGGCGCCCTATCTCGCGCTGAAGCTGAACCTGAAAGCCGCTGAGGCAATTCCGGCGTTGGTCGAGCGCACGCGTCCGAACCCGTTCAATTCGTCGACGGTGATTGAGTATGCGATGCGGGAGGCGGGGCCGGTGCGTCTTACGGTCTACAACATCCTGGGCCAGCCGGTGATCACGCTGGTCGATGAGGCGCAGGCGGCGGGCCCGCATGCGGTGACGTGGGATGGCCGGGATGGCAACGGGCGTTCGGTGCCGAGCGGCGTCTATTTTTACCGCTTGGCCACGGCGCATGCAGTGGCCGCCCGGAAAATAGTCCTGATGAAGTAAGCTGTGATATAGACAAGAGTAACTGAAGGAGCCGGCATGCGACTGAAAAGAGTCATCCGATTGGCGGGAGCGGGGCTGATAGTCATGATTGCCATGGCAAAAGCGAGTGGTCAGACTTGCGACGGGGTACCGGATCATTTCTTCTTCAGTCAGAATACTGGCCAGAGCTACAGCATTGTGCTGGACTCGGCCGTCGTGGGTTGCGGTTTGCGACCATGCGACGAGGTGGGAGTATTTGACGGATCGTTGTGCGTGGGGGCGGCCGTGTACGCAGGGACATGGCCGCTGGCAGTGAGTGCGTGGGCGAACGATACACAGACTCCTTCGATGGACGGATACTCATGTGGCGACACAATGATTTTCAAAGTGTGGCTCAAGGCCACCAATCTGGAGTCAGTGGCGTCGGTTCACTTGGGGACGGGAGAGACGGGAGATGGGACCTTCTGCAATGGGCCCTACTCTAAGCTCTGGCTGGAGGCTCCTCTCAGCAATTGCGACGATGTCACCGACATGCGACCAGGAATCATTCCTACCGGATACAGCCTGTCTCAGAACTATCCTAATCCATTCAACTCGGGGACAGAGATACGCTTCGCTCTCCCAAGAGCAGGCTGGGTGGCGCTGGTGATCTATGATGTATTGGGGCAGGAGGTTTCGCAACTGGTGCTGCAGGAACTGGAACCCGGGGTAAAGAGTGTTCCGTGGGATGGCAGAGATTCAAGGGGTGACCCATTACCCTCGGGAGTCTACCTCTGCCGCCTGAGGGCTGGCACTTTTACCAGCGTGAGGAAGATGATTCTGTTGAAGTAGCATTTGCTTGCCCATCGACAAAGGAGTGAGAATGCGAACAATGCGATTGCATCCCGTGCTAATCTTGGGAATTCTGCTCGTCCCGGTCATCGGTTCCCGAGCAATGGCTCAATCATGTGACGCGACACCGGACCATTTCTCTTTTGCCTCGGGCACTTCGGAGAGTTACAGTATCGTATTGGACTCCACGTCCGGTTGCAGTCTTCAGCCGTGCGACGAGGTGGGAGTGTTTGATGGGTCACTATGTGTCGGCGCATCCGTGTACCAAGGGACGTGGCCGCTGGCCTTGGTGGCGTGGGCGAACGATACACAGACACCGGCGGTGGACGGATATGGCTGCGGTAATACAATGACCTTCAAAGTTTGGCGGCGCACCCCCAACCTGGAGGAGTCCGCAACGCCGCACTACGCGGTGGGCAATGGCACGTTTTGCAATGGACCGTTCGCCAAACTCTGGCTGAGTGTTGCCGGCTGCGCTAGCCTGTCCTCCGTTGTCGTGGAATCGAAAACCGTATCTCGCAATGCCACAGGCATCAGAATAGGGATCTTTCTCACAAACGATGTCGCGCTTTCCAATTACGTAATTCCCCTCGAAATTCGCTCGACCACAGGTGGCGCATTTATCACAAACATGAAGCGCTCCTATCCTACGGGCACCCGCTTGGATGGGAAGCTAACGGATATCAACGTCATCAACTGGTATGACGGCAACACAATTGGAACCTGCAAGCAGGGCTCATCGGGTGGTTACACTGCAATCATCAATCAGATTCAAGATTCGTTGTTCGCGGTCGTCTCTCCGCCTGAGGCGGTGATGTTCACGCGGGGGAAGATCTTCAGCCCCGCTCTCCCTGTGGGGACTGACGGCTCAACTCCGGAAATGGTCCTGACAGTGGATGTCAATGGCAGCAACGGGATCTTCGAAATCGACACTACCTGCACAAACCCGGCCAATCATCTGGTCTACGCTCAGGACATCACGAGCACCAAGATCATCCCGTCCTTTACCAAGGGTGTGATTCAAATCAGCGGCCCCGCCGAGAACCAAAAACCCGTTGCTAGGGACACGTCTTGGACGACCAATCAGAATTCAGCGAAGCCGGTGTCATATCTTCCCGCATCAGATCCTGACGCAGCTCAAACTCTGACATTTGCAATCACCTCGGGGCCAAGTCATGGATCAGTCGGCGTATTCAACTCCGCTACCGGAGCGTTCACATACACACCGACTACCAACTTCACCGGTCCTGATCTCCTGACGTTCAGTGTTTGCGACAATGGCGTGCCATCCAAGTGCGACACTGGAACAGTGAATATCGCGGTAAGCCTGACAAACAATGCACCGACGGCCCGGGACACGTTGTGGGCAACCGATCAGAACACGGCGAAATCAGTGTCATATCTCCCGGCATCCGATGCCGATCCCGGACAGACTCTGACGTTCAGCGTCGTTTCCGGACCGAGTCATGGATTAGTCAGCGGTTTCAACTCCGCGATCGGGGCGTTCACATATACGCCGGCGACCAATTACACAGGGCCGGATGCCCTAACATTCAGTGCGTGCGACAATGGCGTGCCTTCTATGTGTAACAGTGGGACCGTGACCATCAGCGTTCTTGGAGTGACATCTTGTGACAGTCTTCCAGACCATTTTGCGTTCTCGTCCGGAACTTCAGAGAGTTACAGCATCGTGTTGGACTCTATGTCCGGTTGCAGTCTTCAGCCGTGCGACGAGGTAGGTGTGTTTGATGGCTCTCTCTGTGTGGGGGCTTCAGTCTATCAGGGAACGTGGCCTCTGGCCTTAGTCGCGTGGGCGAACGATACGCAGACGCCTGCAGTGGACGGCTACGCCTGCGGCAACACAATGACTTTCAAGACTTGGCGGCGTATTCCCAACCTGGAGGAATCCGCGACGCCGCATTACGCGGTGGCAAATGGCACGTTTTGCAATGGACCGTTCGCGAAGCTCTGGCTGAGTGTTGCCGATTGCACCGGCACCCAGAACGCTGATCTGGCGCTGACGGGATTGACGGTGTTGCCGTCATCGTTGACGACACCGACGTTCACGGCTTGCAGCTTCAACATTGTTAACAACGGCCCAACAGCGATGTCATCGGCACACTTGTTGGTGGACTATTACCTTTCGTCGAATTCAACCGCCTGTGACGGTGACGACATCAAGATTGGGAGCACACCGCTCACTTGGTCCATCGGATCGGGGGGGAGCGCCTCGATCACCCTGAATTCAGCCGACCTCGGCCACATGGTGGAGAATTGGCCTGCCGGAGTGGCGGCGGGGGACTATTATGTGGTGGCCAAGGTCAGTGTCAGCAGTCCTTTCATGGATCCGAACTCGTCGAACAACTGCACTCGAACTTCATCGCCGATCAACTGGAACCCGAGTCCGGGACCGTGCGACTCAGTTCCAGACCATTTCGTGTTCAGGTCAGGGACATCGGAGAGCTATAGCATCGTGTTGACTTCGATAAGTTCTGTCTATGCTCATTTGCAAACGTGTGATGAGATTGGTGTCTTCGACGGCTCGTTGTGCGTCGGGGCCTCGGTTTTTGAAGGCACTTGGCCCCTGGCCCTGGTGGCTTGGGCGAACGATACACAGACGCCGGCCTTGGACGGATATGGATGCGGCAATACAATGACCTTCAAGGTTTGGCACCGCAATCCCAATTATGAAGAATCCGCAAAACCAAATTACGGATTCGGAAATGGCACATTCTGCTATGGGCCGTACGCCCAGTTGATTATCACAGATGTTGAATACATGGAAACAGGAACCGTCCCTACCGTGTTCGTTTTGGCCCAGAACTATCCGAATCCATTCAATGCAGGGACGGCAATCCAGTTCGGCGTTCCCAAGTCAGGCTGGATCACTTTGGTTGTTTATGACGTTCTTGGTAGGGAAATTGCAAAATTGGTTGATGGGAGACTTGAACCAGGAATGAAAAGTGTTACTTGGTCTGGCACCGATTCGCACGGTAACCCTGTTGCATCAGGTATGTACCTCTATCGCTTGACCTCCGGGAAGTTCGTCGAGTCCAGGAAGATGATCCTGCTGAAGTAGGTTTTATTGCATGCTGAGCATGTGACCAGCCCCAGAGAGTGGAGTAGTCCCTCTGGGGCTTCCTTATGCAGCCAATTCTCGTTCCGGTCTTTTCGGCAGCCCGAACTTACCGCAATCGCTTCGCCCCCATCTCTCGTTCACCACACTGACGGAGGCCTAATGCGATTATCTCAAGCGATAACCCACTTCACCCGCCAAATGGCGGCCAACGGATGTTCTGTCCACACACAGAAGGCCTACGCCCGGGATCTGGCGGCCTTCGCCCGCTGGTTGGGCGAAAATGTTCAACTTTCTGCGATCAAACCTGACGATCTGGCACGCTTCTTGATCAGTGACGATGTGCTGATCACCCCAGATGGCCAGCCCCGTAAGCCCATCACCATCAACCACACCAAGTCGGCACTGCGGTCGTTCTTTCAATTCTGTGTGGAATCGGGGTGGATCAAGGAGAACCCGGCCCGGCTAATCCGGTCGGCGCCTGCAGCGCCCAAAGAACCGTCGATCTTGACCGACGACGAGATTCGGCGGATTCGAGCGATCCTGGCCGAGAACAAAGGCCAATTCGCCGCCCGGGACCGGCTGAGCTTCGAGATTCTGCTCGGTACCGGCATTAGGCTGGGATCGCTGGTCGGGCTGAACGTTGGGGACATCGACCTCGAGACCGGCACCCTGCACATCCGGGCGAAAGGCGGCGCCCAGGAGCGGGTGTTCATCAATCCGGCGCTGTCCGCAATGTTGGCCGGCTACCTCCGTGAAAGCGCCACTGAAGCCAAGCGTGGGGCCAACGTGCCGCTGATTCGGTCCAAGTCGGGGCAACGGCTGGGCGGGCGGCAGATTCAGCTGAACTTCGCCCGGTGGCTCAGGCAGGCCGGAATCACGCGGCCGTTCTCGGTCCACTCCTGTCGCCACACGTTTGCCACGAGGCTGTACCAAAAGACGGGGGATCTGTACTTGGTGCAGAGGGCTTTGGGGCATCGGCAGATTACGACCACGGAGACTTACGCCACAGTGGGTGACGACGCGCTCCGACGCGCCGTCACTTTCGTTAGTTGAACCACCACACAGCATGTGTAGGGGACGGGAGGTCGCAGTTTCTCCCCAAGTGCAGAAACGATCTGTTGCTGGATCCGGATACCCAAGGCTCAGGTTCCCGTTGCTGCGGGGTAGTGCATACCAAGCGAGCTCAGAACAACTCCACCTTCAAGCTCACGCTCTGCAGCATAGGATCGGGATTGCTTCAGAACAGTCGCCGAATTGCAGGCCCCCACTATAGATCAGGCCATTGAATCGGCTCAGTGTCGCCGTGTCTTCCTTAACCAAAAATCGGCAAACCGGAACTTCATTGGTCGCCTAAAGCTGTTCTGACCTGCGGGTAGAGTCCATTCATTGACATACAAGAGGTCACGGAACTCAGCCTCGGCGAAGAGCGCCTTCGCATCATCCGCGGTGGGGTATCCTTGGATGAAGCGGAGATCTGGGTCAAATCCTGTTTCGCGACCCAACTGGACGTCGATCCGCAGTAATCCGTTTCGTTTCAACACCTTCCGAAAACCCTTAAGTACGCGGAGCGCATGCCCGTTCATAACCGGTATGTGCTGGAACGCGGTAACGCAGAGAATCGCGTCGAAGCGGTTTCTCCATTCGTCTGGCAATTCCATCATGTCACCTACAAGGAAGGCTACCCGCTCCACCAGCTCAGGTGGACAACCCCTTCGAGCGGAGCCGATCATAGCATCAGAGATGTCGACGCCGACAACCTCCCACCCTCGGCGCGCCATCTGTATTGAGTAATCACCAGGGCCGCACCCCACGTCCAGAACACTCGCTGGTGCGCACTCTCCAAGTAGATCATGCATCTTGTCGAGCTCTCTTTCGATTTTTCTCAGGCGTGATTCCCCCCTGCCCTCGTTGATCTCGTCCTTCTTGCCTTCACGTTGAACGCCTTGATGAATCTCTTCGAAATCCAGAACAGATCGTTGATATGCTAGAGAGGTCAACTTCCGTGCCATACTTCCCACGTCTTCCGCGTCTGCAGCTATCGATCTTCGTGCGTAGAAATTCGCCCATACTGTTTCCAAAAGAGGTTCTCCGTAGGTATTTCCCCGTACCGTCTTAATGAGAGTTTGCTCCACGGTGAAACCACTCTCGGCAAGCAGAGCTTCGAATTCATTGGCTGAAGCGAAATACGTATAGTAGCGACCATCCCGAGCGAATAGCCGCGGATTGTCGATCATTATGTTCACGAACAAGAGGCCTCCTGGGGACAGCAGCCGACTGAACCAGTCAAGTAGACCCATCTGACCATCCCGGGGAATGTGCGCAAAGAGACCTGAACACCATATGGCATCGAAGGGATGGCGTCCGGCCACAGCGGCACGCTCCTCAAGCTCAATCACGTTGCACTGGATACAGTCAATTTCGGCCTGACCAGTTCGAGATACTCGCTCACGGGCAATCTGAAGAAATGCCTCTGAGCCATCTATGAGAGTCACCCTGTACTTCTTCCTAATGAACTCAGCCGCATATTGACCTGGTCCGCTCCCCACATCAAGCACAGACGAGCCTTGCTTCAGAGAAGCGGCGAACGGTGCGATGATTGATTGGTCAGCTGCCTTTCCCCAAACTCTGTCGTATCTCTCGGCAAATGCTCGGTCGCGATATACCTTCAAGGTCGCCGAGGCTACACTCTCCACACCCCTCGGTGTTAGGCTCTCACGCACGTAGCGACCAGGCCTTAGCCGATCCAGAAGGAGCCTGGCGAGAGAATGTGTTGCCAATTGTGTTCTGATCCCATCCCCGCCTTGCGCCACGATGATCTCTACAATTTCCTCAATTTTGCGTTCAGAAGTGACTTCATTCAGATCGTCATCTGTAAGATCAATCGGAACCTGTCCATCTGCAAACCGACTACAACATGCCGTCATTCCCTCCAGAAGTCTACGGTCAGTTCCCGCAAGGACTGCCGCAAGAGTACCTGCGTGTGTCAACGAGTAAAGCTCCGGATTGGCCAGATAACGGTCAAAAAGTTCCGTAAGGTCCTCACCGAGGAAATAGCGAACCATCTCCGATTGGAATGGCGGCTGTGACTCCCATAACGCGCTGACTATGTGCGGAGTCCGAAGCACCCGAAACAACATGGCCGTACTGCCCAGGTCTGGACATGGCAGCACGTTGAGATCAGTTACGTAGGGTCTTATACCCCGCGTCCGCGGCCGAAGGGGATCCGTCGTATGGCGCCGCTCCGGCGATCCGAACTCCCTCAGGTAGCCATCGACAACCTTGTTAATCGCATCTCTGATACGATGCTTGACTTCAATCGGCATGCGGTTGTCAACAAACATTGCTGCAGACAAGAGCGAGTAGCTTTCCATTCGAACGTAACGACCATAGGGGATCGTCATGGGAAGAATAGTACTTCTGTCCGATTTCAGATTCCGAGGTAACCCCTCATAGGATATGTCAAGTGCCCTCGCCATCAACCTGGGAGAGGAATGGTCCCACGATCGCAGAATTTGAGCGCATTGGTCGCTGCCCAATAGTGCGGCCAGCTTGCCTGTCTGTAACTGCCTCACAACCTGCCACGTTACAAGGTAAAGGAGGAGTGGATTTCTATCGTTTTGAAACGATCTTAGTGTAGTGCCTTCGTCTGACAGCAGGCAATGGACACCGTCCATGAACATTTCGGATAAGACAGGTGTTCCGACAACTGTGTCAGTCAGAACCGAGCCTAACAACCAGAGTGCCAGGGCGGTGTGGCGGGGGTGCGGTTCGACGCTATAGCCTTGCCTTGAATAGCTGAGTGTTCCAAATCCCCCTCCTTGGACATAACGATCATTCAGATATCCGAGCACAGTTCGCCCGACACCGGCCAGCATTCGATCTCGGCCTAGAATACTACACAGAAGCTCTGCGTTTAGTATGGTGGTCTCGAAGCCGCCTTCGTCTTCCATGATAGGATTGGGAACAAGCGCGGGAATACCGCGCCAGACTTCTTTCATCCAGTTGGTGATGGAACGTCCCCAGCTTCCTCGCGGAAGTTGGTCAAGCAACAACCAGAGGAATGCGAAGCGTAGGAGCGCATCCTCTCGTCTATAATGCTGCTCATCAAGAAGGGGTCCATGCCTCCCTTGGTGGATAGCAGGGCGTTCGGCCGAGCGGTAGACACAATAGAGGCGTCGGATGCCGTAGTTCTTCGGCAACTGATGCTCACCGAGATCTCGAAAGAAGAACTGGTCGTGTTGATGCTTAAGAATGTCATAGACTGTGTCAGTCACCCAGATGTCTCCTGGGAAAGCGACCGGTTCAATACGGGAGATCTCTATCAAGACCTCACCTTCTGGAACAGTGCGGTGCTGGAACTCGTCATGTTTCCATTTGGTCTCGCCTGTGCCCACGGCTAATCGGAGGAGTGGAGGCCGACGAAGGCCAACTGCGCGCCAATCGAAATAGCGCAACCTATCACGTAGGTTGAGGGAGTAATTGACGGCATCGGCAGCTGAGTCAAATACGGCTATGAAGGCATCCCCCCAGGTATCTGTGAAGAGCGCCTCTTGGTGACTTGCGCCTATTGTCTCGAGCAAGGACGTGATGTGCGAAAAGCGAGACGCTGACGACGCGCTTCCCGCAAGGTCAGCAAGAACGACGGTTTGGTCCGCCATTAACAGTCCTCCGTTATTTTGCGGTATTCCATGTTCGCGGCGGCCCGGCGACATCTAAGGGTATAATGCTCATCGGATCGTCGACCTCGACAGGAAACCTTCAATGCACTGTCGTAACTTGTGGCTACACCAGAAGACCGGCGTTGCCAGCTTGGTTCGGCGCACGCTCGGGCAGCTCCGGATCATGACAACGGAGAGCAGTGCACAGATGAGGAATGGTGCGGCGAGTTGGGAAGTGAGGGCAAAGTGATCAACAGCGCATGCTCCTATCTGCCAGGCCCAGGCGATCAAACCTGAGATTGCGATACTCACGGCTTCCAAGTCCAGTTAGATCGGTGGACGGTCAGCGACTCACCAGCGAAACTGAAGCGTCTTTCCTCCCACATGAGCCTCTCCGGTATCCCCCCGAATTTGGCAGAATGGGGGAGTCTTGAGAATACGTCCCGCGTGATATAGCTGTGATAATTCAACTCACGGAGATCGCTCAGTTTGGCTGCGAGGTTCGCGGGCCTTCCTATCCACACCAAGTCGTTTGAGCCCCTCTGCCCCGCCTTGACCACGAGGACCGATCCAGTGTCGACCCCTACGCAATGAGCTATCTCGAACGGCGTCTGTTTGGCACTGTCGAAATGCCGTTTAACCCAGGGGCCGATGATCTCAAGGACGGCATAGTTCATCTGCAGAGCGCAGGTCGTTGCCGATGTGTTCTTGGAATCACCCACAAAGACCCCCATCACACGATCACCGTCGAAGCTCGTCACTTCGCCTCCATTAGAAGTGATCAGCTTACACATGCAGGACAAGAAACACCTTACGACCTTGGCGGCTGTCCGTTGCTGGAAATCAGTGACCAGGGTGGACGATTGAGCAAGGTCGGAGTAGAGAATCGTCGCATCGAGTCTTCTCGATCCCCCTGTAAGTGGCAGGTCCGTATTTGAAGGCACGACACGGCCGTCAGCGTGATCCCACTTCTGGCTCAGGATCTTTGCGACGTCGACGATCAGGTCGTCTGAGATACTCATGGAAGTGCCGGTGCCGATCTGAACAAGTAAACGCTGATAGCCCAAGGTATGGCTGCCGCCAGCAACAAGCGATTTGACCACTTGAGGCAGTTGAATTTCCGATTCAGTATTGCCGAATTCCGATGACACTGAGACAGAAGATCCCCGAGGCGTTCCTCCGCGCTTTGACTGACAAACGACCGTTCGAAGTCGCGAAATTCGCGTGCGGCGATCGAACCAAAGTAATACAAGGATGCATTTCGGCTCCTGGTTCGGGGGATACCCCCGATGTACAGGAGGGCGATGCCTGCAAGGAGTGCACCCAGTGCTATGGAGACCGTCCAGATCATTGCGCATGTCCACGCCGAGATCGGCCTGGCGAAGGAGGCCATGACGCCGACCATCCCTGTCTCCACCCCAATCAGAACCATGGACTTGCTGTCGTACCGACTTACCCACTCGAGCAATCTATCGAGATTGCGTTCTGCGTCGGCGAGTTGATCGCTTAGAGAAACCGGTGTTGGCATCATTACTCCTCATCGAAGGACGAACAATAAGCGCATGAAGGTGCGCTGGTTTGGGGAAGTTACTCTAAGGCGAAGCCAATTTCAACCCTCACGAGAGGACACAATCCAGTGGCACCATCCGACGGCCGTGGTCTCCCAGCTCGTCAACATCTCGCTGTCCTAACCTAACCAGAGGACAAGGCTTCGCTTAGATGACATCTTGGGAGAAGGTCCAGCAGACCCAAAGGGAGGTTGAATACGATCAAATAGTGTACAATTAACTATATCATATAATGCCTGTTATCCGATGTGGCACAACGGCTTAGCCCAAATTAGACCGTTTGGGGCCGTTTTGCCGCTTTTGGCGCCCGGACTATACCAAATTATACTTTTTCGGGCTGTTTTGGGGATTTCTGGCCTTTTGGTATAATTTTCGCCCTTTCGGGACGAGGATTTTGTCCGTAAGAATTTGAGCCACCGCCAGTTAGGGGGAAGAGGGCAGGACTATACCATGGTATAATGAAAGTATAATTCGGGGCTACTTTCGGTATAGTCTTGGTCTATTTTGGTATACTTTTGCCGGCTTTCGGTCTATCCGTTCCCGGGGGCCGTTCCGTCTTCGTCCAACTCTTGAAGGCGGCGAATGATCGCGTCCTGGTCGGCCGTGCAAAGGTGCTCGAAGACATCCAAGAACTTCTCGGCGGTCGGCACCCCGTTGATGAGCCCGCCCTCACGCGAGTGATTGAGGTAGTCCTCCAGCCGGATGAGACGGTCCAAATCGGCCGCTTGGAGCTTGACCCGGTCCTCGGCAATGGCCTTGGCCAGCTTGGTGACCGCCATGCGGACGATCTTGTGATACCGCTCCTGGTCGGTCATGGCGGTTTGGAGAGTACGATCGGCGATCTGGCGAGCAGTCTCCAGTTCGCGTTCCTGTACCCGGCGCCGCCACCCGTAGGTCCTGCCCCATAGCTTGACGCTGGCCACCGAGACGTTGAGTACTGCGGCGACCTTTTCGTAGGACCGGCCGTTTCCTTGAGAAGCGTAAATCTCGAATGCTTTCCGTACGTGATCTTTCTCAACGGCTTGATCGTCACGCTGGGGCATGGTCTTCCGTCACCTCCTCAGGGACGGGAGCAACGGCAGACGGAAGGCGCTGTGCCTTCTTCCCGGTGTACTGCTCCCACCTGGTGACCACGACGTCACAGTATTTCGGTTCGATCTCCATGGCACAGCAGATTCGGCCGAGTTGCTCGCAGGCAATCATCGTCGTGCCCGAGCCCACAAAGAGGTCGAGAACGCGCTCGCCCCGGATCGTGGAATTGCGCAGGGCCCGCGAGATGAGGCAGGTTGGTTTTTGCGTTAGGTGGAGTAGGTTGGCATCACGCGCAATCTCCCAAACAGTCGACTGGGTGCGGTCCTTGATGCGGCGGTGCCCCTCGCCGATCCAGCCGTACAGCATGGGCTCGGCCGCGTGGCGATAGTCGCCCCAACCAAGCGTCGAGGACGGTTTCCGCCAAATCAGGGTCGCCGACAAATGGAACCCCGATGCCAAGAATGCTTTCTCGAACGCTATGCGCACGCCGGCAATTCCCAAGGCGTGGAAGACATACGCCGTCGCCCCGGACCGGCACACGGACGCCGCGTTGCTCAGGGCTCGTCGCAAGAATGTCTCCAAGGCCTCCGGTGTCAGATCGTCATTGCGGATCGGTCCGAATTGCTTGCTGCGCTCGCCACGCCCTTCAAACGAGACACCGTAGGGTGGATCCGTGAGGACGCAGTCGATCTTCTCACCCTCAACGAGTCGACGCACATCCTCAGAGCAGGTGGCGTCACCACACAGCAACCGGTGATCCCCGAGGTTGTACAGATCACCAGGTTGAGTGACTGGCGTCTCGGGGAGTGGCGGCGCGTCGTCTTCCTTGTCGGTCTCGTCCTCGACGTTCCAATCAAGGATATCCGTTAGCTCCTTGTCGTCGAAACCGAGAGAGCCGAGGTCAAAGTCCACCTCGAGGTTCAATTCCGAAACGAGCTGGGCCAGGAGGTCCTTGTCCCACTCGGCGATCTCGGCTGTCTTGTTGTCGGCGATCGCAAAGCCGGTGAACTTGGATCCGACCAGGCCCGGGACGCGAATGACGGGCACCCTCTCCATTCCGAGCTTCTTGGCCGCCTTCATCCGCGTGTGGCCAGCCGCGATGTTGAGACTCTCGTCGCAGATGATGGGGTTGTTGAAACCATAGGCCTGGATCGAGCGGGCAACCGCGTCGACGGCGGCATCGTTCAGCCGGGGATTGGCTGCGTTTGGGTTGAGTAGGTTGATAGGAACCTGTTCGATCGCTAACATATTTCCTCCCATGAGCGGATTTCCTCGACAGCAGCGTCGGCTATGGCTGCCGAACCGCGGTTGGTGCCTCAGGGGTGATGCAGTTGAAGAACCCGTAGCGCAAATCGGCCCGGATCTCCAGGATCCGGCTGCGGATGTCGCGGCCCTCAACGAGGAACCGCAGTTTCTTGATCCCATCTTCGGTTTCTTTATGGCGGTCCGGATCGGTAATGGCAATGGCGCAATCCGCGGCCTCGGCCAATGCCCCCGAGGACTTCACATCGGCCAAAGTCAGGTTCTGCTTCGGACCCTTGAATTCCGCGGCCTTGGGCGCCTGCGACAGGCCGATGATGGCGACTCCCAAGTCTCGACCGGTGGCAGCAATGAGGTTGACGCCTTTCTCAATTTCCGTGACAATGTCCTTCTGTCCCCAATCAATCTTCTGGAGGAAGTCGATGAACGCGACCTTGATGCCGTAGCGGAGCTTCGAGCGCCTCATCTCTCCACAGATGGATTCGGGTGTATGGCGCGAGCGGTCGTTGATGAAGAGCAGTTTCTTCGAAGCAATCTCCCGCACCAGCCAGTCGTGGGTGGCCTGCATATCCTTGCGGGACAAGTCGGGTGTGTCGTACTGGAGAGTGTCGATGCGCAGAGCCTGCCCCGCCATCCAATGGAGCACTTGCCGGGGCCGCATCTCCATGCTGAAGAACAGGCAGGGAACCTGCTGGTTGACAACGAGATCTGTCAGCGTCGTTGCCACCAGCTTGGACTTGCCCGTCTTGTAAAGGGCAATGATGAGATAGAACCTGCCCGGCTGGATGCCCTTGGTGGCCCGGGTTAGCTCACGGATCGGCCACCGATAGGCGGGGATCTTGCCTTCGGAAACGGCGATGTCGGCGGCTATGGTCGCCTGCACCTGTTGTTCAATGCCGTCTGTTTCCTGAGTGCCAACTGCGCGAATGTCCGCCAGTGCTATCTCAACTTGATCCAGCAGTTCTTCGGGATTTGTCTGCAAACCCTCGTCGATGCGTCTGTGAAGATCACGCAGCATCCGCCGTTGTTGGTAGCGCAGCAAAAGGGCGCTGTGGGCGCCGAGATGGGCGGCGCTGTAAACATCGGAGATGATGTCGATCAGATCGGCAGGCGTGACGCGGTTATCATCGCGGTGGATCTGGATGCGCTCGAATACCGTCTCAAGACTGATCCTGGTCTGTTCCCGTAACAGGGAGGCGACCGCTCGCCAGACCGCCCGGTAGCCGGGGGTTGAGAAGCTGGCCTCGGTGAGTCTGTCGGCCACCTCATACAGACAGGACGGATCCAGCAGGATCATCCCCAACACCGATCGTTCGGCGTCAGGCGCGTTCAGTACAGGCGGCGATGATGTCCCGGGCATCGTTCTCATCCTTTGCAAGGCCGTCGTAAATCAGGCGGCGGGTTTGACCATCCGGCGGAAACGGGCCGACCAACTCTTGAAAGATCTTGCGACCAAGCGAGTTCCCCGCTCGCATCTGGCGGCGCAACTCGGCGTCGTTGAGAGCCACCCCTTCGCTTCTTGAACCAACCGCTTCCGCAGAAACCAAATCGGGATTGCATTCTTTATCCTTGTTCACTGGTTCCTTGTTCGTGGGTACTTTTTGGCACCAGGGTGGTGACACCGGTGTCACCAGGGTAGTGTCTGGGCTGTCACCAGGGGGGCTGGTCTGGCAAACCTCCGCCCCAGATCCCGACAGATCGAATAACTCGTAAAGGTTGGCCTGATTGCCCCGTTTCGGATCGATCACACGGCTCTTCCTGATCGCATGGCCCACACAGAGCCGCTGCACCGCCCGCATCGCCGTCCGGCGACAGATCCCCAACCTCCCCGCGACTGTCTGATAGGTAGGCCAGCAATGGCCCGCACTATTGACACAGTCTGCCAAGACGCAATAGACCGCGATCTCCGTCGGCCCAAACCCCATGTGCAGCAATTTCCGCTCCGCCCAGAAATAGGGTCGGCGGCTGTCCCTGAAGAGTGAGCGCGTCAACTGCCACCCTCCAGACGCGCCCAAGCCCTGGAGGCTACAGCCACCGTGTCGGGGGGCAACGCTGACCGGCAGTTTCCTCGAGTCAGATCCATAACTGCCAGATCTACGACTTGTATCAGATGTCCCTGAGTGTCCGGATATCCTGATTAGGGCGGCCAAGCCCGGAAACTGAACACGCGAGCGTCGATCGGGCTACGAGGCAGAAACTCGTCCAGAGCGATGGCCGCTACGGAGATGCTTGTGGTACGTGCTCTTCAGAGCCTGAGGACTCAGAGGCGGTCGCGATTTGAAAAGGGCACTCAACAGGGGCGCCAAAAAGTCGAATACGCCCCGCCCCTCAATCGCGTCAACGACCCTCCCTAACGCAGGACTCAGATCTCTGCCCGCGTGCAGGACAGCGCGCACCGGACGCGGTCCACCGTGGGGATGGAAATGCCGAAAGGCGCGGACCGCCCATTCGATTGTCTTTGCCCTATCGCCCCGCGGCCGTGGACCCCGACGCAGTTCGGGAGGATCTATGTACCTCCTGCCGTCAAGGGCCTCATAGTGCAGCATACAGTTCAGAAGCACGTCGCCCAGCACAGCGTCCTGAAACGGTCTGATGGCAGCGTGACGCGTCGCTGGCGAACAGCCCTCGCTGAACAACTCTCGCGCCCGCCCGAGCGTGTTGCGGCGGAACAGATCCACCCATTCGAAGTACTCGCGGCACGTGTCTGGCCATATTTCACTCAACAGCCAGGCCACCCAAAAAACGGTGTGACGAGCCGGCTCCCGTTCCCGGCTCAGCCAGGCGAATCGGTCTTGCACGTAAATCTCAATCAGTGTGCGGAAAAACTCGGGGGGAAAACGGAGTTGCGCCAGGTAAGCAGCTTGAATTGCCCGAAAATCCGCGTCGCAGAGTTCTCCTTCAAGATCCAAGATAGGTGGCCAGCGTGACCTCAGGGGATTGGGCACACGTTCGCGGGGTGGCGCGTTGAAGATGTCCTGGTACAGCATGAGCCAGTACAGCAGTTGCCCGGTGATTTCGTCCGGGTGGTGACGCGGGATGTGAAGGTAATGCAGAAAATTCGCGCGGTAATAGGTCGCCTCAGGAGACGACTGGTCCGCAATCACGAGATCACGGGCTTTCCGGAAAACCGCCGTTTGCCAAATCGAACACTCGCTTAACTTCCGCACTTCGCTCTCACCAGCTCGTCGCGCGCGGAGGTACTCCGTGGCCAACACGGGTCGCCCCATCGAGAAATCGATGCCGCTGACAGTCGCTCGCACGAGCCTCAGAAGAGCCGCGTCCTTGAGCTTCGTTTTGCCGCCCCGGCACGGAGTTTTTTCTGCAGCTGACTCCAGGCGTTTCAGCCACTCCTTGGGCAACAATTCGACCGCCTTTGCGTCCGGCTGTGCGTACCGGAGTGCCATGCATTCCCGCCAAGTGAAGTCATGCCACAGTGGCGAGTTGGAGTCCGTCCAAGTGAGGAAACTGTCAAACTGTGAAACGCCGGACAACCGCTCGATGCGTGCCTTCAACTGCGGAGTAGCTTCCCGACAATGAGAAACTTCCCTCGCCCGTTCCGTGGTAGAGAACTCGAGTAGACCCATTCGCAAGACCGCCAAGACCTCAGCGGTTGTCCATGATCGATGCCGGATCAAAGAGGTACGCTCGGTCACCTTAATCCCGCCAGGAGTCAATCTCATCCTCCCGTGTCTAATTAGCCGCCCAATACGAGTCAAGGTCAATTACTGGACACTCACGTTCGGACCGGTTCCATCGTCGGAAGACGGGAAAGGGCCGACGATACGCCTGCGAAGAAACAGCAGCGGCACCTGATATGAGTAGTGACGACTACAGCACCATGACCGACCGGAGACGAATGGCACCATTCAAACCCAAATTCATGTGCCCTATCACACATGAACGAAGTACATCGCTGTCAGGCGAAGTCACAGCCACAATCGCCACCGCCTACCTCCGCTTGCTGTCTCGTCAGACCACTAAGCCCCAAACTACGGGCCACTTAGCCGGGAGCGAAGAATGTCCAGAAAATGCCTCTGACACCGCAATCACATTGCGCAAGACCAGCGTTATGAGTCCTGAGGCCGGACAAGATGGTGGCCGTAACGCTAACCCCAGCAAGGAGTTGAGATGAGAATCAGTCGAACGGACTTAGGCCCCGCCGCGAGCGGGACGAAGCAGCCGCAGGACCTGGAGGCGATGGACCTCTCCGGACTGCAGGCCAAGTACAAAGAGGTCTTCGGGGAGGAAACGATCGTCCGGAACCGGGTGGTCCTGATCGGGCAGATTCGCCGCGGGCTGCACACCCAGGAGATCAAGAACAAGCGGGAGGCCCGCAGAAAGGCGGCGGAGGCGAAAACCGAAGTCGGGGCACCCACCATGCCCGAGAGCCTCGAAGACATGTCCGTCGAGAATCTTCAGCGGACGTTGAATGCTCTCACCACGCGCAGGACACTGGAGCGGGACCGGGCGGTCCTGATCCGGATGATCACCAAGATCCGGCAGAAGCAGCAGGAGCAGTTGGAAGCCAAAGCCGAGGCGGAGATTGAGGCCGAGGCGGCAAAACCGGCTGCGACGACGACCGACCGGCTGCCGGCGCTTACTGGCATGAACCTCGGGCAATTGCGCGAAGAGTACGAGGTTGTCTTCGGCAAAGCCAGTCTCAGCCGCAACCGCAAGCAACTGGTCAAGAAGATCGCCGAGAAGATTCAGGCCGACGCGGCGGCGACTGACGCTTCGCCCGAACCGGCGCTGAAGCCCACTCTCACCGTGAAGTTTGAGCGCAAGCGCGGGAAGAAGGCGGGCGGCAAGGGCAAGGGGCGCTCCAAGCGCAAAGCGGCCGCTGAAGGCAAGGAAACGGCCACCTTGAGCCACACGACGCGCCAGCGCGATCCGCGGCTGCCCAAAGTCGGCACTACTATCGAGCGGGTCTACAAGGGAAAGAAGCTGTTGGTCCGCGTGGCCGAAGACGGCTTCGAGTACCAAGGCAAACCGTACAGGTCGCTCTCGGCTTTGGCGATGGCCATCACGGGCGCCACGGCCATGAATGGCTACTTATTTTTCCACATGGGCAAGTACTCCAAGACGGAGAAGGCTGGTCAGTGAGCCCGCTCGCCCTCCAGCGTCGCACCCCTCGCCGGGGTACCCGGGTGGAAGCCCCGACCCCGGCGAAGCAGACTCGGGCGGCCATCTATTGCCGTAAGAGCACCGACGAGAATCTGCACTCCGACTTCAACTCGCTGGACGCCCAACGGGAGGCTTGCGCTGCCTACATCGCCTCCCTGAAGGGCGACGGGTGGGTGGCCCTGCCGGAGGCTTATCAGGACGGAGCCTACTCCGGCGGGACCACGGACCGGCCCGCGCTGCAGCGACTCCTGGCCGATATCGAGCAGGGCATGGTTGATGCGGTGGTTGTCGTGAAGATCGACAGACTGTCCCGCTCACTGCTTCAGTTCCTGCAAATGATGGAGTACTTCGAGGAGAAGCAGGTCTCGTTTGTCGCGGTCACCCAACAGATCAATACCGGCTCATCGGCTGGCCGGCTTCTCATCAACGTGCTTGTCTCCTTCGCTCAGTTTGAACGCGAGATCGGTTCCGAGCGCACCCGGGAGAAGATCCACGCGGCCAAGAAGAAGGGCCGCTACACCGGCGGTCATCCACCCTTGGGCTACGACATCGACAGGCTCAACCACCGGCTGGTCGTGAACCCCGAGGAAGCCGAGATGGTGCGGGCATTGTTCGATCTCTACCTCGAGCATCGCTCCTTGTTGGCCGTGGCTAAGCACGTGAACGCCCGTGGCTGGAAACGGAAGTCGTGGTTCACGAATGCTGGAGTCCGGCGCACCGGAACCCGGTTTGAGAAGGTGTACCTCCAGCGACTCTTGATCAATCCGCTGTACATCGGGCAGGTCACGCTTCATGATGAAGTCTACCCGGGCTTGCATGAGGCGATTGTCGACGAGGAGATATTCCGGGAAGTTGGCGCCCTCCTGGTTGCCAATCGCAACTACGGTGATGTGGTCACCCGAAACAAGAACGGCACGATCCTCCGTCGGCTGGTGAAATGCGGCCGCTGTGGGGCCGCCATGGCGTATTCTTGGACGAGCAAGGGGGACCGGAGATACTCCTACCTAAGGTGCAGTTCCGCCGAGAAGCAAGGCCGGGAGGCTTGCCCTACGCCCACGCTCTCCGCGCCGGAGGTTGAAGCGGCCATCATCAAGGAGATCAGGCGCATGGCCCAGGATCCGGCCCTTGTCGACCAGGTGTTCCCCGAGGCGTTGGAGCAAACCAAGCAGGGACGCGAGTTCCTGGAGACGGAACGCACCCGCCTACTCCGTCAGCGCGAGCAACGGGAGGAGGCCATCAAACGCCTCGTGAGCGCGCTGGAGAGCCCCACCGGGGAGTTACCTGAGGTGGTAAGTGAGAGGATCAAGGAACATCAGGCGGAGGTGCAAAGGCTCAACGCGCGGCTCCAGACGGTGGAGCAGGAGTTGGCCGCGCTCGACGCTCAGACGATCAATCGCGAGCACCTCACCCAAACTCTCGCGCAGTTCAACGACCTGTGGGATGCGCTCTACCCGCTGGAGCGCGTCAGATTGGTTCACTCGCTGATCGAGTCAGTCGTTTACCACGACGAGACGGATCATCTCGAATTCCACTTTAAGACATCCGGCTAAGACGTCAGCAAATCCCAGTGTTGCAGATCGTCTCATCCTGCGCGACCAAGCTGTCGACCGAGCACACCTTGAGCAGACCCTGCGTCAGCCCACTGACTTGTGGGATGTTCTCTACCCCGGTGAACGGGTCAAGCTGGTACGGTCGTTGATTGAGACGATTGCGTACCACGATGAGACGGAGAGGTTTGAGATTCGATTTCGGCTCACTGGCGACACAAATGAGCTCAATCGACTCAAGATGATCTCCTTCAAAGAGTAGATCCTGCCCGAACCGCTTCGCTGAATGTCATCCAGCGAGTAGCGCTTCCATAACTTCATAATCGCCTTGACTTCATGAACTGCAGCACTTTGCTTTTTTGGAAAGCGATTAGTTCTGGCCCAAACCAGGAGGTGGTTATGAGTATCCGCAACTGGGGACCGAATTGGCTTTTGACCTGCCAATGTGGCGCGTTCTGTAGATTCATCCTTGCGGCCTCGATGATTACATCTCCCTTGATTCTCTCGCCTGAGGCTGTTTTGTCAATGCCGACATCTGGTGAGTCAATCGCCATCAGCTACGGGCAGACCGTCCAGGGGTCAATCACCTCATATGGGCAAATCGAGGAGTTCACGTTTGTTGGCAGTGCTGGTGACATCGTCTTGATCCGGGAGGTTCGCACCTCTGGGGGATTGAATCCGTTCTTGGAGGTCTATGGACCGGGTGGGGAGTTGGTGTTCAGCGCGGGGTCATTGTACCCGTCATACAATCGGGCGGATCTGGTAGACTCGGTGCTTCCAGAGGGAGGAAGTTACACAGTAGTGGCTCGAGACGACAATGGCAACGAGACAGGTGACTACTGGTTGACGTTGCAGTGTCGGCAGGAGGTGACGGCCAGGGCCGTGGAGATCAGCTACGACACGCTGGTGACAGATTCGGTCGTTGTGCACGGCGAGATAGACGGCTATCGATTTGCGGGGTCTGCGGGTGATCGGGTGATCATTCGGCAGGTTCGCACGTCTGGGGGATTGAATCCGTTCTTGGAGGTTTACGGTCCGGGTGGGGGGTTGGTATTCACAGCGTGGCCGCTGTACCCATCATACAATCGAGCGGACTTGGTGGACGCGGTGCTTCCGGAGAGCGGGAGTTACGTCGTGATGGCTCGCGACATCGATGGCGATGGCACGGGCGGCTACTGGCTGAGTCTGCAGTGTCGGGAGGAGGTAATGGCCAGGGCCGTGGAGATCAGCTACGACACGCTGGTGACAGATTCAGTGGTTGTGCATGGAGGGATAGACGGATATCGATTTGCGGGATCTGCGGGTGATCGGGTGATCATTCGGCAGGTTCGCACGTCGGGAGGGTTGAATCCGTTCTTGGAGGTTTACGGTCCGGGTGGGGGGTTGGTATTCACAGCGTGGCCGCTGTACCCATCATACAATCGAGCGGACTTGGTGGACGCGGTGCTTCCGGAGAGCGGGAGTTACGTCGTGATGGCTCGCGACATCGATGGCGATGGCACGGGCGGCTACTGGCTGAGTCTGCAGTGTCGGGAGGAGGTAATGGCCAGGGCGGTGGAGATCAGCTACAACACGTCGATGACGGATTCGGTGGTTGTGCATGGAGGGATAGATGGCTATCGGTTTGTGGGATCTGCGGGTGATATCGTTATCATTCGGGAGGTCCGCACGTCGGGGGGATTGAATCCGTTCTTGGAGGTGTACGGCCCGGGCGGGGAGTTAGTGTTCACAGCGGGGTCGCTGTACCCATCATACAATCGGGCGGATCTGGTAAACGTGGTACTTCCGGAGGCTGGTAGTTTCGTCGTGATGGCTCGCGACTTGAATGGCAACGGGACAGGTGATTACTGGTTGAGTCTGGTACTTGTTCAAGTGGATGTTGATAGCGAAAGCGATTCTCCCGCACCGACGATATTCACGTTACTTCAAAACTACCCCAACCCTTTCAATACCGGGACAGTAATCCACTACAGCCTTCGCAACGAGGGGTCTGCGAAACTCGATGTTTACGATGTCCTTGGTCGACATGTTCGGACATTGTTCGATGGGCTCCAGTCTACCGGACTGCATGATGTGGTGTGGGACGGCCGTGCTGCGAACGGCCAGACCGTGGCCTCGGGCGTGTACTTCTATCGCTTGACGGTCGGGGAGGGCGTGGAATCAAAGAAGATGGTCCTGCTCAAGTAGGGAGCAAGATGCCGATCGAGTAGGAAATATGCCTGTCCAACACAGTCTGTGGTGACATTGACTGCAACGGCGCCGATGACGTGCTGGACGTGACTACCTGATCGCGACCGCGTTCAGCGGGGGGGCGGAGCCAGTGAATCCGTGCGGACCGTAGCTGATGTTCCTGCTGAGAGCGAAGCCGGAGGGATCTATGCGACATCTCATCTTGGTTTTGACCGCGATGATGTTCGCGGTGTCAATTCCGTCCGCGACCTGCGAGGGAGTGCCTGAGTGCCAGCCAACCCTGATCTTCACAGGGGAGGCCCCGATGGATCGTCTTGGCTATTCAGTCGCTGGCGCAGGAGATGTGGATAAGGACGGGTTCGCCGATGTCATCGTGGGAGCTCCGCTTAGCGATCCGGGGGGGACTGATGCGGGGCGCGTCTACATCTACTCTGGTCGAGACGGGCACATCCTGTGGACGCTCACTGGTAACCTGATGCACGGGGGTTTTGGCTGTTCGGTTTCCGGAGCCGGGGACGTAGATCGAGATGGCTTAGCAGATGTAATTGTTGGCGAGTTCCCTGAACCGCCTTGGAATATTGGTACATCCGGTCACGCCCATGTGTATTCAGGTGCCACGGGGTCATTGATGTGGACCTTCCACGGAGACGCACCAGGAGACTACTTTGGTTCGAGCGTGTCCGGTGCTGGAGATGTTGACAATGACGGCTACGACGATCTTATCGTGGGAGCCTGTCACCTTGAAGCCGGTGGTTCCGGGCGCGCTTTCGTTTACTCTGGCCGGACTGGAGCTGTCATTTGGATTCTCCAAGCTGAAACCGATTTTGACATTTTCGGGGGATCGGTCTCTGCCGCGGGCGACGTGGAAGGAGATGGTTTTGCAGACGTAATCGTGGGTGCTAGGTGGTACAGTGCTGTCCAGTACAGGACGGGTCGAGCTTACGTATACTCGGGTCGGACGGGAACCCTGATTCACACGTTCACCGGACAGCCGGACGACTATCTCGGCTCTTCCGTGTCCGAGGCTGGTGATCTAAATGGCGATGGGTTCGCGGATTTGATCGTTGGGGCCTACCGGGGCGGTCACGCTGCTGGTCGGGTGTATTCGTATTCAGGTGCGACGGGCGAGATCATTTGGACGGTAGTTGGTGAGGGACCAGGAGATCACCTCGGTCTTGAAGTGGCGGGTGTAGGCGATGTTGACAAAGACAGCCACCCAGATGTCGCCGCCGCCGTCTTTGGCATTCCCCATCTCTACTCAGGACTAACTGGCTTGCTACTTTGGGAGATGCCCGACCCTGACGCCGAATTCAGCACGCAAATCTCCTGTGCCGGAGATGTCAACAACGACGGGTCTGACGAGGTGATCGTCGGTGCCTATAACCACGACGCTGGAGGCGAGAATGCCGGGCGTGCGTATGTGTATTCACTAAGAGACAGCGACAGTGACTTGGTTCCCGATCCGTGCGACAACTGCCCGAGCTTTTCCAACCCGGACCAAATTGGCTGCCCAAACCACGGAGATGTTCTCTCCGACGGGATCTTTGATGTCTTTGATGTAGTTGGACTGGTCGACTACGCATTCTCCGGCGGTATTCAGCCCCCGAAGGATCCGCCATGTCCGCACGTGGATCGAGGCGACGTGAACTGCGACGGCATCGATGACGTGTTCGATATAGTTGGGCTAATCGACTTTGTATTCAGCAGTGGTCCGGCTCCATGCAACCCCTGCGCCTGCAGCCCGTACCCGACGAACTGCCCGTGAGCGAATCACCAACGCGGTACGAAGCGAGGGGCGTCAGTGCGGCGCCCCTTCTCTTTTGTGGAGTGTCACCGAATCCAATACTCCGAGACGGAAATCGGCGGTCGTTGAGCCGAGCTGGCGATGCTTTTCGCGAACCGTATCACTCGCACACCATGCGTGTGAGGCCGAAATCGTCATCACGACGGATTGCCAATGCGCGACGTGCTTTGGAGTTACGAGAGGGGGCTACTTGGGAGTTTAAAATCGATATTCGGTGGTCTTGTAAGTCGTTGCGGTTGAGTGAGTTGAAAATGGCGGGCCGAGTGAAACGGTCTGCGAACTTGTACAACGACAATGTGTCGACTGATTGGACCCTTCTTCTCTTGTAGTTGCCTCTCCACTCCCATGTCGGGGGAGCGGCGACAGTTATGCACAAGGCGCAGGCCGCCGAGATCTCTACTTTTGGACTGTCTACTTGACAGGGAAGCTTACGAAAGGACGAACCGACCTTGGATCAGAGGCTTGTGGCAGATAACCAGTTCAGTTGGGCAATGTCAGACAGGTTGCGGCGCGCCAGTAGAATCAGGGCTCACGCGCGATCGCGATTCAATTCCTCAATCCTTGCCCTGTACTCTTCCGGCCATGCAGGAGGGAGCTCGTAGAGGAGCCGATGAAGTCTTGATTCTTTGACATGGGAGTAGACGCCCATCCAGTCACCGGGAACTGCGTACTGCACTTGCAAGCGGTCCCGTTCGGCATCCAACGACGCCATGTAAACGAGATGTCCAGATGCCAGTTTCATCTTTCTGGGATCACGGATAGCTTCACGCCACCGACGACTCGCTTGACGCATGCCCTCCTGTCCTTCGCGCCAGCAATATGCGACAACCACGAAATCGAACCCAACCAGTGTCCACAAGCTAACAAAACCCGGCCAGTAGTAAAGACTGCCATCGTCCGTGATGTGAACCAAGGTCATGCAGGGGACGACTTCGCGCCTCAGCACTTCGTAGAACTCACGTGATTCCAACAAAGGGTCCCGCATGTTGCTAACTCATCTTCCGAACTGAGGACTCTTCCCACCCTTCAACCAAACTCACTGCGACCATCGCCTCTGCAATCGAGAACCGGCTCGGCACGCTTAGTCTTCTCCTTGCACGCGTCGGCTAGTTCTTTCGAGAGCCACTTAGAGTGAGGTTCACCGGTGGCTGTTGTCCATTGTGTGTAATCCACGTGATCGTTAGAAAACAATCGTTCATTCTAACAAGCCCGCTGAAAGTCTGGACAGTGCCGATTCCCCCTCCCTTAGTCACTGTCCGCGTAAAGCTAAGTTCCCCTGCCCCCGAAACGCTCCCTACCACATCGCCTTCGGAGTGGTAGGGAACCGCATTTAGTCCTTCTTCCCAAGTCAAGTACGTTCCCTCCAACTTGCCCCCATCCTGCCGGAGATTCAGAAGCCCGTGGTAAATCCTCTGCCCTACCTTCCCCTCTAACTCCCAAGTTCCTGGGAAGCAGTCTGCAACTACGTAGGGTTCCCGCCGCGCCCTGAAATCATGCGTCTGTCCCTGCCAGACAAGCGATCCGAGGAGGCTGTCCCTCCGGGCATTCATCTTGAGTGTGTAGTCGCTGATGTCCTGGCCAGAGCTAGGGCAATGCTCTGTAAACAGGATCCTCCCGTCGCCGTCCTGCACTCGGACATTGACTAAGTCTCGATGACGACAATCGGGAGCGTTGCTGTAATCAAAGGTGCCAGCGAGCCTCGGGTGGCCATCCCCCGCAAATCTGAATTCTGCTATGCCTTGCCAATTCCTTCCATTGTCAGTGCAAGATAGGAACTCCCATTTTGAGGACACCAGCGTGTCAATGACTTCGTCCGCGTACCCGATGCTTAGGGGAATCATGATGCTGTCAATGTTCGAGTAGGACGATAGCTCTCTTGGACCGACGGCCCGAACGCGATAGTAGGTAAGGACACCTCGGGTGGGAGAAGGATCAATGAACCACGTGGTGTCGTGGCCGGTCGTCCCAGTTTGACCGAAATTCAATGTGTCGCTGGTCGATCTCTCGATCCGGAAACCGGAGGCATTCAGAGCATTATCGCTCCAGTTCAATCGTACTGCTTGCCCGCTCTCCTTCGCAGCTCGAAGGTTGCTCGGTGCGGCGGTCACCGGGTTCATTTGGCCTTGGGTGGGTTGCTGTCCGCTACTTGGCAACGGAAGAAAAAGAGCAACCGCTGCTGCCAGTGCCAGTTGGCGCGAGTGTTGAAAAAGCCTCGTCATTCCTTGCCTCCTCGGGTATTAGGTAAACGGTCTCAATGATTCTCACTAGAACACTGCCCCAACCAGTCCGCTTGCGATCCACTCCTGTCCAGAGCGTCTCTCATGTCCCTGGCTATGCTGTCCTGAGTCTTTGTGCGCACGATCATTCAACAGTGTCAGTTCACTTCAGAAGTCTTTCCTCCGGAAGGCAGGTCCTGGATCCAGTCGCCCACTTCAGATACCAGCCATGGGAACTGTGCCTTCATCTCCGATGTCACCAGGATCATCTGCACCGGCACAGTCTGCTTGGCATAATCTGTCACGACGCTGCTGTTGTACTCCTCTGCAACAGTCGTGAAACCACCCAGCATGTCGACACGGTAATTCGGGATTGTGCGGACATAGCTCAGGCCGGTGACACGGAGATGATTGGGTGGCATTACGTCGCTAACGGACGCCCCCTCCTTGCAGCCGCGCATGTATCGTCCGCTTTCAAAAACGTTTCGGGCAGCCTGAGTGCTTCCGGCGGAACTGAGGAACTGGATGTACAGGTTATACCGGGTAAAGGTGTCGAAGTCGCCTTTGCACTGAGCTTCGTAAGCGGTCCAGAAAGAACTTCTTCCCTGTCCACGACCGCATGATGAAACCAAAATCCCAGACAGAAGCACGAGCGCGATAATAGCAGGCCTTCGACTCTGCAAACCTTCCCCGGTTCCACGGCGCTCCTTCGCACCATGATACTCGCCTCTAATACAAATCTTCATCGCACCTCCCTCCCTGCAGTCACACCCTGCTCTTATGCTCTCGAAGCTACTTGCACACAGACGAAAGGGCCAAGAGCACAACGAGAATCACGGGCAACGCCCACAGCCACCGCATCACCGACACGGCGTTGAGATCGCCCTGAGTATGCCCAGAATGTGATTTGACCGCGTCTCTCATTTGCCCTAAGTGACGGGCACCAGAAACGAATCTCCCGATAGCTACAACGACAACTCCGAGAATGAACAACGGAACTACCCAATTCATGTCTTTTCCCCTCTCAGCAGCCACATCAGAACGAAACACTCGTCGCTACAATTCATCTAGCCTTGCGCGACAATTTCGGATTGTTCTCCCTCAGACTCACCAGTACTCCTTGAAACACGAACAACATCAGTGGCCGTATTGTTCTCTCGACGATGAACCATGAACTAAGCTGGATTTCGCCCTGATGGCTTGCCGATCGGCACGCAAGCCTCATCTAGGGTTGTGGCGGCGGTTTACCGATGCCTCTTTTTCGCACTCCAGGCGATGGCGATCTTCTTGTTTCCCTCCTGAACCCAAGTCTCCGTTCCATGTCCTGTCATGGACAACCCTCCGGCATCAACGCTCCCGTCCAAGACTGCAGGGAACTTCGGATGTATCCGCACAATACTTATCTGTGTTCCGTTGACCGTGGCACTGAGCGGGCCATCAACAGATGGATCGGTCCTCTGACCTGTGATTCTGTTGTGAGACCACTTGAACTGCCCGCTGTAAGTGCCAGCGCCACCCTGAATCTTAATGAGCTGCATCAAGCCAGCCCATTGCGACTGCGGGTTGTTTACATCATCGTAGTTGATGTCCCAATCGCCAGAGAGGTCAAGTGCTGCGGGCACGCTTACGCTGTCAGTTGCGTAGGCCGATGTACCGCTACCGCCGACAGCTCTGACACGGTAGAAATAGAGCGCCCCCCGTGTGGGAACAGTGTCAATGTAGCTCGTCTGACTGGCGAGGACCTCGGCTCTTTGAGCAAAGAGACCACCAGCGTCACGGCGCTCAACGCGAAAAGACCGCGTTCCGCCATCGTGATCGTTGTTCACCCACGCGAGAGCGACTTGCAAGGGTGCTTGGAACTGAGCATGTAGGTTCCCGGGAGGCGGTGGCAGTGGTACTTGAGGGGCCGGGGGCACATTTGCGCTGGCAATATTCGAGTACGGCGAGAAATCGCTCTGCCCAACGGCCCTCACCCTGTAGTAATTCATGCCCTCCGCTGGCATCGTGTCGCGGTAGAGTGTCTTTCCCCTCGGGATCGAATCGATTTGCGCAAACCAGAGGGTGTCGCCGTCCGATCTTCCGATCTCAAAACCAGAAGCGTTTGGATCGTTGTTCTTCCACGTCAGCTTTACGCAGGGTCTGTTCTCGACTCTGGCACGCAGATTGCTCGGGGCTCGCAGCGATGTAGCTATGCCCGCCGAATCTATCGTCAGAAGGTCGACAGAGGTTACGAAGATGCCACAGCCCGCAACATCACCCGTATAGGTCCACGTCACAAGGTACGTGCCATCTTGGCTGATGTAGTTTGTTACATCCCACTCAATGGGACTCGACGTTTGGCGCTTGGCCCAGTCCTCTACCGGCTTAGACCAGGTATGTACATCAGCTGGTGCGCCAACCCCCGATACGCGCGTCAATGAGTTATTATCCCAGGTTGTGCTTCCATTAGGAAGCATCCCTTGACGTCCCATCGTGACCTCGCCGCGCGAAGTGCCATTCATTCCATCGATAAACCCACGCGACCGGACAATGTACCGATGCCCTGGTCGGTAACCTTTCAAAGTAAGTCTGTACACGTTTCCCCAGTTCGTGCTGCCTGTCCATCCAACGTGCCTATCTTGATCGATGATGTTTGCATGCGATTGCTGGGCGTTGCTTGCGGTTGGATTGGTCAAACTGATGGCCATCCCCAAGAAGACAAGTCTTCCGACGATTGAAACTGTTGTTCGACAATTCATCGTGTACCTCCTCCTGTCTGAGCAGTCGATCATAATCGTCCTCGGATCCAAATTGCTGCGTTCTCGCGTCTCTCTGACCTCTGAGAGCGTCTCCCAAACACCGGCCCCGCGTTCGCCACAATCAGCACTTCCCACTGATTCTGCTAACATCTGCTTTCACAAGATTCGTTCGGCTAAGCTCGCCTCCAACCGACAAACGCACCATCGGCGTCAAACCCTGGCATTCTGCCGTCGCCCCGCCAGCCATCTTGGTTACATTTGGGACACTCAACCTTGTCGGCAACACTACGACCACCAAACGCTGCCAATCCGAATACCGTCTTCCTTGTCCCCTTGGCGAACACACCACAGTCCGAACAGTAGACCAACTTGCATTGCCTGCACTGCCGAACCCAATAGGTTCTCTTTCCGGTCGAAATGACCTGCTGCAACATGCTTCGTTCATCACAAAGACCACAGATCTCGCACTTGAGGGACATGCGCAATCCTCCTCAGAAGCAGTGACGGAATGACAATGGGAGGACACCCGGTCGAACTACCAACAACATCGTCCAGTTTATTCCTTGATCCTCCTCCACGGAACACCGTCCTCGGTATCACTCGTACAGACAACTCATGAACAATCTTTGAATGCCAGGAAGGTCCAAGATGCGCTGCACTGCCGCCCGTATTTCGGAGCATGCAGGATCATCATCACCAATCCCTGCGCACACGTTAAAGAGAATACAACTTGTCACGGACGACAAAACATCGTCCGCGGACGTGGTCGCCTGTCCAAGGTCTCCAGCGCCAGCGACCCTCAGGATAAGATCGTCGATGAAACTGCACAAGTCCTCAACACTGGAAACCGCACAGCCACCTGGAACTTCACTCATGAACTTAAGCATGGACGAGTCGAGGCACTGGAGCGAGGGATTCAGTGTCCCTTCCAAGCAGCGCTCGGCTTGCGCGTAAGCTCGCAGCCAGTCGCTGTAGTGCAGATCTACCACCGAGGGGACTTCGAGTGCCGACCCTACTGACACCCGCTCCAGCCTCCGCAAAGCCCTCCCAGAGGGATGGGTCCCAGTGAACAACGCTAGGAAAGACTGCTCCAAGGGGATATCGTGGATAACAAACCGACCATCCCTACTGGTCGTTGTTGAGAATACCAACGTGCCTCGCAAGCTATACAGCTCGACCTCGACTCCCGCCGCAGGCTCTTGAGTTCCACCGTTCCAATAGACATTCCCACTGATTTTTGGTCGCGGCTGGGGATACGCTAGACCAACGTCCACTTCTGGAGTATTCCTCGCAATTGAGAATGAACTTGCGTCGATGGAGCGCTCAATCTGGCACCGCGTCCCATTCTCGACGAAGATGGCGCTCAGATCATACGCGCACTGCGGCAGCAGATGGACAGCGTACTCACCAGTCGTGCTGGTCACCTTCCGAGTCCACTCGTTATAGCTGGACGAGATCGTCAGCGTAACGTTCGGAATCAATCGATCGATACCCGCATCCCAATGACCATTGCCATTAGAGTCCTTGAACAACCTCACATGCATTGTCCCGTCATGCGACGTGATCCACAGATCTTCTGAGACAGAGGCGGCCGCGTGACTCGCATCTCCTGTGAAGTCCGCTGTGATTGTCGCCGTGACTCGCCCTGTAAGTGCCATCCACTGGGAGAACCACATCAAGGTACATCCACCAAACTGATCCGTTACACGAGTCTCAGCCCCGGCAACTCTATCAGAGTCCGGCAGGCCCGAATTAGTCCAGGAAAACGCGATCTTCCGTCCCGCTAGAGCGTTTCCGCTAGCGTCCCTGAGATGGCACCTGAAATCGACAATTTCGCCTGGTCCGCAGCGATTCCGCGCTGCGATAAGCGTCATGACACTAGGTGTCGATGATTGGCCAGGCGTTTCATGGTATCCTACAACGCTGGCAGACACCTCTGGACCTAATGCAGCGCAGAAAGAGAGAATAGTCCGAAGTCTCCAAAGTCTGCGAAATGCACTCGCCGTCACTGTTTCACCAATGCTACCGATTTGACGGTGTCGGAAATTCGCACCACATATTCCAGAACGCAAAACGACCTTACCGTTATCTGGACGTCCTGTGGACTGGCCTCGATCGGGTTCTCAATCTCAGAGCCCTTGAGATTGTGGACGGCTACAGACTCCAGCTTCCCAGAAGGCGGATCAAATGACACAGACAATCCCCGATCATCGTTGTAAGTGTTTGTGAGGAACAGAATGAACCGCTGGCGCTTGCCTCCCTCGATAGACTGTTTGTAGGCGATGGGGACGACGTTCCCCAGCCCATACTCAAGCCGCAGCGGCCTACCGTCGCTTGACTCGATTGTGAAAGGTGGGGAACCAAGCTCCGGTCTGAGGGGATGCCAGATCTGCTCATGGGTAGAAGCCTCAGCTTCCTGACCAGGAGCGAAGAGGCCTTCGTGTTCTTGCTTGAACCAGTTCCATTGTTTGAAGAGCAATCTATTCTCCAGCACATCGTCGCGCCCGAACTGCACGTATGCTCCTTGACTCCAAGCCAACCCCATCGCGATCTCAAACAGCTTTTCTCTCTGCCTGGTTAGCATCAATGGGGCAAGCAACTTCGCATGCATGAGATCGGTCCGCACCGGCTTCAGAGTCGACTCCTTTGCCGCCAACGCCAAATTGGCCCAGTGCACGGAGTAGATCGGCGCCTTGTCTGATGCATAGACGTCTTCGCAATATGGCTGCGACTCCCATCCTTGGTGTGTATAGTAATCCGATGAGACTATGATCTTTTCTCTTCCCCCATTCTTCAGCGATTTCACGGCGTTCCGTATCTGCCACGCTAAATCAGAAATCGCATACCAGTTGATGGGTGGGTTGCAGCGATCGACAGTTGGATACAAGGGCGAACTAATGTCTTCCTTCGTCAATCGGAACCTATTCAGTTTCTCCGTGAGGTCTTCCCCCTCCCTTCTCTTGTACCAATCTTGCAATTGCTGTAGCCCCGTGCTGGCTCCCGTCTTGACTGCCTGGATGCCATTGATCAGATTCTCAACCTGTTGACGCACTGGTTCCGGCAGCCCCTCATTTTGACTCGCATCGAACAACCCCGGCGTTCCGCCCAGCTTGCTCTGAAGAACGGACGCCACAATATCAGGCTGTAGCAATCGTTGCATCAACCAAAGGCAGTCCGCGTCGAACACCTCTCGGAAACGCCCCATATCATCAATCAAGAATCCGTCGAAGCCATAGGTTTCGCCGGCTTCAGCTAGGTCTGTTGCGACGGTGCTGTTATAGCTATTCTCGAAGTTGGGTACGTAGCCGGCTCCTTCGCTCAAGTACAAAGGCTTCTGCAACAAGCGCATGATATCGAAAAGGGCGCAATCGACTTGAGCTGTCTTGTCGAGAGATGATAATTCCAGCTTAGAACATGCGGGTTGCATTTCCGTTGTGCTATTGCACTGGGAGAAGAAGGCGCAATCGTACGCAGTGCGCAGGTTGCTCGTCTCCAAGAGCCTCAATGGCGCGGGGGAGTTGTCGCACTTAGCTGCGTTCTCAGGTCGATAAGTACCGGGTAGCGCTACTGCCGCATGGGCCAAGTCCGCAGGGGCAGCGTAGGCAAGTACGTGGGATATGCCAGACTTCCGGATATTGTCGATGGTGCTCTTAATTTGGCTCGCCGTTATCCCCTTGGGGGGTAGCGCGTAGCTATTCGCGGGGAAAGTGAAACCACCCGGGTTTGTACCCGTAACCCGGGAGATTAGGCCGACAAATCCGGTGAGATCGTCATTCAAATATACTCCTGGTTCATCGGGTTCATAATACTCGCCCAAGAGTACGGTGTTGAAACCAAGACTCGCCAAGTCCGAATAGGTGTTAAGAACCTCGCCTTTGGCCTGCGCATCATTCCAGAACTTGGCGGGTTCCTTGTTGCTACCAGAATAGTAAACGTCCCGGATTGTCCAGGTCCAGCCCGGCAGCCCCCATTTGTCAAACAGAACAACAGTAGATCTCTCCGATCCAGGCGCGGCATTTCGGGTGAGGTCATTTCCTGTGCTCCCGAACCAGCTGAGGATCTGATTGAAGAGGTCGTGGAATTCGCCGACGAGTTTTCCCCAAGCTCCGTTGGTAGCTGTTGTCTGGACATCAGAGCCTTGGGCAAGGTGAGCAGTGAACTTCACCTTTCTGCCCTCGAATGTCTTATTGCCAAAGGTCACCTGAGCCTCCCACCCCTGGGTTAGGATGGAACGCACCTCCAGGGCAAAGTTCGTGACGCCGCTGACGAATGGCTGCTGAAAGGACGCGCTACGCCTGGTCAGGGCGCTGGTTTCGCTGCAGCCCGTAATGTCCTCGACAGCGAACTCCAGCGTACCGCTAACTGAGGCCGTGCCTGTATTTGACACGACTACGTGAAGAATTGCGTCTTTCAACGCATTGAAGGCGATGACGGGAAGAGCCCGCCCGTTCACTTCACAGTACAAGGAGAGAATCTCAAGTGACAGAGGTGCGGTGTGGGTCACGCACGCCCGAGTGTAGGCGGCATAGCCGTAGGAGCCAATGCCGATTCTGACATCACCATTCCAGATAGATTCCACCAGGGTGAACAATTCATTCCCATTAAGAAAGAAGGTAAAGCGATTCCCCGCTTTCACAACCTTCGCGTGGGCAACGGCGCCGGCGGTCGCGTCAAAGTAGGACAACCCGGTAGCTTCCTGACCCGTACGATTGTAGATCCCACCGTTTTGCTTCACCTCGACACCGACTCCTTGCCCGCCACCATGGTACCAGATGTTGTACTTGTTCCCCGGGGAGTGCCACAGAACAATTCGGTGGCCATACCACCCCGGCTGCATCACCATATCAGCCTCAAACGTGTAGTCACCGGCAGGCTGCTGACTGGGGGCCAGGAGCAGATTTGCTTGATCCGCATGAGGATCTCTCACATCCCAATAGCCAGTGATCTGACCGCCGGCTTGAGACCATGACTCGCCCGAAACCTCCCACATCGATGTGCTCATCGAAGCTCCATCGAACTCGTCACACGGCGCCGCGGACGAGACTTGGCGGGATATGTAGTCGAGCGCGTTGGCGTACATCGTCACGCCAACCGGCCCCAGCGTCATCACAGTGAAGCCGTTCACTGGGAGAAACAATGCTACTCCCTGGCCAACCCTTTTCTCAGACACATACACACCCCGCTGCAGATCGTGACCAGTGAGACTCCACGCCTCGACAATCTTGGTGATCTCGAACCCTTGCGCATCCGACAAGTCTATCCCGGCCCCTGTCCGGCGACCAGGGTGCACGCGCTCGATGAGTTGTTCTGGTTTGTTCGGAAGTGCGTGATCAAGCCATGTTGGTATCCCCTGGAAGACCGGGTGCGATGATTGCGCCTGTACGAAGTACTCTGCGTCAGCGTAGACGGGGTACCACGTCCCCGTCGTCGCTTTCCCCAATCGCAGGTATTGGCCGACGAAGCCACCAAACTGGCGAAAGAGAATCCCCTTGCCGGAGTTGATGGCGTCCAAGAGCGGCTTGCTAACGCTGGGATTATTGAACTCGACTGGCTCGCTGCCGTTGTCGGCCCAGAAGCCTTGAACCTCATCAAGGACCGCCGGATTGCTCTGGATCATCGCCGCGTCAATCCTCGTGACGGTGAAACCATGGGCTGCCGCGAACTCGTAAGCCGCGCGTTCTTCGGTGTCCAACGCCGAGGCGTTTCGGACCAAGAGGCCAAGGCTTTTCGTACTGCCAGACGTTTGCGCGCAGCAGAGCAACCCTATAGCTGCTGTCAACATGACCAGTCTCTTCATAGACATTCTCCCCAGGGCATCCCCGATTTCCGGAATTCCGGCGACTTGAATACACCACCAACCGAATGACTCGCGGGGGACGTTATCGCATTCGTCTTGAGTGTCAACACCTTCGATCCTCCCGCGTCCGCGTAGTCTCCGCGGTTCTTACTTGATTCTAAACTCGCTGGTGATCACGTATCACCTCGCCCTCGTGGCACGCCAATCGTGCCGACGAGTTGCGCTACCGAACAAGCAAGTCTCTTGCCAAATCATTTGGACTACGGACTACCCCAAAAACACGCGACGAATCTCGAAGGATCAGAATAGAATGGTATGGGCGAAACCAGCAGCTGTTGCAGAAACGCAACACCGATCAACCCGCCGGTGTCTCAATTCCGCCACACGTTCCTGCCGTTTGATCTAGTCTTGCCCGGCAACGAGCTGAAATTCGTTGATCAACCTATGGAGATGGCTTCGATCAATTCCGAGAAGCCTTGCAGCGCGAACAACATTCCACTCAGTGAGAGTCAAAGCCTTGACCACGCACTCGCGTTTGAACTGGCGGGTCATCTCCTGCAGCGATTGAAACGGAATCTCGGTGCCGCTACTCAAGTTGCCGAGCACAGTGCGGACGGTCTCGGCTGTGACATCACCCTCTGGTGAACAGACGACGATGCTTTCGATCATGTTCTCCAATTGCCGCACGTTCCCTGGCCAGTCATAGTCAAGGAGTAGCATTTGCGCCTCGGGTGTCATATTCCGCTCATGGCTCCCGGAATTCAATGACTTGACCTTCATGAAGTGTTGTGCCAGGAAGCCAATGTCCTCCTTGCGTTCACGCAAAGGAGGGATGACGATCTCGACCACCTTCAATCTGTAGTAAAGGTCGCGGCGGAAACGACCGTCGCCTACCAATTCAGGAAGAGGCTGGTTGGTCGCGGCGATGATCCGCACGTTGCATGGACGCCAATGATCCTCGCCAACTCGCCGGTACTCGCGTTGTTGGAGGAGATGCAGGAGATTCGCCTGCAGCGCGGGGGATGCGCTGGAAATCTCATCCAGAAATAGGGTGCCGTCCTCAGCTCGAGCGACCAACCCTGGGCGATCCTGTGCGCCGGTGAGTGCTCCCTTACAGTGGCCAAACAGTTCGCTTTCCGCCAGGGACGCATTGATGGAGGTAAGATCGACTTGGACAAACTCCTTCTGGCGACGCGCACTGTGATAGTGAATCTGATTGGCCACGAGGAATTTACCGGTACCGCTCTCTCCGGTAATCAACACGACGCTGTCCGAAGGGCCGATCTTGCGAATATGCTCGAGCATGCTCCGAGTTGCAAGGCTTGCACCAACGATCTCCCACTTTGAACAAAGCGCTTTCAGGAATGCCGCGTTCTCCCTTCTCAGACGACCAGTCTCGGCCGCATTCTTGACCAGAACCATTGTCTTCTCGCGGTCTGACCCCTTTTCCAGGTAATCGAATGCGCCGAGCTGGATTGCTTCTACCGCCGTGCGGATGGACGGCTTCGAGGTGAGCATGACGACGGGTAGATTCGCATCAAGTTGCAGCACTTCGCAGAGGATATCAATTCCGTTGTAGTCGGCGTAATCCCACATCAAATCCAGAATGAGGAGATCGAATTGTCGACGACGGACGAAGTCGCGAACTTCATCTCTCGAGGATGCCATGACGGGTTCGTACCCTCGCAGATTCAGCATCTCACAGAATGCCTTTTGGAACGATGCATCATCATCTGCGACAAGGATCAATCCAGCCTTCAAGTCTTTCTGCTCTGCCATAATCTCAGCTCTCGATGGGAAGCTGCACGCGGAACCGGCTGCCTTGCCCGAGCTTGCTCTCGACGCTGATTCGGCCGCCATGATTCTCCACTATCTCCTTGACCAACGCCAGTCCAATACCGGTGCCCCCGGGCGTGCGCGTGAATGACGGCTCGAAAATCCGTTCGAGATACTCGTTCGGGATACCATTACCGGTATCTTCGACCGTGATCTCGAGGATCTTCCCGCCGTCCGGAGCGAGCAACTGCCGTGCCACTTCGCAACTGACAACGATGCGTCCACCCGCGCCTGTCGCGTTGACAGCGTTGGACAACAGGTTCTCTAAGACTTCGGTGATCTGCTGAGGATCGATCCTGACCGGCGGCAGGTTCTCCTGTTGCATTCTTGCAACAGTAATCCCTCGAGGTGGGTTCTTCATGTACGGTGCCAAAGCGGTTTCGACAACGCTGTCAATGCCACACAAGATCTTCACCGGTTTCGAGATCCCCGCAAAGTGCAGGATCCTCCTTGCTACGTCCGAGGTCTGGTCAATCTGCTCTTTGACAGAGCAAAGGTGACCTCGAAGAGTCTCACCTTCTGACGGTTTCTCAAAGACCGCCCGATTCTCAATGATATTGCCGATGGAGATGCTTGCTGTCGCCATGCTCGTCTTCAGTCTGTGGACCCACTCCTGGATCGCCACGCTGAGAATCGTCTTTTGCTGCCATCCGGCTTGACGGGTAACATCCTCCGCGATGACGATCTTGCCAAGGAGCGACCTGCGATCCCCGACGCGAGGGTAGATGACCAGATCGACGCGTTGGTGTCCTTCGGCTCCATCAATCTCGAACTGGCTATGCAGTGGTGTGTATGGCTCAATGAATGATTGTCGGATCGCATCTCGTACTAATGGATGTGTGGCCAGCTTTGGAGAATCGTATCGATGGCGCTTACTGACATCTCCGCCAAACAGCTGTTTGACGAGAGCATCCTGATTCGCGTAGACAACAAGCCCCTCCCGGTTCAGAACCAATACCATTGAACCAACCTTGTCCAGACTTGGGACACCCGCTAGGGCATGGTGAAGACGACGGACCCAGAGGCCGGTCACGCCCACGACCAACACGATTCCGATTGCTGTTGCCACGGCAAGGAACCACTTGTACCGGGCATAGAGTACCGCCGCGACACTCCTTCTTGAGAATGTGAGCATCTCATATCCTGGGTGCGAGCTCACAAAGATGCCCGCAGCCAACTTCGATTTGAATGCCTGTGGGTCGCCCGACCCCGGGGACCAAGCGAGAAGATTGAGATCCTTGTCCAAGATTGCTGTTTTCTGCCCGAGGGAACTGCACATCAGCTCGGGATGAAGATCCGCGTTCAGATCAGCAGCGGACCAAGTTGAGGCTTGGATGGAAACAACGGCCTCGATGCTGAGCCGGGGACCCAATCTGTAAATGTGGTTAATGGAATCTCCGTGACATGTCGCATAGAGACTTGCAGAATTGAGAAGAGAATCGCGTGTCATGACCATGCTTGACACCGGCGCACCCTCTAATCGCGGCGACGTAGTTATGACAGCCCCGTGGAAAGCGTCATAGGCGCGGATTGTCGTCATCCCGTTGGACTCAGGCAATCTGGCATCGATCCCAACGCATACTTCATCAGTGCCGTCACCGTCGACGTCAAACTTGCCCAGCATCGGATCAAATCCGTCAAGTCCTGCACAATGACGCCAACGTTCTGTACCATCCGGGTTCAGTGACACCACGTAGGCGTGATGGCTGTCCATGCCATCGACCGAATACGAGTTTTGGTTTGATCTCAACGCGAACACGAAGCAGACAGAATCCCCAAGTGGCTGATTCATGACAAAGAATGAACCGTAGTCCACCATGTCCGCGGTTGGATAGAACCAGAACACTCTGTCGTGTGCGAGGTCATAGGCAACAATTCCGCGGGCGAAGGCGCTGTCCGGCTTGGCAATGCGGCTGAAGATCAATTCCTTGGCACCGTCGTCATTCAAATCGATGGCCGCCAGAGGCTCAACATTGATCGCGTTCCAGGAACTGGGATGCGGCATATTCTGTCCAACCCCAGCGACGATGTATCTTGCAACCGGATGGGACAACGCATCCCAATTAATGATTTCCAAAAGAACTGTATCCCCTACAACCTTGGTAAGAATGGTCTCCTTGCCGGGACCACAATAGACGTCGAGGAACCTCGGCTGCCCCCAGATGCAGAGCGTGCTGCGCGCCCCGTTAAACTGGTCGAATTCGTTGTTCCGCGGTGGGTCCGTGTAGCATACGACTGCCGACGTAAAGTTTCCTGGGCCGGTCGATCTCGTGTAGCAAAATATCCGTTCATCGAATCCATCACCGTTCACATCCGAGGTATTGTCGTTTGATTCTGTGAAGCCACCGGAAGGATGGTAACTGCCAACGCGGGTCAGTTTGTACTGTAACTGCTCCGCCGGGGTCGACAAATCAACGACTCGCTCGGACACGCTTCCACAGAGTCCCGTGCACGGAAACGCGATCAATCCCAGGACTCCCACCCACAACATCCTTAGCGTGGCAAACCACGACTTCAATCTGTTGGAAGGGGTCACGGTACTACTCATTGCGACCTCCGGAGCACGCAAAGACTTCTTGCATGTCCTCACCCACTTCGTCCCCGTTCGGACTCCAAGCTAAGACACGCAGTGCGTGAGATCAATAGCTCCGCCCCCGTCTCTCCTTGGACACCGAGGGCGGGATCTGAGTCAGTCTGCTGCTCATCGACCGCTCCGTTCGCCAGGATCACAATCTACCAAGACCGCGCCTCAGCAGTGAGCGTTTGCGAGGCCAACTCGGCGAAAGGCTACGAGCGTGGAGCATCTCGCGTCAGTACTTGCACCCAGAAGCACTCGTTGACGTTGAACGAGTTTCGCCCCCAAATTAGTCGGCAAACCCAACGCCCGTTGACAACCGCTGAGAGCAGAAAGAGCAACCCTGCAGCGACAAGAATCAGCCAGAACCCTAGACCTTTCTGACTGGGGAGTGCTAGGGCAAGAAGCAAACACAGCCCCGAAAGACCAAAAAAGAAGGCATAGACAAGAATCCAGTATGGGTGGGCAGTCCGGATGAAGAGAGCATCGAAGATCGCCCGAACTCCGCGTCGAGGAGTCTGATCGTCAGGAATCTTCAATCGGCCTTTCTGTTGCCATTCCCGAAACTTCGCAAGGCCATTCTCCCAGCCAATGAAGTCAATGTCGAGCCCGACACTCAGCATGTGTTTTTCGAGAAGTCGATAGTACCCCACGATTCGGGTGATTGTCTTCGCCTTGTCGAAGAAGACCCACCAGAAAGGTAGAAGGATTGTTAAGGGAAGAAGGAGCAATAGGCTGGATTCAGTGGAGAGACCGGGGCGACCAAGTATACCGAGCAGAAGACCAGTTCCTGTTACCGAGTAGGTCAGGAACGTGACCTGGCAATTCTTGAGATTGTGAAGCTCCTCCCGGAGTGACAAGTATTCCATCTGAGCAAGATCCTTGCCGGTTGCTGCAGAGGAATCAGGCGGCAACAAGTTCATATGCATCTCATGCTCTCCCTCTTTCGGGCATTACGGAGACTCGACCCATGGTTCCAATACGAACAGCCTGGCACGTTCTCACTGTTCCTCGTCACCCCCTTCGTCCACGTTCGGGCTCAAAGCTAAGACGCGCGGTGGCTGAAGGCAATGGCTCCGCCCCCGTCTCTCCTGGGACACCGAGGGCGGGAGAGGGGGGCGAACTAATCACGAGTCGCGCCATGTAGCTCCGGCTCTTCTGCGCCTTGATCCGACGCTCACGCCGAACAGCGTCAACACGCGTCGCGAACTCCTCGGTGTGGACCAATTGCCATCCGGATCGCGACTTGGTTGATGCTACACGCCGGGACTGATGCTGGCGGAACCGACGCTTCAGATCATTGGTCTGGCCCGTGTAATACGTGCCGTCGTCGGCTTGTAGGACGTAGACGAAGTATGGCATGAATCTCCTCAGAACGCTATAACCGCCCGTCGTCCCCCACTTCGTCCACGTTCGGACTCAAAGCTAAGACACGCGGTGACGGAGGGCAATGGCTCAGCTTCCGTGTCCGATTTTGGCCGAACCGACACGGCTTTGGTCCGATTTCTTCCACGGTCCAGTCGCACCGAGCAGATTGATATTGCGACAGTCCACTTTGAACTCCTTATTTGTCAAGCGATTGTACCAAGTGCGATCCGGTGGATACCGCTGAGCACAAACATGATTCTCGTTCGGCAGCTCCTCATTAGATTCCCCATGCCTTTGGTAATCTCCATGCCACAGGCACTTTGTAGTTCAACCGGTGCAATGAGGTCAAAACCCAGAAACCTATGGCCAAAGCCAACCTTGCAGACCACACGCTCGCGACATCTCCTCTGGCCGACCGAGACTTGGAGTTAGTGAAACGACACAATACACTCGGAGCACAAAGGCGACGAATAATGAATGAATCGCGACACTCAGCCTCTCTGAACAAACCGAAACTCGATAATCTCGCTGGCGAGATCTGGAAGTCTGCCCAAAGGCTTCGCGGCAAGTTCAAGGCCTACGAGTACCAGGGCGTGATCCTGCCGATCATCGTGATCCGTCGCTTGGAATGCGTGCTAATCCAGTGGCGTGAGACGAAGAAGGCGGAAGTAATCGCAAAGCGCCCGAAGACGACAGAGAAAGAAGCCATGAAGCTGGTCAAGGAACTCGAGGTCAGTACAGCTCCCTTCTCCAATAAGACCAAGTGGACCCTCCGCATGATTTATGAGGAGGATCATGCCCTGCTCGAAACCAACTTCCGCGCCTACATAAACGGGTTTTCCAAGAACGTTGATGACATCGTCGAGCACTTCAACTACCGGGCCACAATCGGCCTAATGGTAAAGAACAACCGCTTGGCCCCAATCCTGAATCAATACAAGGAACTGGATCTTGGCCCCGCCGCGCTTTCCCCGTTGGAGATGGGGTACATCTACGAGGAGCTCCTGCGACGGTTCTCAGAGCAAAGTGGTGAGGAGGCCGGAGATCACTTCACCCCGCGTGAGGTGATTCGGCTGATGGTCGAGCTCCTTGAGATTCCGATTCCTGACCACCACATCTCGATCTATGACCCGGCGTGCGGAACCGGCGGTATGCTGTCTGTGGCCAAAGAGCACTTGCTCGACCGGGCCGAGACGGACGAAGAGAGGGTGCGAGTCGAGAAGTTTGTAACGGTCCACGGACAAGAACTCTCACCGACCAACTACGCGATCTGCCAGGCTGACCTGCTGATCAAAGCTGACAAGCAGGCGACCATTCACCTGGGCAATTCCCTCATTCCGCATGACTCACACAGCAAGGAACCGGGCGACCAGTGGCCCGGGTTGAAGTACCAGTTCGATTTCATGCTTTCGAATCCTCCATTCGGGGTCACCTGGGGCGGGAAGGATGGGTACGAGAAGGACGCAAGAAAGCTGGAGACGACACGGTATCAAGCCGGGATGCCCCGCGTGAATGACGGGGCACTTCTCTTCCTGCAAACCATGCTGGCCAAGATGCACCATTCCGGAAAAGGAAGCAGCCGTATCGCGATCATTTTCAATGGCTCTCCCCTGTCGAACGGAGATTGTGGTTCCGGCGAGAGTGAAATCCGCCGGTGGATATTGGAAGAAGATTGGTTGGACGCCATTGTCATGTTGCCGGATCAACTCTTCTATAACACGGGCATTTTCACCTATGTCTGGCTACTGAGGAATGACAAGCCCGCCTCACATAAAGAACGCGTGATGATTATCGACGCTCGCAAGCAATTCGAGAAGGAACCAAAGTCATTCGGGAACAAACGGAATCGAATGACCGACGGACATCGTGCATGGATCGCACAGAAGTACCACGAGGGCTGGAAGAAGGACTACTCCGACGAGAATGTAAAGCTCTTTAAACCTGAGGATTTCGCATACCGCAAGGTCAGCGTGGTATTCTGGCAATTCGATGAAAAGGATCAGCCGGCGACGATTACCGAGCCATACACGAAGACGTTTTCCGCGGCGAATCTGAAGAAGGAGCAGGAGTTCTACGACAGTGACCTCACTTTCCGCGTGACGTTGAAGACGAAAAGTGGAGAGCGAGTAGAGACACTGGTCTTGAAGCCTGCAGACAATGCCGTTGGCAAGTTCAAAGCACTGATGGAGGATAAGCCCGAAATCGCCTCAGTTGAGTGGACGCATCGGCAGTATGTCCGTGATGACGAGTACATCGCTGTGGGTGACGACATCAAAGCCTTTTTGGAGCGCGAGATTGCCAAACCCATCATTCGTTGGGAGGACTGCCCTCAGCCTGGTTACGAGATACTCCCCAACAAGTATTTCTATCGCTACCAGCCGCCAACTCCGGCGAGTGAGCTTCTTGCTGAATTCTGGAACTTAGAAAAGGACACCGAAAGTACGCTTGAGGGGCTTGCGAGGACATGAATTCTCCGCCGAGGAAAGACCCGCTGGCTCCTTGGGCGGAAGACCTGCCTCCTGATTGGGGATGCAGTCGCCTCGACCACGTGACTGACGTGATCTTTAGCAATGTAGACAAGCATTCAATCGAGGGAGAATTGCCGGTCAGTCTCTGCAATTACACCGATGTCTACCAGAATGATCGAATCACCTCAATGATTGATTTCATGCTGGCATCTGCTGGATCTCGAGAGATCAACAAGTTCCAACTTCACAGAGGCGATGTCCTAGTGTAGCGTATCCAACGCTTCTTTACATTTGGCGACTTTGGCCAAGATGCGTTCCACGGAGGCGGTCCATAGGAAGACACGGGGGTTCTGATTGTGATTGTCCAGGTACTCGTGGATGGCCGCGATGAGTTCGCGCACACTCCGGAAACTTCCCCGGCGGATCCGCTTTCCGGTCAGGTCGCGGAACCAGCGTTCGATCAGGTTCAGCCACGAACTCGAGGTCGGGGTAAAGTGCAAGTGGAACCGCGGATGCCGCCGGAGCCAGGATTTCACCCGCGGGTGCTTGTGGGTCCCGTAGTTGTCCACGATCAAATGCAGGTCGGGATCGGGCGGCGTGTTGGCGTCGATAGTCTTGAGGAAGCGGATAAATTCCTGGTGCCGATGCCGCGGCATGCAGTCGCCGATGACGGTTCCATCGAGCATGCTCAGGGCCGCGAACAAGGTGGTCGTGCCATGGCGTTTGTAGTCGTGGGTCATCGTCCCACAGCGCCCTTTCTTCAGCGGGAGACCCGGCTGCGTGCGATCCAGGGCCTGGATTTGGCTTTTCTCGTCGACGCACAGGACCAGGGACTTGTCCGGAGGATTGAGGTAGAGTCCGACGACATCGTAGAGCTTCTCGACGAATTGTTTGTCCCGGCTGACCTTGAAGGTCTTGATCAGATGGGGCTTGAGCCCATGCTGCTTCCAAATCCGCTGAACGCTCATTGGACTCATACCCTGCGCTTTGGCCATACGGCGCACGCTCCAGTGCGTGGCCGCGGGCGGCTGCGTGTGCAGGGTGGCCTCGACCACCGCCCGGACTTTTCTTTCGGGGATGCTGGGGATGCGACCCGGGCGCGGAGCGTCCTTTTCCAGCCCCACCATGCGAAGGGCGAGAAAACGCTCCCGCCACAGCTGGACCGTTGGCCGGGAAATGGCCAACTGCCGTGCGATCTCCTGACTGGTCACCCCATCGGCGGCCAGGGTGACGATGCGCGCCCGTTGCACCAGGCGCACCGGGAACTTCTTGCCGTGGGCCCATGCCACCAGCGTAGCGCGTTCCGCGGAGGACAAAACGATGGGTGGCGCGACTCTCACGCCGCCAACATAACCGGCACAAACCCTATATGTCAAGAGAATTATGGTACGCTACACTAGCTACAAAAGACTCTGAAGAACCTGATGACATAGCGATCCCGGCATTGGTCGCGGAGGACCTGCCGGGTGTCCTTTGCGGGTATCACCTTGCGATGATTCGGCCTCGGTCGAGGCGCATTCGAGGGCCATTCCTCGCCTGGCTGCACCAGTCCAAGCAGTTTCGTGCCCAGTATGAGGCGAAGGCAGTTGGAGTCACACGCTGGGGTCTATCCGAGTTCGCCTTCAGGGAGGCGTTGATCCCACTGCCCCCGACTGAAGCACAGGAGCGAATCTCGGCCTATTTGGATGCGAGTTGCACTGCGATTGATGCCGTGCTGGCGGCAAAGCAACGACAGATCGACATCCTCAAGGAACTCCGAAGATCGACGATTCACCACGCGGTGACCATGGGCCTGAATCCTGACGTGAAGACGAGGCATACCGATGTTGAGTGGATTCCTGAAGCACCACAGCATTGGAAAGTCGTGCGCGTTAAAGATGTGCTCGAGTTCTTCAATACCGTCCGGGTCCCACTCAGCTCCGCCGAGCGTGGACTGATGACTCAGAGGATCTACGATTACTACGGCGCGTCGGGGGTTATCGACAAGGTCGAGAATTATTTGTTCGACGGCACATACATTCTCATCGCGGAGGATGGCGCAAACCTTCTGACACGATCGAAGCCGTTAGCGTTTCTGGCGACCGGGAAATTCTGGGTGAACAACCATGCCCACATCCTCAAACCCCGCTGGGGCGGCGACGTCACGTTCTTTGTTAACTTGCTCGAATCACAAGAGTTTTCACTGCTTGTTACTGGCGCTGCCCAGCCAAAACTCACGATGGAAAATCTGGGCCGCTTCAAGTTGGCCGTGCCGAAACTCGCGGAGCAGAAGGCAATTGCCGGCTTCGTGCGAGAGAAGGATGCAGAGTTTCGGGCATTGTTCGAGCGGATTGAGCGACAAGTCGAGACGTTGGTCGCCTACCGCAAATCTCTGATTCACGAGTGCGTAACGGGCCAGAGGCGCGTTTCTGAGGCGGACCTAAAGAGGGTGCAAGCGAATGTCTAAGGGCAAGAAAGCGCCAGAGCTGAGCTTTCAGCAGCACATCGCGGATTACCTCGTCCGGGTGCATGAGTATGGGGTGCTTGAGCAGTCCGAGATCACCGATACCGAGCATTTCATCGCCGAGGATCAACTCTGGGCGTTCTTGAACGCGACACAAACCGACACACTCAAGAAGTTGACCGAGGATTACGGCACGGATGCCCGTGACGAAGTGTTCCGCGCGTTGCGGAAGGAGCTGGAACACACACCACTTTGGAAAATCCTTCGTCATGGCCTGAAGGTCCGGGAACTCGAATTCCGTCTTTTCTACCCCAAACCACGTTCGGCGGAGAGTGCGGCAACCAAGAAGTATGAAGAGAACCGGATTACATTTCGTCCACATTTCTATTTCGGGGAAACGAACCAGGAAGTGGATTTTGTATTCTTCTTGAACGGATTGCCAATTGTCGCTCTCGAGGTCAAGCACGAGAAGAATCAAAACGTTCATGACGCGGTGGCACAGTTCGCTGCCCGAGATCAATCGCGCAGGATCTTCCAGCACCCGTTCCTCTACCTCGCCGCCGACACCGGCGATGTGATGGCAGCCACCGACCCGAGCCGTGCCGAGAATTTCCGTTGGCACAATAGCGGCCTCACGAACACACCGACGACCGCGGGCGAGTACCCGGTTGAGTTCCTGTACCGTGAGGTGTTATCCAAGAACCAATTGCTCGAGGCGCTCGCGTTTTTCCTCATTTGGGTGCCAATGCGCGAAGCAGAGGCAGACCGGACCAAAACGCCTGCGTTCACCATCTTTCCGCGCTTTCACCAGAGCCGGATGGTCCGAAACGTTGCCCAGGACGCTCTGGCGCACTTCGCGGAGAAGGGCGATATCGGGCGGAAGTACCTCATCGATCATTCCGCCGGGAGTGGCAAGACACTGTCCATCTGCTGGCTGGCTGAGCGCCTGCACAGTCTATTCAAACCGGGTACGAACGAGAAGCTTGTCGACGTCGTGTTCATCCTCACGGATCGCCGGTCGCTCGACACCAACATCCGAGAGGACATTGAGAAGTTCACCCATCTGACGGATGTCATAGGAATTGCGAGAAAATCAGAGGATTTGCCGGACTTTCTAAGGGGCCGGAAACCGATCATCGTAACGACTCTGCAGAAATTCAAGTGGGTGCTTGAACAGCTTCAACAGAATCCGGAACTAAGGAGTTTACGGGTTGCGTTTCTCATAGACGAAGCCCATCGCTCGCAAGAGGGACAGATGGGCGCGGCGATCCGGGTTCCTTTCCGCACACCCGAGGAAGTCGACGCCGAGGACGCGGTCGAGGACAAAGAGGACGAGGAAGAGAGAATCGCACGGATCATACACGAGTATGATCTCAACCAACTCTTCGTGGCCTTTACCGCGACTCCCGCCCCCGCGACTGTCACTCTGTTTGGGAAGCCCTTCGACACCTACAGCGAAGCTGAGGCCATCGCCGAGGGCTACATCGTGGATGTAGCGGCAAGTATTATCTCGTACAAGACTCTGTACAATCTCCATTGCCCGATTGTCCCGAAACCCGAAGAGGAGAAGCTCTATCCCAAGGGTATCGTCTCGAAAGCGCTCCAAAACGTCGCCTATCAGGACGACGGTCTGATCCAATACAAAGCCGAAGTCATGCTGCGCATCTTCGAAGAAAATGTGAAGCCTCTGATCGGGAGACGCGCCAAGGCGATGATCGTTGCGACATCCCGCGTTGCGGGCCTGCGATACTTCCAGATCATCAAAGAGAAACTGAAAGAACGCAGCGCAGACTACAAGGTGCTGTTCGCGTTCTCTGACTTCGTTCATCCGGAGACGAACGAGGCGATTAGTGAACACAAGATCAACGAGTTGAAAGACGGCGAGCTGATCGAAGATCGATTTGAAGGCGAGGACTACCGACTGATGGTAGTCGCCAACAAGTTTCAAACCGGATTCGACCAGCCGTTGCTTGCGGGGATGTTCCTCGACAAGCCGATTCTGGACCGCAATGCGGTCCAGACAGTCTCACGCCTAAACCGTTGCTATGAAGGCAAGGATCGGGTCGTGGTGGTTGATTTCACCAACAATGCCAAAACGATCCTGAAGGTGTTTGCGAAGTATCGCAAGGGAACACCATTCGAGCCGGATGAACCAGACCAGGAGCTCTGTCAGAGGCTCTACGCAGAGATTCTGGGAGCCGAGGTATTTACTCAGAAGGATTCTGCGGATTTTGCTGGACTGCTCAAGACTGGGATTGACGCTCAAGTCCAGTCCACCGTTGGGGCGTTGCGGGCTCGTTTTCAATCTAAGCTGACGACGCTGGACGACCGCAAAGCGTTCGTTTACCTGCTCGCCAGATTTGTAAAGAGCTTCCATTTCCTGACTTGCTTCTTCAGCTATGCGCCTGAAATCCGCGAATTCGCGACGTTTGCAGAATACGTCGGACCGCAACTCATCAAGCAAGGCACCGTGTCAGAATTGATGAGACAAATCCGCCAGACTGAAGTCGTAAAAGCCGCGGTCGAGTACCAGGGTGAGGTCCGTAGCGGCGGGGTCGTTAAGCTGAGACCGGGAAAGGGCAAGAAGGGCTCCGGGCCACCGCCCAGTAAGGCCTCGGTCCAAGAGATGATTGCGGACATCAAAGCCCGATTCAATATTAGCGACCAGGAAGCACTCTACATCAAGCAGGTGACGGAGGAAAAGGTCGCGGACCCCGAAATCCGCTCGACTGTTCACACTCACCGTGCGGACTTGATCTACCTCGAGGGAGCCTACAGGGGTCAGGTGAATGGCGAAATTCAGGATTCGTATGGCCGACTGGGGCGCTACGAGGAACTCGCCGACGCGAAGTACACCGACACGGGTGGAATCTTCGACATTATGGCAGTAACCGTCATCCAGAGCCACTTGGACTCTGCGGCGTGATTGTGTTCAGGGTGCCAAGAATTCGCATGACCGCCCGCTCTTGTTGCAATCGCTTTGCCCCCATCTCTCGTTCACCACACTGACGGAGGCCTTATGCGATTATCTCAAGCGATGACCCACTTCACCCGCCAACTGGCGGCGAACGGGTGCTCGCTCCACACTCAGAAGGCGTACGCGCGGGACCTGGCGGCATTCGCTCGCTGGTTGGGCGAGAATGTTCAACTTTCTGCGATCAAGCCGGACGATCTGGCACGATTCTTGATAGGCGACGCCACGCCTTGCACCCCAGACGGCAAGCCCCGCAAGCCCATCACCATCAACCGCACCAAGTCGGCACTGCGGTCGTTCTTCCAATTCTGCGTGGAATCGGGGTGGATCAAAGAGAACCCTGCCCGGCTGATCCGGTCGGCGCCGGCCGCTGCCAAAGAGCCGTCGATGCTGACTGACGAGGAGATTCGGCGGATTCGAGCGGTCTTGGCCGAGAACAAGGGCCAATTCGCCGCCCGCGACCGGCTGATCCTCGAGATTCTGCTCGGGACCGGCATCCGGCTGGGGTCGCTGGTGGGGCTGAACATGGGGGACGTCGACCTTGAATCCGGCACTCTCCACATCCGGGCCAAGGGCGGCGCACAAGAGCGGGTGTTCCTCAATGCCACACTGGTCGCCATGTTGGCCCCCTACCTCCGTGAAAGCGCCGCTGAAGCCAAACGTGGCGGCAATGTGGCGCTGGTTCGGTCCAAGTCGGGACAACGGCTGGGCGGGCGGCAGATTCAGTTGAACTTCGCCCGGTGGGTCAAACTGGCCGGGATTACGCGGCCGTTTTCGGTCCATTCGTGCCGGCATACCTTCGCTACTCGGTTGTACCAGAAGACCGGCGATCTGTACCTCGTGCAACGGGCCTTGGGGCATCGGCAGATTACCACCACCGAAATCTATGCGCGGGTGTCCGATGACCGGCTGAGGTGGGCGGTACGACTTGCCTCCTGATCTGATCCTGTCCCTCTCACGGCTCTTTGTTCTGGTTCCCAGCGGGGCCACGACTCTATCTTGAATCCGGCGTCGACATTCTCGTGGCTCGGTTCTATGATTGACCAGACAGTCTCCCATTACTGGATCACCGCCAAACTCGGTACCGGTGGGATTGGCGGGCGGTATCTTGCCACCGAGAGAGTGTTATGCCGGTCGACGTCAGCTGCCGTGATGAACCGCCGAAAGGCAGCAAGCAATCGAATGTGAGGCGATTAGCATGCATGCGGTAACACATCAAATGCTGAACTATACGGGTAGGAATCCGAACCTCCGCATCTTATGCGGACCAGTCAATTCATCGTCAATTGGCACAGTTCCTGCTACCAGGAGAGCCCCCTATGTCGACTATACACAAGATCGCAAAACCGAATTCCAATTGCTCAGTCGTCTTCATTCACGGTGTCAATGGCCACTGGAATGACACTTGGTGTGCTCAGGGCTGCAAGTCTTGGCCACAGCAGCTCTCCGATGGTAGGCCATGGGGCGTGTACTCCATAGAGTATGAAGCTCACACTAATTGGGCGCGGACGACTATGCCTTTGCAGGATCGCGCCGTCAACCTGCTGAATCTGATCGCGAGCCATGCGATGCTCAGTCAAAGTGACTTGGTAATCGTCGCGCATAGCTTCGGGGGAGTTGTTGCCAAGCAAATGGTACGGGCGGCTCATGACACAGCTCATGGCTACGCGTCGTTCCTCGATCGTCTGATAGGAGTCATCTTCGTCGCGACCCCTCATACAGGGGCTGGAATTGCAACTTTTCTGACCTATCTGAAGCGGCTGCTGGGTTCAACTGTCACGATCGAGGACCTGAGAGCGCACGCCCCTAGCCTGCGCGATCTTGGGACTTGGTATCGAAACTACCATGGCCCACTCCGTCTACGGGCGTTGGTGCTATTTGAAACGCAACGACTCAAACTTGGATGGTTCAGGACGATCAAGATCGTTGACCCCGCAGATGCTGATCCGGCACTACCCGGAGTGGTTCCGGTTCCCGTCGATGCAGACCATTGTTCGATCGCGAGGCCGAAGTCGCGAGATGACATCCAGTTTCGACTTTGCCAGGAGTTTCTGGAAAAGGCGTTCTCGCTTCCCGCTAGATTATCAAAGCTACCACAGCAGGCGGGTGCTGTCTGCTACCGATATCGTGAAGGCCAGCTTGAGTTTCTGCTGGTGAGAACTAGTGGAAGGCTGTGGACGTTTCCCAAGGGGAACATCGACCCGGGCATGACGAGTGGCCAGGCGGCGGTGGAGGAGGCGTTCCAAGAAGGTGGCGTCACGGGACAGATCGACCGAGAGCCGTTTACCACGTATTTGCACGCGAAGAAGGAACTCAAACAGGATATCGTGGCTGAGTACGCGATCTCAGCGTTTCTAATGGAAGTTCTTAGAGATGGCCTGGCCTGCGAACCACACAGAGATCCGACGTGGTTCAATCCCCAATCGGCAAAGTCTATGCTCGCTGAAGGCCGAGAGCCGCAGTATGGAAGCGAGTTGGAACGTGTCGTGGACCTTGCGGTCGAGAAGCTGAAGTTGCGTGAGCAATGAGCGACATAGTAAGCGGGAAGGCAGAATGAAGGTTGATTACGGCTTTGAGCTCGCACTTCTCTAAATAGAACAAGTCGTGATGTTGAGAGCCGCTGTTGTCCAATAGACTCCGGCCAACCAGACCATGCGGCGTGGTCCTCGCGGGTTGATACAGGCCGTTGGGCCGCCACGTCACCAATGCTCGCAGGAATGATGAGGTGCTTTGGGCGATCGATCGGGTGCAGATATTGAGCGCTCCTCCTCCTCGCTGTCCTTGCTCATCGCGGAGACAGCCGTCATCCGAGTACAGTACGTAGAGAACACTAATTGACTACCTCTCGGACTATTCATTCGCATAATGCCTGTTATCCGATGTGCCCCAACGGCTTAGGCCGCACTTGGCCTGTTTTGCCCCGAATTCGCCCCAATTGTCCCGTTTTGTCTGGTTTTGTCCCCTAAACCCAAAACACGCGAAAAGGGACAAAAGTAGACAATTGCGAGTCCTCCCGATGCAGCTTCCTGCCGGTAAGTCCTTAAGGATAGCCATGTTGTGAGGAATCCCTCCAAGCAGCTGCGAATTGTCTACCCAGACAATCCAAGGGACAATTGAGGGACAGAAGGAGACAATTCCTTGTCCACGGTTGCGCGAGAACTCGAGGCTCCGCAAAGCGATTGACTCCGCCGCCTGATTCTTGCGGATTGAGTTGGGGCCTGCACGGCAAGACGGCGTGCGGATTCCCAGTGGAAGGAGGATCGCCGGATGGAACCGAGCGAGAGGCCAAGTGCGGCGTTCTTGGAAGTTGCGAGAGGGCACATTGCCTACAGGAATGATGAAGCGTCTGAGGACAGAGTCGCCTGGCGACTTTCTTCGGGAGACCCAATCGCCCCCGAGCGGAATCAAATGACGGTGGCGCTCGGACAGGCGGAGGCCGCGGCACAACATGACAGACCGGTGGTCATTCTGGGTCCCACTGGGTCAGGCAAACAAACCCTTGCGCGGATCATCGAAGAGGCGAGAACCAGGAAGACAGGATCGCTGGAGTCACTCCCGGCGGCCGGATGTGGGGTAGCCAACCTAAAGAGAGCGGTTGGGCGAGCAAAAAAGAGGAACGGTGCCCTTCTGATCACGGACGTTGACCAAGGCGACGACTCCTTGCATAAGGCACTCCTCGGCGTGATTGAGTTCAGGAGTGTGCCGAGGATCTATGTGACCACGACGGTCGATCTCAGGGCACTGGTGGCCCAAAAGGGATTCAATAAGGTTTTGCTTTCCAGACTCGAGTATGACGCTCGGATCGTTCTTCCTCCGCTCACGAACCACCAGTGGGACATTGCGCCCATGGTCATTTCCCGACTTCAGAGCAAGCTTCAAGGGTGTCAAGTCACTCACATCTCCTATCTTGCCATGTGGTTCCTCACGGAGTACCCGTGGCTCGAGGGCGTGTGCGGACTATTCAGGGCCGTCGATCTGGCAGTGGAAGCGGCGCTTGCCGGCACGTCCAAGAGGAAGTGCATTACGCTGAAGGGCATCACCGACCGATTCCGGAGAAATGTTTTGCCGGGGCCGGTCGATCCGAAAGCTCCATCGGTCGAAGGATGGTGCGGCGACGGAGGCAAGCAGCGACGCGAGCTTTGGGCCACCATGGAAAGTGTCGAGATCGGCGACTTCATCTGGAAGCACACAGGGGGTACATTCAAGAAGTCGTCTCCCGATCACGATCGACGAGACTGGGCTGAAAGCGAAAGGAAATTCGGAGGTTGCCCGATCCTGTTCTGGAAGGACACCGCTGGGGTTGAACGCACCGTCTGCGAACTCAGATTCGAGCCGACCTCCACGGCACGACATTGGCTCGATGAAACAATCAGGCCACGTCGCCGGGGGTGGAACGCTCTTGTGAAAGGGAAATACCGAAACTTGTGGCAGGTGAATGTCGAGGACGCGGACGAACAGGTACTCTTCAGTGTGGAAAAGATGAGGGCGGACCTTGATCCATTTTTGCAACGGCCAGCGAAGTCTTCTCCGATGGAATCGGCGGAGGCGACTATTCCAGCATCATCTCGGAGATTCTCCGAGCGCACTCTCGCGATGTACTTTGCCGTGAAATTTATCCGCGAGGATCTCAAGCGGACAGTATCGGTGACGGGGGTCTGCAGAATGGTGGCTGGGAAGCACAAGAACGATGAGAGGCCGATTTCCGCCACTCGCCTTCGCCAGATCTACTACGAAGTAGGGAAATGCCCGCCTGCTGACCTTGGCGAGATACCGGACCGCAACGAGATACTTCTGTTTTACCACCATGTGATCAATCGGCCAAACCGCTCATGAGTGTATCAGAACTGTACGGGTTAATACAGACCTGATACAGTTCCGGTGCGGTTTTGCTGTAAACTCGCCCACCAACAGTTTCCAATCACTCACAAGCTCTCGTTGAATCAATGTGTGACCAGAGCGGTTGCACTGCGACATGACGAGAGACTCGCACCATAGCGTTTCCGGTCCCAACAGGACTGTGCCCCCGACGGGCCTCCATGCTCGGTTCCAACCAGTCGGGGCCTTCGTTTGAGGGCGGGAGTGGCGATGGAGAATGCTGCGAAAACGGCCAAGATGGGGATCATTGAGATCTTCGACCCCGAACTCGCGATGCACTTGGGCGAACACGAATTGCGCCCGGTGCTCCGACGCCAAGCAGGTCTCCTTCAGATTCTTGGCTATGAGGACACCGCGGAACTGTGGGAGGCGTTCGGGGGATACGCGGACTTCGAATACAGCATCCGAGGGTGGCGTGAGATTGAAGTGGAGGGGGCGGGTTAGGTGGGGGGGCACCCACAAGCCGCTGACGCGCGCCCGAACCCGCGCCCGGGTATCCGCGGCCATGTGCGCATTGCTAATCGTGTCTACGACACGCTGATGATGCGCTGGCCCTGGTCGCCCGCGGCGCATCGCGTCATCGGTTGGATCATTCGAGATTCGTGGGGATGGGGCCGCGTTTGGACGCGGACCCCACTGGAAGCATGCCAGATCGCGAAGGCGACGGAGCTCCACCGCACCACTGTTTGGGATGCAATCCGCGATTTGGTGGGTGCCAAGCTCATAAAGTTGGGCGCAGATGATCGGGCGCGAGTGAACAAGTGCGTCCTGGCGGGGAGATATCATGGCGTAGCCAAATCGCTACGTAGCCAAACGGCTACGTCGTCAAACGGCTACGCCACCGTAGCGAAACCGCTACGCACCCGTAGTCAAATGGCTACGCACCTGTCGTCAAATGACTACGCAGCGTCCCCGCAAGTGTCAGACCAATCGTCAGTTGCGGAACCCTATAGACACTTAAAGACATTTGAGGACACCAAAGACAGTAAGAAGATTGCTTCGCAATCTCCCGCGGTGCGGGACGGTTTGACAGCACCATTCGATTTGCATTTTCCAGCATCACCTGCCTTCTCAGGTGATGTTGCCCCAGTGGGACGGCAGCGGACGGTCCCGCAACGGATGTGGGATGAAGACTGTGCCGACGTCTTGGCTTACTGGCGGGCACGTTTCAATGCCAACGGTGTCGATTGCTCCTGGGCCGGGTTAGTCATTCGCGAGTGCCGCCGAATTGGGATCAGTCCGCGCTGGCTGATTGATCAGGTCCCGGCCGACCATCCCAATCCGCGCTCTCGGATCATGGGGTACCTGCGGAACAAGTACCCCGTGCCTGAACTCCCCGATCAAAGTCGAGGCCACTGCACCTTTGAGGCTTGGGATTCCCGGCCGCGGCGGTGTCAGGGACCAGAAGGCATCAACATCATCGGCGATGTTCTTGCCCAGATGGCCAAGCCCAAGTCCAAACACGCGAGGAGTCGACCGTGAGTAACGTGCCACCGCAATCGGTCGAAGCCGAATGCATGGTGTTGGGAGCAATCCTCCGCGATCCGGATGCCGCCGCGATTGTGTTCGACATGCTGGCTCCCGACGACTTCTACCGCCCGGCTCACAGCTACGTGTTTCGCAGCATGCAGACGCTGTTTACGCGCGGGCGTGAAATCGACGCGGCCACCGTTGCCGACCAGCTCGAGAAGGACGGGAAGCTGGCCATCGTCGGTGGCCCCACGGCTCTGATGGACATCTTGGATTCCGTGTACGGTGCCGCCAACGTACGCGCGCATGCCCAGATCGTGAAGGACAAGGCAACCCTCCGGCGCATGATGGCAATCGGCCGGAAGACCGTGGAGCGATGCGGTGCGGCGGAAGGCGAGCCTTCCGAGATCATCGACGAGATCGAAACGGACTTCCTGGAGTTGGTGCGGCGCGACGGCCCGGACAAGGCGGTCACCGTCTCCGAAATCCTCCCCGAGACCTTGGCGATCATCGAGCAGTACAAGAATCATTCCGGCTCGCAGTTCCTCCCGACCGGGTTCACGGCCCTGGATGCGATGATCATGGGTCTACGCCCCAGCGATTTGCTGATCGTCGCCGGACGGCCCGGGATGGGAAAGACCGCCCTGGCGTTGAACATCATTGACTCCCTCTCGACGCAGCACCAAGTCCCGTGTCTGATCTTCTCCTTGGAAATGTCCAAGGACGAGCTGACCGAGCGGCTGATCTGCGCAAAGGCACGAGTCGACTCCCACATGCTTCGCCAAGGGCGATTGCGCCGCGAGGACTACGAGCGAATCCATGCAGCGGCGGAAGCCCTCAGGCCCGCTCCCATACACATCGATGACTCATCGGCCCTGAATGTGCTGGAGATACGCAGCCGGACTCGGCGTCTCCAGGCCATCCACAAAGTTGGACTGGTGGCGGTGGACTATCTGCAGCTGATGAGCGCCGGGAAATCAGCCGAGAATCGGCAGCAAGAAATTGCCGTGATATCGCGCTCGCTCAAATCACTGGCCAAAGATCTGAAGATTCCCGTGCTGGCGCTGTCGCAATTGTCGCGGCAGGTCGAACAGCGGGGGGATGGACATCGACCGCAGCTGTCGGATCTGCGGGAGTCTGGCGCCATTGAGCAGGACGCTGACGTGGTACTGTTTGTCTACCGTCCTGAACGCTATGACAGCAACGCCGATCCCCACGCCGCGGAGATCATCGTTGCCAAGCAACGTAACGGCCCCACCGGGACCGTTCCCATTCTGTTCCTGAAGGAGTTTGTGACGTTTGCCAATCTCAACTCAGAGGATGGACAGTCCAACCCGCACACAGTACCAGGGAAGCCGTCACCGGCGAGGAACAAATCCAGAAAGGACGGTCAGTCATGAGACGCTGGCGGTCGTTGCAGGCCCTGCCGTCCTATATGGGCGGGAAGAGAAAACTCTTAGGGCAGATCTTCAAACATCTGCCGGGACCGACACATTCCCCGGTCTTTATCGACGCGTTTCTTGGCGGTGGTTCGGTGTCTCTGATGGCCAAGGCGCGGGGTTACCGGGTGGTTTGCAACGACATCGCATTGCGCAGCCGCATCATCGGCGAGGCACTGATTGCCAATGATCGTGTCACTCTGGATGAGGCAGATGTTCTGCGGCTGTTTGCCCCACCGTCGAACGATTCCTTCATTGCCGATCACTTCGCACCCAACGTTGTGCCGTCAAAGCATGCCCGTTTCCTCGACGGCGCCTTCACAGTGGCGCGATCCGTCGAGGGGCCGAAGCACTGGCTACTGATGCTCTTGCTCGTGAAGTACATCCTGCGCCTGCGGCCGATGGGGAATTTTGGTGCGAAGACCATCATCCATCAGATTGAGGAAAAAGACTGGGACGCCATGAGGCCATCGTTCCTCCGTGAAATCGTGCACCGAGGAATCGATGCACATCCTAAGCTAATGTGTGAGATCCTGCGCAAGCAGATTAACGCTGGGATCTTTGGCAACGGCCAGGTCAATCAGGTCTCATGCTTAGACGTCTTCGACTTCCTCGGGCAGATAGACGGTGGCGACATTCTCTACCTCGATCCGCCCTACGCATCGACCTCGTCGTATGAAGCGGCGCTGAACCCATTGGACTCGATGCTCGCAGGGCAAATGATCAAACCCGAGCCCAGCGTCTTCAGTCGTCGCAATGCAGTGGCTGCCCTGGAACATCTGTTTGAGGTCAGCCAGCGCTTCCCGCTCTGGGCGATCTCGTACGGCAATGCCGAACTCTCGCTCGATGACTTGGTCGCCATCGTGCGCATGTTCCGCCGCGATGTCCACACGGAGTCATTCCACTACATCCATCTCACCGGTCTGTCCAGCGCCGAGAAGCGCGAGTCCAATCGGGAGTTCCTGATCATCGCCAAGGGGGAGAAATGAACCAGCCACCGACCGTACGTGAACTCTCTGTTCGCGAGATAGATGTCACGGCCATTGACGCGAATTCTTGGAATCCCAATCGCCTCTCGCCTGGGATGCGCCACAAGCTGAAAATCTACATCAAACGGGAGGGTTTAGTCGAACCGCTGGTGGTACGGCCCAAGAGTGACGGCCGCTTCGAGATCCTCGGCGGTTACCATCGCTGGCTCATCGCTCAGGAACTGGGGTACACAACTGTGCCTTGCTCGGTGGTCGAACTCGATGATCGCCGGGCCAAAATCCTCTCGATCAATCTGAACGAGATGAAGGGTGAGAGCGTGCCGGCACTCCTCTCTCGCGTGGTGCACGATCTTGGACTTGAGTTGAGCCTTGATGACCTCGAGACGCAACTCCCCTACACGCTCGCCGAGTTGAGGGACTTCGACAAACTGCTGCAGATCCCCGATGGATTGGAGTCCCTACTCGATGACGAGATCGCCCAGGACGACAAGTCCCGCCCCATTGTGCTCACGTTCACCGTCAGTGATGCCACGGCTGTCGAGACGGCCATTGCGCGGGTCTTGGCGACGGATCGCACGGTCACTTCTCGCGGCCAAGCCCTGATCCGCATCTGTGAACACTTCCTGAACGAGTCATCGGAGCATCGGAGTGGTGAGGGAGCCTGAACAAGACCATGGCGAACTCCAAGTCACACGTACCTTCCGCGCCGCCTGCCGAGCAGGAACATCATCGGCTTGCCTTTGAGCAGTATTACGCTCTCGGGCCGGGACGCACTTACCAGCAACTCGCGCGAAAGTTGGGCATCTCCGCCAGCACCGCCAAGCTTTGGTGCCGCACCTATGGCTGGCGGCAGCGCATCCAGGAGCGCGACGCCGAAGCCACCCGGCAGATGTCGGACCGCTCCGGACAATCAACGCTCGATGAACGCGAACGGGATCTCAAGATCGTCCGCGCGACGAAGATGAAGTTGACGCGGGACATCCTCGACGGAAAGGTCAAGGGACGTCTTTCTGATATTGAGATGCTCATTCGGCTGATTGACCACCTCTCCGGCAGCCAGAATGATCGTCTCGCCTGGATCGACCGGGAAACCGATCCCGAGAAACTCCGCGCCCGGTTGCGTGAACTCGCCTCAGAGGCCGAGTTACCCCCTGAACATTCCTCACCGGAGGTAACTCCCAGTGAGTGACGTGAGCCTTCTGCAGGAACACGTGGCGGAGGCGGAGCGGATCGCCGCCCGTCTGGCCCAGTTGCGGGCTTTGGACTACCAGCCACACCCGGGTCAGCAACGATTCCATTCATCCTTGGCGCGGATCCGCGGCATCTATACCGGCAACCGTTTCGGCAAGTCCTGGGCGGCCGCCAAGGAGTGCGACTGGTGGGCCACTGGACGGCATCCGTACCGCGAAACTCGTCCTGTCCCTTGCCGCATCCGTGTCGTCGGCGACGGATTCGATTACGGCATCAAGGAAATCATCCTGCCCATCTTCAAACGCCTGGTCAACCCGGCGGACCTGTTGGGTGGCGATTGGGAGCATGCGTACTCCAAGGGTGACCGCACCCTCACCTACGCCAACGGCTCCACCATCCAGTTCATGTCCTACAAACTCACCGATATGGGCAGCGGTGCCCAGAAGTTCGCCGGCGTCGAATTGGATTTGCTCTGGTTTGACGAGCACGGTCCGCAGGACGCCTGGGCAGAGAGTATGGCGCGCGTGGGAATGCGCGGTCCGGTCCATGCCATCAACACCCTGACGCCGATTCTCGGCAAGACCTGGGAGCATGAAGAGATCTGGGAAAAGTGGGAGAAGGGGGACCATGAGGTAGAGTGCTTCACCGGCTCAATCCACGACAACCCGCACCTCGGCGAAGGGGCGGCGGCCAGCGTTGTGACCAGTGAGCCGGATCCGCAGATGCGCGAGGTGCGCGAGCATGGGACGTGGATCAACCTGGGCGGTCAGGTCTATCCCATGTTTGTCCGCCAGCGACATGTTGTCCCTTACGACGCCGAACGAATCCGCACCTCGACCAAGTCGCTGGTCATCGATCCCCACCCCTCACGGGCCAAGGGACATCACCTGCTCTGGTGCGGGGTGGACTCTCAGCAACGGATGTTCTGCTACCGCGAGTTGATCCTCCACAAGCCGATCCCGGCCATCTGCGACGATATCCGCGCGGAATCGATGAAAGAGAAGGCGCTGGACGAGGACATCCGGCGCTTCTGGATCGACGCGCACTGGGGTTGGGAGGAGAACGAAACCGGCACCTCCATCGCCCAGCAGTACCAGGAGCACGGCATTCCCGTCCAACCGGCCAGCACCGACAAGATCGGCGGGATCCAGTTAGTGCAGACGGCGCTGGAGATCTCGCCGTCCACCGGCCGGGCCATGCTGGAGATCATGGCCTCCTGTCCGATCACCGCCCGGCAGATGGAGAAGTACTCCTGGAAACCGCAGACACAGGCGATGCGCGAGGGTGATCGCTGGTCAACGATTGACGAGTCCGACGATCTGGCGACCTGCCTGCGTTACTTCGTGCAGACCGATCCGCGATTCCTGGGGCAGTCGACATCCGGGTTACAGGCCGCCCACCGGGCGCGGGAGCGAGCCATCGCCGAGCGTATCCAGAGAGGGCTCTATTGATGCCGAGCCCACCTCTCCAGTTAGCTGCCATCAGGGAGACCGAGCGCGGATGCGTGAACGAGTTCTCGATTCTTCTCGCCAGAGCCTGCCTGCGGCTCCTGACGCAGTCCCGTATGTACCGGACACCGCGCGAGTTAGCGCCGCGTTCAGATTCTTCCACTATTCCGGAGATTCCGCTTGATAGTGCTCGGCGACTGATCGCAGAACGTCCGTTGGCTGACTTGGAGCCGCATCAGAAACCTTCTCAAGGAGAGTAGTATGAGAATCAGTCGAACAGATGGCCCCGCCGCAGGCGGGAAGCCACAGCCGCAGGACTTAGAGGCGATGGATCTCTCCGACCTGCAGGCCAAGTACAAAGAGGTCTTCGGTGAGGAAACGATTGTCCGGAACAGGGTGGTTCTGATCGGGCAGATCCGCCGCGGGCTGCACACGCAGGAGATCAAGGACAAGCGGGAGGCCCGCACGAAGGCGGCGGAGGCGAAAACCGAAGTCGAGGCCCCGCTGCCTACCCTCCCGCTGGAGGATTGGAGCATCGAGAACCTGCAACGGCAGTTGAACGCCATGACGACCCGGAGAGTCCTGACCCGAGACCGGGGGACGCTCATCCGGATGATCAACAAGCTGCGGGCAAAGAAAGAGGAGGAGTCGGAGCGGCAGACTGCGGCTGAAGCGTCGCCTGACAAGGCAAGTGTGAGTAATCGGCTGGCGGCGCTGACCAGCATGAACCTCGGAGCCTTGCGCGAGGAATACGAGGCGGTGTTCGGCAAGGCCAGCCTGAGCCGCAATCGCAAGCAACTCGTCAAGAAGATCGCCGAGAAGATTCAGGCGGACGCGGCGGCGACTGCCGCCTCACCCGAACCGGCGCTGAAGCCCACGCTGACGGTCGAATTCAAACGCAAGCGCGGCAAAGCCAAGCGCCACTCCAGAGCCAAAGCAGGCGCTGAAGGCAAGGAAACGGCCACCGCGGCCAAACCTGCGCGGCAGCGCGACCCCCGGCTGCCCAAGGTCGGGACCACGATCGAGCGCGTCTACAAGGGCAAGAAGCTGCTGGTGCGTGTGACTGAAGATGGCTTCGAATACCAAGGCAAACCGTACCGGTCGCTCTCGGCTCTGGCGATGGCGATTACCGGAGCCAAGGCTATCAACGGGCACCTGTTCTTCCACCTCGGCAAGTACGCCAAGCTTGCGCGCCTTGGCGTGAAGGAGAAGGCTGGTCAGTGAGCCCGCTCGCCCTCCAGCGTCGCACCCCTCGCCGGGGTACCCGGGTGGAATCCCCGGCCCCGGCGAAGCAGATTCGTGCGGCAATCTACTGCCGTAAGAGCACCGATGAGAATCTTCACTCTGACTTCAACTCCTTGGACGCCCAACGGGAGGCGTGTGCCGCCTACATCGCCTCCCTGAAGGGCGACGGGTGGGTCGCATTGCCGGAGGCTTATCAGGACGGAGCCTACTCCGGGGGAACGACAGACAGACCCGCGCTGCAGCGACTCCTGGCCGATATCGAGCAGGGCATGGTTGATGCGGTGGTGGTCGTGAAGATCGACAGACTGTCCCGCTCCCTGCTTCAGTTCCTGCAAATGATGGAGTACTTCGAAGATAAGCAGGTCTCGTTCGTCGCGGTCACACAGCAGATCAATACCGGCTCATCGGCTGGCCGGCTTCTCATCAATGTGCTTGTCAGTTTTGCACAATTCGAAAGAGAGATAGGTAGTGAAAGGACCCGTGAGAAAATTCATGCGGCCAAGAAGAAAGGCCGGTATACCGGCGGTCACCCGCCACTCGGCTACGACATCGACAGGCTCAACCACCGGCTGATCGTGAACCCCGAGGAAGCCGCGATGGTCAGGGAGCTATTCGATCTCTACCTCGAGCATCGCTCTCTGTTGGCCGTCGCCAAGCACGTCAACACCCGCGGCTGGAAACGCAAGTCGTGGTTCACGCGGGAGGGTGTCCGGCGCACCGGAACCCGGTTTGAGAAGGTCTACCTGCAGCGGCTGTTGATCAACCCGCTCTACATCGGCCAGGTCACGCTCCACGATGAAGTCTACCCGGGCTTGCATGAGGCCATCGTCGACGAGGATACCTTCCGGCAAGTTGGCGCCCTTCTGGTTGCCAATCGCAACTACGGTGACGTGGTCACCCGGAACAAGAACGGCACGATCCTCCGTCGACTGGTGAAGTGCGGCCGCTGTGGGGCCGCAATGGCGTATTCTTGGACGAGCAAGGGGGACCGGAGATACTCCTACCTAAGGTGCAGTTCCGCCGAGAAGCAGGGTCGGGAGGCTTGCCCCACTCCCACCCTCTCCGCGCCGGAGGTGGAAGCGGCCATCATCAAGGAGATCAAACGCATGGCCCAGGATCCGGCCCTTGTCGACCAGGTATTCCCCGAGGCCTTGGAGCAAACCAAACAAGGACGCGAGTTCCTGGAGACAGAACGCACCCGCCTACTCCGGCAGCGCGAGCAACGGGAGGAAGCCATCAAACGCCTCGTGAGCACGCTGGAGAGCCCCACCGGGGAGCTACCTGAGGTGGTAGGAGAGCGGATCAAGGAACATCAGGCTGAGGTGCAAAGGCTCAATGCACGGCTCCAGACGGCGCAGCAGGAGTTGGCCGCGCTCGACGCTCAGACGATCAATCGCGAGCATCTCACCCAAACTCTCGCTCAGTTCACCGACCTGTGGGATGCGCTCTACCCGCTGGAGCGCGTCCGATTGGTTCACTCTCTGATCGACTCAGTGGTCTACCACGACGAGACGGATCATCTCGAATTCCACTTCAAGACATCCGGCTAAGACGTCACTAAATCCCGGAGTTTCAGATCGCCTCATCCTGCGCCACGAGCTTTCGACTCAGCACACCTCGCGCAAACCCTCGCCCAATTCACCGGCCTGTGGGATGCGCTCTATCCGGCTGAGCGGGTCAATCTGGTGCAATCGCTGGTCGAAACGGTTGTCTACCATGATGAAACGAATTAGGTAGAGATAAGGTTTCGTGCTTGCTGTGAGCCAGCGCAGGAGCACTTCGCTGTCACGAACCGAAGTACCGACTATTACTGAGTACATCTGAGTCGGCCTGAAGCAAACCTCGATCCAGAATCTTGTTGACAAATGGAATATTCGCGAACTTCATGTGTATTGCCTAGGGTATTGAACTGTGATTGTACAACTAGATATCTAGCCGAAGGGAGGGAACCCATGGTCAGACGCAGGTTCACCAAGAATGTGTTGCCGGTCCTGCTGGTGTTGATCGCACTCTTGGCGGCTGGTGCTAAAGTTGCTCAACCGCGAGAACGTGGCTGGTGGGCCAAGCCACATGTGGCTGCGCCGAAATCGGAAGAGAAGTCCAACGTGCCACACAACCCGGCGGCGGTGGCAATCAAAGCACGGCTTGACAGCAGTTCGGTGAAGCGTTGGCATATCGAATGGAACGAACAGACAGGCATGCCAATGGGCATTGCTGGGGAATCGAAACGCTATTATGGTTCCCCTCGGGAAATCGCCGATCAATTCTCACAAGAATACAGGGCTCTGTTCACTGGGTTGCCGCAAGAAAACGATCCAAGTGATGTTGCTTTTGTGTTTGACACATCATGGTATGATGCCGACCCCACTCGTCCAGCGACCATCGTAAAGTTTCAAGAGGTCTTTAGAGGGGTGACAGTATATCAGGCGAGTGTCCTGGTACATGTGAACCCGGTTGGCCGGGTCATTTGGGTCGGTGGCACTTCCTACCGCATTGATTCGCTTGATGTGACGCCGGTCCTATCGGCTGACGCCGTCGAACGCGTGTTGCGTCAGGCACTCGCCCCAGATTCGATGGTGCTCAAGGATCGAGCGAGGCTCATCGTCTTTCCCGAGGTCCCCGCACGACTCGCGTACTTTCTACCCAACGCGAATGTCCTAGAGGCTATCCCAAAATTCACTTTCGGCGCTCTGGCACGCAGTTTGCTAAACCAGTCTTCATAGGTGAGGTGACCTGGCCAGCCGACTCGATCCCACCCAGAATTCGATTTTTGGGATGAGTTCTAGTCAACAGCGACTCTTTTTCAAACAATTTCATTCTTGACGCCAAGACGGGTGACGTGCTGAAAGTGATCAATAATTTCATTTCAGAAGAGCCCATTTTCCCGTCAATCTTCGGGCAAGACACTGCGAAATCTATGGATTCCGCGGAACGCCCATCAAGTCCCCCCCCCGGTCGAGTTCCGATACTCGAATTGGCTCCACGAGACACGGAGAGGAGACGGGAAGTCGTCCTTCCCACAAAGCCACCTCCAGACAGTTCGAAGATCCCTGAGCCGCGTCGTTATCAGTCCAGCGCGTTCGCGAGCCCACCAAAGGTCGGCGTTTCCACTCAGCTCGGCAAGTCAGGGCAGTCCCAACAACCAAACCACTACTTTACCATCTTGGACAGTTACTGCTATCTTGATGGTACGGATGACGATAGTGATGGATTTCAACCCCCCGCGTATCTAACGTGGGCCATCGACACCGACGAGCCCTCTTCCATCATCTACGTGCAAGTTTGGGGTCGGGATTCTTTGTTGACACAATCGCTGATGAGGCAGTCATCGGGGTATAGAATCTATCGAGGAGACCCATGGTGGTACTCCATGAACATAGCCATCCCGCACCGCAGCCGCTGGGATTTCAAACTTGTCGTTCTGGATTCTCTCATGGTACCGATCACAACGCTGAATTACGGCATTGAGCCTGAGCTTTCATCGCTTCATCTCGAATCAGCCGGAGAAGATACCCGCTTTCGCTGCACGCTGATTGCGGTTCGTTATGGACCCGACCTTGACCTGGATTCCTATAACCGCCATGACACGCTCGTCTTTCGGGTTGCTCCTGGCTACGATAGCACATACTCTGTGACCGCACGGATCTATGCCCGGTACTCGGCAGATTCAGAGCTTCTGCATCTGGCGACGCAACCGTTTTACATCTCTCAGGCCGACTCTCTCATCCTGAAGAACCACGGTGGTGTCGTATCCCCTGGACTACACGGCTATTGGGACTTTCGCTTGGAACTCTACGATGAAAGCGGTCAGAGAAAGGGGTGGTATTCCTATAACGAATTGGGTTTGACTGAGTGCTGGACCGGCCTGAAGCTCGAGCGGTGGAACGAAGATCCCCGCATGAATACGATATTCCTCCCCAATCCGATTCACTCCTTGGATGACTCGACGCTCTGGGATCACGCCGACGCTGACGAGGCGGTGCCTTTCGTGGCATATTGGAATGTCGGAGCACTCCCGCACCGAACCTCGCCAGGAGATAGCCTAAAGGGGTCATATGTAGTCATTCGTGATCTGCACACACCTACTGTGACTCCCCCCCGATCCACGGACGGTCTATTCCCCTTCTTTCGCCACGATACGGGATTCGAGGCTGTCATGTGCTATTTTTGGATAGATTGGAACCAGACATACCTGCAGACTCTGGGTTTCTTTAGCGCTTGTAACCGGCAGCTTCCAGTGGATCCTCACGGTGACACCGCTCACAACGGATGGTACGAGACACCCTACCCCTATGGTTCTGGCTGGATTAGGCTCGGCGATGGTGGAACAGACGCAGGTGAAGACGCCGACTTCATTCTGCATGAGTACTGCCACGCGATCATGGACAATATTGCCCCCAGTACCTTTGGTCCGCCTAACGCGCCAAATGAGACGAACGCAATCTGTGAGGGCACATCAGACTACTGGGCGACGTCCGCCATTGAAATGTTGTGTCCAACGGCTTTCCCCGCCACCTACTGGGGGGAATGGTTCAATCGGAGTCTACCCTCCTCGCAACCATTTGTTCGGCGCGTGAATTCATCCAAACACTACCCCCAGGACATTGTAAATGAACCACATGAAGACGGCGAGATCTGGTCGGCCTGTCTCTGGCAGATGAAGGACGCCTTGGGCAAGAGGATCACCGACAGCCTGTGCCTGAGGAGCTTCGAAAGAATGAGAACGGCGGGCGTTGTGAATCCGAGTTTTCTTGTCGGCGCGCGCTACCTGCTCAAGGCTGACACTCTCGCCTACGCCGCCGCCCATGCTTTTACCATTGCTCAAATCTTCCTGAATAGGGGAATCTTGCCCTGCGACTGCCCACTTCAAGGCGATATCAATGCCGACTTAGCCATCGATGTCTTTGATGTCATTGGACTGATTGGCATATGCTTCAATGATGACCCCCGGCCACAGGATCTGACCTGCAGAAATGAGCGGGCAGACGTCAATTGCAATGCGTCCATCGACGTGTTCGATGTGATCTACCTCATCGACGCGGCGTTTAGTGGGGGTGCATCACCGTGTGATCCCTGTATCGCGTCGCCAAGTGTAAGGCGAGGTCTGGAGAGTATTGTGTCCCGCCCAAGTGCGACAGCATCCAAGGAGTCACGAACAGCAATTGCCGGTGAAATCCGGTGAGCAACTGGAGATGGAACTAGTTCGACCGCACAGAAAGGAACTGACCATGAAGAATCGAGCCATAATCTGGGTATTGGTATCCGGAGTTTCTCTGTCCGGTCGGGCGGAGGCCGCCAACTCCGTGGTGGTCGAATCGAAGACGGTCATGGCGGGAGCTCAAGGCGTAGTTATTGGCGTCCGCGTCACGAACGATTTCCCGCTGGCTGCGGTCATCATACCCTTGAAGATCCGTGAGGTATCCACGGGTTCCTTCATCACGGACTTGGCGCTATCTTGGGGCGGGCGTATGGATTCAGTGATGACGGATGCCGTCATCAACTACCAGTATTCCACGGAGAACTACATCTGCGAAAGCTATGGCGGGATAGGGTTTCGAGATATCGCCACCAGACGCGCGGACTCCAGCCGCACGGTGGGGGCATCGCCAGAGGGAGCCATGTTCGCGCGAATTCGAATTGCATCGCCCACGCTGTCTCCTGGGACGGATATCACCCCATCGATGCGAATGATCGTAAACGTGACGAACACGCTTGGTACTTTTGAGGTGGACACCACGTGCACCGTAGTGTCCAACCATCTGCAGTTCGTTCGAACCAATCCCACGGGACCACCTACAGGGTTGCTGCCTTCGTTCACAAAGGGCATTGTCACCATCGCTGCCTGCAATTGTGTCCACCACGGCGATCTCAACGGGGACGCGGCGTTTGACGTGTTCGACCTGATGTCCCTCATCGATTATGTCTTCGGTGGCTACCCGATTCCGCCCACGGATCAGGGCTGTCCGCATGTCGACCGAGGTGACGTGAATTGCGATGGCGGGGATGATGTACTCGACGTGATCTATCTGAACGACTATCTGTTTAGCAACGGTCCGGCACCGTGCGATCCCTGCGCCTGCAGCCCGTACCCAACGAACTGCCCGTGAGCGAACAACCAGTGCGGTGTAAGAGAGGGGCGTCGTCGGGCGCCCCTTATTGCTTCCGAGGGTCACCAAATCCTAGATTTCCAGATGGAAATCGCCGGTCATTCGACCGAAGTCGCGATGCCTTTCGCGAACCGTATCACTCGCACACCATCCAAGCGAATCCGAAATCGTCATCGCGACGGTTTGCTAATCCGCGACGTGCTTTGGAGTTACGATGGAGGGCTTTTGGGGAGTTGAAAATCGATATTCGGTGGTCTTGTAAGTCGTTGCAGTGGAGGGGCTTGAAAATGGCGGGCCGAGTGAAACGGTCTGCGAACTTGTTCGAGTATCCCGTGCTGGCAGTCGCCTTCCCCATCACCGCGAAACCCTGATCCCTACGGCTGTTGACTGAACGGAGTCAGGCTGCCCCGTCAATCCGGTACGCCGTCCTGGCTGCAAGCCATTTCAAAGCACCCAGGGTTGCCTGCCAGGCTCTCTGGTTTTCAAATGCGCAAAGCACACCCTCGTCGACGTCGCCATACCCGTAATGGGTGGGCAGAGTCGCGGCAGCTTCTTTTGCCCCAGTAGATATGGCAGAGGTCGGTCGCGATAACCAGCCGGATACTCGCGAACCGAAAATCTCAGCCAAGGCCGATGATCCCACGCGGAAACCTTGTCAAGGGAGAGGGAGAGACTTGGATAACAGCCGCTAACCCTGAGGAATCTGGGCGATTTGTTTCCCCACGACGTACGGCACGTAGGCCCGGTCTATCTTGAGGATGTGGTGAAGCAGCCAGTTCCGGAGGAAACTGAGCAGTTCAAGACTCATTGCTTGGTCACCCTGGGTGCAGCGTTCCGCAAAGACCACGATCTTCTTGACGAACACCGCATGCTCTGTCTGGTGCTGCCTCAACAGCGGGAACTGACAATGAAGCATCAAGTTCTCTTCCTGGGTGAAATGGGTGATCGTGTAGTCTTTGAGGCACGCGATGAGCGAGGAAACATCGGGTGTGCTTCGTCCCTCTGCGATCGCGGCCTGAAGCTCGCACATAATGCCAAAGAGCCGCTCATGCTGCCTGTCGGAAGGCTCGACGCCGATCACGTATTCCTCGCTCCAGGTGAAGAACGACATAGTATCCCCCCGGTCACTCCGCTTCGACTGCTTGTTCACTGTTCATTGGGAGTCGAACATAAAACGTGGTGCCCTTGCCGACTTCAGTCTCGAATGTGAGGGAGCCGCCGTGTTTCCCCTCAACCACAGAACGCGCAATCGCCAGTCCCTGTCCCGTCCCGCGTCCGATGGGTTTGGTGGTAAAGAATGGTTCAAAAATGCGCTCCCGCACATTCTCCGGAATCCCCGCCCCCGTATCGGAAATGGCCACCACCACCGTGTTCCCATCCCGTTCAGTCTTGACTGTGATCAGACCCATCGATTCCCCGCTGGCTTTGTTTCGCTCGTCGATTGCGTGAGCGGCGTTGACCAGCAGATTGAGGAACACCTGGTTGATTTCGCCGGCCAGACAAAGGACGGGCGGCAGGTCATCCTGCAGCTCGGTCGCTACCTCCGCGACATACTTGAGCTCATTGCGCGCCACGGTCAAGGTGCACCGGAGCGCTTCATTGATGTCCACCGGCGTCTTGGTCCCGACATCCGGATGCGCGAAGTCCTTCATTGCCTTCACGATGGTCGCAACCCGGTGGACGCCGTCCAAGGTCTGGCTGATCGCCCGCGGGACTTCTTCGCGCATGAAATCCAGATCCAGGCGTTGCATCATCTCGCGCGATTCTGTAACCAACTGCTCCGGCAGGGTCCCGGAGAGCACCGTTTGCATCACCCGTTCGAACTCATCGCAGACCTGCAGCACATTTTGGAATGCATCGGACAGGAATCGGGTGTTGTCACCCACGAACTGAACCGGGGTATTGATCTCGTGGGCAATCCCGGCCGCGAGGGAACCCACGGCCTCCAGTTTCTGGGCCTGATGCAGCCGGGCTTCAGAGGCCGCCAGTTCCGAGATAATCCGTTGACGCTCCGTGATGTCGCGGGCGAAAACGCACAGGTAGCGATACCCCTCGAATTCCAGCAGCACTTCGCTGATTTCCACGGGGTAGGTCATTCCCTCCTTCGTTCCAAACACAGATTCGCGCATGGAACCGCCGGTTCGAAGACACGCAGCCCAATGATCCGCCCAGTCTTCCGGGCGGAGAGATTGATCGATATCCGCAAGCCGGCCGCCTAGAAGCTCCTGGTTGGAGAACCCAGTGGCGGCGCTGGCTGCGGCATTCCCGTAACAAATCCGTCCGTCTGAGCTGATCCAGAGCACTGTATCTGCCGCCCGGTCCATGGCGTAACGCGTGAGCCGCAATGACCGCTCCATCTCCCGGCGCTGCTGTTCGATTCGCCCCGCCGACCGAAGCAAGCCCAAGGCCGTGATGGCCCCTTCCAAGAGCTTCACAGTACTGACATTGGCTCCCTGCTTGTCCACCGCGAGAAAGAGCGCGTCTGCCTGTCCGCATCCGTCCGGTATCGGCAACACCAAGTATGTTCGGCCTTCGTAGCTTCCCACCTCGTAGTTCGTCGGGTCCGGTCTGCCCCCCAACTCGTCACCGCCAACTTGTCGATTCGACCGGAGGCCGACCTCTATTAGATCATGCAGGGTCGGCGGGTCGATCTCACTCAGAGCAACACGGTCGTAACGTTCATGGCACGAGAATCGGCCCCGCAACTTGGTCAGTTCCAGAAGTCGGATCTCAGGCGTCTCGGCGCGACTGGTTACAGTCTCGGCGAACAGCGCGTGGTCAGAGCCCGCCATTCCCATGGCTTCGTCAAAGAGCCCATAGAGGAAAGATTCGCCGCTGGGATTGGCGATAAACTCCTGCTGGGCGGCGCGGATGATTTCGGTGACGTCTTGCTCCCGCCTCAAGTCCTTCTCAGCCTGGTCCCGGGCCGTGATCTCGACTTGCAGGCGTGCGTTCGCCTCCCGCAGGCCCTGAGTGCGGAGTTCAACCCGATGTTCCAGTTCCTCTCGACCGCGCTGCAGCTCGCCATGGGCTGCTTCGAGTTCGCGGATCAAGTGCGCCATCGGACGGTAGATGGAGAGGTACACGACGGGAGACACTATGATGCACAGTGCCAGAGGGTCGATGAACGGCAAGATCCAGTGGGGAAGCGGCGGGCCCCACTCGAGGAAGATCATCACGGCCATCTCACCGCCGAAGACGGCCGCTGTGAGTCGAGTGAGCACGCGTCGGGGCGTGGGTGTCGAAGCCATTATTGTCCTCAGGCAAGCGAGCCGATCCAGAACGGGACAACCCGGCGCCATGGCGCCGATGCTCAACCTCAAGAGTCTCAAGCGAAACCGTGGCGGATGGATCTTCTCTTTGAAAGTATCGACTCGCTTGTAGAGAACTTGAACATGCCCCCAGAGGGCCCACCGGCTGCCGGGGGACAGGAGGCAGATCATGGCCGCGCGGAGCATTACCACTCTGCCCAGCGCCGTTCACCCCACCGGTGCGGGTCCAATCGGCGACGCACGGGTGGTTTGTCGAGGCCGGCAGCGTGAACAAGGCGACCTTGATCTGTCGCGCTCCGCTCTCCAGCAATCCACCTCCGAATGTGTCGCACAAGCTCGGGCTGGCCAAGAGAACCATGGCCCGGCAATATACTCGCTGATTGAAGAACGTTCATGTGTTCCGCGTTTCTGAACGCAGCGTGACAAGCGTGGCCTATATTATTCGAAGCAAATCAGATTCACATAGTTGATTTGACCAAGGCCTCCCCGCCCCCGTGTCTCCTTGGCCACCGGTTGAGTGAAACGGTATACGAACTTGTAAGTTATTGGGAGACAATGGAGCTATTGGCTTCCGTATAAGTAATGTCCTATCTTCCGGGCGGAGGGATATGTATGCGACCGCATGGAAGCCCGGAACTGTTGGAGAAGCGGCGGCAGCGCGCTCTGGCGCTGCTGCGGCAAGGCTGGTCCCCGGTGGACGTGGCGCGACGGCTGTCGGTGGATCGGCGCTCGGTGCGCCGTTGGCGTGCCGCCCATGATGCCGAGGGACAAGCGGGTTTGCTGGCCAAACCGGCGTCCGGCCGTCCCTGGAAACTGTCCGCGCGAGAGTGTGCCCGCCTCACGACCATCTTGCTGCGGGGGGCGGGAGCGGCGGGATACCCGACCGACCTGTGGACCTGTGCCCGGGTGGCGGAGGTGATCGGGTGGCGGTTCGGCGTGGAGTATCATCCCAATCATGTGGGGCGGCTCCTTCGCCGTTTGGGGTTCACGCCGCAGAAACCGGAGCGCCGGGCGCGCGAGCGCAACGAGGAGGCCATCCGGTCCTGGGTGCGGTCCGACTGGCCCCGGGTAAAAAAAACGCCAGGCGCCTGAGGGCGTCCCTGGTCTTCCTCGATGAAACGGGGCTGTTGATGGCCCCGCTGGTCCGGCGGACGTGGGCCCCCATCGGGCAGACCCCGATCTTGTACCAGCGCACCGGCGCCCGGGAGAAGGTGTCGATCATTGGCGCAATCACGGTGTCGCCTTGCCGCCGGCGGGTGGGGATGTACTTCTCGCTTTTGGCCGGTCGCAACGTCACGGCCGAGAGTTTGATCCCCTTCCTGCGGCAGTTGCGGCATCATATTGGTGGCCGTTTCATTCTCATCTGGGACCGGTTGAATGTGCACCGGGCGGTCCGGATGCAAAAGTTTCTGAGCGGACTGAAGACGGTCCGGGTCGAGTACTTGCCCCCGTACGCCCCGGAACTCAATCCGGTCGAGGGGTTGTGGGGGTATCTCAAAATGAACCCGCTGGCCAATCACGCCCCCCGGGATGCCGATGAACTCGCCGCCCGGGCCGACTGGATCATCCACGAGGTCCAGGGGGATACCCACCTGCTCCGTTCGTTCATCAAGAAAACGCCGCTTTCTCTATGCCTTGAATAGGACATTACTTATGCGTAGATCAATAAGACAAGCGGTGGCCAATGGGAATTGCTACTCCCGCTTCTGTCTCTCCTTGGGCACTGACGGGGTCCACCTTGGAACGCTCGCGCGATTTCCTCAGGGAGTGGCATTCCTCGGTTGTATCCAGTGTGGTGCATGCGCTGCCACATGTCCGGGCGGCGAGGTCAGGAATCATCCGCCAGGTCGCGTCATCCCGATGATGCGGGCAGGCATGGTGGAGACGGGCATCACAGAGGAGGTATTGCGGAATTGTGACGCCCGCGATGCGGGCATTGCAAGTCGTCCCCGAAGAATCCACCTCACGGCACTAACCCGCCTCGCGCCGTTATCAGCCTATGCCCTCCGAACTCCGTGAGGATTAGTCACGCGATGTCACTCGCGGAGATGGACTGTTGTTTAGAGCCGTTTATGCGTCGGCCCTCTATTTGACTTCGTGCAGGTGATTCAGATTTCCGAAAATGTGCGCGGCCAATTCAGCTTCATGTCCATAGTCGAAGTGCAGCAGATCATACCGAAACAAGCTCGCGCCGTATGTCGCCAGGAGCTCCGTTGGTGCGGCGACCGGCGCATCCGTAAACCCCGGCCGGTGCACTTCAAGCTTGAGCCCGGCGGCACGCCGAAGACCCTCGATGAGAAGCAAATCGACACCGGTATAGAGTGTGCGGATGACTGTATCGAGGTCAATCCCCGGGTCGTCCGGGCGATGGCTTTGATAAGCGAAGACTCGCCGGCCGATAATTCCTGTGATTTCGCTTCCCGCCTGGCGGTGGCGATGTGTGTCCTTTCCCTCTTCATCCCAATCAAATCCTTCATGCTCCGTGTATTTGAGAGTTCCGACGCGGAGCCCCAAGCCGCGCAGCAAAGGCACCAGAAGCTCGCAGGTCCGTGTCTTTCCCGCGTTCTTACAGCCAACAATCGTCAGAAGGTATGGCATCGAAGGGCGCCCGCGATGGCCGGCGTGGTACGCCGGTCACGCCCGGATGCGCGTGATCTTGATTTCGCGAATGTCACCCTGCGTCCGCAACGAGTCGACAATGGCGTCAATCACGTTTGCGACCATCGTGCTGACAAACGGATTGAGATCGAGTTGGATTCCGTTGACCTGAATGGCGACAGAGGAATGTTGATCGGGTGTGTTCATGATGCTCCTGAGGCGGCTGTTTGCGACAGTGCCGATAGACCGCTGCTCCGTACAACTCAAGAACCGGTTCTGTGTCTACCCTCATGCGAGTGGTGTTTCAGCGTTATCTTAGAAAGTGAATTCGAATCCGGCGATCATCTGGCGGCCAGGTCCTGGGAAGCCGCTCTCCTCCTCGTAGTTGATGTCAAAGATGTTGTTCGCTCCAAAGTGCATCAACGCATGCTGGGCAATGCGGCATGATACTTTCGCGTCGCAGGTCGTGTAGCTCGGCATGCGGTCGCTGTCGCCCATGCCCAGCCGGCTCCCTGTGTGGGAGACGATAACGTCGGCAGCCCAGCGCGGATGCGGTTCCCATACCGCGGTCAGAGTGAATTTGTGGTTGGGCACATAGATCAAGACATCCGGGTCCCCATCCGACAGCCGAACGTACGCATAGTCCCCGCGAATCGAGCAGCCCGTCCAAGCGGCTCTGACCCCAAACTCGGCACCGCCCGTGGCCGTTTCCAATCGATTTTCGTATCGGTCAAGCCGGCCCGTGCGAATGATGGCGTTCGACATGTGGTTTCCAAAGGCAGCAATTTGGACCGACAGCGATCGTGGCCGCCAGCCTATTCCACACACGGTCATCTTGCATCCGATCTCCCAACGGATCACTGATTCCGGCTTGAGGTCAGGATTGCCGCTTGTTTCACCATAGAGCTGGTGCAGCGTCGGGAAGCGGCTCGCTCGCGCAACGGAGGCGCTCAGTGTCGCATTCGGTGACGGCAACCAGAGAAGCGCACAGATGGGGTCAATCGAATGCGATATGTCCTCCTGGTTCTCGCCGTCGTGAACGGTCGCCGAGATTCCGGAAGCGAGCCGGAAGTGCGGGTTGATGCGGGTCTCAAACTCGCCGTACACACGGCCGTCCCAAGCGTGATGACTGAACCACAGCTCGGCCAGATCGGCCCGCTTATTCACGCCCTGCTTCGTGAGCGAGGCACCCCATTGCGCTGTCAGCCATTCCGTCAAGTGATTGGCCCGCCATTGGGACCGCACGCCGGCGGTCCAATTCTCCAAGTCTGAGATCCACTCCACGCGGTCCGGATTCAGGGATCGGTCCTTGTATTCGGTCAGCCGGTCTTCCCAGGTATCGTAGAACAATGTCACTGATCGGGCTGCGTGACGGGAGGAGGGTGCGGCGATACTGGCGATATCCACTGCCCCATGATAGTGGTGGATTCCTGTCATCCGCCACCAGCGCGGGGAGTGTATATCCGAGGGGAGCCCTTTGTAACCCCACTGGAGTCCTCCGGTCGCGGTTATCGAACCAATCGGAGTCCGGTGCACCACAGTCTTGGCATCAATCCCAGTCCGCGCAAAATCGGCGTTATCGCGCCGTTCACCGTCCTCCGCGCTGGTGGGCGCGAATTCGGCCGACAAGTCGAATCCGTGTGATCGTGTGTCGTAAAATGTGATCCGGTAGTCCCACGCTGCCCGCCTGCCGCCGAGCGCCAGGTCGAGGTCACGCATATCGCCGGAACCGTACCTGGCCCGGAACGTGCTGCCTGATCCGGATTGGCCGGTGTGCGTGATGATGTTGATGACGCCGCCCGAGGCGTTGGGGCCATAGGTGACGGATGCCGGTCCAGGCACAACGTCGACGGCGGCCACGGTACTGATGGGTACCAGGGAAAGATCCGCTTTGCCATAGTATCCGGGATTGATGGGATTGCCGTCGACCAGAACGAGCACATCCTGCGCAAGCGCACCGCGCAGGCGCACTTCTGTGGTATTCTTGTAGCCCGTGCTGACAATCGCGCTCGGGACCTGCTGCAAGGCGCCCCCGAGTGACGTGGCGTTCCGTTGCAGCAGTTCAGACCGCAGAAGACGTTGCTGGGGGACCAATTTCCAGACAGGCCGCTCGGCGAATACAAGAATCGAATCCATTTCGTAGACCGGCAGCGAGTCCGCGGTCTTAAAATCAAGGACTTGAGGCAGGGGCTCAGCGCCGGCGGCACTGGCCAGCAATGCAAGAACGCAGGTGGCCAACCGCGCCTCACGGCGTCGTGACATCAATCGCCTCCAGCGCAAACACTTTGTACTTCCCCTGGTTCAACTCCGGTGCCGTGAAGATTGTCCGTTGGGTGTTCAGAAGCCAGTATCCGGTCTGGAGTTGGTCCCAGGTCAATGACGGAGGGGAATAACCATCGACCGTGCGCAGCCGATACCGGCGGGCGGCGGGGTCCGATACGTGGGGGGCAGTAATGCACTGCCACAATGCGACGGCGCTCTCCGCTTGCCCCTCCAGATTCTGTATCTGCACTACAGGCAGTTCTTCAATCGCCCTGATGACAGTGGCCTTGTCGGTCACTATGTCGATTTTGCGGAGTACCCTGATAATGCGGGGTGACTTGATGTTGAACGCGCCGGGCAGGTCGATGTTCTCATCTGGAAAGACACAGCGGTCATCGTCGACCAGGTAATACCCGACGTCCAGGTGTGCCCAGAGATTGTCCTCGTAGCCGCGATCGTCATGCGGGTTGAAGCCGTCCTCGCCGATCAGCCGGTAGGTGTAAAGACAGCGCGTATCGTGCGCGGCAGAGTCCTTGTCGATGTAGGGCTGAATAAACTCGCTGCGTACAAATGCCGAGAGACGCACAGCGGATTGACCGTCGATGGTGTCGCATGCCAGTTCATCGACAGCGATCGTGTCCACCCGCTCTCCAAGCACAACTTGAAGGGTGATGCCCGGTTCAGGCCGGGTATCATTGACCCCTCTGTCCGAACAGCTGGTGATAAGAGTAAAGCACCCGAAGACAGCAATGAGCAAGACCCGCATGACACAGCCTCCTCGCTGGTTGCAAAGACAAACCTGATGTCGGTTGATTCAAGCTGGTCCTGCCACGGGGGTACGTCTCCGTAGCAGCCGCTCTCTCCTATAATAAGAGCAAGTCATCGCGAGAGCGCAATACCGTCGTGGATTATCGGATGCGATTGTGACAATGAGGACTAATATGATATAGTTCGTGCTTTTTTTCACGAATCTTGATACCGCGCGACCGTGATGCAAACGCACGAACCACCTTAAATCGCGGGGTGGTGCCAGCTAGTGCCTATAACATGTTATCATCCAATACGATACAGGCACATTCGGCACTTTTGCCAAGAATCAGAGCACCCTGGGTGACCGGCCTGTTTTATGCGCTTGACAGAAATATCTTATGTAAATACAATTGGCTTGTGAAGTGATACTCTATCTCTGGTGCGGCGGCGCGATGTGGGAACCCGTGCCTTGAGGAGAGAATAGTAGACAACGCAAGCTTGTCGCTGACGAGTCTTTCTTCGCGGAGGTGCAGTGAAACTCACGGGAAAACTGTATTGGATTGCTGTCTTCGGGACGATCTGGGGGACGGTCGAGCTCTTCGGCGGCGACTTCATGCGAGTCAACGGCCTGCCGTACAAAGCGGCGATTCTCTCGGCGCTCGGCATGGGGATACTCCTGATTGGCAAACGGGTCATCCCGCACCTGGGATCGGCAGTGGCGGTGGGTGTCGTCGCCTGCCTGTACAAGCTGGCATCGAACGGATTCTATTCCTGCCAGTTGCTCGCAGTGCTGACCCACGCACTGATATTCGATCTGGCCTATTACTGGTTGCACGCGAGGATCGAGCAGAGTGCCCGTGTCCGGGCGCTCGCGGCGATTGGGATTACGGCGGCCAGCTTCACGGTATTCGGGTTCGTCAATACGTACGTGATTCCCGAACCACATTGGGCGGAGCGGGGAATCGGGGGCATCGCTGACTACCTGCGGGGCAATGGGGTGATCGGGGCGCTTCTGAGCGTCATCGCATTGGAGGCTGCACACCGCCTTCCCGGGCGATCCGCATTGAGCGCCCCTCAGGAGATGATCCTCGCTCGACCTCTGTGGATTGGAATTTCGGGCGTCGCTGTTATGGCGTGTTGGGCAGCAGGTATTGCGTTCGCGTTGTCCTGACCTGAGGGTCTCGACCGACATTTGTGCCGGCGATTGAGGGAACGGCCACTCGCCGGGTGCTGGAGTAACACAGGAGTGGCATCAGATCTTGACGGGTGTCAATTCAATCGGAGAGCCAGGGATGCACAACGTCGGCGGAGTCATGCGTGAGATGCCAGTGGGGAGAATCGACGGGGCGTCCGCGACATCCCCTCTCGCAACAACGGCGCCCGTGTCTCCCCGCCGTTCGGCGGCAGTCGCTGTCGTCCGCCCAATTGTCGCCCTGCGTAAGGGGATGATTGCCGTCAGTACGGATTCCGTCGCCACCGAACAGCCCCTGACACTGTTCATCAACGACCGTGAGTTGCTAACGATCCTTTGCTCACCCGGAGAAGTCGAGGAGCTGGCGCTGGGGTATCTCTTCTCGGAGGGACTGGTTCACACCACGGCCGACATCCTGAATATGGTCCCGGATACTGCCCGTGGTCAGGTATTCATCCGCCTGCGCGACAGTGTGACCTTCGATTGGGAATCCTTCAACCGCCAGCGCACGATCAGTTCCGGATGCGCACGCGGGCTAACGCTGACCAGGCGGCTGGAAGAAACCGGCATTGCCTCGGTCAGGGCGCGCTTCGACATCGGGTTCGATGATCTGACGGCCCTCATGTCCCGTTTTCTCCAAATCTCCGAGCACCATCACCAGACCGGATGCATCCATGTCGCTGCGCTGGCCGATGCGTCATCGATAAAGATCTTTCGCGAGGACATCGGACGGCACAACGCCATCGACAAAGTCATCGGTGCGGCAATGGCGCAACACTCGCCCATCGAGCGCTGTGCTCTGCTGGTCTCCGGACGCATTTCCTCAGAGATGATGCTCAAGGCGGCCCGCATCGGTATTCCCCTCGTTGCCACGCGCGCCGCGGCGACCGACACAGCGATCCGGATCGCCGACAGGCTCGGAGTCACCCTTGCTGGATTCGTTCGAGCCCACAGGGTCAATCTGTACTCGCATCCGTGGCGCATCACTGAAACCAGGAGTATGACAGGCTCAATCACTGGCGGCCATGATGAATGACGCTCCTGATCCGACCCGACCGCACGCCTTGATGTGTGCCGGGAAGATTCTGGCCAGGGCCGATGCCATCCTGGCAGGACAGTTTGATCTTCATGACCTCTTCGCTCCCGGCCGCCATGCCGCCCCGGCAACGGTGCGACAGGAGATTCTATCAGAAGGACATCCGCTGTACAGCGTCGAAGACTGGCCGATCAAACCGGAAGCCCCAGAGCTTGTATTGGCGGTCGTTCACGAGGCATGGGAGCAGGCGCTCTCGTACTGCCCCAAGTATGGATCGCTGCTCGACACACGACCTGCCTTTTCAGACGCATCCGCTCTCGTGCACCGGGCGCTGGAGGGTCGCGCCCCACGGACGGAGGGGCGGGGAGATGCGGACGAGTCGGGGGAGGTGTTCGCGCTCGTCGAGATGTTAGTCGTGCGCCCGTTCCTGCGCACTGCGGCCAAGGCGCTCCTTGAAGATCTGTCGATAGTTGATTGGCGGCACCGCAGGTGCCCAATCCGCGGATACCCACCGGCAATGGCCATCCTGGTGGGCGATACCCACGAACGCCTCCTGTGGTGCCAGTGGTGTGACACCCGTTGGAATGTCGACCGTCTCGGATGTGTCTTTTGTGGGAACCAGGACGTCGCCTCGCTTCGCTACTTCGAGACTGATCCTCCCAGTGCGTTGCGCATCGACGTCTGTGACTGCTGCAAAGGATATATCAAGACGTGTGACATGAATCAGCTGCCCGCCGAGACCCCGCTTGGACTCCTGGAGTTGGAGTTGACAAGCAGCGGTCTCGATGCCGCGATCTCCAAACGCGGCTTCAGCCCCCACTGGATTGATGGAGAACAGAACTAGACCGAGGCGGCTTCTCAGATCACAGATGACCAACGCCGGTTAGCAGGGGCAACAAACATGTGTACGGACCTTGAGGGAGGAAGTAATCGATGAGTAACCTGTCCCGCAGAGAATTCATGACGCTTTCTGGCGCGACGACGGGTGGTGCGCTGCTGGCATCGCTGGCACTGACTACAGAATCGGCGGCATCCCCGCGTCTAGCCCTGAAGACTGATGGCACCACGGAGACGTCCACAATCTGTCCCTATTGCGGCGTAGGTTGCGGGCTGATTGTCTCAGTGCGTGACGGCAAGGTGGTCAACATTGAAGGGGACCCCGATCACCCGGTCAACGAAGGGTCCCTGTGCTCAAAAGGGATGGCACTGTTCCAGATTGCGGTCAATGATCGCAGGCTGCAAAAAGTCCGCTACCGCGCCCCCGGCAGCGATCAGTGGCAGGAGAAGCCATGGGAATGGGCACTGCCTGAAATCGCCAATCGTGTCAAGGCGACTCGCGATGCGACCTTTAAAGCCAGGGATGGCGATAAGACGGTTAATCGAACCGAAGGCATCGCCGGCCTCGGCGGCGCCGCCTTGGACAATGAGGAGTGCTATCTGTGGTCCAAGCTGGCGCGAGCACTCGGCATTGTCTATCTCGAGCACCAGGCCCGAATATGACACAGCTCCACGGTCGCCGGTCTGGCGGCCTCGTTTGGTCGTGGAGCCATGACCAATCACTTCATCGACATGGTCAATGCCGACGTCGTGATGATCATGGGTTCCAATACGGCCGAAAATCATCCCATCGCCACCAAGTGGATCACACGCACAAAGGAACGTGGCGCCCTCATTCTCAATGTCGATCCTCGATTCACGCGCACATCCACGTTCGCCGACGTGTACTGCAAGATCCGCAGCGGCACCGACATCGCCTTTGTCAACGGGATGATCAACTACGCGCTGCAGAACGACTTCATCCATCGCGAGTATGTGGTGAAGTACACGAATGCGCCGTGTATCATCCGGGAGGACTTCACCTATACCAATGGCCTCTTCAGCGGGTACGATCCCGCGAAGCGGGCATATGACAAGACGACATGGGCCTATGAACTCGATGGTGACGGGCTGCCGAGGCGCGACGAGACTCTGCAGGACCCGCGGTGCGTCTATCAACTCATGAAGACGTTCTTCGCGCGGTATGATCCGGACACCGTCTGCCGGATCACCGGGTCGCCGAAGGACGATTACGAGAAGATTTGCCGGCACTATACATCGACGTGGGCGCCGGATCGTGTGGCGACCTGGCTGTACGCGATGGGGACCACCCAGCACACTCACGGCACGCAAAACATCCGGGCATACAGCGTCCTGCAGACCCTGCTGGGCAATGTCGGCCTCGCTGGGGGCGGGATCAATGCCCTGCGGGGTGAGTCGAATGTCCAGGGATCAACCGACATGGGCCTGCTGTTCCATATCCTGACGGGTTATCTCGGTTCTCCGACGGTCCCCGATCAGAAACTCGCGGACTACCTCGAGCGGCTGGTTCCAAAGACGAGGGATCCGAACTCAGCCAACTGGTGGGGGAACTATCCCAAGTATATCACCTCGCTGACGAAGGCGTGGTGGGGGGAGCACGGCACACCGGAGAATGGATTCGGCTTTGACTATCTGCCAAAGGCCGCCGGCAACTGTTCGCACATTTCGCTTTTCGAAGCGATGTACGAGGGAAAGATCAAAGGGCTGTTCCTGTTCGGGCAAAACCCTGCTGTCGGCGGCCCGAACTCCAACAAGGAGCGGGCCGCTCTCGATAAGCTCGAGTGGATGGTTGCGGCCGACTTGTTTGAGACGGACACTTCGGTATTCTGGAAGCGGCCGGGCGTCAACCCGGCCGACATTAAGACCGAGGTGTTCCTTCTGCCCGCGTGTTCGTCGGTGGAGAAGGAAGGGAGTGTCAGCAGCAGCGGCCGCTGGGTGCAGTGGCGTTACGGAGCCGTCAAGCCAATTGGCGACTCACGCTCGGATTTATGGATCCTCGACGCGCTGGCCAAGTCACTGAAGGAGGCCTACGCGGCCGGCGGCACATTCCCGGATCCGATTGTCAAACTCAATTGGGATTACGGCAGCGGACGGGAGATCGACGCGCACAAAGAACCGGATGTTCACCTGGTGGCGCGCGAGGTCAACGGATATTTCCTCGCCGACAAGGTGGTCAATGAGAAGTCGTTCAAGAAGGGCGACCAGGTCCCCTCGTTCGCTTTTCTTCAGGATGACGGCTCGACGGCGTGTGGGTGCTGGATCTACTGCGGATCCTACACCGGACCGGATAAGAAGGACAACAAGATGGCACGGCGGGACAGAACCGATGCGCCGAACAAGATCGGTCTCTTCCCGAACTGGGCATGGTGCTGGCCGGTCAACCGCCGCATCATCTACAATCGTGCCTCCTGTGACCCCAGAGGCAGGCCTTGGGATCCGAAGCGCTGGGTGATTCGGTGGAATGCGGAAACCAAAAAGTGGGAGGGGGATGTCCCGGATGGTCCCTGGCCGCCGGAAGAGAAACACCCCTTCATCATGCGGCCGGACGGGTATGCGGCTTTGTTCGCATCGGCCCTCGCGGACGGACCCTTCCCCGAGCATTACGAGCCATTGGAGAGTCCGTTGCGCAATGTCATGTCCGGTCAGCAGGTCAATCCCGCGATCAAACTGTGGCATGTCGACAAGCCGGACATGAACCCGATCGGTGACGTTTCGCAATTCCCAATTGTCGGTACCACTTATCGGGTGAGCGAACACTGGCAGGCCGGGGCCATGACCCGCAACGTTCCCTGGTTGTGCGAACTGATGCCGGACGTTTTCGTCGAGATCGGTCCGGCACTCGCCAAGATCAGGGGAATCAAGAGCGGCGATCGCGTGATCGTGAAATCGGCTCGCGGCCAGATGGAGGCGTATGCGCTGGTGACCAGCCGCTTCCAACGGTTCCACTGCGGTGAACACGTTGTGCACCAGATTGGAATCGTCTGGCATTTCGGTTACGCCGGATTGGCCACCGGTGACAGTGCGAATCTGCTGACGTCGCACATCGGCGATGCCAACACGATGATCCCCGAATACAAGGCGTTCCTATGCAACGTCGAGCGAAAGGTGGTCCCGGCATGAAGGCGATGCTAATTGACACGACGCGTTGTGTTGGCTGTCGCGGCTGCCAGGTGGCATGCAAGCAATGGAACGGGCTGCCGGCGGAAGAAACCCAGTTCTTCGGCGGAGCGGGCTACCAGAACCCTCGCGACCTGTCGTCCAAGACGTGGACTCTGCTCACATACAATGAGGCTCAGGTTGGCGACCACTACGACTGGGTGTACGGCAAGCTCCAATGCATGCACTGCCAGGAACCGGCGTGTGCGGCCAGCTGCCCGACCTCGGCGATGGAGAAGCTCGCGGAGGGACCGGTGGTGTACCACACCAGCCGGTGTCTGGGTTGCCGGTATTGTATGCTGGCCTGCCCCTTCCAGGTCATACGATTCGACTGGTTCAGCGCCAATCCATATGTCTCCAAGTGCACGATGTGTGCCGACCGCGTGCTCTCGGGCCAGGAACCGTCGTGTGTGAAGTCATGCCCGACCGATGCACTGGTGTTTGGAGATCGCGAGATACTGGTTGCGGAAGCGCACAGGCGGATCGAGGAAAATCCGCGCAAGTACGTGCATCATGTGTTCGGCGAGCGCGAAGTCGGAGGAACCTGTGTGCTGCATTTGTCGACAGTGCCGTTCGAATTGCTCGGGTACCGGTCGGATCTTCCCGAAAAGTCGCTGCGGCGTTGGACCGAGCCGGCGATGAAACCGATCCCGTACATCGTCGCCGGATTGAGTCTTGCGCTTGGTGCCGTGGCATGGATCGTGAGCCGTCGTGACAAGCGGATGGTGGAGAAATGGGTCAAGCAGGTAAAGGAGATGCAATGACAGGCGCTTGGATCAAGCCGCAAATCACCCGGTACAACGCTGTCCTCTATCTTCTGGCAGCATTGGGGTTCGTGCTTGTCGTCATCCGCTTTGCGGGAGGCATTGGACGCGTGTCGAACCTCAATGACGGTTACCCGTGGGGATTCTGGATCGGCCTGGATATTCTCGCCGGGATCGCGCTGGCGGCGGGCGGGTTCATTGTCGCCGGGATGGTGCACCTGTTCGGGGCGCACAAGTACCACGCGCTGGCCCGGCCCGCGATCCTTACCGCGTTCCTCGGCTATCTGCTGTTCATCATCGGGCTTGCGATCGATCTGGGACGGCCCTGGATGATCTGGCAGGTGCTGTTCCACTGGAATCACAGCTCCCCGATGTTCGAGGTGTCGTGGTGCGTCACCATGTACACAACCGTTCTGCTGCTGGAGTTCCTGCCGGTGGTGTTTGAACGGTTCCGATGGAGGCACCTCCTCGGTATGTGGCACAATTTTGTCCCATGGGCCATCATACTGATGGTCACGTTGTTTACGCTGGCGATGAGCGGCTCGAACGTGTGGACACTCCTGGTGTTCACAATCCTGCTGCTGTGGGAGGTTGCGATGCGAACCGGGCTGATGCGTCGGGATGCGCAGATGCCGGTCTTGCTGGTGATGGCGGGAATAATATTCAGCACGCTGCACCAGTCGTCGCTGGGTTCGCTGCTTCTGATCATTCCGCACAAGTTGCACCCGCTCTGGTTCACGCCGGTGGTCCCCGTCTTCTTCCTGCTGTCGGCGATCATGATTGGAGTGGGGATGGTGATCTTTGAGAATATCGTCAGCGCCCGCGTGCACAAGCGCAAGCCGGACACGCACCTGCTGGCCGGGTTCGCGCGAGCGCTGCCCGTTCTGCTGGGGCTGTATCTGCTCATAAAGGTCGGAGACATTTTTCGGACCGGAGCGGCTGAATATCTGTTCATGTTCAATTCGGCTGCCATCGGCATGTGGCTGGAACTGGTCGTGGGCGTGATGATCCCGCTGGTGCTCTTCATGACAACCGAAACGCGCACTTCGGAGAAATGGCTGTTGAGAGGATCGGTATTCGTGGTGGCTGGTGGAATCATCAACCGCCTGAATACGGTGATCACCGCCGTGGTCGTCGAGAAGTGGGCGCCCTATCATCCGTCGTGGATGGAGATCGCCATTTCGCTCGGCGTCTTATCAGGCGGGATACTGGTAATGGACTTCATCGTTCGCAACTTCCCGGTATTCGATGATCGGCCCGCGCTGGCCCGGTAGCGCGCGAAATCGAGGTGGATATGGCGGAAATCACGGAAAAACGCGATACAAGAGTGTCAGCCTTCACGCTCTTCATCGTGATATTAAACGCAGTGCTCGTCGTCTTTCTGGCACAAATGACCGTAGGGGTACGGCAGCAGGTGGCGACGGTGCAGGGGAAGCTGCTCCAGATCGAGGAGCTGTCGCGCCGGGCAGCGCCGGTGCGCAGTCCCGGCGACTATCTGGCCGAGCAGTGCGCCTCCTGCCACTCGGAGCGGCGCTACCTGGGAGAACACGGCACCGCGAACATCCAACAACTCATCGACCGGATGAATGCCTTCCCCGACGCCCATATCGGCGTGGGGGAACGGAACAAGATCCACGGTGCGCTGCTGATGATGAAGTGCCAGCGATGTCATAGCGACGAGGTCTTCAGTCGGCTGGCGATGATCAACAAACAGGAGCGGAAGACGACGGTGCTCCGGATGTGGGAGCACGCGGAGTCGAAGATGAGCCGTCAGGAAGTCATGGAAATCCTCAAAGCGTTCGAGCAGATCCAGGGATTCTGAACGATCAAGCCAGGCGGTGAGAATCCGCAACCGGGCGGCGTTGAGAGGATGCAAACTACTGGGAAATACCCGCAAGCAGCGGGATCAACACGGGTGGCCGGCAGACAATGATCGGCGATCGCAAAGGAGGGTTCATGAAGTCAGCGTGCAGTTGGATTGCGGGTCTCACTCTCGTATTGTTGGCGGGGACGGCCGCGGCGGGGGAGATGCAGGTGACGCCGTATGGGTTTGTCCTGCTCAATGCCGGGTATAACAACCATCAAGCGACGGATATTCCCGTGAAAGCGGCGTTGGCGGATACGGGAGGGGCAGTCAACACCATGCTCCTGACTGCACGTCAGACGCGTTTCGGACTGAGGATGAAGATGGACTCCGCGCTGGGCTGGGATGTCAAGGGGCAGGTTGAACTGGATTTCTGGGGCTTGAAAGGCAGTGGAGCGAACGGGGCATCAATGCAGTCGGCCCCGCGACTGCGGCTCGCGTATTTCTCTCTCAAGAGAGAACACCTGCAATTGGTGTTCGGACAGGATTGGACCTGTTTTGCACCATTGTCGCCCAATTCTATGGCGCACGTATCGATACCGGCGTTTTCCGGTTCCGGAAACCTCTGGAGTCGACTGCCGCAGATTCGCCTTGAGTACACGGCGCCACTGGAAAACAATAACAGTCTGTTGTTTCAACTGGCAGCGGTGCGGCCAATCGCCGCTGATGCGGTCGACGCCGGGCAGGGCGAACTCTTCGGCGCAGGGGAATACAGCGGTCTGCCGTTCGGCCAGGCCCGGGTGGCGTTTGCCCACGCTAAGACCGTGACCGGCGGTGTGTCCGTTCATCTCGGCCAGGAAGACTGGAACAAGAAGTATCCGGCCGATGGCTACGATAAAGATGAGAAGACAACCACATTCGGCGCCGCCGGCGACCTCAAGGTCTCAACCGCCACGGTGGGAATCTCGATCGAGGGTTTCGCCGGCAGCAATCTCCCAATGATGTTCTCAAATGCCGGTAACTTCGCGAAGACGGAAGGCGACAAGAAGACGCGTGAAGGATACGATGTTGTGGGCGGCTGGGGAGAGCTGACCGTGAAACCAACTGACTCCAAAGTTTCCTTCGGCGGGGGTGCGGGGATCGAAATCATCGACGAGGATCAGGTCAAGACCAACGCGGCCGCGGCCGCGACTCTATGGAAGAACATGACGGTCTTTGGTGCCATCTTCTATGATCCCTTGCCGAAGGTCACCTTTGCCCTCGAACTCGGGTACATCAGCACGACTTATAAGTATCCGGTGGGAAGCGAGATCAAGGAGGCCGACGGGACGAATCTCAATGTCAACGGCGGCTTTAGGCTCTCGTTCTGAACCCTCCAATGACAGTAAAGAGAGCCTATCGGGAAACGGGCCCCAGCGATCAATGGGGCCCGTTTTCAATTTAGCACCGTGCCACCCGGAGAAGAGACAGCAGGGAGTTCCTCCGCATGGCTCCGACGAATCCCTCTAAAACGCTGCCTCACGGATGTGGTTGACACCCGGTCCTGCCCGCCGCATTTTGCCGCAAGACAAGGAGGGAATCATGCGAAGAGTGCACGCGACTATCGGTCGCATTCTCCTGTTTGGGATTCTGACGGCAGGGGCATGTGGGCTTTCGTGCCAGCCGAGGAGCATACCCGGACTGACTGAGACAGAGGCGCACCGGATCCTTTCGACCTATCAGGAGGCGCGGAATACCGCCAACCTCGACCTGCTGGAACAGATCATCGATGCGGCGGTCGTTGTCCACGACTGCAGCGCTCCGGTGGACATCGTCGGCCTCGACTCACTGACAGCCTTTTACCAAGCGAGTCATTCCGGATTTCCGGATTTCCGGATTTCAAGATCACGTTCCACTCCGTGCTCGTGTCGGGAGACAACATTATTGACATGTGGACGATCACGGCGACACACACGGGCCTTCTGCACGGCATTCCGCCTACGGGAAAGTCGGTTCGCTTCTCGGGGATGGCGATTGACCGGGTTGTGAAGGGTAAGATCGTTGAGGAATGGGTGTACTTCAACATGCTTGACCTCCTGCAGCAGCTCGGGTTCTCACTCACGCCACCTTCGGCGCCGGCGGGTGGCTAATCCAGCGGGACTTGGGCCACCGACATGTCACGACCACCGAGATCTACGCCCGGGTGAGCGAGACATTCTGAGGCCGCATCGGTCTGGAGCGCAAATGGTTCATCGTAGAGGTGGCTCGGGCCGTCGTACCGGCGTTCCCAGAGTAGATTGCCGTTGGGATCGTACTTCAGGGTCGCGTAGTCGAAGAAATGCCCCAATCCGCCGTCACTGATTCCGGTGATGCAGACATTCCCCATCACGTCCACTTGCATCGCACTGGCCGCGTCATTGGTGTGTCCGGCGCCGCTGTACAGGCGCGTCCAAAGCAAAGTCCCATTCAAGTCATACTTCAGCGTGGCAAAGTCACGAGTACTGATATATCCGAATTCACCTGAGTCGATGGAGTCAGTGGCGGCACCGCCGCCCACGAACACATTGAAACTGGAATCGACTTCAATCGCCGACGCGGCGTCGTCCTTGCTCAACGGCCCATCGTAGCGGCGCTCCCAAATGAGTGTGCCTGCTGAATCATACTTCAGAGTGGCGAAATCCGTGCCGGTTCCAACACCAGCACTGTATCCAGTGACGTAGGCATTCCCCGCGCGATCCACCGCGAGGCCGGCCAGCACATCGCTCCCATCGGCCGGGCCATTGTAACGGCGATGCCACTTGAGCGTGCCGCCGTTGTCGTACTTCAAGGTGAAATAGTCGTATGTGGGAAGCAGACTCCACCCCGCAACGTAGACATTTCCCGCACCATCGAGCACGAGTTTCACCGGCACGTTCATAGTGTCGTCCAAAGGACCCCTGTAGTGGCGCTCCCATAGCAGGTTGCCATCGGTGTCGTACTTGAGAGTGACGCAATCTATCCCCTGAAGAGAGTGACTTTGTCCGGTGACATAGACACTACCGGCTGCGTCAACCTGCATCGCGTTGGCACGGTCAGCACTGTTTCCCGGACCATTGTAGCTCCGGACCCAGGCTGTGTCTGCGGAGTGCGGCTGTAGAGATCGTAGCGAGAGACTCGAGTCGGTCATCTTCACTTTGGTTACGCCCCGGGCGGCAGACCAGCCGGCGGTTGTGAGAACCGCGAGGGCAAGCAACCCTGGAAACAGCTTGACGACAGATCGGCATGTGGACATCGGGCACCTGCTTCAGAGCACATACAAGATGTCACGAATTGTCTGGTTGTCAAGTACCAACTGCCGTGAAACCGCAGGCAGTTCGGCAGATCACGACGACTGAGATAGACGCCCGGGTGAGCGATGACCGGCTGAGGCGGGCGGCGGGGACGACATGACTCAGATGTTCTCGATCCGGCATTCGTGTTTCCTGCCCGCTTCTCCCAGTCAACCCAGAGAATCTGCTGATTGCGCATGCGGCAGGGGCAGCAGGTATCTCACTCTATAGGCTGAATATCACCGCTTCCCTCGATCCGATAGAACCTGCCATCTTTGCACAGCAATGCCTGAAGGCCGCCCAACTCTTCGACCGGGACATCGATGGCAATAATCCTGGTGTCATGCGATCCAGAGACCTGTTCCACCTCGGTATGTCCGACCACAATTGTCGTTGCCTCGTATTGACGCAGAACCAGATCGATGTCCTCACGCGACGCTTGAGGGTAGGCACCTTCCATCGCATTTAGGTACCCCCGATACCACACAGGTCCCTGTTTTCCAAGTAAGAGTTGCCGGAGTCTATCAACTGCCAACGCTGACGATGCCTCGTCGATACTGGCCCTTATGCCCTCATTGATCTGCATTAGGCTCAATCCACGTTCTACAGAGGAGCGAGAAATCCCGCCATGAACGAAGAGCACCCCGTTGATCTTCAGCGCCGCGTGCTTCGAGCGGAGCCATCGCCCAAGCACGGTGCTGGAACCGTACAAATCCCTGTACTCAAGGCCGGCTGCCGTGACAATTCCGGAAAGGTACTTCTTGTGGACATATCGATAGTCGCCCCTCAGAACCATCAGCTCGTGATTCCCGAGGATGAAATGAACCAGTCCGCCAACCCGCTGTGATTCCTGCTCCAGGCGGTAGATGAGCCACAGACAATCGTTGACTTTGTCTCCCCGGTCAAAGATGTCACCAAGTACGACCATGTGGCCGGTCCCCCAAACCCAGCGGAGGTTCTTGTCAATGACGCCACCGTTCTGCAGAACCTCGATCAGAGATTCGTAGTCGCCATGAGCGTCGCTCACGGCGATGATCTCGGATACGCCGTCGAACACCTGCGCGCCTGCGGCAGGAGGCGCTCCCGCGACCACGAAGTCCGTCTCAGAGGCGCTGCCGGCACCCGAGAAGCGAAGCGTGTCACGGTAGCGACAAGTCTGACGATCCACGGTACTACCGCGCATGTACATAACAACGGCGGAGGAGTCAGACTGTAGAAAGACGTATGGGCCAACATCTCCGGATTTGTTCAAACCAGTTGAATCAGCGTTGACGAGGTGTTCACGAGATAAGCGGGACAGCGCCTGAGCACGTCCGCTCTCTGCAGCAGCGGGGAACGCAATCGTCCATCCTACCAGGGTGAGGGCGATAAGCTGGCTCCGGATCGCTCGCATCGCGGATCCGTTCGTCCTGTTCATGAACGCTCGTCGCATATGCGAGTAGGATACCATGTCAGTCATTCTCCACAAGCCAGGTGTGTGTACTTCCCGCAGGAGCCATGACCCGCTATCCCCGATGCGCCTTTCACATAGTGCCTGTTATCCGATGTGACGAAAGGGCTTAGGATGCATTTTGCCGCCCTTTGCCGTTTCGGGGGCGTTTGGCCGCTTTTTCGCCAACTCATCAAAAAGCGGAGGAAAGCGGCAATTCTGACTCCGAACGGGTCAGGCAATTTTCGCGGAACCGACAACAGGTTTGAGAATTAGACGGGAAGCGGTCTCCGGGTCCGGCGTTGTCGGTACCGGCAAACAAAGCGGCAAAAACCGGCTACTTGACCGGCAAAAAGCGGCAATCTCAGGCCCGCGGCGGCAACCCGGAACCGGGTGCCATCCGCCACTCGGCCACGACATTGACAGGCTCAACCACCGGCTGGTCGTGAATCCGGACGAGGCCGCGATGGTCAGGGAGCTGTTCGATCTCTACCTCGAGCATCGCTCTCTGTTGGCCGTGGCCAAGCACGTGAACGCTCGTGGCTGGAGACGCAAGTCCTGGTTCACGAATGCAGGAGTCCGGCGCACCGGCACCCGGTTTGAGAAGGTCTACCTGCAGCGGTTGCCGATCAACCCTCTCTACATCGGCCAGGTCACGCTCCACGATGAAGTCTACCCAGGCTTGCAATAGGCGATTGTCGATGAGGATACCTTCCGGCAAGTTGGCGCCCTCCTGGTTGCCAACCGCAACTACGGCGACACCGTCACCCGGAACAAGAACGGCACGATCCTCCGAAGGCTGGTGAAGTGCGGCCGCTGCGGGGCCGCCATGGCGTATTGTTGGACGCGCAATGCGAGAGGGCGAATCTACTCCTACCTCCGGTGCTGCAGCGAGCAGAAGCAAGGCCGGGAGGCCTGCCCCACACCCACGCTCTCCGCGCCGGAGGTTGAAGCGGCCATCATCAACGAGATCAAGCGCATGGCGCAAGATCCGGCCCTTGTCGACCAGGTATTCCCCAAGGCATTGGAGCAAACCAAGCAAGGACGCGAGTTTCTGGAAACGGAACGCACCCGCCTACTCCGGCAGCGCGAGCAACGGGAGGAGGCCATCAAACGCCTCGTGAGCACGCTGGAGAGCACCGCCGGAGAGTTACCTGAGGTGATAGGGGAGCGGATCAAGGAACGTCAGGCTGAGGTGCTTCGGCTCAATGATCGCCTTCAATTCGTAGAGCAGGAGTTGGCGGCGTTCGACGCCCAGACGATCAATCGCGAGCACCTGACCCAAACTCTCGCGCAGTTCACCGACTTGTGGGATGTGCTATATCCGCAGGAGCGGGTCAGATTGGTTCACTCTCTGATCGAGTCCGTGGTCTATCACGACGAGACGGATCATCTCGAATTCCACTTCAAGACATCCGGTTAAGTCGTCACCAAATTCCGGAGTTTCAGATCGTCACATCCTCCGCCACCAAGCTGTCGACTGACCACACCTTGAGCAGACGCTACGGCAGTTCACGGACTTGTGGGATGTCCTCTGCCCGGTCGAGCGGGTCAAACTGGTGCGGTCGGTGATTGAGACGATTATCTACCATGATGATGAGGAGAGGATTGAGGTTCGGTTTCGGCGTGCGGGTGTGGCTCAAGATGCGCCCCCCTCGGAAGGGGGTCGACACGATTTGTACATGGCAAGCAGACGGGCAGAGCCATCTCGCAGTCGCTATGAATACCAGCAATTCCTATCCGAAGAAAAGAAAACGCGCCGACAAGTCTTGACAAGCTGCCGTCCACAAATTACTATTGCACTTGGTGAGAGTACCAAGTCGTCCTGTTCTCCCACGGCGGCTTGGGGGAATATGAGTGAACGATAACCCGCGGCGAGCGGGTCCTGATCGCGGTGGTTGTCGCGCCGCTTGAGTGTTTGCTGTCTGTCCTGTTCGCTTTTGGCGCGGGACAGGTGCAATCTGAGGGCAATTGAAGGTTGTGAGTGCGGGTGAAGCAGGCGGCCATGGAATACCGAAAGGAGGATGCAATGAACTCTTGCTATTCGTGGCAGACGGCCAGTTGGCTGGTCTTGTCGATGAAAACGGGATTGGCAATTAGGACCAATCACTCAAATACTCTGCACAGCAAAGGAGGTGTGAAATGAAAACCCAGCACATCAAACGACTTGGATTGCTGATGATCGCAGTTTTGTTGGCGATCCTACCCGCCGTCGGTTCTGGGGCCGAGTCCTCCTGGCGTACCACCGGGCCGACCGACACTATGTCAGTCCCCCCGCCCTGCACCCCAAGCTGTTATGGCTGGTACTCGAGTTTCGCCAACGTCGCGCTCTTGCCCAGTAGTCCTACGTTTGACCAGACTGAAACGTCCATTGCTATCAATCTGAACATGACCTGGCCTTTCTTGGCCGGTGCCAATACAGCGAGCGGGCCAACTAATGGTCGGACAACATTCAGAGAGGGAACCTACTGGTATCTTGCAGATTCGTCAAGATGGACCGGCAATAACAATTCTCCACCGACCGCAGTCATTGGATCCGACCCCACCGTTGGGATAGCGAACGGGAAGTACTGGTACAGCTACTTGGATTACGACGGCTCACAATTGCATGTGACGGTGGCCCGGGGCGTCACACCAGGGGAATGGCCAAGCCGGTGGACGGTGCCGGCCACCACCTCCCCCGACAAGCCGCACATGGCAGTCGAGGATGGCCTCGGAGGACCATACGTCGCCTATGTCGAGTATGGACCGGATCCAGGAGTGGCCAAATGGATCAACTTCTCGAAGTATGACTCCACTTCAAACCAGATGACGCCTCCAATAACGCTTGTCTCCGCCCCACTTGGAAACGCACGGCTGTTCCACGGTCCGAATGTGGCAATCGGACCCCACGGGGACGTTTACGTGGCTTGGGCCATTTTCGACTCAGGGCAGGGAATTCCGAGCCATCAAAACATCCAATCTGAAACGGGCATCGGCTTCGCCCGCTCGACGGATGGCGGAGCGACTTTCACCTTGACCCAGGATTCGATTCCAGGGCTCGGAGTTCGGGGAATCTTCGGCCCACTCAAACCCAGCACAATCAACGTCAACAGTTTCCCGTCGATGGCAGTCGACCGATCTGGCTATGCGAACGCGGGGAGCATCTACATCGTGTGGGCTGGTCGAAGCAATGACGGCACGCCTGACATCTATCTTACGACATCTCGGAACGGAGGAGCGTCGTGGTCTTCCCCCATCCGCGTCAACCACAATGGAGCCGGAACCGACCAATGGATGCCCTGGGTCACGGTCGATCCCTTCGGGTACGTCCATGTCGTCTACTACGACAGTCGTCTTTCGCCAGAAAACGATTATTCCGCTGTGTATATGTCGTCTTCGTACGACGGCGGACAATCATTCCAAGACACGCTGGTCAGCGATCAGATATGCATTCCTTGTAGGGTACCGGGCACGCCGGGCGACTCGTTTTATGGCTATTACATGGGAGATTACATCGGGATCGCCTCCGTCAGGGGCTATGCGTACCCCTGCTGGAACGACGCCCGCACCGGCGTTCAGCAGGCGTATACCGCCGCTGTGTCCACGCGAAGCACGCCGCCCGGTGGGGGAGGGGGAGGGTGTCCCTATGTGTACACGTGGGATGGCAGGGAGTACCGGCAAGAGAACACTATCTTGGGGCAATGCGAGTCGCGCGGTGACGGGAGTTCCGTGACCGACTATCTCCGCCTGCAGCAGCCACTGGTTGCAGATGCGGGCGAGTACAAGCTGCAGGTTCGAGAATTCGAGCAGGAAAAGTCGTACCTGGACGCATTGGAACTGCTCGTCGTGGACTATCCCACCGACGCGCGGATGGGTGTCGCCCCTGACGGGGAAGTGTTCCTCTACGACCAGGAGTATCGGCCAATCGCCGCCTACGATCACACGGGAACGGACGTGCTCGGGCTTATTTTGGACGAGGATGGGAGGACGTACTCCTCACAGGATGCAGGTGCCCTGTACATCGAATTCCAAGTCTGGCGTCCCGGTCTTCCGGGTGTGTTGTATGATCCAACACCTCCCGGTGAACAGCTTATGGGCCCACCTCCGCCGCAGAAACGCGGGAATCCCGGAACGGGTGTTCTCGTGCAAGTGGAGGACCGTGACGGGAATTGGCACGCCGTCGATGTCCAGCCGCCGCGTGGGAATCCAGAGAATGCCCTCTGGCTGCTAAACAAGGCCGCTGGATATGAGTTGGGCACCCGTTTTCGCGTGCGGCTCTCGTGGAACGGTCAGTTCGAAGCTGACCAGTTGGTGTACTATTCTCTCCGTTCGGAAGAACCTGGCGTTGTTCACGTTAGGCCCACCGCGGCGACACACTCTCTGAAAGGTGAAACGAGTCAACTCTTGGTCGAAGCCGACGAGGGGTCCACGACGCTGGAGCCGGGAGAGGTGTTGAATCTGACCTTTCCAACGCCCGAATTGGCCAACCCACCCTCTGGGCGGACAAGGGGTTTCGTCTTGAAGTCTACGGGATACTACGAGACGGCGACGAGCACGCTTGCTCGGGATGCGGTGCTTTCTCAGAACCAGCCGAATCCCTTCAATTCCGGGACGGTAATCTCGTTTACGTTGGAGCAGCGTGAGACTGCGAGGCTGGAAGTGTACAATGTCCTGGGTCAGCATCTCGTAACACTTGTGGATGAGACCCTTGGAGCAGGTGTCCACACAGCCTCATGGGATGGGCGCGATGAGCACGGGACTGATGTCCCGACTGGGGTCTACCTGTACGGCCTAACGCACGGCGCCAAGCAAGAGACGCGCAAGATGACGTTATTGCGGTAGCTGGTCCATCTGCTCATGAAGGTGAAAACGAGGGACGGTCCCGGTCCTTCTCCGGGACCGTCTCCACTGGCGGGACAGAATGCCGGGCGAAACAGGATATGTTGAGGATTGCGTGCCAGGTGGCTTCACGTGAGGGAAACTGTCAATGCGATTCGGTGATGTGATTCGAACCACCCTTCTGCTGGCGGTTGGCGTCGCCTTTGTCCTTGCGTCCAGCGACTCGAAAACAGCGGTCCATCCACGAGGCGGGTTATCCGGAACAACTCGCCTTGCCAGGCACGCCGAAACTGATGCCGTTGACGGCGGATCAGCGAACAAATGCTCACTGATCTTCGACGGCTTGCTTGTGCAGGATCATTTCGCGTATGCGTATGATTCGCTACTCCAACTCAGTTATGTATTCACTCGCGGGGGAGCGAGTTTCCGCGACTCCATCATCCGCCATGCGATCGACGCCAACTTGCACGTGACTACAACCGTGTTACTGCTGCCGAGCGGGAATCCCTGGTTCGCCCTGGATCTGGATCGGGACGGTCAACTCGAGCTGGTGGTTCAGCGCGGTGACCCGTCCTCCGGCGATGGCTTGTTGGAGATCTACTCCGCCCCAGACTGGCGGCTTCGGGCGCGCATGGCATTCCCCGGGATGACCTTTTGGATGTATCCGATTCCGGTGAACGTCGATGCGGACTCGTTTCTGGAAATCTATGCTACACCATCGGGCTTCGGTCCCGCTGAGGCCGTCATCATTCATTATGATCCGGTACGCGACACATTCACTGTGGTGGCCACTACTGCCGCACCCCGGTATACATTCGGGGAATCGGCGGTTGGCGATTTCGATGGGGACGACCGAGTCGAATTCATCACCGGCAACGATTACGGGTACGGGTTATTCGAGTATGATGGGCGGACTTTGTCGTACATCGGCAACTTGATCAATAACAGGGGAGCGATGAATCAGAGCACGGTCGCCTGCCGGCCCAAGCCCGATGGGACACTCTATGCCTTGGTGGCGAGCTCGGGCGGCGACTTGTTTTATCGCGCCTGGCTCCTCCGGGCTGTCGCGGACAACAAGTTCGAGGCCGTCTGGTACCACGAGGAACCAGCCAGCGGAGAAGGAAGTCATGATGTCTACGCGGTCGATATCGACTGTGACGGTCTGGACGAGTTGTTCTTGAACCTTGAAATCACCCGGGTGTGGGAATGGGATGAGGCCATCGGGGACTTTGTCCCAGGATGCACGTGGGAAAGAAGCACTTATGGCAAATTCGTGGAAATGCAGATGACCGACTTTGACCAGGATGGCAACCGGGAATGGTCGACTATCCCAGTTTATAACATCTTCCGCACCTTTGAGGATTCACGCTGCCATCCGTGCTGTCCTTGTCACGGCGACCCCAAATGTGACAGTGTGGTGACGGATGTTTTCGACGTGGTAGCGTGCATTGACGTAGCGTTCGGGGGCACCGACGAGAAGCTCGACCCGACCTGTCCCCGCGCGCGCACCGATGTCGACTGCAGCGGGGTGACTGACATCCTGGATGTTCTTCACGTGATTGCAGTCGCCTTCAAAGCAGCAAACCCGGACACCGAATTCTGCGCCAAGCAGTCGTGCGCCGGGCAGCAGTGAGTCGCGGGCGACGCATCAAGCCCGTCGAGAGCGTGAGGCAGTGCAAACAAGGGGCGTCTTCGGGCGCCCTTGTAGTTTCAGAGCGTCACCGAATCCAATACTCCGAGACGGAAATCGCGGGTGGTTGAGCGGGAATCGCGGCGCTTTTCGTGCACCGTTACGTCAGGGGTTCAATTGCGAGACTGCGAAATGGCGATAGTGGCGGATTGCTAATGTGCTGTGTGGTGCGGAGTTACAAATTCATGAATGCGGAAAGTTCGAAGCCGTAACAAGGTGGCCTTGTAACTCATTGCGGGTTAAGGTGTTAGAAATGGCGGGCCGAGTGAAACGATCTACGAACTTCTTCGAGTGTCCCGTCGCTGGTAGTTGTCTTCCCTTTCGCCGCGAAACCCTGAACCCTACCACTTTTGACTGAGCCGAGGCGGGCTGCTCCGTCAGTCCGCTACGCCGTCCTGGTTCCAAGCCATTCCATAGCGCCCGGCATTGCCTGCCAAGCTCTCTGGTTGCCAAATGCGTACAGTACGGCTTCGTTAACGTCGCCATACCCGTAGTGACCCGGCAGACGTCGCGGCAGCTTCTTTCGCCCCAGCAAATATGGCGGGATGAACCGGTTCTCCTTGATGGCTGCCTCCAACGCCCGATTGGCAACCGGGCTGTCGCCGTGCTTGCGAAAATCCAGGAGCGCCCTCGAGTACATCCAGACAGCCATCCCGTCGTCTTTGTATTGCCGAAAGAGCTTCTCCGCTTCCTCATCCCGCTGTGTCTCGATCAAGCACGGCATCAACAGATCACGGATGCCCTGGTTGTCGTTGGGGTTGAGTCGCAGCATTGCCCAGTAGTGCTCAATCGCCTCATCGTGCCTGCCGACGCTCCACAAGGTTTGAGCAAGACCAGCACGCGCCCTCATATACGGACGCGTCTCCAGTACACCCCAGAAGCAGCCCGTGTATGCCTGAAATCGTTTCTTCCCCAAAGTGCGCTCCCCGGCCTCGACGCCTTGGCGATAGAGTTCCAGGGACTCGTCGCGTGATCTGGCGAACTCCTCCGCAAGCAGCACGTAGGCGTCCGCACAGCGCGGCGATATTGCCAGGGCCTGGCGGGCCATCGCGATGCGTTGCTTGGTGGTCGAAGCATCCCAGGCCTCGTACATGAGCAACTGCGCCTCTTCCGTGGCACTCATGCGCCTACTCCCCAGCATTCCAAAGTCCGCCAGGAGATCCCTCATCGACCGAAGTGACGGTAAGGAACCTGTGGACATCGGCTTCCGTTTCTTCGGCTTTGCCGTCTTGCCAGACTGAGTTTCCGGCTGTCTCTGCTTCTTCATCGGCGTGTTCCTCATCCCCCAATTCGTCCACGACGCGGCTGCAATCTACGATTCGTCATGCAGGAGCGCAATGCCCATGCCGCGGTTGCCCACGCCGCAGTTGTTGGCACGAAACATGGATTGCTTGTATCTTACGGTGCACCGAACGGACGATATGCCGGGAGTTGGGATGCACGCGATCGTAGGCAAACCATTGGAGATCGACACACCGCAAGACTTGGACACGCTGGGCAATGCCGCGTCGATTCTTGGGGTTGGTCTCACACTGGTTGATCCCCGGATGGTCGTCGTGTGGCAGAATGCGGCGGCCAGGGAGTGGTTCCCCGACGTCAAGGTTGGGGAAAGCCATTGTTTTGCCTCTCATTTCGGCCGGCAGAGCCGTTGTGAAGATTGTCTTCCGGTGCTGGTGTTCCAATTTGGGGAGGCGCGCGAGGGATTGCGCGTGCGCGGCCGTCCGGGTGAATCCCGAAGGATGTACCGTGTGCAGGCGCTACCGGTCAGTAGTCCAGCCAACGGGCAGAAGTGGGTCCTGGAGGCGCTGACCGAACTTCGCCGTCTTCCCGGTCCCGGAACAGGTCCAAGCGAGAACATCCAGCATGTGTTGAATGAGGCTGCTTCCTCCTCCTCTGTTGCACTTCTGATCATTGACAATCAGCACCGCATCGTGAGCTGGTCACCGTCCGCACAAACGGTGTTCGGATATGAAGTCGACGAGGTGCTGGGCCGGAAAATCGAAATGCTGGTACCCGAGGACCGGCAGGCGGAAATCCCCGGGATGCTGGATTGCGCCGCGCGTGAGGAGCGGGTCCCCCGGATGGAGACTGTGAGGAAAGCCAAAGACGGCCGTCTGGTTCCAGTTGCGATATCCGCTGTCTGTCTGCGCGATGAAGCGGGCGTGAGCATGGGCTGTTCCATGTTTATCGAGGACCTCAGTGAGGTTCAGCACCTCCGCACGAGACTCGATGCCCATCACCAGTTGCTGAGTCACGTCATCAACGAAATCGGAGGAGCAGTTTTCATTACCGACCGTGAGGGGCGCATTACCGGGTGGAATAGCGGAGCGGAAGCGCTATTCGGCGTTGTCGATCATGGTTCTGCCGAATCCTCACTGGAGGAAATCCTCGGTGGCGAAGGTGCGGCGGCGGCATTCGAGGCGATGAGCCAGAATACGGCACTTCGCGGGCGCCGGATCCAGTGCCGCCATGTTTCGGGCGAGATGATCCCGGTAGACCTCTCGGTGGCCCCCATTCGCGACACCGATCAGAAGATCACAGGGGTAGCCGCGCTGATTCGGGATGCGCGCGAAACGGTTCGCACCGAACGTCAGATGGTTCGTTCCGAAAAGCTGGCTGCAGTCGGGAGTCTTGCTGCCGGTCTTGCCCACGAGATCGGAACGCCGCTGAATATCATCAGTGCCACGGCCGAGTATCTTCTCCTCGACCAGGCACCCACCAGCCCGATTCGCATGGAGCTTTCCAGCATCGTGGCCGAAACGGAACGCATTGGGAGTCTGGTCGCCGATCTCCTCGCCTTCGCCCGTGAGAGCCAAAGCCCGCGCGTGCCGGTCTCACTGCGACAGATTGCCGAGCGCGTGCTCACTCTCATGCGCGTTCCGCTGCAAAAGAAGAAGGTCAGCGTGGAGCTGAATGTCTCCGAGGATCTTCCGGTCGTTCTGGCGCAGCCAGACGCCATTCATCAGGTGCTGGTCAACTTGATGCTTAATGCCATCGAGGCCGTTGCGGAGCAGGGACACCTGAAACTTGTGGGTTACTGTTCCGGGGACACCGAGGATACGGTTACTCTGGAAGTTCATGACGATGGTCCCGGGATTCCCGTGGAGCTGAGAGAGCAGGTGTTCAATCCGTTCTTTACGACGCGCGCGGAAGGTACCGGTCTGGGTTTGGCGGTCTGTGCGCGCATCGTGGAATCGCACAAGGGAGACCTTCGCGTGATCGGCAGCCCGCTTGGCGGTGCCTGTTTCGTTCTTCAGCTCGCGCGAGCTCCGGAGCAGGGCGAATGAACAATCTGCAAGACCATCCTGATGCTGGTGAATTCCGCGTCGTTATCGTCGAAGACGACCGAAAGATGCTGGACATCCTGAAGCGGCACGTCGCCAGGATGGGTTATGGTGTGCGCACGGCGTCCGACGCTGCCGGGGCGCTCGAGATTCTTCGCTCAGCGCCCGCCGACATCGTTCTCACCGATATTCGTATGCCGGGCATGGATGGGCGAAGTCTGTTGCCCGCGATCCTCGACAAGTGGCCAGAAACGAAGGTCGTTCTCATGACCGCGTTCGGTTCGGTGGATGCCGCAGTCGATGCCATGCAGGCCGGCGCATACTCCTACATCTGCAAACCCTTCCGGGTTGATGAAGTGGCCGGAGTGCTTCGCAACGCGACCCGTGAGATCGGGCTGACCAGGCGGGTGAGGCATCTGGCCCAGGTGACCAGGTCCCAGTATTCAGCGGACCGCCTGATAGGCACTTCGCCGGCGATGCAGCAAGTTCGGCAGTTAGTCACCGATGCCGCCAAGGTCTCGGCTCCCGTGCTGATTACTGGTCGAAGCGGAACTGGCAAGGAACTTGCAGCCAGAGCTATTCACTACCTCAGTGCCCGGGCGAAGGGTACCTTTATTGCAGTCAATTGCGCAGCGATTCCTGAGACTCTCTTCGAAAGCGAGATGTTCGGATGTCAGCGCGGAGCATTCACTGGGGCAACCGCCGACCGTCCGGGGCTGATCGAACGATCCAGCGGTGGGTCACTGTGTTTGGATGAAGTCGGTGAGATACCGTTCGTCCAGCAGGCGAAACTTCTTCGTGTTATTGAGGAGCACGAGATCAGGCGTTTGGGAGCCACGAAGTCCACCCCGGTGGATCTGCGGATCATCAGTGCCACCAACCGGAGCCTTGAGGCGATGGTCCAACGGGGCGAATTCCGTGAGGATTTGTATTTTCGCCTCAATGTTCTCCACATTCAAATGCCAGAACTGCTTGCACGACCAGGCGATATTCCCATGCTCGCCGATCACCTGCTGGCGGAATTGATCGACGATCATTCCATACCGTGCCACGGATTCGAACCGGAAGTTCTGGAAACGCTTGCCAGCCGACGCTGGCCGGGAAACGTTCGAGAATTGCGAAATGCAATCGAGAGGGCCCTCGTGCGCGCAGGGGGACGTCATATTAAGCTGTCAGATCTTCCCGACCGAGAAGATAGTCGTCCCGTGATCACCGAACTGCCTGATCGTTCTGCCGATACTCCCTGCGAATTACAGACGCTTGTAGAGATCGAGAAGGAGCACATTGAACTCGTACTGCGAAAGTGCGGCTGGAATCGGTCCGTCGCAGCAGCCACATTGGGAATTGACCGCCGGACGCTCTTTTCCAAGATTCAGCGCTATGGACTCCTCGATCCGGACACGACGGCCAGGAAGTCCTAAGAGTTGGTCCCCTCATTAGATATTAGCAGCCGTCTTCCCCAACCACCGAGCTTGCCATACAAAGTCGCCCCAAACTGGGGTGACAAAGAGACCCCACTTACAGTTCTCAGGACCATCAGTGAGATGGAACACACTCCCTCCCATCGGCTTACGTGGCAGGCATGATACTTGCTTTCCGGACCGCTGCCGCCGTGGTCGGCAGTCGCGATGGATCCTGTCAAGACCCAAATTGAAATCCCCGATGCGCGTTATTTCGAGCGTCTGATCGCCTGCCGTGAAGCCTGCCCGGTCCGCACCGATGCTCGTGGCTATGTCCAGGCAGTTGCAAGCGGCGACTATGCACTGGCCTACCGGATTGCGCGCGCACCTAACCCGTTTGCATCCATTTGCGGGCGTGTCTGCGGCGCCCCTTGTGAAAGGGCATGCCGCCGGGGGGCAATCGACAAACCGGTATCCATACGCGCGATCAAACGTACGGCCACGGAACGTCACGGAGTCGAGACGCCAGTTGATCCAATCGAGACGCTCCGCCATTCGACCGCGCCCGGCAGTTTGAATCCCGAACCTCTGCAACATCGTGTTGCGATCATTGGTGCCGGTGTGGCAGGGATGACCTGTGCCCATGACCTCGCCCGACTCGGTGTTCAAGTCACGGTCTTCGAGTCGGGACCAGAAGCAGGCGGGATGCTAAGGACTGGTGTGCCGGTTTATCGGCTCCCGCGAGGCCTTTGGCGCAAGGAAATCGAAGCCATCCTGCACTTGGGTGTCGAACTGCGGTGTGGCACGACTGTTGGGCGGGACATTACGATCGACGAATTGCACGCGCAGGGATTCGAGTACATCGTTATCGCTGTCGGGCTTCAGAAATCACGTGCACTCAACCTTCCGGGGAATGACTTGGACGGCGTCACCGGCGGGTTTGAGTTCCTTGAGAAGTTCAACGAACAGCAGCGAGGCCGGGCGCTGGGCCGCACAGTGGTGATCGGTGGTGGCAACGTGGCCTACGATTGCGCGAGATCTGCCCGTCGCATGCCAGGCACGACGTCTGTGACTCTCGTCTGCCTAGAAGCCCTGCACGAAATGCCGGCAGACGAAATCGAAATAATCGAAGGGAAAGAGGAGAATATCGCCCTGATCAACCGTCGTGGGCCCGTGCGGTTCGTCGGTGAGAATGGAGTGATCACGGGGCTGGAGACACGGGCGGTTTCACGAGTTTTCGATGAGGCCGGCCGGTTTGCACCCGAACTAACCCCTGGAACCGAAGAAGTAATTGCCTGCGATCACATCGTGGTGGCCGTGGGCCAGCAGAGTGACCCGGGATTTGCGAACGGAGTGTCGAGTCTTGAATTCGGACGATCGGGAAGTCTGCTGGCGGACCGGAATTCAGGGGCCACTTCTGTTCCCTGGCTCTATGCGATCGGCGACATCGCACTCGGTCCCGGCCTCTTCATTGACGCGATTGCCCACGGACAACGGGCGGCGCGTGGAATATCCCGGCGCTTGGGAATCGAGGAGGCACACCGCGACTCAGGAAAGCGGACTGGGGGACTCGGGTTCGTTGAGGAAGCGGTGCGCCAGGGATTGAGGCACGACTATCTGCGCCTGCCCCGCCGTCTGCCACCGTGCTCCGATGAGAACTCCCGCTGGTCTAGCCCGGATGCCCAAGTCGAGCTGACATTCCCGGACAAGACAGCGAGGGAACAGGGCGCGCGATGCCTGCGCTGCGAGGTCGAGACGATCTTCGACGGCACCAAGTGCATTCTGTGCGGCGGTTGTGCCGATGTCTGCCCGACGTGGTGCCTAAAGCTGGTAACGACTGAAGAGATCGGCCTGGGAGCGGATTTTCCGGGTATGAGTGCCATTATCAAAGATGAGGACCGCTGCATTCGCTGCGGGTACTGCGCGGAACGCTGTCCAACTGATGCGATCACGATGGAGAGCCTCTGCAACTTCGAGCCATGGACGCAGGAGCCGGAGGTGCGCCTGCTCGAAAGGAAGCCACAACAGTGAATACGCTTGAGATCGGCCTGCTTGCGGGTGGCCTGCTGATGGCGATGAGTGCAACTCTCGTCTTTATCTGGGGAGTCCGCACCGGCCAGTTTGATAATCTGGAAGAGACGAAGTACCAGATGTTTCACGAGGAGGATGACGATGGCGCCTTTACACATCGATCCTGAGCGAAGCGCGCCGCCCGACGAGGGACGGCGGCGGTTCCTGACTACGGTTACCACGGTAACGCTCGCTACGGCGGCAGGAGCGATGAGTCTGTTCAACATGATCTTCCTGAAGCCGCGAGTGATATATGGATCGTCCAGCAAAGTTCGGGTCGGCAGGCCTAACGCATTTCCGCAGGGCAGCTACCTGGATCTTCCCGCGGCGCGCCTGATGGTCAGACGGGACGGAAACAGATTCGCGGCCATCAGCACGGTTTGCACGCATCTCGGCTGTACAGTTCGCGCGACTGATGTCGGCTTCGACTGTCCGTGTCATGGAAGCACATATGATCAGCAGGGCATTAACATGGGTGGCCCGGCTCCCAAGCCGCTTGCGTGGTATCGGATCAGCCTCACACCCGAAGGTGAACTCGAGGTGGACAAGTCGGATATCGTGCCCTTCAACACTTATCTGGAAGTCGCGTCATGAGCGTGCATGAAGTGGTCGTTCCGCAGAGCATTAATGAGAATGGAGGGCTGGCAGGGTTCCGGGGCATCCACCGCAGGATCTGGAATTCCGTTTTCCGGAAGCCGGCTATCCCCCAAAACGAGCTGGAGCATTCGAAGGCGGTCGCCGACAACTTTTTCCTCCACATCCACTCGGCGAAGGTCCATGATCGCACTCTGAAGTTCCGGACGACTCTGGGTCTCGGGCTGCTTTCGTTCTTTATGTTCATCATCCTGGTGGTCACCGGGGTGCTGCTCATGTTCTACTATGTCCCCACGCCCGCCGAGGCATACAACCGGATGCTTGACCTGCGCGGAGCGGTTTTCTTCGGAGACATTCTGCGCAATCTCCATCGATGGGCGGCCCATGCGATGGTGCTGCTGGTTGTGCTCCACATGGTCCGGGTTTTCCTCACCGGTGCGCACAAAGCGCCACGAGAGTTCAATTGGTGCATCGGTGTTGTTCTCCTGCTGCTCACGCTTTTCATGTCATTCACAGGTTACCTGCTCCCTTGGGATCAGCTTGCGTACTGGGCGATCGTTGTTGGAACATCGATCGCCGGCTATGCGCCGGTGGTTGGCAAATCAATGCAGTTCGTGCTGTTGGGTGACTACTCGGTCGGCGGAGAGGCCCTTCTGCGTTTCTACGTGCTTCATTGCGTGGCCTTGCCGGCGGTTCTCCTCGCCCTTGTGGGAGCACACTTCTGGCGCATTCGCAAGGATGGCGGGCTGGCCCGTCCCCATGGGAATGAGGAAGGGGACTCAAGCAATACAAAGGCTACAGTCAGTCACATGCAACCAGGTGAGGCCCCCAGCTTCGAACGCTTTCCGGCACGAGCGGGCAAGACTTACGGCCTAATGTGTGTGGTGGAGCGGTCCTCCCCTGCGACCAAGGTCGAGCCGGAGTGTCAGGTGCAGAGCTGGCCTGCGGCCCTGAATCGTGAACTGGCGTTGTTCGTAATTTCCCTTCTGGTACTCAGCATATTCGCATTGATCTTCAAAGCCCCGCTGGAAGATCCAGCCAATCCATTGCATCCGCCCAATCCGGCCAAGGCCCCGTGGTACTTCCTGGGCCTCCAGGAACTGGTCAGTTACGATGCCTTTTGGGGTGGGATCGGGATTCCCGGAATCCTCGTGCTCCTTGCCCTTCTTGCGCCCTATCTCGAATGGCGAAAAGGCGGTGAGGGAGTCTGGTTTCACCGCTCACGCAGCGCGGCGAATTGGATGTTTCTCACCATCATGCTAACGCTGGGAATCCTGACCATCATCGGGTCGCTCTTCCGCGGAGTGAACTGGCAATTCACGGTTCCCTGGTAGGAGACAATCATGCGTGTTCGATTAATTCTCCTCATTGTGAGTCTTCTACAGGCCGTTGTTGCGGTGGCAGTGATCGTTCACTCGACTGATGAAACCTGGCGCGACTATCAGCTCGAGTACTACCACCAGGCGATGGGGCGCGCATCCAGTCCGGCGGTCAAAGCCGCGATCGAGCGGAGCGGCCTGGAGATCAAGCAGGAGTTTCTTGTGGGTTTCGGTGAGGAGACCCGCACCGACCGATGCCGTACCTGCCATATGGCGATTGAGGATCCCAACTTCGCTGACGGTGCCGAACCGCTGCGGTCCCATCCTCCAATTCCGGAGCACCCATTCGCCGAATTCGGGTGCACGATCTGCCACGAAGGCAACGGCCGCGCGCTGACGGAGGACTACGCCCACGGCAAGGATGAATTCTGGCCGGAACCACTCCTGCGCGGCCCCTATATCGAGGCCGCCTGCGCACGATGCCATCCCGAGCCTTATCTGGAGGAAATGCCGCATATTCGCAGAGGCCGGGAGTTGTTCGACAAGTACGCCTGCGGCGGCTGCCATACGCTTCGACTCATCTCGCGCGGGAAGCTCGGACCGGATCTGACTGACGTCGGCGACCGGTTTGGGATCCCCTATCTGGATGAGTCCATCCGCGTCCCCAAGGCAAACATGCCGACCAGCATCATGCCGTTGCTGCAGGTCCCGGAGCAGGATCGGATTGATCTGGTAGTATTCTTGAAGTCACAGCGAGGACGGACACTGGTTGAGGATCCGGTCACGCTACGAGTGACGAGCAAGCAGTGGAAAGAGGTGACCCCGCCCGAAGTTGCTGTATCGGTGGAGGCAGGCAAGGACGCGGTGGCAAGGCGGTCGTGCGTTGCCTGCCACAAACTCGGTCCACTCGACGGCGGGATCGCCCCGGACCTAAGCTACATCGGACGGCTCCGTAACCGGGACTACATCACCGTTCATCTCACCGATCCCCGGGCTCACAATACGGGAAGTCCCATGCCGAGTTTCTGGATGTCGCAGAGCGAGCGGGACGCCATCGCCTCATACCTCGGGACCCTGACGGATCTGACCATCCCGCTATCTCCCGCCGATCAGTACAAGCTCCTGTGCAGTCGCTGCCACGGTGCTGAAGGGAAGGGAGATGGCGTCATCGCCGAAGTGCTTCTGCCACGGCCACGCCAGTTCACCAACAGGCAGTATTTCAGCTGGCTCTCCAAGGGCAGAGCGATTCGCGCGATTCGAGATGGTGTGCCCGGAACTGCGATGCCGCCATTTGGCGCGCTTCTCGATTCGACCGGACAAGAGGCAATCTTCAGATACGTGGTCAGCACTTTCCTTGCGGACAGTCTTCGGCCGCCCACCGGAATCCGCCAGGTCCCCGATTCCAATCCTCAGGTTTACACTGAGTCGAGCGTTGCGTCCGGTGCAGCGATCTTTGCCCTGCGCTGCTATGGCTGCCATGGGCGAATGGGCAACGGCAAAGGCCCGAACGCGCCCGACATGCTCCCGCGGCCGCGCGATCTCACGTCGGCGCCGTTTTTCGAGCCCATCTCCGACAAGAGAATTTTCGAATCCATCACTTTCGGCGTGGTCGGCACGGGGATGCCCCCATGGGATTTCCTCCCCGAGACGCAGCGGTGGGATCTCGTTAACTATGTAAGATCATTGTCCAACACTGGTGCCGCCGCAGTACGGCATGAGGGAGAAAGGAGTGCCCGCCAATGACGAGCGAGGTGAAGAGAGCCGCCGTTTCCGAGCGCGGACCCGGCGAACCAACGGCGATGGGGTTCATTATCAGCTCCATTGTCTTCTTCGTAATCACGGCGCTGGTTGGAATTCTGGCCGCACTGAAGTTCGTCTGGCCTGAGTATCTGGGTTCAATGTCGTTTCTCACCTTTGGGCGCATGAGGCCGCTGCATGTCAACGGAATCCTGTTTGGATGGCTTCTGGCGGCAGATATGGGACTGGTCTACTACGTGGTTCCGCGGCTCTGCGGCAACCGGTTGTGGAGTGAGAAGCTCGGATTGATAACCCTGGGGCTCTTCGACGCCGTGGTGCTTGCCGCCGTCTTCACCACACTCGGAGGATGGACTCAGGGACTGGAGTATGCTGAGCTGCCCCTTCCATTGGATCTGGGAGTCACCGTGGCCTGGGTTCTGTTTGGTGTGAACATTTTCGCCACGATCGCCACGAGAAAACACCAGCAGATGTATGTGAGCCTATGGTACATCATGGGCGCGATCGTCTGGACCGCATTTGTCTATATCACCGGCAATTTCGCAACGGAGCTCTTCTCAGGAGTCAACCAGGCCAACCTCAATTGGTTCTACGTCCATAACGCCGTTGGCCTAATCTTTACGCCGATCGGCCTCGCACTCGCTTATTACTTTATTCCCAAAGCGGCGCAGGCACCGTTGTACAGTCACCGCCTGTCGATGGCCGGCTTTTGGACGATTGCGTTCATCTATGTCTGGACCGGCGCGCATCACATGCTCCACGGCCCGATCAGCCAGTGGCTGCAAACAGTCGCGATTCTTTGCAGCGTGATGTTGATCATTCCGGTGTGGACGGTCATCACGAATTTCTATGGCACTGTGAAGGGCCGCTGGAACCGTGTTAACTCTGACCCGATTCTGAAGTACCTCATCGCCGGGACCACGTTTTACCTTCTCACCTGTTTTCAGGGTCCCATGCACTCGCTGCGAACGGTCAATGCGATCGTGAGCAAGACCGATTGGATTGTCGGCCACGCGCACATGGCCGTCCTCGGGGCATTCAGCTTTTTCGCAATCGCCGGGATGCTCTTCGCCGTTCCGCTCATGGTCCGGCGTCCGCTCTACTCGGCTAAGCTGGCCCAGCAGAGTTTCTGGCTGATGTTCACCGGAGGACTGATCTACTTTGTGAGTTTGTGGATCGGCGGGTTTATCCAGGGCTTGCAATGGAACAACCCCACCATTCCATTCATCGACACGGTCATTGCCATGCGGCCATACTGGATTGCCCGGGCGTTTTCCGGTGTCATCATCTTTGCCGGCGTCGTGCTGTTCTTCTACAACATCATTCAGACCATCAAGGGTGGCGTGAAACCGGTCGCTGCAGAGCCCCGGACCGCTTGAGGAGGATTGATCATGTTTGGAAAGTTCGATAAGAACGCCCTGATGCTCTTCACCGGAGCCCTTACTTTCTTCCTCATCGGCGGGCTCATGACCACGGTCCTGCCCTGGATCACGGAGAAGTCCTGGGGGAATCCAGTCGCAGGTCTGAAGGAGTACAGCGATCAGGAACTGAGGGGACGTGCGATCTACATACGCGAGGGCTGCTGGTACTGCCACACTCAACAGGTACGAACACTTGAATCCGACGTGAAGCGATACGGCTGGCGGGGAGTCGACGCGCCCATCAGCCTTCCCGGTGAGTTCACGCGCGACAAGCCGCATCTATTCGGGACGAGGCGGATCGGCCCCGATCTTGCGCGCGTCGGCGGCAAGTACGATAAGAGCTGGCATCGAACTCATTTCAACAATCCGCGCGATCTTGTCCCAGGATCAGTCATGCCGCCTTTTCCCTGGATCGTGACCAGCAACGGCGGAAAAGACCTGGACGACCTGGTCGCCTATGTCCAGAGTCTGGGACGGGGACGGGATTGGCGTCCAAATCATGACTACGAGCAGTAGAGCGATGTTCCGAAATCTTTTCCTATGGAGACTCTGATGGCTGCCGAAAACCATGGACTGACCCGTTATCCCGGTGACATCGAGGAACAAGAAGGCAAACTCCCCCTGTTCCTGAAGCTGACCTACGCGGGATTCCTCATCTTCGGAATCGTGTATCTTGTGATCTACTTCTCCGGAGACGGATCCCCGCTGGTCGAGCAGTTCAATCAAATGGCAGGTAATGCAGTCCCCTGATTACCTGTTTGTCCGGCCGCCCAAGAGCGGACGGTTTCACCGCCTGAGGCGGCTCATCCAGGTGGTCGTTTCCGCGTTGTTTCTAGTTGCACCGTTTATCGATCTGCTTCGCTTTGATCTGGAGCATAAAGCAATGATCCTGGCGGGCGATGTCTACGCATTGGGAGAGTCGGGTCCCATCTACCTGCTTCTCCTGCTGGGACTGCTACTGGTTTTCGCCTGGTCGCTGCTGTACGGGCGGCTTTGGTGCGGATGGATGTGTCCGCAGACCACGCTGTCGGAACTCGCGTCGACAATCGAGCGCTGGTTTGCAGGAAATCGGAGACTGACGCGGCTGCGACGGGTCATGTCATCAGCGATAATAGTGCTATTTGCCGCACTTGTCGCAGCCAGTGTCGTCTCCTACTTCCTCAACCCGGAGCAGTGGCTGGCACCTTCGCTCCTCGCGCTGGTGTGCTGGCTGCTTCTCTGGCCCATTCTGAGTGTGGACCTCCTCATCATTCGCCATGACTTCTGCATCGCCACCTGTCCATATGGGATATTGCAGGGAGTCATCCAGGATGAGTCCACACTGGGCGTGGAGTTTGATGAGGACCTCAAGCCATCATGTATCGCTTGCGGCGGGTGCTACCGCTCCTGTTTCCTGGGGATCGATATTCGCTGCCAGTCATTCAGTCCTCTATGTTTCAACTGCGGCGATTGCATCGACGGCACCAACGCTTCGCATGACAAGCGAAAGATCCGGCACATCCGCGGATTTGCATTTGGAAGAAACCGCAGCGGCTGGCCCAAAGCTCTGGCATCGGTCGGGATTGTCGACTTCCGGCGGGCAGCGGTGATCGCGCTCACGCTCGCGATCGGCGTGCTATTCGTGCGCTCAGTCCATGTGCGAGGACCAATCGGAGGGCGTGTGGCTCCGCGTTTCGAGGGCACGACTTGCGACAGCACCGGTCTGGTGACCAACCGCTACGTGCTGACTCTCAACAATCGGACCCTGCGGCCCATCGATGTGAAACTTGCAACAGAATCGAACTCTGCGGTGGATGTCTTGGAACCAAAACGCGGCGTGACGCTCGGGGCCGCGGAGAGTATGCAAGTGGGAGTCGCACTGCGGAGCAATTCCCGATCCATTTCCTCTGGTGTGCATCCTGTGACGCTTCGGATTGTCACACTGGATGGCGGGAACTCTCTGGGACTTGCAACGAAGTTCTTTGTTCCGGAAAGAGGTGCTTGATGCGAATGAAGTGGCTCACAGTTGCGGTAGTCACCATGTTCTCGATCCTGATGATCACGGTTTGGGTGTGTGCGGAGCGGGCGCATCCGGTGTTCGTGCCGCAGCCGGCGGAATTCCACGGAGGGCGATAGTGGACATCCGCTTGCTGACCGTCGCGGCCGTCACTGGCCTGATGGGCTCGCTGCATTGTATCGGAATGTGCGGCCCATTGGCCATCGCCGTCGGGGCTGGTTCTCCGCGCGCAACCAGCTTCCGGTTGCCGCTCTTCGTTCTGGGTAAAGGGCTGACCTATGCGCTCATAGGCGCCATCACGGGACTCGTGGGCCAGGCCTTCGGTGGTTGGAGCGCCGGGAGGCCGGGGTTCGCGATTGTGGCACTCATCACAGGTGCCCTCATGGTCTTCATCGGAACACGGTATTTCCTGTCTCGAGTTGTCAAGCTTAAGGGAATCGGGATGGCTGTCTCCACACTTCTGTCCCGCGCTTTGCGTCTGCCGGGTCGTATCGGCCCTCTTGTTGCCGGTGGCCTCGCCGGGCTCTTGCCTTGCGGACTCGTTTATGCAATGGCCGCTCAAGCCGCCGCATCTGGGTCGGCCATCGCGGGTGCCGCAGTCATGATGGCATTCGGTGCCGGAACGAGTCCGGCTCTGATCGGCGCTGGATGGATCGGTGGACGTGTCGGTGCGCGCTCGCGAGTATGGGGAGAACGATTGGCCGCGGCCACGGTCATCGTCATGGGATTGGTAACAACGTGGCGGGGTGTGGTATTCCTCATCGGAGGATCTGCCGGTGAAGGCGGGTGCTGTCACGTCGGCGGTGGATAAGACCGATACGAGGCTCAATCGAAAACCGTACACATCACCGTACGGTGGTGATTCGCCGGAGTCCCCCGCGGGCCGCTCGATGTGCGCTCTTTGCCAGCTTCCCCTGAAGAGCCCTGAAACGAAGTTCTGTTGCTCCGGATGTGCGCAGGTTGCCGAAATTCTCGAAAGCGCGGGCTATCAGGGTGATCCGCGCCAGAGCGTCGCATTCCAGCAAGCATTTCGGGCCGGAGCCATCGCGCAAGCTTCCAACGATGGAGCAGCATCCGAATCGACTGCCGGCTCCGCGAACAACTGCGATCTTGCCCTGAGCGTGGAAGGGATGACCTGTCCGTCCTGCGCCTGGTTGATTGAGACTGTCCTGAGTTGCCAGCCGGGAGTTCGATCCACTCGTGTGAACTTTCTCGCTGAGCGCGCTGAGGTTACTTTCGATCCCGCGCTGACCGGACGTGTGGCTCTCGCGGAGAAGATCGGTGCCCTCGGATACCGTGTTACAAGCGAGAATCGGAGCAATTCGCACCATGGATTGCTGATTCGTCTGGGCGTTGCAGCTGCTCTCGAAGCCCAGATCATGATGCTGTCGTATGCACACTTTCATCGATTGGATGCGGGATCTGCGCTGCAATCGTCCGTCTGGGTCGGATGGCTAATTGCGCTCTTGACGGCCGTCCTGATTGCCGGCCCAGGGATGCTCATTCTGAGGCGAGCGTTTGCGGCCGTGAGGTCTGGTGCAGTCACGATGGATGGATTGATCGCGTTGGGTTCGCTCGGCGCGTACGGATTCAGCATTGAGGCGGCATGGCGGGGGAATCAGGAGGTCTATTTCGAAGTCGCCGCGGCTCTGATCACACTCTCGCTTCTCGGCAAACTGATCGAACGGGCGGCATTCCGTCGGACGGAGCATATGATCGCGGGAATTCGCGGATTGCTCCCTCGGAAGGCGCTTCGCCTCGATTCGTCCGGAGCCAAGTGGGTCGATGCCTGTCGCGTCAAGACCGGCGACCGTATACGGGTCGATCCTGGCTCCAGAGTTCCTCTGGATGGATATTTGCTCGACAAAGAGGCGATGTTCTCGACGGCAAGCGTCGACGGGGAGCCTTGTCCGCGTTCGCTCGGCCGGGGAGCGCTGATTCATGCAGGGAGCACGAATGGCGCCATGGCCGCCGAACTCGAGGTGGCCGCACCCGCGACTGGTTCACTCCTTTCGCGCATTGCCGATCACGTGGCGGGTGCGGGAGCATCCGAATCGGGCAGTGAAGTCACCGATGCGCTTGCCCGATTGCTGCTTCCCTTGATGCTGTTGCTGGCCGTTGTAACTGCGGCGGCGTGGTCGGTGAATGGTCTGCCGTTCTACGAGGCGTTCCGACGCGGCCTGGCGGTGCTCGTTGTTTCGTGTCCTTGCGCTCTGGCAGTTGCAGCGCCACTGGCGCGCGTGGTGAGCGCCGCGGCTCTTGCCAGGCGCGGAATCGTGGTGCGAGGCGATGGCGCCATGGATGCAATTGCCCGCGCGCGCTGCGTTGCCTTCGACAAGACAGGCACGCTCACCACGGGAGAATTGGTACTCGAGAGAGTCGAAACGGACGGTGCCACCGCAGAATTCACTTTAGAATTATTGGCAACGATCGAGAGCCGGACCCAACATCCGATAGCGCAAACAATCAGGCAAGTTTGCGCACGGACAATTCCCGCCCGATCGGTCAATGTGTCTGCCGTGCCAGGGGAAGGAATTCATGGGACCATTGATGGAGACGTTGTGGCCGCCGGCCGTCCAAGCTGGATCACATCCCGCTATGGCAGCGTTCCAGACAATCTGGAGCAGGTGATTCGAGGAGCGAAGGCCGCAGCGAAGACGGTTGTGTTGCTCGCCTGGAAATCCAGGATCTGCGCAGCCTTCGTGTTTTCTGATACAATCCGCGACGATGCGGCAGGTGCGCTTCTGTACATTCGAAGCGCTGGACTTGAAACTGCGGTGCTCTCTGGCGACGCACCGGAGCCGACCGAACGCGTGGCACATGCACTGGGAATCGATGAAGCCGCGAGCGGAATGACGCCGGATGGGAAGGCGCGCTGGCTGACCAGGGAGAAGTCCAAGAGTGGCAACACCCCAATCTTCGTGGGCGACGGCATCAATGACGCCCCAGCACTCGCCGCCTCCGTCGGAATCGCAGTGGCGAGCAGCACGGATTTCGCCCGCGAGTCTGCTGCCGTACTTCTGATCTCACCCAACCTCAATTCGATTCCAGTTCTCATAACCACAGCCCGCCGGACCACGCGCATCATCCGTCAAAACCTCACATGGGCCATCTCATACAATGCAACAGCGATCCCGCTTGCTGCGGTCGGATTGCTAAGTCCCGTGATTGCCGCGGCCGCGATGGTCGGCAGCAGCTTAGTTGTCACTCTTAACTCGCTGCGCCTTTGCCGTATCGACAAGCCTGGGCGATGAATCACGGATGACGCAAGTGGCGGAAATGCGATCGGATGTGGTCTTTGGCGGGGACCGTGTGGTGCCTGGTTTTCTGATGGGATGGTCAAATGATCGCGCCTCTCTCATCGATTCCTCGAACTGACCAGAATCTGCAAAATGGGCCGGTTATTGCATGGGAATCGGCGCCTCAGAATCGCACGTTGCCGGGGAGCACCGCCACCAGGATATTTCACCCAAAAGGCTGGCGAAGCCTTTTAGTCCTCTGATATTGAGTTTGTTGGAACCAAGAAGAGAGGAGGCTTCGCCGTGACGAAATGTAACCTGCCGACCGCGTCAGTTCCAACATGTAAACGCCGGAAAGTGGAGGCGCATTTTGGCGGGGGGGCGGTATCGAGCGACGGAGGCGTGTTGCTGTTGCGGTCCGCCGCGGCGGAGATCGTCGGCTGGGGCTGACCGCCGGGGTGGCGGCGGCCCTGGGGGGATGAGCGCCGTGTGGTCAGTTGTGAGCACCGTGACGACCGTTCGATCCACCGACTCGCTCTAAGTTGATCGTCGAGAAGATCCGCGAACTCGGCCTGCAACCCTCAGAGCCGCCGTCGCCCCTGCCGTTGATCGACGAGGACGAAGTAGTGCTGGTGTGCTGGATGGGGGTCGGGGAACACACCTGATCTTCTTGCCATCGCTTTGCCCCGACCTCTCGTTCACCACACTGACGGAGGCCTTATGCGATTATCTCAAGCGATGACCCACTTCACCCGCCAAATGGCGGCCAACGGATGCTCGGTCCACACCCAGAAGGCTTATGCGCGGGACCTGGCGGTATTCGCCCTCTGGACCGGCGAGAATGTTCAACTTTCTGCGATCAAACCCGACGATCTGGCACGGTTCTTGATAGGAGACGAGGCGCTCCTGACACCAGACGGCCAGCCCCGCAAGACCATCACCATCAACTGCACCAAGTCGGCCTTGCGATCGTTCTTCGCCTTCTGCATGGAATCGGGGTGGATCAAGGATAACCCGGCCCGGCTGATTCGGTCGGCGCCTGCAGCGGCCAAGGAGCCGTCGACGCTGACCGAGGCCGAGATTCGGGGACTGAGGGCGGTGGTAACCAGTTCCACCGGCCCCTTCGCCTCCCGCGACCGGCTGATTCTGGAGCTTCTACTCGGAACCGGCATCCGGCTCGGGTCGCTCGTGGGGCTAAATGTGGGGGATGTCGATCTCCAGTCCGGCACCCTGCACATTCGCGCCAAGGGCGGCACACAGGAGCGGGTGTTCCTCAATCCCGGGCTGTGCGCCATGTTGGCCGCCTACCTGCGGGAAACCGCCCCTGAAGCCAACGGTGGCCCCGGCGTGCCGCTGATTCGGTCCAAGTCAGGGCGACGCCTGTGCGGCAGGCAGATTCAGCTGAACTTCGCCCGGTGGCTCAAGCAGGCCGGGATCACGCGGTCGTTCTCGGTCCATTCCCTACGGCACACATTTGCCACGCGGCTGTACCAAAAGACCGGGGACCTGTACTTGGTCCAGCGGGCGCTGGGGCATCGGCAGATCACCACGACGGAGATTTATGCGCGGATGAGCGATGACCGGCTGAGGCGGGCGGTTTCCACCGCCTGATGGAAGCGCGAGGCAGGATCAGTCGAACGTGAACCAGTGAGCGATTCTCATGAAGTCCGCCTGAAGAGCCTTGAGGCCACTCAGGGAGAATATGCTCTGCCCTTTCCATTTCGGTTGTGTCCTCTTGAGGTTTTCTGGAAACAATGCGTGCGCCAGCCCGTTCCGAAGAGCGTTTAGTCGTTCGATATCAGCGACGACATCCTTGGGAATATTCCGAATGGTCCGAACGTGCCGGAGCTTCTGCATCAAATGAAGTTCCTCGATTACATGGTAGTTGAACGCCTGAAATCGTTTGGTGCGCCACAACTCGGGGAATGTTCGCTTCCGGCCAAAGTAGTAGCGGCAGATTTCAACGTTCAGGAATTCGTCTACTACCGTGTACCAGATTACTACCTGACCGCGGACGATCTTGTCGCGCGCAGCTTCGAGATACGCCGTTCGTTCCGTAGGACTGTAAGCGGAGATATTCTCGTAGTCGAGGTTGAACTCTGCACAAATCTCCCGGAGTTCGCGCACCAGAACACGCTGTTTCTTAGTAGGTCGACGGGGCGACATTGACTTTGTGCAGGCTCCAGATTCGAGTGCGTTCAATGAAGTGTGGACCTGTTCGAGCCATATTGCCGGCCTTATATCCCCGCCTAAAAGACAAGCCTCACGAGCACAACGATTGCTGTTCCAGCGTACGCGAAGAGGAACAAGTTGCACACTCGAAAAGCATACGTTGCAATCCAGTCCTTTGCGCCTTCGCCGCAACCCGAAGATTTGCACCAAGTTGAATATGACTCGAACGGGTTCGACATTCGCCCCCAGGACACCTGTTTGGCCACGGCTACCCACGTATGCTGAAGCTCCCAGCCTCGGCGAGTGATTTGCTTCCATTGCCAGGTAAGCGCGAGGCCGAACAGATTGAGAATGAGAAGCACTACCCCGGACAATCTGTCGAATGTTCTTGCCGCCAATGCTCCAATCACAACCGCGACTATCGCGTTGGCCGTTAACAAGGAATAGTACCTGCTCCAAATGAGCTGTGCGTCTGTAGTGATGAGACTCACGAGCGCCTGAAATCGCGCAATCTCACCGCTGGTGATCTCATCACTCTGCGACACGTCACGCGCGTTTAGCTCCATTTCACCTCCAGCCGACTGTATGGTCGGGAGTCAAGATGCACGAACAGAAATCAATAGTCAACTGAGGAGCCACTGAAAGAAAGAGTGGCGTCAAGTGCGTCACGGGTCGCTGCCTTCCATGGATGCGGTTTCATCCTGTTTGAGAAGACATCGCATCGCTCCTACGCGGCTCGAGTCAAAGCGCGCGCTTCCTTGGCCTCCACGCTGAGGCGGCATCGCCAGCTCAACTCCACCAAGTTCTATGCCAGGGTGTCCGACGACCCGCTCAGGCAAGCCCTCTCCGTCGCCTAAGACACCAATGCGACACCGGATGGCGCCGCACGGTGTGGTGAGAGTCGTGAATTGCCACATCTTGCCTGAACTTATGAATGGCCACCTGCATTTCAGGAATCTCTGGTTGATGAAGTTGACCCGGCGAGAGACCTCAATCACTTTGGTGCACTTATGGCTGGCTCCAAGGCACCTATCCGGATCACGCCAGCTCTGAGTAGTCAAATCCTGGTCAGACGCGGCCCTCATTCGATCCATCGCAAAGCCCGAACCTCGGTAATCAAATATACGATTCTCATGGTCTCAATGACGCACCCAAGATGCCACAATCTTGTCCCCAGCCGCAAGGGGTGGCAGATCCCTCCAAACATAATTGGCAAAACACAGGCTGCGTTGCATGAACGCGCCAATTCCCGGCCCCTTCTCCCGTCCCAGAAAATCAGTAATTGTGATGGCAGGTGCTTCTTCAAACTCTAAGCGCGCACTCGGACTTCGCTCGAGTTCAAATGACAGCGCTATCTCAGTCGATTCGGCGCCATTGACAGCATTATAGGTAGAGGTATCTTGACCTTTACTCTTGAATAAACAAGGAAATGTGAAACCCCAGACCCACTCTACCATTTCGCCAGGCACAAGTGAGCGGTTAAGCATCAGTGAGAAGCTCCGGCTGAGACTGTCGGGATCCTCGCTACGTTCGAGAAGATCAACGATCGTGAGTTCGTCAGGTGGGTGCGAGAGGATCCTGTATTCGAACGCAGCCTCACGATCATGCGAGACCGGGCGGATTGCCATCTCCTTTAGCAACGGAAGCCCTCGACGCGCACGCTTCGCAACATCATTGGTGATTGCAAGTCGACCGGAAAGTGAGCGAACTCTGCTATCGGGTCGATTCGGCACAAGCAGCTTATGCCTATAGGTGATAATCCCGAAGCCATCCTTAAGAATACGGATGTTCTTGCGCGCTCGGAGGACTATGAAGTTATCGAGGAGCTTCAAAAGGTCTCTTAATATAAGATGGAGTTGTGCACTTAGATTCTCAACACGACCTCTATCGAAATAATAGACATTCTGTGCGAAGTCTGAGTACATCGGGTTTTCGAGTGATCGCTCTACGAGTAGGTATAAGTGCTTTGACACCTTATGCTCTCCGGCAAGGTAGATTGCGGTCTCGATGGCGGGCCAGGATTCGCCGGAAGTCACGACAGCAACGAGAGCGTCACACCCGAAAAACTCACGCTTCACACCTTCGTCTAAGGAAATGTGGGCAGGACTGGTCAACCAATGGTGGACTTCAAACTCAGGGCTCTGCTTCAATTGGCCCAGTATGATCTCAACAGTCTTCCTCCACTTTGGGCCGTGCGGTGCTGCGAAGAAGACTTTCAGCCTCTTGTGGGAGAAGACCAGTGAGGAGGATTTCGATTTGCGCGTCTTCACAATCATCTCTTTCTCGGGCTATCCTTCTTAGATTCGGCCGACTCAGCCAACACGTGAGAGAGTGCCCAATAATCGTTGAGCAGCCGACGCCTTGCCTCCATATCATCACCCTCCGCCTTCAGTGGCCCGTGAGTTCTTACAATGAGTTGCTCCTTGACGCTGGCGAGTTTCCCCTCCAGCAAGTTGCGCATGGTCTTCATGGCTGCCTCTCTTGCGGACCCCCGTCGTTTGGATAGCTCATTCACCGCACAGTGCATATGCGCACGGTTCACGTGTAGGCTCCAGGCGGTCCCGCTTTGATGGGGCCACCATGAAATCTCTGGCTGATACTGAGGCACACCAAACTCCCTGCAGATAGCCTTGAGAATCTCGCCAATCTCGTCTCGCGCCCAAGGTATTGCGCCGAGCTCCATTGGGTTTGGACTCTCTACATCATACCCAAAGAACTGGCCACGGCTTGAGAGCAACGAGATTCCCTCTGAAAACACAAGCGCAAGGTCGTTTGGTCTAAGTTCGTGCGCAGCGTTGATAAACGTAACAAAGTCGAATTTCTGTGTTTGGTATATCTTGTGGAAATTCGATATCTCCCCGATTTCGCACTTATAGGATCTCAATGACATCTGGGAGACACGAGATTCGACTTCGCGAGTGTAATCGAGATGGACATCGTATCCTTCGTAGTGAAGTTTGCTGCGCGCCGAGAGAGATAACGCACGCGGAAGATTTGAGACGATTTGGCCTCGTCCACAAGCCAGATCAAGCCAGCGCAGAAGACGGACCTTGGGATCGGCCAACATCGCCTGGAGGAAGAGCAATGCGGCTTGGTGTTGACCCCATACCCGCTCTGGTTCGCGAGCCGCATTGGCATCTGTTATCGTGCTCACTTCTGTTCCACCGGCGTGATGGTTCAAGTCCAGATGCCTAAAGCGTTGAAAGGGAGTCTCAAGCGCACGACTCCTTCGTAATAAGAACGAGGATACCGAACACGACCGCAACTGTAAAGTCACTCGCGATTGACGCAGCACTTCGGTCGCCATCGGTGTGCTTGGGTTCGTCTCCAGCCTGATCCTTGCCGTTGCCGATTCTGCAACTCGGTATTAGGTTGTCACCTGCTGACCTGTCTCTCTTGCATAGATCGACCGATGCTCACCCAGCTGTCCTGACAAGGTAGAAAGCGAAGTCCTCACATCAAGCGCGCCATTCAATGGGCTGGATGGGATTTGTGGGAAGAGCGCACTGATTCGGCAACAGCCAACGCATTCCTGGGCCACCTGTCGGACTGCAATTGTGGTTCAAGAGTTCGCTACATGGGAAGACAAGGCGAACGCGACGGAAGAAAACAAGCCCCGTACGCTTCTCACCCATAGCCGAATTGGCTTTACTCGTGCCAATCCCATAATGCCTGTTATCCGATGGTGCTCTGCTCTCCCTAATTCCCCCTTTTTGCCCGTTTTTGGCGTTTTTCCCGAAAAAGGGGTGCAACCTGACCCAGGATGTGGCTCGCCGGCCTGCGTAACCAACTGGCTCAACGGTGGTTACGAGGATCGCTCGGTCAGATGATCTTGCACTCCCTGGGGGTGAGCATGGGGGGTGCAAAGGGAGAGCATGGGGGTGCAGTCTTTCCCCCGGCTACTCTCCTACCCATCCGTCTAACGGTTGTGGTGACAGTCGGTTACGTGCCTTATGGCCGCTCGTATCCTCGCGTTGCCAGGGCCGCATCGATGACCCCCAAAGTGGTGCATCTGCTCTCCCCCCCAATGGCCTCCGCGGCCCACGGTAACCGCTCCTCTGTGAACTCCGGATACTCCGCTTTTAGTTGCTCGCGCAGGATTCGATACGCCGCGACGAGGTCGGCGCCACAGAGCGAGAGGAGGTACCTGACAATCTCCGTCGCATCGAACCGCGGGGGATTGCCGGACCATCCATCCGAGGCGTCCCATTCTTCCAACAGCCGTACAATCCGCTCCAAGTCGGAGATCTGGTACTTGACCCGATCCTCCGCGATCGCGCGGAAGAGCTTCGCCAACGCCAGGTCGATCAGCTTCCGACGCCTGGCCCTGTCGTCCAATCCGGTCTTGAGCGTCTTGTCCGCAATCTGTCGGGCCAGTTCCAGGTCCCGGGTTTGGACACGCTCCCGCCAGTTGAAAGAACGTGCCCACAGCTTGACCGTCGTGTGGTCCACGCCCATCTCGGTTGCCACTTGGGCGTAAGTGCGCTTCTCGCCAAGGGCGCAGTAGTGTTCAAAACCTAAGCGATGTTGGGACTGTTCAGTCTTCAGAAGACGAGGCATGGTTTTTCCTCATGACGTCTCGGGCCACGGCCTGGCGTGGACCAGCGCCTTGCTGCCCCTGCCATCATCGGGCAGTGCCACCCGTGCGGCAATCCCCGAGTCGCGGCCGTTGTCCGGGAGATAGATCACGACGCTCGATCCTCCGGTCCCGTCGTCAGCGGGGGCCATGGGATCTGGCCGGGACAGCAACTCCCGCTCCAACTGAATCAGCTTGACCAGATCGCCAAAGGCCCCCTTGGCTTTCCCCTCGGCGATGTCTTTGATCAGCCGCATCTTCGCCATGCGGACCATCTTCAGGTTGCGTTCCGTCTCGGCGACGGCATCGGACATGGTTCGTTCCGACGCTTGGCGCACCACCTCGGTGTCGCGCTCCGCGATCCGGGACCGCCAGTGGAAGGAGCGGCTCCAGAGTTTCAGCGTGTGGGGATTAATGCCCGTTTCGGCCGCCAGCCGGGGAAAAGATCGCCCCTCGCCCATGGCAAAGTAAGACTCGAATGCCTTGAGCTGATGGGGCTGTTCAGCCTTGAGGAGTCGCGACATCCGCCTGCTCCGCCTCCGGCATGCCAACGGCGTCCGGCGACGCTGACTCCCGGATCAGTTGCGCCTTGTGGCCGGTATAAGTCTCCCACCGCTGGACAACCACATCGCAGTACTTGGGTTCGATCTCCAGGGCATGGCAAATCCTCCCCAGCTGCTCGCAGGCGATGAGGCAGGTACCCGACCCGACGAAGACATCGATCACTCTTTCGCTGCGAATCGTGGAGTTGCGCAGAGCACGGGAGAAGAGGGCCACGGGCTTCTGGGTTGGATGCCAGAGCGAGGACTCCCTTTCGACCTGCCACACCGTCGTCTGGGTCCTGTCTTTGATCTTTCGGTGGCCCTCCCCGATCCAGCCGTAGAGCAAGGGTTCGCTGGCGTGGCGGTAATCGCCCCAGCCCATCGAGGCGGATTGCTTGACCCAGGTGATGGTGGCGGATAGACTGAATCCCGCATCAAGGAACGCCCGCTCAAAGGCAATGCGTACACCTGCGAGCCCGAGAGCGTGGCAGATGTAAGCGGCAGCGCCAGGACGGCAGACCGAGGCCATGTTGGTGAACGCCTTCTTGAGAAACACCTCGAGCGACCCGGGATCCAAGTCGTCGTTCTTGATCCCACTCCACTGCTCCCGGTTCTGGCCGCGGCTCATGTACGAGACCCCGTATGGCGGGTCGGTGAGGATGCAGTCGATCTTCTCGCCCTCAACGAGGCGCCGCACATCTTCCGGGCGTGTAGCATCGCCACACAACAACCGGTGGTCGCCCAGGATGTATAGATCACCGGGTTGGGTGACTGGTGTCTCAGGAAGCGGTGGGGCGTCGTCCTCCTTATCAGTCTCGTCCTGGATGTTCCAATCCAGGATGTCCGTCAGCTCTTTGTCGTCGAAACCGAGCGACCCGAGGTCAAAGTCCACCTCGAGGTTCAATCGCGAAACGAGCTGAGCCAGGAGGTCCTTGTCCCACTCGGCAATCTCGGCTGTCTTGTTATCAGCGATCGCAAAGCCTGTGAACTTGGACCCAACCAGCCCCGGGACCCGGCATCATGCAGGCTAGCAGGCAGATCAGGTTTCCACCCTGGCCCGTACTGCGGCGGCGTGCATGGAAAGTCCCTCGAGCTCGGCGAAGCCGAACGTGCGTAATGCTGCCTGACGGTCCAAACGGCAAACCTCGACAAAGTTCTGTGCCCGCAGGAAACTCAGCGGACTTAGAGCACCGGAAAATCGCGCAGACCCGCCTGTAGGTAACGTGTGGTTCGGTCCGGCCATGTAATCCCCGAACGGCACCGTTGAATGGTACCCGATGAAGAGCGCTCCGTAGTACCGTGGCTGGCGCTCCAAAGCGGCCGGCTGCGAGAGATGCAGGTGCAAATGCTCAGGAGCGATCATATCCGAGGCGGCGACACAGTCGGACAGGTTGCTGAAGACTGCGATGAACACTCCGGCTGAACTCGCATCGTGATTCCCGGGCAAATCATGATTGGACCAGAGGGATGCCAGTTGTTGGACAGTTTCCTCCGCAGCCTTGCGGGAGGTCGTAAACAAGAAAGCACGGGACAAAGGATCGTGCTCCAGCTGCGCGGCCATGTCAAGTGCGACCCAGCACGGATTAGCAGTCGCATCAGCGATGATGGCAATCTCGCTTGGCCCCGCGAGCAGATCAATTCCAACTGTTCCCTGCAACTGCCGCTTGGCTTCCGTCACGTAGGTATTGCCCGGACCCACGATCATATCCACGCGTGGTATCGATTCCGTGCCAAATGCGAGTGCCGCAATGGCCTGTGCTCCGCCCAGGCGGTAGAAGTGCGATACTCCGGCCAGAGTGCCGGCATAGACGACCTCGTCAGTCAGGCGTGGCGAAACGATGCAAATGTCCCGCACACCAGCCACCCGAGCTGTGATGGCGGTCATGAGCGCGGTTGATGGAAGCGGAAACCGCCCGCCGGGAACGTAGCATCCGACACATTCCACGGGGCGGAATTCCACACCAACCACGAAGCCATCCTGCTCTACCCGCACTGGTTTAATCAGGTCCGCGACGGCGCGGGCGACCGTCGCGATATTCTCAGCAGCACGCTCTATGATGCCGCGGGTCTCCCAGGACACTCGAGCACATGCGGCAGCAATGCTGTCCCGATCCAGTTCGAAACGTTCCGGAGGTTCGTCTCCGAATTGCAAAGCCAGCTCGCGGACGGCACTGTCACCACCGTCTCGAACTCGACTCAGGATGCCGTCCACTCGTTCTTGAAGAATCGAATCACTGGCGCGCCGCCAGGTCGGACCTCCCGCATACCGGGCCAGAACGTCTCCAGCCTCGTGCCCTTCGAGAATTCTCATCTTTGCCGCCCGCGCAACTCGTCGATGATCTCCTGCCACTCGATCCCCTCATCCACAGCGAGCAGACTGAGGAAGTACAGAAGATCGGCCATTTCCCACACGTGTTCCGCCCGACCTTTTGCCGTGGTCACCTCGTAGGCTTCTTCCATGATCTTCCGCAAGAGCCGCGATCGATCCTTGAAGTAGTGCACCGAGTATGATTCTGCGGGCATCTCGCGTTTTCGCTGCCCCAAGAGTTCGAATAGCAGCGGCAGAGAATGGGTTCGGTCACCGAAGCAACTGTACGATCCCTCGTGACACGCGACGCCTGTCTGGCGGACCGTGAACAGAAGCGTGTCGCGATCACAGTCTGCCCGGCACGATATCAATTCCTGTGCGTTCCCGGAGGTCATTCCTTTGGTCCAGATGGACCCCCGGGAGCGGCTGAAGTAAACTCCGCGACCCTCACGCAACGCCAGCCGCAACGATTCCGGACTGCTATGAGCCAGCATCAATACCTGCCCGCCGGTGTTCTGGACGATCGTCGGGACCAGCGGCTTTCTTCCAAAGTCTATAGACTGGACGACGCATTCGGCCAGGTCCAGTTGCTCTGTGTAAAGAGCCATTCCGACCTGCACATCAACGCCGAACCGGAGCAGCGATACGACGTCCGACGTGCCTGCGACTCCTCCGGCGACCGTCAACGGATGATTCAATTGACTCTTGAATTTGTCTGCTACGGATGGGTCTATCCCCCTCATTGTGCCTTCATTATCGACAAATGTGCAGAGGAAACCCCCGCAGTAGGGCGAGAGGCGTGCCGCCCGCTGGAAAACGGACTCGCCGGTGTTATTGGTCCAAGCCTGGTCGACCACTTCACCGTTACGGTGGTCGAGTGCGACGATGACATACTGAGACGGAAGCTTGCTGAGGAGCCCCGGCTCGGCCGCTGTACCGATGATGATGCGGTGCGCCCCTGCCCGCAGGACCTGCCGCGCCCTCTCGATAGTGCGGATGCCGCCTCCCACCCTCGCCCGTGCCACGCGGCAAATGCGGCGAATCAACTCGAGATTGTCGCCCGTTCCACGTGCGGCGTCAATATCGATGACTGCAACTTCGCCGTAGCGGTTATATTCCCGGGCCAAATCCACCGGATCACGCCTGGAAATCAGAACCAGGTCGCGACCTTGCCTGAGTTGGACGGCCTTGCCATCCGCAAGATCGATGCTCGGAATAATCATAGGCGCACCGGAATTCCTTCCTCATTCAGCACATGCTTCAGATCTGAGATACGCCAGTCACGGTCATGAAAGATGCTGGCTGCCAGGGCAGCGTCGGCCATGCCGATTGTCAGCACCGAGACAAAATCATCGGCGCCGCCTGCCCCACCGGAGGCGATCACCGGAACGCCCACGGTCGCCGAGATCGCGGCAGTGAGTTCCAGATCGAACCCTAAGCGTGTTCCGTCCCGATCCCAGGACGTCAGTAGAATTTCGCCGGCCCCGCGCTCAACCGCCTGATGGCACCAATCCACGGCATCAAGCCCGGCTGCGCGACGACCGCCGTGCGTCAGGACTTCCCAGCGCCGGTCCGCACTGCGCCGCCGCGCATCGACGGCGAGAACGCAGCACTGACTTCCGCATTCAGCAGCGATCTCGGCAATTAATTCAGGATTTGCGACTGCGGCGGTATTCACGGTCACCTTGTCGGCGCCGGACTCCAGCAGATGTTTGACCTGTCCGATCGAACTCACTCCTCCTCCTACCGTGAATGGGATCATCAGTGCTCGGGCGACTCTTTGAACAACGTCAAACACGGTCTGTCGCTCCTCGAAAGTCGCGGAGATGTCCAGAAACACCAGCTCGTCTGCTCCTTCATCCTGATAGAACCGCGCGAGTTCGACTGGGTCGCCGACATTACGCAACTGCCCGAAATTCACGCCTTTGACAACGCGGCCATTGTCAATGTCGAGGCAGGGAATGATTCGCTTACAGATCATCGCACCACTCTTTTAGCAATTGGCTTCCAAATTCGCCGCTTCGCTCAGGATGAAATTGATACGCAGTGATGTTTCCGCGGCGCAGCGCAGCGCAAAACGAGATGTGATACTCCGCCTGGAATGTCGTCAGCGTCTGATCGACTGGACGGCAGTAGTACGAGTTCACGAAATAGACGAAACCTGGTGTGCGCGATCCTGCACCCAGAGGTTCAATACGATTCCATCCAATCTGCGGCACTTTGCCCGTTTTGAAGCGCAGAACCTCCCCGTCAATGAGTCCCAGCCCGGCGACATCGGGAGCTTCCTCACTAGTCCGAAACAGCAATTGCATCCCGATACAGATGCCCAGGTATGGACTGCCCCCGCGGACCGCGTCGCTCACACGCTGCTTCAGTCCCACGCGCTCAATAGCCGCCATTGCCGCCCCAAAGGACCCGACACCCGGTAGTATGATGCCGCGATCACCGGTCAGCTCTCCGGCGCTCGCTGCAATCTTGTAGGAAATATCCAGCCGCTCCAGAGCACGTCGTATGCTTCCAAGGTTCCCGCCGCTGAAGTTGATCAACTCAACCATCGATAACCCCCTTGGTGCTCATCACGTCGCCGTCCACGGGCTGAACTGCCTGCTGCAAGCTGCGCCCGAACGCCTTGAAGATCGCCTCGAGCATGTGGTGATCATTGTCTCCGTAGGGAACGTTGACGTGTACAGTTGCACGCAGATTGTCGCAGAGAGACTTGAAAAAATCTTTCAGGAGGAACGGATCGAGATCGCCCAGGCACCGACCTATGAGCGGCACATTCCAGACCAGATTGGGACGCCCACATAGGTCGATTGCCACATTGGCCAAACTGCCGTCCATTGGAAACGAGTAGAATCCCGCACGGCGGATTGGGCCGCACTCTGCCAGGGCTGCGGCAATAACCCGTCCCAGTACAATCCCGCAATCTTCGACCAAATGGTGTGGATCCACGTCCAGATCGCCCCGGGCACGGAGTTGAAGACCGAAGCCACCGTGGCAGGCCCATGCCCCCAGCATGTGATCTAGAAAGGGAAGGCCAGTGGCGACACTGACGTCTCCGGACTTGTCGAGATCGAGCGTCGCCGTGATCTGCGTCTCTCGTGAATCACGCGTCACCGTTGCCGAACGTATCATCATATGGCGATCACCTCTCGCAGACTGTTGACATCGTCGAGGATGTACTCCGCCCCTGCATCGCGCAGGGCTGCATCAGGCGTTGTGGACCGTATCGCGATCCGGCCAAGCCCGGCCTCGATGGCAGCCCGCATGTCGTCAACTGAATTACCGATGTAGATCGCACTCTCGACTTGCGATTGGTTGAGGACGCTCAGTAGCATGTCGGGCGCCGGCTTCGGCCGCAGTCCATCAAAATCGTCGCGGCACCAAACGTGCTCAAAGCGTGAGCCGGCGAATTTCCCCCAAACCGGTTCATACTCCGCACGAGTCCGCCCAGTGAGCACCAGAAGACGGTATCGCAACTTAAGTTGCGCCAGGACTTCGTCGCTCAAGCTCCACCTCTCGTTTTCACCGGCGATTCCGAGATAACAGGATTGTCCTTCACGCGCGATCTCCTGAATGGTGACGGCCACTCCGCGGCGTCTGAGCAACTCCTGTGTCGCATCCCATTCATCATTGAAGCCTCCCTCCGCTCGAAGCGCGTTCAACTCGCCGACGCGCAGAGGCTCATCCGAATGGCAACTGACCAACTCCGCCACAATCCTCGCGTAACTTTGCGAACAATCCACCAGCGTATCATCGAGGTCGAAGATCAATGCGTGCGAGTGACGGTAGGCGTCAAGAGCATCCAGGAAGATGCGATTCTCCCTGTCAGTCCCCGCCGAGACCCGCACCATGCCTGACAGCGCCGGCATCGACGAGCGGTCGCGCACCAGCACGCCGTGCCGGCGACAGTAGTCGCACCACGACTGGGCGCCGGCGCCGACCCCGACGAGGAAGAAGTTGGCCGCACCGCTATGAACTCGATACCCGCGCCGTTGAACTTCGTTGGTCAGCCATTTCTTTCGGGCCATCGTCTCCCGTGCGGCCGCATGGATTTCGCCGGAACGTCGCAGCAGGTTCATCACGGTTGTCACCGCCGCGCTATTAACGGAATAAGGAGAGCGAACACGCCGCATGTAGTCGATCAATCGCTTAGAGCCAGTCGCGGCGCCGAGCCGCAACCCCGCCATGCCCCACGCCTTGGAGAAACTGCGCAGAACGATCAGGTTCTCCAACTGGCGAACCAGCGGAACCAGGGTCCGGCCGGTGTATTCAGCGTAGGCCTCGTCGATGACGAACAGCGTGTCCGGCCAATTCCGACACCAGTTGATGACGCAGTCCTGATCCAGCACCGCGCCGGTTGGATTATCTGGCGAGGCGAAAAAGGCTATGTTCGTGCCTTCCAGCACTGCGGCGATCCCGTCATGGTCGAATTCCAATGATCCGGTTAGCGGCACCTCGATCAACTGCGCGCCGGCCAATTGCAGATACTGACGGATCAGCGCGAAGGTGGGACGGGTGATAACCGCCCGACCAGTGCCGGGCTCGATGAATGTAAGAGCGACGACGAGCAGCCCCTCATCGCTGCCATCGGTCAGTAGAATGTTCTCTGTTCCCAGATTCCAGTATTCCGCCAATGACCTTTCGCACTGGCCGTACTCGGGGTAAGTGGCAACAAGTTCCACCGGCAGGCCAGGTGACGCCCACGGGAATCCCTCCGTGTTCTCATTGAAGTCTAGTCGGACCAATCCGCGCCGCCCCTCCAGGGGAGGCAGATAGGCAGACATGTTCTCGACTGCGGTCCTGGCCTTGATCATAAGCTTTCCCTCTCGGCTGCCTTTCACCCGGGGTTACACCACTATCTTCTCGAGCCGGTATTCGAGTATGTCCCTTGCCCCTGCCGCCACAAGCCGTGGAATCAATCTCGGCACATCGCCCGCGGGCACCGCAATCTTCACCGCGTAACCCTCCCCATTGTATAGTGGAGAAACCGTGGGGGCGCGCATACAGGGGAGATCTTTGATGAGTCGTTCAAAGCATTCGAGGGGGGCATTCATCTCCAGGAGCACCTTCTCCTCCGCTCTGAGCGTGCTCGCCATCAGCATGCACATCTCATCCAATTTTTCCTTCTTCCAGGGATCGGCGAGCGCCTCGGGGCTTGCGACAAACCGCGTCGATGAGGCCATCAACTCCTCAACAACGGCGAGGCGGTGGGAGTGCAGGGTGGAGCCGCTGGACATGTTGTCGACAATCAGGTCCGCATCCTCCGGAGGCAGTACTTCGGTTGCGCCGTAAGTGCGAATGAAGACCGCGTCCAGCTTGCTGCGCTCGATATACTCCGCGGTGATTCGCTCATATTCCGAGGCAATCACCAGCGGCCGTCCCTCCCGATCGGACACGCCTATCGAGTCTTCAGGACCGGCGACGACGATACGCACTGAATCAAAACCAAGATCGAGCAGCTCGACCACGTCCGCGCGCTCCTCGACAACCCAATCATGGCCGGTGAAGCCACAGTCATGACGCCCGAGTGCGACCAGGGCGGGAATATTCTGCGGCTTGAGCATTTTGGCTTCGATTTCCGAGTCACCGCACATGGGCCGGTAGGAACGGCTGTTGAACTTGAACCCCATCCCGATTCGTTCGAGGAGGTTGATGACCTTTTCTTCGAGGTGGCCTTTCGGCAGCACTATTTTGAGAGTCTGTGGCATCTCATCCCTTTCCTCGACCGATACCTGGATCACCAAATGAAAAAGGCCCCGTAGTTCGCGGCGGGGCCCTTCCGGATTCTTGACCTTCTATCTGTCACCCAGAACAAACCGCGCCACCTTCATCGTGGTGATGATGCCCATGATGCAGGTGGTTCTGACGGTAGTCTGTGGTGTTGATCTTCTTCATTGCTCGAATTCCTGGTCCAATCACGAGTATTATACCTGGTCATCCGCCGAAAAGCAAGAAAAAACACCGCCTTTGCCTCAAGCCTCCGGATTCCTCAGGGCTCACCGACGGTCGACGGTTCCTCTGCGAGATACAGGGCAGTCAGACCTGGCAGCGATCCCGGCGTGTGATTTCCTGAGTCACCGCCATCCCGCCAGTCCCGGTGGAGGTCCTGCAGGGCTACCCCGGATATTTCATGAGCACGTCTGTGGGCATCGGAGTGGGTGCGGACTGATTGGATTTTGGCATTTCGGTGCTTTGATGGTCATCGACGGAGAGGTGGCGGTGTTTTTGGGCATACGCCCCCTTACCCCCGTTGTTTATCGCGTGCCGGGGACAGCACCCAAGCTTCGCTATCAACCGGACGCCAAACGGGCCACGGCCTGGAAGAACAAGGCCTGCAACGGGTACGCGGACGAGAAGATAAATCGCACGCGCCGGGTGTTGCGCACCACCACGGCACCGATCTTCAACAGCTTCAACCGAATCGTGCCACACTGTGCCCGCGCCAGTTCGGTGCCCGGCAACGCCAGACGGCGGATCGCCTCCAAAAGCGTGTAGGCCAGACTCGATAACAGCAGCCGCAGCTGGTTGGGCCACCAGCGATGGCAACTCGTGCGATCAGCAAACAGATCGAGTTGCTGCTCCTTGATCCGGTTCTCCATCTCGCCCCGCGCACAGTACACGTCGTCGTAGAGCGCCTGCGCCTCGCCCTCGAGATTGGTCACGACAAAGCGCGGATTGCTCCCCAAGTCTCCGTGCTCCGCCTTGGCAATCACCCGCCGTGGCTTGTCCCAGGTCAGCGCGGCATAGACCACATCGGCAAACAGACGCTGCTTTTCCCCGGTGGCCATGAAGGCCGCGCGGGCTTCCTCCATCAGATCGGCGGCCTCGGCCTGCACCCGGCTGTTCTTCGCCAGACCCACGATGTATCCCACCTGATGCCGTTCACACCATGCCAGCATCCGCCACCGGCAGAAATGGCTGTCTCCCCGGAAGACGATCTCCGGGGATTGTTGAAAAACCGGGCAGACAAGAGTGTCTGCCCCACTCTTGGCCATGGAAGTTCTTGTCTCTCAGTGGGGCGGACACTCTTGTCCGCGCTCTCGTTTCCAAATGCTGGGGTTTTTCAACACACCCCTCCGCTTCCGGCCACGCCGCCCGCAACCGCCTCACCAGCAGCGCCAGAATCACCCACACGTGCCGCGCCGGATCGGCGCTGCTGGGACGCAGATAGCTCACCAGCAACTGTGAACCGCAAAACACGTACATCGGCGGGAAACAGTACTGGCTGTAGTACCCGTGGAAGAACCGCCCCTCCTGGTCCCCATGCACCACATCGTCCGTCGCATCAAAGTCCAGAATTACCCGCCGCGGTGGCTGCTGGTACGAGGCGATGAACTGCTCCACCAGCTCCCGCTGGATGGCCCAGGCCGTCTCCCGGTCCGCCCGGTTCTCCCAGCGGCACAACGTCGGGCTGCTGGCCAAAGGTGCATCCCGTTCCACCGCTGTCTGCAACCCCGGATCGGCACGCAAGGTGTGATGATCGTTGAGATCCTCATACCCCAGCGCCAAGGCGTACACCCGCTGCCGCAGCAGACTCCGCCCATCGTGCTGGCAACTCGCCTGGCGGCGCTCATCCCCAAGGGCCGCCGCCACCCCAGCGGTCAGACC
>JAKAKI010000027.1 GCA_021813505.1 bacterium | reverse complement strand
GGACACATTGGCTGCCGCGAGGATACATCCCAGCACTGCGACGAGTCCCGCCACGGTTCGGGGGACCGATGACCTGGACATGACGACCTCCTTTAATGGCTCATGGCCATTCGACCGGCGTGTTCACTTGGTCTACCGGTGAGGGGGTGGCGTATTCCCAGAATTCTATGCCCCGCAAAATTCAGTATCTGATCAAGAGAAATCCTGGAATTCTTTCGCAAGTTGGCTGTACCACTGGGGAGCAGTCGCATTTTGCAGATCGGTGGCAAGGGCATCCTGCCCGTGCGGGCGCACGTGTGGATGCTCTCCCGCGAAGAGATTCGATGCTGCGCATCGAACGCGGGCGAGGGCGCCTGCGCCACACTTCAACTTCACGGTTCCGCCAGAGGCAAAGATTTGCGTTGGTGCCATGGGCAGGCTGCCCATGGTACCATGGAGAGGGGTACTGGCGACAGAGCACTGAAGTTGCGAACAAATATATGTTGGAATAGTGTCGCCTCCTGAGTGTATTGGAGGTGATCGGAGGGATGGATATGCTTGGAAAACCGCGACTCTTGCGCCGGGGAGGTGGTCCAACTGAACGGCTCACCCATCGCCACGGCTGCTTCGCACATGTGGTGCTAGTCCTCATCCTCGGCTTTGCGTCTGTCACCCCAAGAGCAGCCGCCGACAGCGAGCTACATTCAAACCACTATGATGGCTGGTCGCTTGTGATTGGCGCGGGACGTATTGCTCACGTTGGAGTCACCAATAATGCCCGTGACCGTTCAGAACTGGACTACGCAATGACACTGGAATTGGACCATGCGATCGGTCCGATGACCGTCGCGGAGTTAGCTCTGGTTATTTCAACACCGTCTGAGGGACCTGCCAAGCTATCGACCGCTCAGGCAGTAGCGCGGATGCGGTTCTGCCCTTTCGACAAGCGACCGCAACGGGACCAGTTGTTCTTCGTAATCGGTGCCGGCTTGGTCGCCGCGAACCACGTGTCTCGAGGTACAAGGCTGGGCGGGGAGTTTGGATTAGGACTGGGAATGGACTACTTCGTAGCTCGGAGGGCCGCAATCTTCTTTCAAGCCGGTATAGCCGTGCTCGTTCTCAACAAGAGCAGGCAAATCCCTTGGCAACCTCCCGGTCCTGTCCCGGTAGCAGCAGAGGTTCAGTTTCAACCGAGCGGTCCATATCGAATCAGTCCCCTGCTGTCATTGAATGCGGGATTGCGACTCGGGCTTTGAGAACTCCGTGTTGCCTCATCATGCGGGGTGACTTTCGCCTACGCAGAAGTAGCGCGAGTTAGTCTCGATAGCACGGGCCTCCTGCCCGTGCGTCCATCTATCAGAGTATCCGAGCGTTTGCAAGTCTCGTAACCTAGCCCCTTGTGGGCGTTGATGGTATTGACGACCACGATCCGGTGGCGCCAAGAGTCGCCGCGTGTGCGTGGGGACGACGGGCACAAGGCCCTATGCTACACAATGAGGGCCCTCTCGATGCTTCGCATTCCGCTGCGGCGTAAAAGCGAGGGCGCCTGCGCCACATCCGCACTTGCCCGATGCCGCGTGGCCTTTGTGCATGGGCAGGATGCCCATGCTACCAAGCAATCGGGCCGTGGAGTTTGTCCACGGCCCGGGCTGGATTGATTCCTGACAAGCAGATTTGGATCAAACCACGTCGCCGTCGCCGGAGGCGTCGGTTGACTGTGGGATGTCGGCGGCGGCCTCGTCGGCGACTGCGCCTTCGGATGTCCCTCCGATTCCTGCGGCCTCGGCCATCGTCGTCTTCACGGTCGGATGATTCGCGAGGAACGCTTCGAGATCCGCGCGATCCTTATCCTTGAAGAAGGCGTCGACCGACAGCACGATGCGCCGGTTGGTCGGATCAAATTCGATGACACGCAAGTTGAGAATGTCACCGGCCTTGAATGCCTCATCCGGCTTCTCGAGGTCTTTCTTGCCCAGTTGATTGAGCGGCACGAATCCCTCGACTTCGCTTTCGAGATCGACCACGACGCCGCGATCGAGCATGCGCACGATGCGGCCGTTCTTTTCGTTGCCGACCCGGAAGCGCTCGTGATACATCGGCCACGGATCATCCAGGACCTGCTTGTGACCCAGCGAGATCTTGCGATTCTCGGCGTCGACATGCAGGACGATGACCGGGACTTTGTCGCCCTTCTTCATGATCTCGGACGGGTGTTGCACCCGGCGGGTCCAGGAAAGGTCGGAGATGTGCACGAGGCCATCGATGCCCTCTTCGAGTTCGATGAAGGCGCCGAATGCCGTCAGATTGCGGACCTTGCCGTCATGGCGCGATCCGACCGGGTATTTGTGCTCGACGGTCGACCAGGGATCGGGCTCGAGTTGCTTGATGCCCAGCGAAATCTTCTGGTGCTCCTTGTCGACGTTGAGGACCATCGCTTCGATCGAGTCGCCGATCTGCATCAGCTTCGAAGGATGGCGGACATGGTGTGTCCAGGACATCTCGGAAATGTGCACGAGTCCCTCAACACCGCGCTCGAGCTCGATAAAGGCGCCGTAATCGGTGATCGAGACCACTTTGCCTTGCACGCGCGCCCCGATGGGATACTTGCGTTCGACGTCCTCCCACGGGTATGGGGTAAGTTGCTTGAGACCGAGCGAAATGCGATTGGTCTTGGCATCGAAATCGAGAATCTTGACGTCGATTTCATCGCCCACTTGCACGAGTTCCGAAGGATGACGAATGCGTCCCCACGACATGTCGGTGATGTGCAACAGACCATCGACGCCGCCCAGGTCGATAAAGACGCCAAAGTCGGTGATATTCTTGACCACGCCGCGGCGCACCTGATTGATCGAGATTTCCGACAGCAGGCGGCTGCGCAGGCTGTCGCGCTCCTCCTCGAGGACCGCGCGGCGCGAAACCACGATATTGCGGCGGGATTTGTTCAGCTTGATGATTTTCATCGGGACATTCTGCCCGATGAGGGTGTCGAAGTCCGGTACCTGGCGCAGGGCAACCTGCGAACCGGGCAGGAAGGCTTCGACGCCGAATAGATCGACGACGATGCCGCCTTTGATGCGGCGGACGAGACGGCCCTCGACCAGCACGCCCTGCTCATAAGCAGCGCGAATCTTGTCCCAGACACGCATGAAGTCGGCCTTCTGCTTGGACAGCAGCAACTGGCCGTTCTGATCTTCCATCGCTTCGAGGAAGACTTCGATCTGGTCGCCGACTTTGACTGTCGGAGGATCGCCGAATTCCGAAATCGGAATCAGGCCCTCGGACTTGAAGCCGACGTCGACGACGACTTCATCACGGCCAACGGCCATGACCTTGCCCTTGGTGATTTCGCCTTCGAGGATGTCGCCGACGGTTTCGTCGTAGAGGGCGAGCATCTTCTCGTACTCGGCTGAGGAATACTCCTCGTCGTCGAGATCGGGGGCGTAAATCTCTGTTGGCGCGGGAATCGAGGTGGTGGTGGTCAGTCCGGGTTCGCGTTCGGCGCGCTTGACCGACTTGGTCTTGCGGACCGTGGCGTCCGAAATCAGACCTTCGGTCTTTACCTCGGTTACTTTGCGCTTCTTGCTGGTGGGCTGCACGACTTCAGCGGCCTTGCGCCCGGTGGTCTTCTTGCGGGTCTTGCTCTCGCCACTGCCTGCTGCTTTGGCGTCGGCCGAGGAGCCGGCGGTGGATTTGGGGGTTGGATTCACTTGGAACTTCCTCCTGGAACACTAGCATTCGCCCAGCGGGCGGCTTTTCGCCAAAAGGGAAAAGCCCTTTAGTATCGCCAAAGGTCGCGCGAATTCCAAGAGCTTTTATAGGACCAATAGGGCTTATAGGTCCTATGAAGAGGCCTGGGACTGCTCCCAGGCAGTGGCGGGGTCGTCGGACAGGTCGCAGATGGCACGCATGATGCGATCGGTGAGGTCGCGATAGCCCTGCTTGTCATCGGGGAACGCCACGATTTCCTCGATGGTGATGACTGGACCGATCCGGATCGCCAGACGTCGCCAGCGGAATAGACGCCGGCCGACACCGAAGCTCCCCACGATGTAGGCAGGTACCACCGGCACGCCGGCCTGACGGGCCAGCATCCCCACACCGGGGCGTGGCGGCAGCATCTGGCCGGTGCGCGATCGGGTGCCTTCAGGAAAGACGATTACCGGCAGACCGCGCTCGAGCTTGTCCATCACGCCGCGAATCGCGGCTCTGTCGATGGCGCCGCGGCGAATCGGCTGCGCATTCAACGTGCGGAGAAACCACCCGATCAGGGAGCTTGAAAACAACTCCGCCTTGGCGAGAAAACCGATTTGCCGGTGGTGAAGAATCGCGACCAGCGGCGGGTCGAACCAAGAGCGATGATTCGCGCAGATGAGATACGACTCCTTTGGCAGGCGATCCCCCCCAATCAGGCGTGGCCACCACAGGAGGCCATAGACCAAGCGCGCGAACGTCAGAACTGTGTAGTAGATGACGGGCTGAAGGATCATGAGTGAGTCAGCAGCCGCTGGACGAATTCGACAACCTGTTCCCCTACCTGTTCGCGCCAGTGCCGGTCAGGCGGGTCAGGCAAACCTGATAGACCTTTTCAACTTGCTCGTCGATGGTTAGGCCGGAAGTGTCGACGAAGATGGCATCGTCGGCAGGCTTTAATGGTCCATGGGCCCGCTCCGTGTCAGCTTTGTCGCGGCGAATGATGTCGTTCTTGATCTCTTCCACTGATACCGTCTGTCCCGTGCGCTGGAAATCCAATTGGCGGCGTCGGGCACGCGTATCGAGCGAAGCATCCAGGTAGATCTTCACATCGGCGTTCGGGCAAACGACGGTGCCCGTGTCGCGCCCCTCGAGGACGACACTGCCTTCGGCCGCCCGCTCGCGTTGCCAGGCGGCAAGAAACCGCCGGATTCCCTGGTGCGCGGCGACCGGCGAAACGAGCCGGTCGATTTCGCCTGTGCGGATATCCGCGGTGACATCTTCGTCATTCAGAATGACCCGGTTCCTATCGGAACCGGCGACGAAATGCAGACTGAAGTGGCCCAACATCTCATCGACCTGACGATCGTCATCGAGGCTGACATTCATGCGCTTGGCGAGAAGTGCGACAGCCCGGTAGGTGGCTCCCGTGTCGAGGTACTCGAATTCGAGCCGTTTGGCGAGCAGGCGTGCGGTCGTCGATTTCCCGGAGCCGGCAGGACCATCGAGCGTGATGACTTTACCGCGAAGCAGGCGCTGGGTTGTGGTGTCAGGCATTGCGACGATGATAGGGCGACGGGCGGGGCTGCCGCAATTGGAATCGCAGGGGAAATGGGAGTTATGGGAAGAATGGGAAGGATGGGACAAAACGAAATTGCTAGAATGCTGGAGGGCGCTTCTCCAGGAAGGCGGTGATGCCCTCTGTGCTGGCGGGGGAGCGGAAGTTCGCCAATTGGAAGCGGCGTTCGAGATCGGCGGTGGTTTCGAAGGAGCCGTCCATGGTGTGGTAGATGGCCTGCTTGTGCCGCGCAAGTACCTCGGGTGGCATGCTGGCTAATGCGAGCGCGAAGGCGCGGGCGCGTCCGCGAAGTTCCGCATCCGGCCAGACGCGGTTTGCCAGTCCGAGACGGAGCGCATCATGCGATGAGACCGCTTCGCCGGTGAAAAGCATTTCGAGCGATGCCGAGGTGCCGATCATCCGCGGGAGCATGTAGGTGCCGCCCCAATCGGGCCCGAGCCCCAGTTTCACGAACGGCGCGGCGAAAGACGCCGATTCGCCACACAGACGGAGATCGCAGGCAATCGAGATGAAGAAACCGGCGCCGTAGGCCGGGCCATTGACGATGGCGAGAGTCGGCTTTCCGGATTCACGCAGAAGTTTGACGACGGCTTTTCCCTCATCGAGCAATCGGACAAAACCGGCTTCGTCGTTGCGCGATTTCAAATCACGCAAGTAGCCGATGTCTCCGCCCGCACAGAAGGCGCGGCCGGCCCCAGTGATCGTGATGACTCGTACTGTCGGGTCGGCATTGGCACGCTCGACAGTCGTGAGCAGATCGCCGCGCATCGAATCGGCCAGGGCGTTGAGTTTTTCCGGACGATTGATCGTGATCGCCCCGATGCTGTCCTGGATGTCGCAAAGAATGTAGGAGGTCATAGGCATGTTCGACGGACTTTGTCGGGCGTGACGAGGGAGGGCGAGGCTCCCGCCGAGCCTCTTGCGCGCGCGGAGACGAAGCTCGGCAGGGGCCTCGCCCTCCCTCCCGGAATCATGGTCTATACACCATACCCACCAGAAACTTTTATATGCGAACCTGTCACGTACGACGCAACCGGTGACAGTAGATATCGCACAGCACCGATCAGATCCTCGTCGGCGCCGAGGCGTCCGGCTGGGATCAACTCCTCGGGACGCGCCGGGCGATCCACGGTGTTGTGGTGCATGCCGGGAGAAACGGTGTTGATCGTGATGCCATGGGGCATGGCAGTCTTGGCCAGTGACGACGCGAACGATAGGAGCGCGGTCTTGGCGGCCTGATAGGCGGCGACATACGGATTGGCGTGGAGCCGGTCGGAAAAGACGTATCCGATATTGATGATTCTTCCCGAATGCCGTTTGCGCATCGTCCGGATTGCCAGGAGTGACAGGCGGGCCCCGACCGAGAAGTTCGACTGGAACAGCGCCTTCAGGGTTTCGGTCTTCATCGTCAACGGATCGCCCCGCCAGTAATCACCAACGTTGTTGACCAGCACGTCCCAGCGCTTGAAATGGCGGACGAAATCGGCGGCGACGCGCTCAGCGGCGGCGATGTCGGTCAGGTCGGCCACCCAGTATTTCGCGGCGACTCCGTGCTTGCGGCAGAGTGCCGTGACATTCTGCGCGGCGCGTTCGCTCCGACGAGTGACAATGCCGATGTCGTAACCATCCTCTGCCAATGCCAGAGCCAGCGCGCGACCGATACCCTTGGCGCCGCCTGTTATCAGGGCGGCAGGACGGGCGCTGGTTTTGGATCGCGGCATCAGATTGAGTCTCCGAACTCGATGAATTACGCGCGCTCGAACAGCATGGCGATGCCCATGCCGCCGGAAACGCACAGGGTGGCAAGTCCGTAGCGCGCATTGCGGCGCACCATCTCATTGAGGAGCGTCACGGTGATGCGGGCACCGGTACAGCCGATCGGATGCCCCAGGGCGATGGCGCCACCATTGACGTTGACCCTGCTCATATCAAGTTTCAAGTCACGCTGGCAGGCGATTACCTGGGCCGCGAAGGCTTCATTGAGTTCGATTAAATCGATCTTGTCGAGACCGATGCCGGTTCTCTCAATCAACTTGCGCACAGCGGGCACCGGTCCGATCCCCATGATCTTGGGATCCACTCCGACCACGGTAAAGTCCACGATTCGCGCGAGCGGCTTCACACCCAGACGTTTGGCGGATTCGCCGGACAATACAATCGCGGCGGCGGCGCCATCGGTGATGCCGGAGGAATTGCCGGCGTGGACGGTGCCTTCCTTTTTGAACACCGATGGCAGCTTTGCCATTCCGGTGAGCGTCGCATCGGCACGGACATGTTCATCGATGAGAAAGTCCGTGAGCTGTCCCTTGGGACCTTTGATGGAGACTGCGACCATATCCTCGGCGTGCCGTGACTGGGCGGCGCCGGCGCGGTGCTGCGACTCGACAGCGTATTGATCCTGCTCATCGCGGGATATGTTGTACTGCTCTGCAAGATTTTCCGCGGTACGGCCCATGAGCTGGTCGGCGATGGGGCAATGGAATCCGTCTTTGTACATGCCATCGGTCAATTCACCGTGGCCGAGACGGTAACCCCAGCGGGCTCTCGGCAGCATGTAGGGGGTATTGGACATTGATTCCATCCCGCCGACAAGGCACGTGCTTCGCTCACCGGCAGCGATCGCGCCAAATGCCAGCGCAATGCTGCGCAGACCGGAAGCGCACGCCTGGTTGACGGTCATGGCGGGGGATTCGTACGGCACACCGGCGCGTGAGGCGACTTGGCGGGCCGGATTGGGGCCGCAGTTGGCCTGACGCGCATGGCCGAAGAACACCTCATCGATGGACTTGGGG
>JAKAKI010000094.1 GCA_021813505.1 bacterium | reverse complement strand
TTGGAAATGACACGGTCGGCAGGTTACATTTCGTCACGGCGAAGCCTCCTCTGTTCTTGGTCTCAACAAACTCAATATCAGAGGATTAAAAGGCTTCGCCAGCCTTTTTGGTGAAATATCCGGACTAGCGGGAATCTTGTTGAACAACGGAATATTCCTCGCCTTCAGGGGTATTGGCTATGTATCGGGCAACGATTGTTTTAAGTCCCGGACATGCGGCACGCCATGAACATACGGAGCCAACGGCAGTTGATCGGGGTGCTTTCGACGGTCCTGACGATTTGCCTCGTCGGATGTAGCAAGACCTCCAAGCCGAAAGACGTCAAGTACAACCTCTATGTCCCAGCCACACACCTCTGGGCGGGCCAAGGGGACTCATCGTTCAACCGGATCTACATTTACGACGCCGACAGCATTACGCTCCTCGATTCGATCTGGCAGGCACATTTCACGGAGAACCTCGCCGTGTCGCCAGATGGCAAGTGGCTCTATGTCGTCAACCGCACTGCTTACAACGTGCCCCGCACGCTCTGGAAGATCGATGTGCAGACAAAGCAAGTAGTATGGTCGCGCTCAGATGAAGGGATGGGTGGAGGTGGTGCGGGATTTCGCCTTCTGAAGAATGGAGCGCTGCTGTTATTGGGAAACGACGTCTTGCAGTCCGATAATGGTGCTCTCGTACAGCGTCTGGATAGAAGTCCACATGCGATGGAAGGACCTGAGTCCGGCACAATGGTAGCCGCAACGGTGGGCGATACTCTGGTCACGGTACTTGATGTGGAAACCGGCAAGACCTCCGGGCAGTTCGTGCCACGTGACTCGTCAGGCAATGCGATGATGAGTATCTACAGGGCGAGGTTGCACCCGGACAGTAGACGGATATTGGCAGTTGGCTTGTCATACGGGGTCTGGTTTGTGGTCGGTGACATTGAAACGGGGGAAACTCTGTTTCGGCACCGCATCTATCGCCCGTACGGTGAGATTGCGATTAGCAGCGACGGCGACCTTGCGGCAGTGACTGGCCACGGAACGCCGGCCTTCGGAGAAGACGGCCCGGTCTACGTGTTCGACCTTCAAACACTATCATTTATCGGACCTACGCCAGCGATCCCAGGGGCACAGGTTCGATTCCTTCCGGGCAACCGCCGCATCGTGACGGCCCCTGTCCCTGATCCGGGTTTCTCTGATGCTGGGCCCTTGTTAGTGATCAACCTGGCGACGATGACGCTGGTAGAATTGATATGGCCGATGCCGACTGACCCACCCAAGAATGAGAATGTCGGTTCATTGGGAATCGGCCCCAGACCGTAGCTTACTCAGTAACGCGCTTGATCTAGTACTTCCCCCGCCGCTCGAAGACGTAGTTCGAACCGGGGATTGTTTTGGCGTACTTTTTCAGATCGGCGACCATGTGGGAGATTTCGCCGACGTGGGTGAACATGCCACCGCGGTCGACAACGACGGCGATGGAGATATTCATCAGCGGGAAGGATTCGGGGACACCGCGGCGGTTTTTAGAGATGATGTAGCCGTTGCGGCGGTCGCGCGGTTCGTAGCAGAGGCCGATCTCCGCTTCGAATCTCGCGATGATCGTCTGGCAGACCTTCTTGGCTTTGGTGGGATCGATCACGAAGACGAAATCGTCACCGCCGATGTGGCCAACAAAGCCATTGGGCTGGTGTTCGAAGACCGAATCGCGCACGACGCGCGAGGTCATCTTGATGACCTTGTCACCGTAGAAGTACCCGTAGTAATCGTTGTACGCCTTGAAATCATCCAGATCGGCGTAGCAGACCGCGAAGCACTCTTTGGAGTGGATACGCTCCTGCAGGACACGTTCGATCGTGGTTGGCCCCGGCAGGCGGCTCGAGGGATTGACATCGAGATCGCGCCAACTCCGCCGCAGCGCCAGACGCAGGCGGGCATGGGCGGTGATGTCGGTCGCATCGCCGGTGACCATGTCATCGATATTTGAGCTCAGAATCTGCTCGGCGATTTCGGGAGCGGGAGCCTTGTGCCAGACGATCACCGGCACGACCATCAGCGACGGCACCGCCTTCGCTTTAGCTCCGAGCGCGATCTCGCGTCCGGCAGTGCCCTCGGCGGGAATCACCACCATGTCCAGAAGGGTCCGTTGCGCGAGGGTCACCAGCTCCTGGGTGGTGGAAAAAGGCAGCACCTGAGGATGGAACTCGCGAAACGCTGCGAGCAAACCCTCACGCCAGCCCCCTGTCTTGCTGTTACAATACGCGCAAATCATAAAGACCCGATCTCCACGGCCCGGCGCGTCATGATGAGTTGTAACCCGAATCAGGCCGCGGGATCACCCTTTATCTATAGTTTCGGCTGTTGGGAGCCTTGAGGTTATATCAATTTGTGGCTTTCGCGGGCTTCCGTGGCCCGGACTCCAGGGGGTGAAACCGGTGGTGGACAGAGGCCAGGTGAGCCCGGTCGAGGTGGGTGTAGATCTGGGTGGTGGAGACAGAGCGGTGGCCGAGCATCGACTGCACGGAGCGGAGGTCGGCGCCGGCCCGGAGCAGGTGGGTGGCGAACGAGTGGCGGAAGGTGTGCGGGTGGACCCGTTTTTCCAGCCCAGTCTTCTTTGCGGCACTGCGCACGATCAGCCAGATCCCCATGCGTGACAGGCCCCGTCCGTTTCGCCCCAAAAAGAGACGGTCGACCGCCACAGTGGCCTCCACTTTCGCGCGCGGGCCATTCAGATAGGCGATTAGGGGGCGTTCGGTGGAACGGCCAAATGGGATCAGGCGTTCCTTGCTGCCTTTGCCGAGAACGCGCACAAAGCGGTCGTCGAAGTCGATGTCCTCGACCCGGAGGCCGGCCGCTTCGGACACACGCAGGCCGCAGCCGTAGAGCAATGCCAGCAGGGCGCGGTCACGGATATCCTGGGGACTTTTGGAGTCGGGTGCGGCCAGGATCTTCTGCATCTGGCTGACCGAGACGACGCCGGGCAGCTTGCGGGGCAGCCGTGGTGTACGGACCGAGCGGGCGGGGTTTTTTGACACGACGCCGCTGAAGAGCAAATACTTGTGGAAACTTCGGACGGCGGACAGGGCACGCGCTACGGTCGCCGGCGAGAGCTTCTCGGAGGTGAGCGTCTCCAGAAACCCGCCGACAGTTTGCGGACCGACCGCCGCTGGATCGCTTACACCCTGAGTCGCACAGAATTTCTGGTACCGATCCAAATCGCGGCGATAGCCGTGCAGAGTGTTGGCGGATCGACCGGCCGACAGCACGAGGTGGTCGAGGAAACGGTCGATCCAACGCGAGATCCCGGTCGCGGCTGCAGGACGGCTTTTCGGATCGGCGGCCTCGGAAGCCAGAGTTGTTGAATCAGTGGCTGACACTCATTCGCTCCGAGCTCAGACCGGCGGACCATCGGGGAGGTGACCAAGGTTGAACGCGATGATCACACCGAAGGTTTTGGCGGCGCCCGCTTCCTGAAGCGTGCGGCCTGCCTCGGCCATGGTGGCGCCGGTGGTCAGCACATCATCCACGATCAAAACCGACTTGCCGGCGAGCGGTACATCTTCCGCCGCCTTGAAGGCGCCATTGAGATTGGCTTTGCGTTCCGGCCCGCTCAACTTGGTCTGATCGGAGACACGCCGCGTGAATCCAATTGCACTGGGCAGATAGGGACGGCCGACATGCACGGCGAGATTCTCCGCCAGTAGCTCGGCGTGACCGAACCCGCGTTCACGGCGCCGATGCGCACCGGTGGGGACAGCAACGATGGCATCGAATCCCGGGAGGGCATTCAACTGACGCGACATCTCGGCCGCCAATGGGGCGGCAAGCGAACGGCAGCCATGGTATTTCAGACCGTGCACAATCGCACGCCAGCCGGGATCAAAAACGCCAAGAGCGGCAACTTGCTGGGGAAACGCCACGCCCGAATCACAGTTGCAGCCGAGTCCATTCGATAACAAGTAGCGGTGACACACAGTACAAACCGGATCGGAAAGCCGGACAAGATGCCGATCGCATGAATCACAGGCAACATCGGCGCCGCGCCGCATCGACATGCCACAGATCGGACACACCGGCGGGTAGAGGATCTCCTCGACGGGGGCAATTGCCGTTTGAAGAATCGCTGACGACATCTTCACGGAAACCTGTTCGGAAGATGTATTTCCGGTGGGTTGCTCCATCAATACTCCAGCCAGTTGCGACGCACGTTGACCAGAAGACCGGTCAGGGTCCAGAATAGAAGCAACGAACTGCCGCCATAGGAGACAAACGGCAACGGGATTCCCGTCACCGGCATGAGCCCAACCGTCATGCCGACGTTGACCAAAAGCTGGAATCCGGCGATCCCGGCGATACCGATCGCGAGGAATCGGCCGAAACGGTTGCGCGCGCGATCACCGATGGAGATGGCGCGCCAGAGGTAGACGGCGAAGAGAATCAGCACGAGGGTCGCACCCCAGAATCCGAATTCCTCGCCGCACACCGAGAAGATGAAATCGGTGTGCTTGGCGGGGAGAAAATGCAGGCCGGTCTGAGTACCTCCGAGGAAGCCCTTGCCGAAGATCCCACCGGAACCGATGGCGACTTTCGACTGGATGATCTGGTATCCGGCACGGCGCGGATCGGCGCCGGGATCGAGGAAGATCAGGATGCGCATCCGCTGGTACGGCAGAAGGTGATTCCAGACGATGGGCGTGATAATGCCAAAGAGCAGATTGGCGCCAACGACCGCCGTGGCCTGGATCAGACGTGGGCGCGTGAGGGCCAGGACGGTGATGAGCACCGCGATGAACAGGATGAAGCTGATCCAACTGAAGGCCAACACGAGGCTGATCGCCGGTGAGACGAGAAAGAACAGTGTCAGCGGCGGTATCCCGCCCCAGAACAGGAGGATAAAGGTCATGGCCATGAACACCAGTGACGTGCCAAGGTCCGGTTGTTTGAGCACCAGGAGCGTGATAGGGCCGACCAGAAGCGCCACCGACATCAACGGCTGCCACCCGGCCAACGGGCGTTTGAGATACGCCAGGTAGCGGCAGAGCGCGAAGAGCACGGCCAACTTGCCGAATTCGGATGGTTGCAGGTAGGCCGGACCGAGTGCGATCCAGCGGCCACCGACGTCGTGTTCTAGCACCAGAATCCCGATGAGAATCAGTCCCAGCGCGCCGAGATAGACATAGGCCAGAACCTCGTGGAGCCGCAGGGGCACTTTGGCGGCGATGAAGAAGCCGATCAGGGCCACCCCCAGCCAAGTGATTTGCCGGGTCCACAAGGCGCGCATGTCGGCATCGGGGGAGTTGTACTGCGCGGCGTAGATCAGCGCGATGCCAATCAGAGTGAGACACAGCGCGCTGCCGATCAAGATCGGGTCGGATTCGCGAATCGTCCTCGGATTAAAGCGCCACGGCAGTCTCACAGGGGGATATTGCACACACGCACAGAAACTGTCAATCTCTCAAGCAGAGATGCCCCAAAATGATGCATGCCACCAATGCCGGGAAAATGACTGGCGCGCCCCCTTTGCCACTCAGCGACTTGCAGGGCGGGATTACCCATGGAATTGGGCCGTCAATTTGCTATGTATTCTGATGCAAAACGCCGGCTTGAGGCGTAGAATGAGTTGTGAGGCCACCAATTCGGGCTTCAAGGAGACTGCCATGAAAAAGATACTGCTGTCAGCTTTGGTTGCGTCCCTGGTGTTCGCCGGGTCGGCCGCCTATGGGATGACAGCCGACGACATTATCCAATTGTGCAAGGCGGGGTTTACGCCGCAGCGGATCGCCAAGATTGTCGACGCCACCGGATTGGACGCTCCGTTGGTCGCCGCCGACTGGGCACGGATTCGCAATGACGGCTGTGATGACCGCGTCGTGGATGCGCTGCTCGAAGTGCTCGTGCCCGCGGATGAAGCCACCGGCGAAGCGTCGGACGCGACAATGTCGGATGATTCTGACGAATCCGGCGAGACAGCGTCGAACGTCAATGTCTACCTGCGCACCGGCTGGGGCTGGGATGGCTGGTACGGCGGATTCAGTTACGGGTGGTACGATCCGTACTGGTCGGTCGGCTGGACCGCATGGGATCCATACTGGACCTGGGGCGGCTGGGGATATCCCGGCTACTGGTGGGCCAATGACTGGTGGGGTTACCCCTACCGGCATCGCTTTGGCTGCGGTCCGTACTTCTACTACAGCAATTGGTACCACGGCGGGTACTACGCCTCCGGCCACTGGGAACGCCACAAAGACTATCGTCGCGGACGCGGGGAGCATGGCTCCTACTACTCAGACCACAAGACACCGGAAACAGTGCAGCGTGGGCTGATGTCGAAAGCGGTCGCGTATCAGATGTCATCGAACTCGACAGATCGCGCCTATGGATTGAGATCGAAAGGCTCCGCAGTGTCGCCTACGAGCACGATCACAAAGGGAACGGGTTCGGACCGAGGATACACAACACGCTCAAAGTCGACCGGCAAGGGCTTAACGACGCGGGAGCAGCTGCGTTCGAAGGGCACCGGGACAGCCATTCAAGGCAAGACGGCCACCGGCGGCTCGCGTTACGGCACAGTGAAAACCCAGGGGAAGTCGGGCGGGACAACGCCGAGCGGTACCGGCAACCAGGGAACTTACCGGCAACGCGCGAAGTCATCAGGTGGCACCACTGCCACTCCGCCGGCAACCACAACGACCAAGCAGAAGAGCACCCCGCCCCCAGCCCCGGCGTCGGCGCCGGCAGGCAATGAAGGCGGCAAGGGAAGCATTCAGCGTGATGGCGGTTCGACGGGCGGGTCTACCCAGAGCACGCCGAAGCTGAAGGGAAAAGGTTGAGTTCACCGATTAGAAAACGGCTTTGAAACGCGAAGGCCCCGGATTCCGGGGCCTTTGGTTTACCTGCGAGTATACACGCAATCAGGCTTGGACACGATTGTCGAATTTCATAGCAGGTCTCGTTTACACCCCAAGGTCAACTCACGCCCGCGGTTGTCTTCTTCAGCACACGGATCTCTCCACGGACGTGGCTCTTGGGCCTTGGCCTGATCGCGATTTCTACGTCGCGTCCAAGCGCAGTGACGAAGCGAAGCAGTCTCTCGGTCGAGAATCCCGAAAGACGCCCCCTCATCAGCGCTGAGACTTTTGGCTGGTCAATCCCCAGCACCTCCGAGGCTTCATTCTGCGAGAGACCTCTTTTGGAGATGATCTCTCCGATATGTCTCGCAATCTCCGCTTTTGCGAACGCTTCTTCAGGCCTTGGGAGCTTTAGGTCAGCGAAGACATTCCCGCTGCCTACTTTTGCCCCACGATCAGTTGCTCTTCTTGCCATAGCTCTTACTCCACTCCGCATAATGCTCTTCGGCCGCCTTCAGACGGCGCCTCACTATTTCTAACTCTTCTTTCGGCGTCTCGATCCCCTTCTTAGACTTCTTCTGGAAAGCGTGCAGCACATAGACAGCACCCTTGAACCTCACCGTGTATACCGCACGAAACGTATCGCCATCGTGATCTGAGACGATCTCAAGTGTCGACGCTCCACCAAATCCCCTCAAGGGCCTGGCGCTCTCGTGCTTGAGGCCAACTTGGGCAACGTGTAAAGCGTACCCCATTTCGTACTTCACCTCATCCGGAAAAGCGCTCAAATCATCGAGGCTTGTACCCATCCACACGACGGGCTTTCGCGAGGTCGACACTCCACTAATATGCCAATAATGGCATACCCCGTCAAGGGAATTAACGCTCCAGGATGAGGTTTTGTTCCTGCCGAAACCCTCACAGAGTCCGCCTCACCTTCCGGCAATGACGGCGGGAAGGGTAGTGTCGCCAAAGAGGCTGGGTCCACGGGCAGAACCAGTGATCTGATTCATGTGGGCCCCTGCTAACCGAGGCCTTCGTCCTCTTTCGTCCGTTGGTTGGGGGCATTTCGCGAGGCACCCTATCTCAGCGCATTGACGAGCACGGGGTCAATCCCAAAGTTAGTTGAAGTTTGAACGGCTCATAATTGTTCAGGCCGCCTTCGCCAGGGCATTGGCGGATTCTCCAATCTTCAATTCACGTTGTAACGCGTCCCGCAGGGCGGGCAGATG
>JAKAKI010000091.1 GCA_021813505.1 bacterium | reverse complement strand
ACGTGGCCTGCATGCGCAAATTGCTCGTTATCTTGAATGCGATGGTCCGGGACGGCGTCCATTGGCAACACACCCGGGCCATGGCGGCCTGATCGGAAACACAGTTGCTCTCCCAGAGGGAGAGGGGTGAAAAGCATCACATTGATACAAGACTTTCACACATCACCTATGCTTCACGGCAGGCAACCCCCTCTCCCTCAGGGAGAGGGTCGGGGTGAGGGCACATCCGTGGGCACGACAGGCTTTGTTCTCAACAACCTCCCCGACACGGTGGCCCACCAGGAGCCAATTCGCCGGAGGCGAATGGGCGGATGGTGGGGCGCGGCAGGGCAACGAGCGAACGCCGCCCTCCCGCGAAGAGCCCCACCATCCATCCTGTCGCCTGCGGCGACTGGATTCCTGGTGGGCCACCACCGCCCGCCGTCATGCCGAGCGACCGAAGGGAGCGAAGCATCTGCTGTCCGCCCCGGCGGCGCAGACCCACGCCACGGTTGACTCAGACCCCGCCAAATTCGATCTTCCCCACGGCGGCGCCGCAAGCGCGTAATCGCGCAGACCTTCGGAGGGGTAGACCTAACTGGTAAGGCAGCGGTCTTGAAAACCGCCGGGCGAAAGCCTATCGGGGTTCGAGTCCCCGCCCCTCCGCTTGACCCAGATCCAGGAATCGTCATTGCGAGCGAAGCGAAGCAATCTCCCCCTCTCCCAACCCGCAACGCTGACCTGCCAACACTCCGTCCCCAGATCGACCTTGTCACAAGTTCATCCGTGACGACTTTTGTCTTGACATCGCGATATCGAACTCGCGATAATCTCCCCCAGTGAGAGCCATGTCCGGCGCCCATCACAGCAAGCAGCCCAGGGCGCTGGAGTAGTAGTAGACATAGAAGTTTGCAGCAGCACGCCTATTGCGTCAGGGTACCATCGCGCAGGGTGTCCACGGCGGCGAAGTCCAAGTGCTCATCCCCCGCGAAGTCGGCCTTTTATGTCCAGGCAGCGCGTGGAGGGGATAAGGACGCAATTACGAATTGCAGAATCGCAGACGCCCATGGGGATCATGTTAGTTGGCTCGCCCAATTCCAAGCCCAACCAGGTCGCTATGCTCAAGTTGGCAACAGCATGTTCTCGAAAGAACTGGCTCTTTCCACCATAGTCGCCATTCCGAGATCGAACTTGACGTTCAGCAAGAACTTTCGAATCAATTGGACATGATTCGGGGCGCGAGAATGGGAATAGGAGTTAACTAGTTACAGATCTGCCATGAATTGACTTTCCACCATTCAGAGGATCAATCTCATGATTCGGATCGAAACTCTAAAGATTGAGAACTACCGTGCGCTACAGAGTCTTCGCGTCACGCTGCATCCAATGACGACGATCATTGGAGAAAACGATGTTGGGAAGTCTTCTTGTATGTTCGCACTTCGAACTTTCTTTGAAGCCAACAAGATCGACCGCAAAACAGATATCTTCATGGGGGACGATACCCTGCCTGTACTGATCGAACTGTCTTTCTGTCTCGACCACCCAAATGAATCTCAGAAACCGTATTTGACTCAAGGGCGGCTGACGTTGCGAGCCCGTTACGAGTTCGATTCACCGCGACTTATCGAAGTGATCTCGCAGCAGCCCAAGGAGAGTCGATTTAGGGACCTCGACTCGAAGAACCTATCAGATCTGCGGAGCATCTGGAATGACGTCTCCGGAAGTAAGGATTCGTCAAAACTCGCCAAAGACGACGTGAAATCCAAAATAAGAGACTGGATGACACAAAATGTTCACGACTTCCAGGAATCGCGGATTGAACTCTCAGAAAGAGAATTCAATAAGATCGTCCCGGACTTTGTCCTCGTTCCGGTAACACGGGACTTTGATTTGCATACGAAAATGACGGAGACGTCTCTATTTGGCAAACTGTTCAAGCCGCTTTTCCGCGGGACGCTTTCAGAGACCAGCATCCAAACAGCGTTGACCAATATTTGCACTCTCCTCCGAAAGAGTGTCGGGGCGACGGTTTCGAGTTTAGAAGAACTGATGCGTGAACAGATGAACAATCCATCGGTTTCCCTCACACACGCAGTTGACCTTGATCTTATGAAAGGCGTGGACTTCGAATTCGGAATGGACGATGAGCGGGCGCGCAACATCCCCATGTCCAACCGAGGGGCTGGTGTGCATAACAATCTAATCCTAGCAATGTTTAGAAGCCATCCCAAAATTCACGTTCGGGGTTCTGGCATGTCGTTTGCTTCGGTGACTCTCATAGGTGGAATGACGAGGGCTTTGAACTTGCCCGTCCCTCAAATTCGATTTTTGGGATGAGTTCTAGGTTGTTAGCATTGAAGGGTGCAACAGATTTCATACTGGCAATAGAGGAGCCGGAAAATAGCCTGCACCCGAGAGGGCAGCGTGAAATGCTCTGGGCGTTGCAAAATCTATCGAAGGCAGCACAGGTGATTTGCACCACGCATTCCAGCGTCTTCTTAGATCTAGGAAGTCTCGAAGACAATATAGTATTGACGCGAACTCCAAAGGGAAACACGATTGCACGATCTTTCTCAACCGAAGACTATGAGGGACTCCGCGAGATAATGGGTATTCGTATCAGCGATGCACTGCTCAGTGGAGGGGGCAACTGCGCTCTAATTGTCGAGGGGCAGACAGAACTGCACGCGTACCCATGGCTTTTCACAATGGCAGGCATGAACCATCGGGAACTAGGTGTTTCAATTGTCCCAGCAAACTGTTCGAATGAATCGACAATCCGGAGCCTCTTAAAGGTCTTGGAGTGCTACAGGATACCTGTGGTTGTTGTCCTAGACAAAGACGCAGAGAAACAAGCGGCGAACCTGAGGCGTTCTATCAACGCACGAGGCTATCAGAATCTTAAGTCCGTTTTTTGTCTCAATGAAGGGCAGTTCGAGCGGTACATTCCACTTGACTTAGCTGTAGATCTGATTAACAAACGTCATCCGGAGGGTTTGAGTATTACCATCTCTGACATCTGCCCCGAAAAGAACAGAGAAGCGGAGTTTCAACGAGTGATGAATGAAAAGAAGGGACCGGGGGCACGCTTTCAACGCTTCAAGGTGGAGTTCGGCGAACTAGCTGGGCGCGCGATGTACACTTCAGGGCGGGATATTCCTGACGAACTGCGCACCATTCTCGAGAATGTACGGTCAATCGCAACAGCGATATGAACCATCATGAAAGGGATTGAACACTTTCCGAACCTAATTTGAGGTTGATCACCAATTCTGCAACAGGGTACAGTATGGCAGAAACAATCATTACATGTCCTAAGTGTGAGGCGAGCTTTCCCCTCGATCAGTTGCTCCGGCAAGATATTGAGAAGACCCTTCGCGACAAGGTGGAGTCTGAGGCACGCTCTAAGGAGCTTGCACTCTCTCAGCGAGATTTGGCTCTTTCCAAGAAGGCGCAAGAGTTGCAGCAACAACGCGACAGCCTCGAGGAGCACATAAGCGAGGAGACCTCAAAGAGGGAGGTCTTGATTAGGGCGACAATTCAGCAGGAGTTAGGAGGCGAATTCGCCTTGAAACTGAAGGCTATATCAGATGAACTGACGGCAAAGAAAGATCAATTGAAAGAGTCGCAGGCCAAAGAACTTTCGTGGCGAAAGCGCGAGCGAGAGTTGGAGGAGCAGTCTGCAACAATCGAATTGGAGGTGGCAAGGAAAGTGGCTGAAGAGAGAGCATCACTTGAAGCCACGATTCGGAAGAGATTGGAGGAAGAGCAACGCCAGAAACAGGTCGCGACCGAGTCAAGAGAACGCGAACTTTCGCAACGCGAGAAGTCCGTGGACCAGAAAGCGCGCGAACTACAAACAAAACTGGACGGTATCGAGCAGCGCATTGCCGAGGAAGCGAAGAAGAAGGAAGCCGTCATTAAGGAGCATATCCAAGAGAATCTCAAGCTGGAGTTTGGTGTGAAGTTGAAGGAACTCACGGCAGATCTTGTTCAAAAGAAGGAATTGCTCAAGGAGTCACAGGAAAGGGAGTTGGCTTGGCGCAAGCGCGAACGTGAATTAGAGGAGCGTGCGGCTGAAATCGAGCTAGAGGTCTCAAGACGATTGTCCGAAGGAGTCAGGCCTCTCGAGGAGTCAATTCGGATTCGAGTGGCAGAAGAGCATCGCCTGAAGGATGACGAAAAAGACCGCAAGCTCAAGGACATGGAAAGGCAAGTTGAAGAGATGCGCAACCGACTGATCCAGGGCTCGCAGCAACTTCAAGGCGACATCCTAGAGACGAACATCGAGAATGTACTGGCAATCAGCTTTCCTTATGACGTCATCGAACCCGTTCCCACTGGGATCCGAGGAGCAGACATTGTACATACTGTAAATGATCAGCTGGGAAATCGGTGTGGCGCCATTGTGTGGGAAGTCAAGAACACCAAGAACTGGAGCGACTCCTGGATTCCAAAACTCAAGGCGGACCTTGATGCGATCAAAGGTGATGTTGGCGTGATTGCTTCAAACGTCCTGCCTAAAGATGCCGGGCCAATCGATCAGCGCGATGGAATCTGGATCACGGAACCAAAGCTTGCCGTAACCTTGGCAAGCATTCTCCGCACCACGATGATCCAAGTAGCAACTGCAAGAATCGCCTCTCAGGGAATGTCCCAGAAGAGCGAAGCTGTTTACGGCTACCTGACCAGTTCGGGATTCAAGAGACGGGTTGAGGCAATTGTCGATGCCTTCACCTCGATGAAGCGCGATTTGGATCTTGAAAAGAAGGTGATCCGGAAGCAATGGGATAAACGAGAGAAGCAGCTCGAACTCAGTGTTACTGGGACGGTTGGCCTTTATGGCGATCTCCAAGGGATCATAGGTCGTTCTCTTGCAGCCATCCCGGACTTGGAACTGGAGTCCTTGCTTGAAGCAGGAACCTCAGAACCAGACGGGACTGCAGACACGTAACAGCTTGGGTCCCGCCAACGGCCTTTGGACGATTACTCTCCCCCCCTACCCCCCACACAGATCACACGCCCCCGGCCCCCCGCTGAAGACGTACTCGATCGCGTGAACGACGTCGAAGACGTCGATCGAGTTGTCGCAGTTGTAGTCGCTGCGCGAGAGGTGGGGGCAGTACGGGTCTTTGGGGGCCTGGGGGCCGCCTGAGAAGACTTCGTCGATGGTCAGGATGATATCGAACAGGTCGATCACACCGTCATCGTTCGGATCGCCGGTGTGCGAGCAGTCGCAGATGGGCGGGCAATTGAGAATTCCGTGCGCCGACATCGCGCTGCAGATTTGATCGTAGTGAATTCCGTAGACCACGGCGCCGGATTTGGCCGCGGCCGGATACAGAACCGCATCGGCCGCCAGAAGCGCGTTGGCGCCATCAGCAAAGTCGGGAGGGGTCGGCACCAGGAAGTGCGAGTAAAGCACCAGCCGGTCGGCGACTGTCCGGCCCACCGACCCAAACAAATCCCACAACGCCGCCGACCAGATCTCGCCATCGGCGTGCACCTCGTTGGACATATCCGCCGGGTAGACCTTGCCGGAGTTGACCACGCGCAGGTATGGCTCACCGGCCGCGGTGTACCCCTTCGCATCCCACTCGCCGACATACGCCGCCGGGAATCCGTGGGCCACCGACGAATCATACCCGGCCGATGCCCCCCAGTAGTCGCCGAATCCCTCACCCATCGCCCCGGTCTCGTCGCCGTACCCGTGGTTGGCGATCCCGAAATAGATCCCGTGCGAGGAGTTGTCCTGGATCGAATGCCCGTACTCGTGCAGGATGATGTCGGCGTCCTCGGCATCATCGACACCGCCATCGCCATAGGCGATATACCCCGCACCCACGACGCTTTGAACATAGTGCGAATTGTCGGCGCCGCCGTAGCCGTGCGCGTCAAGCTGGTGCCGGCGGTTGTCGGCATTGGTGAACCCGAGTGACTGGATGTACAATTGGCTCTTCGTGATGGTGTAGTACACCATCACTTCTTCGAAGTCGTTGTTCTTGCGGAGAAACAGAAAGCTGCTGTCCGGCGAGGTCGGCGGCGTATTATTCGGCGCCTCCATGTTCTGCATCACCGCGTACGATCCCTCAAGCGAGTACACCCCGCCCACCGCCGGATCGAGATGTTGCAGTACGACTGTGCGGTATCCCGCCAGCGGCACGGCACTGTCACTGTCGTTATGGTCCAGAAGCGTCGTATCGTTCAGCGTCACCACCGGATTGGGATCGAACACAAACGAAGTATCCGCGTCCAAGACCATTCGGCGCTGCAGGAGAACCGCGCCATCGTGTGCATCGACCACAAACCGCCACGGCTCGCCATAACCAGCGTCGAACGTCAGACGGATTTCATAAGCAAGACGCGGCGGATCAGACGGGTAAATCACCAGGCGTGGCGCCGGATCGGATCCGGTAATGCGAGGTTTGCCAACCGCGGCAGCGGCCACAGCAACAGCGGTCGTGCCGGACAATGCGGGGACTGTGTCCACGGCGGGAATCTGCCGGGCGCTGGAGCTGATGTGGATGACCGAGCCACTCCCATCGACAATCACCCCGATCTGCGCATCGACGACCGCAAATCGGCCAACCGCCTGCTCGAACGTGACTTTGGTGCCCTCCGGTAGTTGTTGCTGATCAAGCGGCCGCACTGCCGAGATCATCCGGCCGGCACCAGTGTCCAAGGCAAATAGTGTTCGATGATCGTCGAGGAACGAGGCGGCGGCTTCGGCCACCCCTCCTGTGTATGCACGAGACTGCCCGGCCATCATCATGCGCGGCAGGCCGGTCTCGCCGCTCCAACGGACATTCCACGGGCGAAAAGCTTGTCTTTGAAGAGCATTGACCGCCTGCACGGCGGTGGCGAGGGGAGCGCGCGCCGGACGGGGAAGCGCCGCAGCGGCCATACTGGTCCGCGCTGGAACCGACGGAGCGCGTTTCGATGAGACCGGCGCCGCCACAAACGCGACCAGCCCGGCGAGAACAACGCCGCGCAAGAGGCGAATGGCCAATTGACGTGACCGGTTAGACATCGATTGCCCGCCTGTTGTCCATCAATCGCCGGGAGGTGGCGGTTGACAGTGACTCCTGTGTGGAATATCGGTCAAAACAGTGGTTTGTCAATCGGTTGCGCGGCGTCTGTCCGGTGCGGACAAGGGGCTTTCAGCCCCTTGCGACGCAGGATAACGGTCTCATGCGAATCCAGTCCGATGCATCGTAGCGGCGGCCCTATGTGGCCGTCTGTCTGCCACGCACACACGGGCGCAGGGGCGCCCCTACCGATGGCTGCCCGCTCCGACTGCCTACAATGCTGGATTCAGGATGACCTGTCGCCCCTGGCTGATCGGTTTGAAATACCGATTGAAACCATCCTCAATCACACCCACTACGCGGTCCGCTTCCCCGGCGGCGATATCGAGCGGGAGATACCCCACAACGGCCAGATGCCGGGTCTCAGGAGAGATCGAAGCCCGCCCCGAGTCGGCCACGGGACTGCCAAACACACCATCAGAGTCGGCCAGGATCAGTTTCCCCGCCGCGTTCTTCGGCTGCCCTGAAAACGTGAGATACGATTCTCCGTCTTGGCCGATGCGATACACCCACGGCGATTGGGGCAAACGATCCAGATCATAGATTCCCAACGGAATCCGCAACCGCGCCGAAAGCAGATTATTTGTATCCACAAGCGGGTTGATGCGGAAAAACCCGCTGTCGGAAAACCGCCGCACCAGCGCCTCCGACGATGGCCGGTAGCGTGTCGGATCCATATCCGGCATCGCTCGAAACATGGCGCGCATCGCCTGCACCCGGCCCTCCTGGAGCACATCCTTGCCCAGCGCTTTCAATTCCTCTTCCAGCCCCCGGACTTCGCCGGCAAATTCGCTGTCGGAGGCAAACTCGCTGGCGTCAACGGTCATTTCGCAAATGGTCAGCACCGCGGCTCCCCGCCAAAGCCGGGCAATCGAGTCATCGACGGTCACGTTTCGCATACTGCCAAAAGGATAGCGAAATCCGACGGCCACGGGGACGGTTGTTTTGTGCTTCCCCAGGAAGTATCTTCCCGATCCAGTGTTCGGCGCCCCGAATTCGTGTGATCGGGGGGCGCACAGACCCATCCCCGTCATGAAGGAGTACACGATATGGCCACCACCCAGGACACACTGACAGAACTCGTCCGCCAGTGCCGTGAGATCTCGATTATCGATTCGTGCGGCTCCCTGCTGGGCTGGGACGAGCGAACCTACATGCCGCGCAAGGGGGCGGAACACCGCGCCGAGCAACTCGCGTTTCTGGCCGGACTGTCCCACTCGCGCCTGGTCGATCCCCGGATCGGCGATCTCATCAATACACTGCGCACCAGCGGCAACACCAATGGCGGCGATGACGACGCCTCAGTGATGGCGCGTGAAGTGGGACGAATCTACGATCGTGAAGTGAAGATCCCTCAGGCGCTGGTCGAGGAGATCACCCGGGTCACGACCCTCGCCCAGGGCAAGTGGGCAGAGGCGCGTGCCAACTCCGACTTCGCGGCCTTCAAACCCTGGCTGCAAAAGGTCATCGATCTCAAGAAACAGGAAGCGCAGGCCGTCGGATACAAAGACGATCCGTACAACGCCATGCTCGATACCTACGAGCCCGGCGCGACCGTTACCTCAATCGAGAGGACTTTCACCCCCCTGCGCAACGAATTGGTGGCTCTGCTCGACAAGATTCGCGGCTCCGGACGCTCGCCCAATGTCGGCATCATCACCCGTGAATATCCCGTCGAGCGGCAACAGCAATTCGGCACCGAGGCGGCCACCGCCATCGGCTTCGACTTCACCGAGGGACGGCTGGATATCACGACCCACCCGTTCTGCTCCGGCATCGGGCCGGGCGATGTGCGCATCACGACACGCTATGACGCTCATCATTTCCCCTGCGCCTTCTTCGGAATTCTCCATGAAGCGGGCCACGGGATCTATGATCAGGGCCTCGACCCGAAACACTTCGGCACGCCGATGGGCGAGATGATTTCGCTGGGCATCCACGAGTCGCAATCGCGCATGTGGGAAAATCTCGTCGGCCGCTCGCGCCCGTTCTGGACGCACTTCTTCCCCAAAGCTCAAAAGACATTCCCCGAAGCGCTGGGCAATGTCAAAGCCGACGAATTCTACTGGGCGATCAATGACGTTCGGCCCTCGCTGATTCGTGTCGAAGCCGACGAGGCGACCTATAATCTGCATATTCTCCTGCGCTTCGAAATGGAACGCGCCTTCTTTTCCGGCGGCCTGTCGGTTGACGACATCCCCGGTGCCTGGAACGAGAAGTTCAAATCGTATTTCGGGCTCACACCGCCCAACGACAAGGAAGGCTGCCTGCAGGATGTGCACTGGAGCGCCGGGTACATCGGCTATTTCCCGACCTACGCCTTGGGCAATCTGTTCGCCGCGCAGTTCTTTGCCAAGGCGCAGCAGGACATTCCGGACCTGGATGCGCAGTTCGCCAAGGGTGACTTCAGTGCATTGAAGTCATGGCTGCGCCAGAACATCCATCGTCATGGCCGCCGTTACCGCTCTAACATATTGATTGAGCGCGTAACCGGCCAGCCGCTCAGCTCGAAGCCCTTGATCGATTACATGACGCGCAAGTATGGCGAGCTGTACGGATTCTGATTGCGTGTGGTCTGGCTCTGAGGATGTCACTCCCGCGCAAGCGGGAGTCCAGATGCAGGGTAGGTGGCATCCTGCTTTCAGTGGAATGCCGGGGGGGGGGGCGAGCGCGCCCTCTTCAGGCAACATCCTCGGCAGAGAGATGCTTCCGTCCCGCGAATACGGGCTTCTTCAGGATATCCTCCATAAGGCACCACTTTGTGAGCGATGATCGCAGGAGATTCGGCCCGACAATGGCGGTAAACAGAAACCAATAGAGGCTGACAAACCACCCCAAGGCGAGGCTCACCAGGACGAAAGTCCCGGCGATGGCGCGGTTTGCGCCTTCCATAGTCACTCTCTTTCCTCCGTTTCTTCAGGGGTAGCGAACAAGTCTCAATCCCAGGGTTGTTTCGAGGGTCGCGACGTGTGGCGACTGCTCCTAAAAGCTGTATCGTACACGCGTATACACATTCGAATTGTCGCGGAACTGCCCGAACATCGTGTAGGGCCGGTTGCCGCCTATCAGGCTGGCCCCGACGGTCCAGTTGATTGCATCAGTAATTTTGTAGCCCACCGACGTGCGCAGGTGCCAGTCCTCATCGGAGACGCCCCAGTAGGCAAACGCGGACACGATAATGGTTTGATTGTGCAGGAGCTTGGTGATGCGCCCCGTTACGGTGGAACGCAGCTCGTCAAACGTTGGCGCACCTGCGGGCAGTCCGGTGGCGTAGCGATCATGATCGAGCATGAACTCTGCGTAGTATTGGGCGCCGGCTGTCCAGTCGATGCCGAGGCTTTTCTCCACGCCGGCGAAGCCGCGAATCTGCGAGTTTGGGATTAGAGGGTTCCTGCCATCGGTATCGTCCTGTGAGACATAGGCCGCGGCCTCGGCGTGTGCCAGAAATGATCCCACCGGAACTTGCAAGCTTCCGCCCGCCGACCACAATCGTGGATAGAAAAGCTCGCCCGACACAGTCATACCCTGCGGCGTCGGCCAGAAACCTCTGTAGCCATAGAGAGTCCATTCGGCGCCACCGTGCGTCCCGGCGAGACGTCCGAATATCTCGCCATTATTCAGCTTCTTGCCGACAGGCAGGATCGTCGGCGCCTCCGAACTCCCCACCACACGCCCGAGGAAAGGGTTGTAGATGGACAGCCGCCGTCCGTCGGGAATATTGTCGGGAGTGAAGTAGGGGGACGCAGCGATTTCAATGGTCACGCCGCTGAGATAGACACTGGTCCGCAATAGATCCTGCGGCGGTTTCAGGTAGGCATCGTCCAGCCCGGTAAAGAACGCTTCCCAGTCTTTGGCAAACAGATCGTTGGCGAAAACGAAGTCGCCAGTTCCCCAGGTCGCTACCTGACGCCCGAGTTTGATGTCAAGCCAGTCGGTCAGGTGCATCTTGATATAGGCCTCGCGCAGATCGACCATGGAGCGAGTCGCGGTGGTCGCGTCGCTGGCCAAATCAGCACGCAGAAAGAACTCCTCGCGCTCGCCGGTGCCGCGGAGGGTCATCTGGGCACGAACTTCGCTGCGGGGGTACGAGCGTGCGCTTAGCGTTCCATCGCCGAGGGCGGAGTTCTTCTCGACACGGATGGCCTGGTTGATCTCCACGAATCCGCCGATAATCGGCTGCGACGTCACGCGTGTCACCCACACGCATGTTATGACCAGCAGAATGACGCTCGTTCGCATAAGATCACCTCGCGAAGTCCGCCGGGGGATTCTTAAGCAGTCGCTCGTTGAAATCATCGGCCTTCAGATTAGTCTTGTAGGAGACGTTGGTAAAACTGATCGTGGTCTTACGACCCGTTTCCAGATTGAACATCGTTCGCACGACAGCCGTGGGGATTGCCTCGATTGTTTCCACGCTGTCGATCTGGAATTGTCGCACCGCGACGCCCTTCTTGTCGATGTACTCCTCCTTCAGGGGAAGATTGGTCTCATCGTCAACCCAAGTAAACCGGTAGGCGTAATCGGCGGTCTTCGGATCCTTCGGTGTGCTCTTCACCTTGGTCACCGAACGGCCCATCGCTGTGTCAGGACCAATGATTTCGTGGTTGTCGAGCGCCGGCAGACGGCCGGAGATATCTTCGTAAGTGAAATCGGACCCGACAAACGAGGCGCGCCGGTCATCAGCGGCGATACGCTTGACCAGATCAAGGGTCGGGATGTAGAGCCAGCGGTCGTCGTTTGCCTGGGCTTTCTTGTGGACAAGAAAAGCTGTACGAGCCACATCGGCGGGTTTGAGGAAATATGTATAGTATCGCTGGTCACCCATGTCGGCGATATCGCGCCGTGCAATCCAGAACTCCCTTGTACGCATCTTCCCTTGTGCGTCGGTAAGGACCATCACAACGCGTGCCTGCCCTCCGTCACCAGCGTAGTAGTAGGCAAGGTGAGACTGATTCATCAGATCCAGAGCCGCCGATGTCTGCGCGTGAACCGGCCCAGGCGGGTACGCTGTCAGAAGGGCAACGGCGCACAGGGCTGCGGCTCCAGAACGAATTGGTGTCTTTAACATTTGCCTCCTTTGATCATAACTGTTTGAAAAAGATGGATGAGGCCAGGAAGGAGCACCAGGCTTAGCACCGCGGACAGAAGCATGATGGCCGCCATGAAGACCCCCACCGTGACGTACGGCGTCAAATCGGCAAGGATCATGACCGCAAAGCCAAGGCCAAAGAGGATGGCGTTGAGGAAAATCCCCCGTCCCGGACGCGCCACAGTCCACACCAGTGCCTTCTCCAGGTCCGGATTCTCGCGATAACGCTGCCGGAAACGCGCGACAAAGTGAATGGCGAAATCAACTGCCAGACCCAGCGACAGAGTGGAGAGCACGGCCACCGGCATATCAAAATCTTTACCGACAAGTCCCACGACTCCATAGAGAACGGCGATCGTGACCAGCAGTGGCACAAACATCAGGAGACCCCAGAGGATCGAGCGTGTCTGGACCACCAGAAGCATCAGGACAAGCACCAGTCCGACAAGAAAACTATCGATCATGCTCCACAAAACCTCATCGCTCCACACGAGGTTGAAATAGGCAATCCCAGCCGGCCGTACTGTCGCTGAACCCGGCATTGGGTGTGTTGTGAGATAGCTGTCGGTCGTCGCCATTATCCGGCGCATTACTCCAGCGTCCCAGCTCTTGAGCCAAAGAAAGATGTTGGCCGACTGGTAAGGATAGTCGACGACATTGGCGAGGTCGGTGGGCTTGGCGGACATCTCGAAGAGGAACAGGTCCTGACCAATCTCGCGGGCCGAGTCTGGGAGCCGCTCAAAGGCGAGATCCTTGTGATGAAGCACCAGGTTGATCCGTTTGACATAATCCACCATGGAGAACGTCTTGCCGACCATTGGATCCTTTTCCAGTTCGCGTTGGAGTCCCTCGATATTGCGGAGCATGGCCGGGTCCTTCATCGCCCCCTCCGACGGTCCCGCGATGACGAGATAGCCGGTTGATGTGCCGCCGAGATGCTCGTTCATCACACGATCCGCGATCCGTACCGTGCTTCGGGATTTGAACCAGTGGACCATGTTGTTGTTGATCTTGATCTGGATCATCCCGACTGCCGAGACAATCAGCAATGCACCGGTCAGGAGGGCGATCTTCTTGGCGTGACGAACGCAGAAGATCCCGAGACGGAACAAATGCGATCCCCTGTGGGAATTGGCCTCGCGACCAGCCGCCTGAGGCACTCGGGGGATACGATTCTCTCGCAGGAGAATCAGGATCGCCGGCAGGAGTGTGAAGCTCATGAGCAGGATCACCAGCGTGCCCAACGCGACGAAAAGTCCGAAGACTCTCACTGGAACAATGGTCGCGGTTGCCAGAGCCGCGAACCCGACCGCCGTAGTCAGATCGGAAAAGAAGATTGGCCCCCCGACCGCCGACATGGTCTCGAGGACCGCCTGGCGCTTGTTTCGCGCTTCACCGTAACGAAATGCGAATTCATTGAAGATGTGAACGCTGTCGGTCGCGATGGCCATCAGGAAGACAGGAATCATCGAACTCATGATGTGCACAGGAATGCCAAGGCCGATCAGGATCCCCATCGACCAGATGATGCCGATCATGGCCACCGCCATGTTCGCGACAACAAGCATGAGGCTTCTGAACATCAGCCAGACAGCTATGCACAGAACCAGTCCGGCAATGGGGGAGAAAAGGCCCATTTGACGGAACATTTGGGATCCGAACGTGTCCCGTGCGACCGGGTCGCCAGCCAGGTAGTACTGGTCGCCTGATGATTCTGTGGGGAGGATCTGCCGGATGCGGTCGGCAATTTCTTTCCCGTTGGCTCCCGGCTCGATGGGCACGTAGATGGCTGTTGCGGTCCCGTCGCCAGAAACAATGCGGTTCACGAACAAGGGGTTTGATAAAAGCGTACCGCGGAAATCCTTCAACTCATCGTCGGTGCCGGGGATGTCGCGCAGCACAGGGTGGACAACAAGATCCTCGCCTTGGCTCTCGATGTCGTCGATCGTGGACAGGCTGACCACATCTACAGCAATCACGCCCGGGATGTCCTGAATTTTGCCGGTGAATGCCACAATGCGAGAAAGGGTCTCGCGATTGGCGATACCGTTTTCGTTGACGATCCCCAGGACGATAACGTCGGCGTGGAGTCCAAAATCCTTCTCGACTTTGTCGTTGTATTGGCGCACCGGCGAACTCACCGGGAGCATATGCTTTGGGTCGGTGTCGATCACCGCCTTAGGGAAAAAGGCTGCCAAAGCAAGTGAGATAACGATAGACAGAACGATCACAAGCCTGGGGTGGTCGACGGAGAACTCGACAATGTGACGACCAGCGTGTTTCATGTGCGCCTCATGTTTCAATTTCATTATAGATGCGGAGAAGCCGGTTGGGGTTCAAACCCAGCCGAAGGGAACGACGCTCTTATAGGCGCGCCAGGCGAACAGTCCTGCTAGAATCTCCACGACCAGCACACCCGGCATCGGCCAGTGAGAAAACACCTGCATCCCCAGTGCCACCTCAGTGATAAGGAAGAACAGACAAACCGCGGCCAGGCGTTTGCGTCGGAGCCGCAACGGGGCCATCCGCCCGCCGGTCTCGGGGGGAATGGAGTCGCCAGTGACGGACGCCAGCAACGCATCGATACGGGGCTGCACAGAGAAATGGATGTGAGAGAGCAGCCCCATTAGCGCCACAAGTAGGACCGTCTTCAACGCGAGCACCGAGTCGCTCCAAAGTCCCGAGAATCCAATCCCGTCGACCAGGACAAGCGCGACTCCAGAGAGCATCACGGTCAGTTGGAAGACAAAACAGCGTTTTGCCCCTCCCCGAATGATGTTTTCAAAATACCGGTCGACGTTCACACCGGCATCCTTTCCCATTCGTCCGCGCTCGTTGACCACAACCAGGTTGTAGAGCGGCACAGACATGAAGACGACCGTAATCACATGCGTGAAAACAAGGATTGAGTGCCACTCCATCTTGCAGCCCTTCCTTCAGCTTCAGAAGACAATGACTTTATCCGCCCAAATCGTCCACTCGGTGAGCTCTTCCATCGAACCGCGATGGACACCCTCGATGAGCTCGTTTTCGGATATCCCGCGGGCGTCGGCGCAGGTACCGCACGCCGCAACGGGGGCATTGGCAGCAACCAGACCTTTAATCATGCGTTCCAAATTGTAGTATCCGTCTGGCGTTTTCTGTCCCAATTTCCCACACCCGACCGCATCCGCCATCAAGAAGACTCGAAGCTGAGCGTCCACTTGCTTTCGCAATGCGAGCGCCAGCCGAAGGCCGTTGTAGGACCGCTCGGTCCCATATGCGGGGTCGTTTAGGATAAATAGGTACTTCATTTCGCGTCGATAACCGTTAGCCGTACGGTGCGGACGAGATAATTCGACAGCATCCCCTTCGTTGCGTCACCCTTGACAGACTCACCGGACGTGAGCATCACATGGATGTCGAGGGTCGCCGCTTCAGCACCGTCGAGCGGCTGGACCGTCATGGGCAGAACGGTCACTCTTGCGCCTTCATAGACGTGTGACTTGTCGCCGACGAGACGGCACGCCATAGGCAGGTCCACTGACCATCCCGGCGGAAACTTCGACAACGATGTGGTGCCGATCTGGGCCGGATCGATGTAGAGCCATGCGTTCCGGTACGGACCTGATAAAGTGTCTTCTTTGGCCCGGCCGATTATGGTGATCACAGTCTTCGACTCGAAGCGCTTCGCTTCAATCAGGAAACTGCCGTCTTTCTGCCGGAGAGACCTGCCAGTTCCCTTGTCGATGATGTCCACGATTGTTTTCGATTCGTCGGTCCAGGGCCCGTTATTAACGTGACAGGAATTGCACGACTTGGATGCGCCGAGAATTCCCACGGCGGGCGGATACGCGGATGCTGCAGTTATCGTGCCCAGCACGGAAACGGCGACGCCCACGGCGCACAGTTCTTTCGCAGTCATATACCCTCCCAGCAATCGATTGAGATCGAATTACACTCGTGAATCAAGGACCCTCATCGGTCTTCTCAATTGGGATCTCGTGGCGGATGAGGTTTACGCGCCCCGATCAGACTGTCAACCTCCTTACGAATCTCATCAATTGGGGCACCTGGAAAATGCGCGGCATAGGCAATCAATCCATTGTCGATGATGAAGAACTGCGGATTGGCCGGACAGGTGCCCGGCGGCACCTTCACACCGCCGTACTGTTCGTACACCCTGCCTTCGGGGTCAATCAGCATGGGGAACGTCACGCGTTGCTTTCGCGCGATGCTGGAGACGGTCGTCGTATCTCCACCAAGTAGGCTGACGGCCAATACCGATACACCCTTGGCCGCGTACCGTCGACCCAGGTTTTGCACTTCTGGAAGGGCTGCTTGGCAGCCGCCGCAAAGATTGGTGAACCACAGGAGAACTGTCTCATCCTTGTGAGAAGACAGTGTGTCCGTCTTCCCGCCCAAGCTCGGCAGGGTGAATTCGGGCGCGCGGTCGCCGACTTCAAGACTCCGCCCACTGGGGCGCCGTTCTTCCGCATGCGATGGCTGTGTGCCCGCTCGCACCCTGGCTTCACCGAAAGGTACGGACATGTATGTCCAGAGCATCAAGACGACGAGGGACATCCGTGGGGGCTTCTTCATTTGGCTCTCCTCTTAAGTGAAACGGGCAAGGTCATCGCGGCCATCAGGCACTACTTTCGGGTTGCGGGCATTGGCTCCACGGGCAGCCCTGCGTCCTTCCATTCAGCGATCCCGTCGGAGAGGCTGTACGCCTTGAAGCCCTTGGACCGCAGCAGAGACACAGCTTCCTGCGCGAGAACGCAGTAGGGACCGCGGCAGTACGCCACGATCTCCTTGTCAGGTGAGAACTCCCTAAGCCGTTTCAGCAACTGGGAGAGTGGAACCGACACGGCCAATGGCAGGTGCCCCGCACTGAATTCGTCTTCCGGCCGAACGTCAAGAATGACGACTTCGCCCACCCGCGCCCGCTTGAGCAACGTCTTCCGATCGATGGGCTGCAGGCGCGTTGAGGGTTCGAAGTAGTCGGAAATGATGCGGTCGACTTCGGCCATGCGGCTTTCCGCGAGCCGGCGAAGACCCCGGAAGAAATCGCAAACCTCGCTCCCGGCCAGGCGATAATAGACAAACACGCCCTCCTGGCGACGGTCGACCAATCTCGCACCACGGAGCACCCCCAGGTGGCGAGAGGTGTTGGCCACTGACATGCTTGAGTGCCCGGCGAGGGTTTCCACGGTTTTTTCGCTCTGGCAAAGCAGATCGAGAAGCTCCAGCCGCTTGGGGCTGGCGAGGGCGTGCCCCAACTGCGCAAACTGGGAGTAGAGTCTGTCTTTGACTTCGCGGGCTGTCGACATGGCTGATACTCAATTATTCAATCGATCAATTGATTATACGTACAATTCAGCTGCCCGCGCAAAGACTTTTTGTTCTTGCCGTCTTTTCCACTCCCCCGAGAAAAGAGTTTCAGGCAGCCCCTTGCTCACTGTAAGGGGAATATGTCTTTGGTTCGATTGCCTATGAATCGTCCCGCCGGCCATTTCGCCGGAAAGATCTTCAGGCATCCGGCCCGAACTGCAACGGGACGTTTGACATACCGGTTTCCGGCAATTACTTGTTTGCGTTTGAGTTCCGCCCGAGAGTCAGTGAATCATCAAGAAGGAGCCTGCACGAATGACCCGCAAAACCATCGCCGAATTCAAAGCCGAGCGCCTCGCGCTCAACGAAGTCCTGCTGAAATCGCAGCACAAGTACATCCAGCGCTTTTTCAATGTCGACAACGGCGTCTATCTCGATGGCGCCCTGCCGGCAAAGACAAAAGAGATGCTGGGACTGGCGGCGTCGATTGTCCTGCGCTGCGATGACTGCATCACCTACCACATCCTGCAGTGCGCTGAACGAGGCGTTACCGATGCGGAATTCGATGAGATATTCTCAGTGGCGCTGGTGGTGGGTGGATCGATCACGATCCCGCATCTGCGCCGCGCCGCCGGGACACTCGCCGAGGCCCGAAGCTCCGCGTCGTAGGGTGCGTTAATAACGCACCCTACCTCTTGTCAATTCGTCTTCGTCTTCGCCTTTTCCGGATTCTTCAGCTTCGCCAGTTCTTCTTTGGCGAACTCGGCGTCTTCGCCCTCGGGCCACCGGTTCAGATAGTCGGTGAACGCGGCGATCGCTTCCTCGGTCATGCCGCCCTGAGTAGCGTACCAGCCCATATAGCTGAGGGCATCGGGAGCGAGATCGCTCTTGGGCCAGCGCTTGCCGATTTCGCGGCATTGCGCCACCGCGCCGGCGTAATCTTCCTTCTTTCCGGCGGCATTGGCGCGTCCCAACTGGGCGTCGTCGGCATTCCCCGACTGATTATCCGGATCAACCGCAACGACAGCGGCATACCGCTGATCGGCGTCGTCCCAGCGGCTGTGCGTGAACAGCTTCTTGCCCAATTTGTAAAGGAACTCGGGGTCCTTGGACTTGGATTTCTCCTCGGCCAGCATGGACCCCAGCGTGCCAATCCCCTTCTGATAATCGTCGACGGTGGTAATGAAGTTCGCGGTCTTGATGTATCCCAATGTGCGGTCGATTTCCTCACCGCCGGGCTTGGCCGTGATGACCGTCGGCAGGCCGGCAATCTTGTATTCCTTGCGTTTTTCGGGTTGGTCGAGCGTGTGGACTTTCACGAGAACGAACTTCTTTTCTTTGGCCCACGCCTGAAACTTGGGGTCGGCCCACGTGGACTCTGCCAGAGTCCGGCATCCCCCTCAGTGGCGGCTGTAGAAATCCACCAGCATCGGACGGCCTTCGCGCGCCGATACCGCCAGACCCGAATCGAGCGAGCTCAGCCACATCTCATGGCCGGAGAATACATGGTCCCATTTGACCTCGGGTTCGTCCGCCGCCTGAGACGGTGGCGCCAGCAATGCCAGCGCGGCCATTAAAGCGGCAGCACCAATCAACTTTCGTGTGTGTTGCATCACTCCTCCCATTTAATCCCATCACTCCCATCAATCGTCGCCAATATAACACCCGCCGGTCTCATCCAGGCCGGGTCTTCTGCTTCTACGCGGCAAATCGGGGCAAAATTGAACGGATTTTAGCTGAACAAATGATGATTGACCTCGGATGGCGCCGCAGTATTGCTTGTCGATAACGTGGGCAAGTGCGACACGGGGTCGGCTGAATGGAACAACTCAAGAGCCTGCTGAAGAAACATTGGGGATACGACTCGTTCCGGCCGTTGCAGGAAGAGGCGATCAAAGCCGTGATGGCCCATCGCGATACCGTGGTCGTGCTCCCCACCGGGGGCGGCAAGTCGCTCTGCTTCCAGATTCCGGCGATGGCCTTGCCCGGTGTCGCCGTCGTAGTATCGCCCTTGATCTCGCTAATGAAGGACCAGGTCGACGCACTCATCGGCAATGGCGTTCCCGCGGCGTTCATTAATAGCACCCAATCCACAGCGGACCGGCGAAGCACGCTCGAACGGCTGCGCAAAGGCGAACTCAAGCTCCTGTATGTAGCGCCCGAACGTCTGACCTCCGATGGCTTCCTCGATTTGCTGAAACAGAGTAACGTGTCCTTCTTCGCCATCGACGAAGCCCATTGCATCAGCATGTGGGGACATGATTTCCGCAAGGACTACCGCGAGCTCAAGATTCTGCGCAAGACCTTCCCGAAACTGGCCGTCCATGGTTACACAGCAACCGCCACCCAGCAGGTGCGAACCGATATCGCGGCGCAGCTCACGTTACGCGAGCCGGAATTCCTGGTCGGTTCATTTGACCGCCCCAATCTGTATTATCGCGCCGAACCTCGTGAAGGCGACGGCTGGGATCAGATACGCGCAATCATCGGGCGCCATCGGAAGGAATCCGGGATCATCTACCGCATCAGCCGCAAGGATGTCGACACCTTGAGCGCCATGCTGGTCACAGCGGGATATCGCGCCCTGCCCTACCACGCCGGGATGCAGGACGACGATCGCAAGAAAAACCAGGAGGCGTTCCTCCACGAGGATGCCGATATCATCGTCGCCACAGTGGCGTTCGGGATGGGGATCGACAAGTCTAACGTCCGCTACGTGATCCACGCCGCCGCCCCCAAGTCGCTGGAGCACTACCAACAGGAGAGCGGTCGCGCCGGACGCGATGGCCTCGAGGCCGAATGCGTGTTGCTCTACTCCGGTGGGGATTTTGGCATTTGGCGATATCTGCTGCGCGAATTGCCGAACGAGGCGCACACGATCGCCGTGAAGAAACTCCGGCAAATGGAGGCTTACTGCGCGAGCACCGCGTGCCGCCACAAGGCGCTGGTGAACTACTTCGGCCAGGAATTCGCCGGTGCCTCGTGCTCCGCCTGCGATGTCTGCCTCGAGGCCACGGACACATTCCCGGATTCGCTGGTCACCGCACAGAAGATTCTCTCCTGCGTCCGGCGACTGGAGGAACGCTACGGGGCGGATTACACTGCCACCGTGCTCACCGGTTCGGATGATCCCCGGATCGAAGAGCGCGGCCACGGCAAGCTGAAGACATACGGCGCTCTCTCTTCGGTCACGCGGCAACAGGTGCGCACCTGGATTGAGCAGCTCGTCGCCGAGGAGTACCTCGAACGCAATGGCGAATTCCGTGTGCTCTCCGTCACCCCCAAGGGTTGGAAGGTGATCCGAGGGGAGGAGAAACCGCGCCTCTCCATTCCGAGTGAGCGCAAGAAATCGCGTACGCGCCGGGTACGCATCGCCTCTGATTCATGGGACGGCGTCGATGACCGGCTCTTCGAAGCGCTCCGCACGTTGCGGCGCGCCATCGCCGACAGCCTGAACGTCCCGGCATTCGTTGTCCTCAGCGATGCCACTCTGCGCGACATGGCGCGGCGGCGCCCCTCAACCTGGGATGGTCTGCTCCGAGTATCCGGTATCGGCGAGCGAAAGCGCGCGGACTACGGCAAACGGTTTCTGGAGTGCATCACGACCCATTGCCGGCAAAACTCGGTGGCGACCGATGTGGATCTGACCAATGCGTCCCTCGTGCCACTGGAGAGTGAGGCAGAACCGGGCGTCGCGAGTGTCGCGGCGAGGCTCGCGTTCGAGCTATTTTCGCGCGGCGGTTCCCTGGACGATATCGCCCTGGCCATCGGACGGGCGCGCAGCACCACATCCGGTTATCTCGAACAATACATCACCATTAACCGGATCACAGACCCGGCGCCATGGGTCGATGCCAGGACTTTTGCCCGGATTCGCGACGCAGCCAGAGAACACGGCACCGACCGGCTCAAGCCGCTCTTCGATTCTCTTGGCGGAACGGTCGATTATGCTTTGATTCGGATAGGCCTGGCGTGCCTTCGCAATGTGGCGCAGGCGCCCTCGCCTGCGGTCGCTGCGAAGCAGTGACCTGCAACCGCGCTCGCTCGGGAGCGGGCGCACGCAGCCGAGAGCGGCCGCGCCACATTGTCGGACGGCGGACTGCAAGAGTCAGGAACCACACGATGACAACCTACACGCGCACATTCCCGATTCTGATCCACCACGTCGATGCGGTCGGGATCGTCTTCTTCGCCAACTACTTCGTTCTGGCCCATGACACCTATGAGCACTTCCTGCAGGACATCGGCCACGGCATCCCCAAAGCCATCGATGACGGGGAGTACATCATTCCGATCGCCCATTCCGAGGCGGACTACTTCCGCCCCATGCGCCACGGAGAGATGATCACCGCGCGGCTGACTCTCACCGAATTGCGGCAGGCCTCGTTTACGGTTAAGATGGAGCTAGTCGGCCCGGACGACATCAAACGCGCAACCATCACGACCCGCCACGTCTGCGTCAGCACAGCCACGATGAAGCCCATGGCGCTCCCGCCCGAGATGCACGCGGCCCTGGCCGGGTACGTGGCATAGGTCCTATAGGACAAATAGGTCTTATCAAGGTTTGTGAAGCGCCGGCTTCTTGGAAGAGCGTAGCCGGTGCGCCAGCACCACTCCCACCAGCATCCCCACCAGCGCCGATCCCAGCATCAGCACGATCCGCGACATGCTGATCTTCCAGAGCAGCAATCGAACCGTCACGATCTCTGTGTTTTGGCCCAGAATAACCAGGAAGAGTACTGCCAGCACGCCGACGATGAGTCCTTTGGAAGTCATAGCAATCGGGATCAGGAATCCAGAAGTTGCAGCATTTCCGGCAATGCCTCCACGAGATCGGAGGCCACCAGAGAACGCTCGCCCTTCTCGGCGGCGGCATAATCTCCAGCCAGACCATGGATGAAGACGCCGAGCAGCGCTGCCGTCAGAGGCTCACATCCCTGCGCCAGGAACGACACGATCATGCCGGTGAGCACATCACCGACGCCACCCGAAGCCATCCCCGAATTGCCGGTGGGATTCAGGTAGATCTGCCCGCCCGGCTCGGCAATGAACGTCGGTGCACCTTTCATGACCACGATGCAGCCGAACTTCTCCGCCGCCTGACGTGCCGCCGCCTCGCGGTCCGATGCGATCGTCTCGGGTGAACTCTCCAGCAGTCTTGCCATCTCGCCCACATGGGGCGTGATGATCAATGGAACCTCGGCCTTCCCGGCTGATTCCGCGGGAGATTTGGCAAATGCACTAAGCCCATCGGCGTCAAGAACCGTTGGCCGAATGCGGCGGGCCACAAGCCGTCGGACAAGCTCCTGTGTTTCATGATGGGTGGATAGTCCCGGCCCAATGCCAACGGCATCGACACGCTGGAAGTGTTGCACGATCTCCCCGATCGCGCGCCGAGCCAGCACCCGTTTCGGGCGCACTTCGGGAAGCGGCAACACCACCGGTTCGGTGGCTTTCATATCAACCAGATCAGCCAGCGATTCCGGACAGCCCACATAGGTCAATCCCACTCCGCTGCGCATGCAGGCGTTGGCCGCCAGGGCAATCGCCCCCGACATCCCCACCGACCCGCCGATAATCATCGCCTTGCCGAATGTTCCCTTGTGCGCATCGGGCGGACGCGCGGGGAGCGCCTGGCGAACAAAGGTCTCCGTCACCAGCGCGAGGCGCGCGTTTTCCGCGTCCACCGCCGTGCGGGGGATTCCGATATCGACGACCTCAAGCATGCCGGCGTGCGACCGTCCCGGCCACAACCACTGCCCCTTCTTGGAGCACGCCAGGGTCACAGTCTGGAAGGCACGAATCACGCTGCCGTCGCATTCGCCGGTATCGGCATTCAAGCCGGAGGGCGAATCGATGGCGACGATTCTCGCACCGGATTTGTTCATCGCATCGACCACACTGGCGGCGGCCCCGGTGATCGGACCGTGGAATCCCGTGCCGAAAATCCCATCGAGCAGCAGATCGAACTCATTGAACGCCGGTCTGGCCCCGGTCTCGCCGATCTCGACGACCGGCAGATGAACTTTGACCAGCTTCTCGCAGTTGATCTTGGCATCGCCTTTGATCGTGCTGCGCGCACCGATCAAATAGAATGTGACCCGCGCCCCCCATTCGGCCAGAATACGTCCGGCGACAAATCCGTCGCCGCCGTTGTTCCCCCGGCCGCACACGACGGCAATGTGCTTGCCTGTAATGCTACCCTCGAAAACCTTGTCGCGGACCAGCGTGGCCACACACCGCCCGGCGTTTTCCATCAGCGTCAGGCTGGAGATGTTCATGCCCTGGATGGCACGCTCATCGATCGCGCGCATCTGGGCGGCGGTGACGATTCTGGGGAGTTCGGACGGCTTCATCGCAGGTCGATCCCGTCACACCGGCGTCAAACCGGGCCTTTGCGCGGCGCCGGGGGCCTCTTGAGCGATTTCGCCATTTCTTCAGTGTACCACCGCGCTTTGGCGGCGGCGGCCTCGGCGAAATCGTCCCCCTGCGATGCATACAGAACATCGCGGGAGATGTTGATCAGCGCCGGCAATATGCCGCCGGCGGTGCCGGTCGTGACCGCATCGTGAAGGTCCCCGCCCTGGGCACCGACTCCGGGAATCAGGATCGGCCAGTCGCCGGCAAGACGGCGCACATCCTCCAGCATCGGCGTATGCCGCGCCCCAACAACCAATCCGCACGGCTTGTGGAAACGCCGCAACAGGACAATGATCCGCTGGTAGATCCGCTGCTCACCCGCCATCACCATCTGGATATCAGACGAGCCGGGGTTGGAGGTCAGGCAGAGCACGAAGGGGAGCTTGTCGGGATACTCGAAAAACGGATCGAGTGAATCGCGTCCCAGGAATGGATTCACGGTCGCGGCATCTCCGCCGAGGTGTCCGAACAGAAAGTGCGCATACATGCGCGCGGTGTTGCCGATGTCACCGCGCTTCGCATCCAGTATTGTGGGAATCCCTGCGGGCATTTCCGCCATCAGGCGTTCCAACTGCGATATCCCGCTCGATCCGGAGGCCTCGAAGAACGCAAGGTTGGGCTTGTAGGCCACCGCGTACGGCGACGTCGCCTCGACAATGCGGCGGCAAAACTCATACAATGGCTTGGGTGACGACGCAATCTTTGGGGGCATCTTCTCCAAATCGGGATCCAGCCCGACGCAAAGTATGCCTCCGGTTACCCGCTGCCGTTCAGTCAATTTCTCCAAAAAGCCCATGCTATCCCCCGCTCTGGGCGGGAAGGTAGCGAACCCGGATTTTTGCGCAATCAATAAGAATACACCCCCGACTTAAGGATAACGCCGACTCTGATCTGCAAGCCGGCCCTATCATGCCCAGCGGCGCCCCGCCCTGTCATGCTGAACGACCTTCCTCACCCTGTCATGCTGAGCGACTTTCCTCACCCTGTCATGCTGAGCGACCGAAGGGAGCGAAGCATCTGCTGTGCTGGTGTGAAATGGCAGAACGATAAGTTCTGCGTAGACCTTGGCTAGACCCCAGTGGAATTCACCCCACTATGGGAACGGGCAGCGGACCCTTCACTCGCTCCGCTCGTTCAGGGTGACAGCTGGAGCGCCGACTCCGAGCGATAGGTGACGGCACCAACCACTATGTCATGCTCAGCGACTTTCCTCACCCTGTCATGCGAGCGACCGCAGGGAGCGATGCATCCGCTGTGATGCATGACCACCTTATAACGCTGGGAGGGCGAGGCTCCCGCCGAGCCATGGTTCCGCGCGAAAAACCGACTCACGCGCGGCAACAAGGCTCGGCGGGAGCCTCACCCTCCCAGCAGGCCCAACTTGTCAGTGAAAATCGGAAGCTCGAATTAACCGGACTACACCGCCAGCCGCCCCACCAAATCACTAACCCGGGGGATCCCCTTGGCGCGAAGGTAAAGGGCGAGCTCGCCGGCAATCTGAATCGGTGCCGTAGGATTGCGGAACAAGGCCGTGCCCACCTGCACCGCACTGGCGCCGGCAATCAGGAACTCGGCGGCGTCGGTGCCGGTCATGATGCCCCCGATGCCGATCACCGGGATCTTTACGGCGCGCGCGATCTTGTAGACCGCGGCCAGCGCCACCGGTTTGATCGCCGGGCCCGAGAGCCCGCCGGTAATATTCGAGAGACGCGGCTTGAACGTGTTGTGATTAATCGCCATACCCACCAGCGTGTTGATCGCCGAGATCGCATCGGCGCCATTGTCCGCCGCCGCCCGTGCCAGCGAAACAATGTCGTTCGTGTTCGGTGTGGTCTTCACAAAAAGGGGAAGCCGGGTCGCACTGCGGACATCGTGCACACACTGGCTCACCCACATCGGGTCGGATCCCTGATCGATTCCCCGCGCGACGTTGGGACAGGAAAGATTCAATTCGAGGCAATCGACGCCATCAACATCGTTCAGACGCCTGGCCAACTGCACATATTCTTCGATGCTCTCACCGACGATGTTGATGACGGCGCGCGTCGGCATCCGCTGCAGCCGGGGCAGTTCATCGGTGATGAACGCCTCGATTCCCTTGTTCTGCAGACCGATGCAGTTGAGCATGCCGCCCGCTGTCTCGACTGTTCGCGGATACGGATGGCCGGAACGCGGTTTCAACGAGACCGATTTGGTAACCATCGCCCCCAGTTTTTCCGGATCGCACCACTGCTCGATCTCCTCGCCGGTCCCGGCGGTTCCAGATGCCGTCCAGATCGGTGTGGCAAAAGTGACTCCCGCGATCGAAACCTGCAGGTCCGGCGCTGGCGCTGTTGTCTTTGGCATACTATTCAAAATACGATTTGTGCTGAGTCAAACACCGGACCATCCCGGCAGACTCGCCTAAACGTCTCGTATCCCGTTCCAGTCTTGCTCCTGATCACGCAACCCATGCACACCCCGTAGCCGCACGGCATGGAACGCTCGAGGGATACCCAGCAGGGGAGTTGATGTTGCGCACACAAGTTCGCCAGCGCCGCCATCATCGGCTCTGGGCCGCAGCCGTACACCACGGATTGCTCCGGCAAGATCCGGCCATCGGCAATCTGATCGGCCAGCAACGCCACCACCGTCCCGTGGAACCCGCGTGAGCCATCGTCAGATGCCCACGACGCGCGTATCCCGATTCCGCTTAATTCGAATGGTGCGATCGCGAGGGAACCGGTCCGTGCGCCAAGAAGGAGAATCGGCGTCCGCTCCAGCGCGTTCTTTCGCGGCGATCGCTTCGGCAGCTTCTGATTCAACTCCAGCGCGAACAATCGCAGCGGCGCCATTCCCAATCCACCGCCCACGAGAACGGCGCGTCGTCCCGAGTCAGGAACAGGGAATTGATTCCCCAGCGGTCCCAGGGCATCGACTGTCTGTCCCTTCTTCAGTTGGGACAGGCAGCGCGTGCCTTCGCCCAGGACCTGGTGCAGCACATCGAATGTCCCGGCCTTCGCATCGGTCGCGTAGACCGAAAGTGCCCGGCGAAAGAGATGCCGCGTCCCCGGCAGCAGATGCACGAACTGTCCGGCACGGGCGTGGCGTGCGATATAGGGCTCGGCGAATCGCTGATGGAATGCGTCGCGGGCGACTTGGCGAGTCCAGAGCAGCGCGGCCGGGCGGGAATGATTCATGGTTTATTGGGGTCGAAGGCGGGCACACCCATCAGGTTGAGCGGATCGACCGCCTGCGCCGGTGGCATCACGTCGATTTCATACAAGTACGGCATATTCAACGATTCCGGTGGTATCGAATCGAAAAAGAACGACGTTTGCTCGACCGCCTGGCGTGCCGCCTCATCGATGGCCGGGTAGGGCGACTTGCCGAGAAGCTCATAGCGGGAGATCTGCCCGGAGTAATCGATTTCAATCCGGTAGACCACTTTCCCCTTCCATCCTTTGCTGATTTCGGACTCGGGGTAGATGAATTCCCCTTTCCTCTTGATCTTAGTCGGGGCCTTGGGCAACGCGGACTTCTTAGCGGCCGAATCCGCATCAGCGCTGGCCAACTTTGGTCCGGCGGCCGCTGTCGAATCCAGAATCTTCGGGGCTGCCCGTTTTGGCGGACGCTTGACGGTTGTGGTCAGCTTCTCGGTGGCTGCGATTGCGAATGGCGTGTTCGGGTACTTGGTTGTAATCGCTTTGTAGGCGTAGACGACCGAGGAATCTTCGGCGGCAAGATGCCTCTCCCGCAACTCGGCGATGGCGAATTCGGCATTGGGGACCAGCCGCGATTCCGGGTAACGGTCAATGAACTGCTCCAATTGCTCCAACGTGTGCTTGCCGGTGCGCCTCTCCTCCAGGGCCCGCTCGATTTTCTGATAGGCCAGACGCGGATGCGCGGTATCCGCCGGCGTCCCCTCCAGATGCAGCCGCACAATCGCATCTCCGGCATAATCGGAGTATGGATACTCCTCCAGAATCCGATGCAGCCGAGCCTTCGCGGCGACCGTGTCACCCAGCGACTCCATCAAAACGTCACCGGCCCCAAGCAGCGCTTTGGCGGCATAGGGAGTACCGGGGTAACGTTCCACCAGCTTATCGTACTCGGTCAGCGCCGAGTCAGGATAGCCCAGATCGAAGCGGTAAAGCTCCGCCAATTGCATCTGAGTATTCGCGGCCGACTTGACCTTATCCAGCTCCGACATCCGTGCCGCCCGCAACGAATCCCGCTCCACGCGTTCCAGCGCCTCAACGGAATCCGGAGACGTCTCCACCAGCGAAGGGGCGATCGTATCGAGAGGTGTCGGCGGACCCAGCAAATTCCCCGTGCCAAACTCGTACAGATAGGCCGGAGACGGCGGTCCGTACGCCCGGGTTACCGGTGAGGGCGGGCCATAGACCGGCTCAACCGGAGCGAGCGACTGCCAGACGGCATCTGGTAACAGCTCGCTGATCCGCTGATTGTAGGCCAGGTCTGCCGCGCTAAACGGCGGCCCCAGGAAGGGAATCAGCGAACTCGGCGGCCCCTGCAGCGTCAGAGCCAATCTTACCGAATCCGCCCAAGCCGGTGTTGCTGGACCCAAGGTGTCCTTCACGATCCTGGCGAGCGAATCTGCGATAACGATTTCTCGCGGCGTCTCGGGGCCGAACACTGGCTTGGTCGTGTCGGGTGGCGGCGGCGGTTCGTAGCCCGGCGGACGAGCCTCGCGCGGCGAATAGGTCAGAAGCCGCTCCAACCGGGGAAGCCTGGCCGGATCGTACAGCTCTCCGGCGGCCCGGCTTTGTTCCGATGGGTTGAGCTGCCCGCGGCCAAGTTCTTTGCGGAATTGCTCCAGCTTCGTGATGTTGGCCGACCGGGTCAGGGCCAACTGCGACATCGATCCGACAGCGCTCTCCAGCCGTGATTTCTCATACAGCTCCCGGGCCCGCACGAGGTCCTTCTCGCGGAACTGCTTGATCTCGGCCATCCGGAAAAGCGCTTCGGCTGACCATTTGGTCTTCTCAAAGAGAGCCGCGACTTGCTCATACTGCCGCCACGCCGCATCGGCGTCTCCGCTCTCGTCGAGCCCCCGCGCCAGATCCAGCCGTACACTCCCCAGCGAGTCGGCGTACTCTTCCTTTTCCGTCATGCTGGAGAAGATCGCTATCCCGGAGTCCACGCGCTTCGCTTCGTACAACGCCTCACCCATCCCCCGCAAGGCCTGAAAGCGGATCTCCGGCTGCTTGTGCTCGATCAGCGATGAGTACAGCGTGATCGCGGAATCATACTGCCCCAGATGCCGCAACGCATCCGCGCCCTTCTGCCGCGACTCGACCTCACGTTCGCCGTCCTTGAACTCGGTGAACACTCTTTCGTAGGCGACTGCCGCCGAATCGTACATCGCATTGCGGAAGAAGTGTTCGCCGCGCTGGAAGGTCGCCTCGGCGCGCCACTCCTTCTTGCGCCCGGTCTCCGCCAGAGCGGAGAAGGTGTGGAATCCGTCGACTTCGTCCCCGAGTTCGATCCGGCAGCGCGCCAGATACAGTTGCGATTCCTCGGCCAGATCCGACTTCGGGTGCAGCGCCAGGAGCTCGCGAAACGCTGCTTCGGATTTCGTGAAATTGTTGATCCGGAAATACGACACCCCGATCACAAACAGCGCATCGTCGTGGTATTTGCTCTTGGGATGCTTCTCGACAATCTTGTTCGCCTTCTCGATGGCACGTTCGTACGAGACCTTCCCGGCACTGATGGCCGAATTCGGTTGGAGCATGCTCTTGCGCGCCGACTCCCCCTCGTTGAACGCCTTCTTGGCATGATAGAAAGTATTGAAATACGCACACCCCCCGCTCAGGAGAATCGAAAGCACAAGCAACGCCACCACCTGAGACAGCCCGAATGCCCGGGAGATCCGCCGATGAGTCTTGTGTGCTATGGGAATACCCTTCACCATCTAATAGTCCTGGCAGTATCCATTCTCTAGTCCCGCCGCGTCGAATTCGGCCAGAACAGTTCGGTACTCGTCTTCGGTCAAGCGGCGCTTCAACAGCGAATCATCGACCGCCTTGTGCGCCGGAAAGTACTGGCTCATCACACTCACTGCGGTCTCCGGCGATATCGAATTCGCCAGGAACTTGAAAACCTTCGCGGAACCGGCCACTCCTCCGGGCAGCACCAGATGCCGGACCAGCAGACCGCGTTGCGCAATACCATCCTCATCGAGTGCCAGCACGCCCACCTGGCGGTGCATCTCGGCAATCGCCGCCCGGTTGACATCCACATAGTCTGGAATCTTCGAGTACTTGCGCGCCTGGTTGTCGTCCCCATAGCGCATGTCGGCGAGATAGATGTCCACGATCCCGTCCAGCAATTCCAGCATTTCCACGCGCTCGTAGCCGGACGTGTTCCAGACGATCGGGATGGCCATCCCCTGCCGCCGCGCCCGCAGTATCGCATCCATAATCTGCGGCGCGTAGTGCGTGGGCGTCACGAAGTTGATGTTGTGCGCACCCATCCCGGCAAGCTGGAGCATGATCTCCACCAGTCGCTCGACACTGTGTCCGTCGCCCGCGCCATACTGCGAAATCGGATAATTCTGGCAGTAGAGGCAGCGCAACGAACATCCGGAGAGAAAGACAGTGCCCGACCCGCTGTGCCCGGAAATCGGCGGCTCTTCACCTCGGTGCAGATTCCAACTGGCGATCTTGAGTTCCTCCCCGGCACGGCACAAGCCGATCTCTCCCGCCAGCCGGGCGGTTCCGCACATCCGGGGACAAACCGAACACGCCCCCAACATCGCCATCGCCTGCCGCACACGTTGCGCCGCCTCGGCGGAATCCGGGTCCAACAGGCGGGGGCCCACCGGCGGCTTCCGGTCCGACAGGGCACGAGGACGAACGGCTGCCCGGCCGGCGCCGGTCTTCGGAGTGCGTTCAGGACTCATGACTCTCAACATGAATGTCTTTCACATCTGAGGTGATGCCGCGATTCTCCCCAGTGAAAACGCGCTTTCCGACCTCGGGAACAATCTCACCCGCGGGACCGCGCAGGCACTCATTGAACACACGCGACATCGCCGTCTCTTCGGGATTGATTTCAATCAGATACGCCCCCGCCTCCTTGGCCACATACGCCAGATCGGCTGCCGGTTGTACGATGCTCGACGTGCCGATGGAGAAGTATACGTCTGCCCGTTCTGCTGCCTCACCAGCCAATTGTAGGGTCCGCTGGGGCAAAGGTTCCCCGAACCAGACAACTGCCGGACGGATCATGCCGCCGCACTCGCAGGTGGGCAGCTCGCCTTTTGGCCCCAATCCCACACTCCCTTGAGATTGTCGGCATCGGTGGCAAGTGGATTCGGTGATATTCCCATGCAATTCAAGGGGTTGCCTCGACCCGGCGCGACGGTGCAAGCCATCGACATTCTGAGTGATTAAAGTGAATTCCGCCAATGTCCGCTCCCAGCGCGCCAATTCAATATGAGCCGGATTCGGCTGTGCCCCTGCTACCAGCCTGCGCCGATGCTCATACCACTCCCAGACTGTCTGGGGATCGCGAGCGAACGCCTCCGGCGTGGCGAGATCCTCCGGCCGATACGACTTCCAGTACCCACCCGCCGAGCGAAATGTCGGTATGCCACTCTCGGCCGAGACTCCGGCGCCCGTGAGGACGACGACGCGGACATGATCTGCCGTGAGTACCTCAGTCAGCCGTTCCGAGATGACGATCCGGGACATCGCAGCAAAGATAACGATTCGAGACCGCTTTCCCAAGCGGCAACAACGACATGGGAAAGACAACGGAAAGATGTCTTTCCCGCGAAAGGGCGTTGAAAGAGGCTCTTCACCCGTAACGACACCCGAATTGAGTGGGTGCCACGGACAAGGAAGACCGAGCGGCTTTATCGCTCGGACTTCCTTGTCCGTGTCTTTCTTGGATGTACCGAAAAGGACACGGACAAGTGGGCTCTCCAAAGAACCGGAGAACCCGCTCGTCCGTGGCACCCTGTATAGGCTCCGACTTTCTCAAAACGTCCGAAAGCGGGAAACCAGGGTGCCGCGCGACATTGCTGGACCTCCCCCGAGAAGGAAACCATATTGAGGTGCCGGGGTGAGAACAAGAGGATGATTAAGGCTGCACAGAGCACAAAACACACAACAGGCGTGGCCCTGGTGATTCCGGCGATTCTCCTCGTCGCTCTGAGTCTCATTCCCCCCACAGCCAGCGCCGGGCCAAGCGAGACGGTGAGTGGGAATGACATTGGCTACACCCTGCTCGTTGATCCTGCGGTTCAAACTGACTCTTCCCGGATCCTCGCACCACTCTTGCGCGATTCGCTCTCTTTGCCACGCGACTCGTCGGCTCATGCCGCCAAAGCTCCCGGTCCGAGAACATCTGAACATCGCGCCGGTCATGGCCTCCCCCCCAGGCCCGGCGGATTCTTCCGCTCCCCGACCGGGACCCTCCTGAAATCGGTGGCATTCCCCGGATGGGGACAGTGGAGCAACGGCAAGAAGCAGAAGGCGGCCGTCTACTTCGGAATCGAAACGTTCTTCCTGACCAAGGCCCTGATCTGGCGGCACCGCGCCTCCGACCGTCTCCGCACTTGGGAGAACACCGACCCCACAAATGAGACGGCGTTGCGTGAGGCGTTCAGCAGCTACGATTCGGCGCGCAACAGCCGGAATTATTTCTACTGGCTGGCCGGCATCACGACGTTCATCTCTATGTTCGATGCCTATGCAGATTGCTATCTGCTGACGCTGGAAAACACGCGCAAAATGGGCGACGACTACTGGGGCGGCCAGGCGAACTTCGCTCCTGATGACGAACTGCGCGTCGCCGTCACCTGGCACTTCTGAAGTTCGAAGTGTCGGCCTGCGCTCTTCTCAATGTCCACTTCATCCACCCGCTCCACTTCCTCCTCAATCCAGCCGCGATAGTCTTGCCTCTCCGCGAAGGCGAATCACTGCTTCTGTCACAAGCCAGGGTTTGGCGAAATTCTTCTTGATATAGTGCATCTCTCCCGCTCACTATGGTTCTCGGTGAGAGTAATTATCGGCGCCACTCCTGCAGAGATTCGGGCGCTGGCATAGTCGTAGGTAGCGTAGGCTTGTGCGCAGGCGTGAGATGTTCATGCCTTGGTGAGCCGGCGCGGTGGGCAAGTTTCGTCTGCGTGGGATGTCGGCTTGACGGATGGCAATGATTCTCAAATCCAAGTCCACGATTTTGGAAGGAAACGGGAATATCGGTGGCATTGGGTTGTATTGGTCCTGACAACGAGTGGTGTAAAGCAGATGAAATCCCGACCAGGAGAGGATCCAAGTCGTGATTGATCACAGCCGACCGAGGGCTCCTCGTCAAGATGCCAATGTCAACTTCGGCAATGACGGCAACGGATGACGCGGCGCAGTCTTAACGAGTGCGCCCCTACGAGCCAGCACATGCAAAGGAGCATTCACGTTCAATCACGGTAAGACAAAGAGACAAACGGAAACCGCCCGGCGCTCCATCGAAAGCACGCAAGCAATCCCGGAGCGCCTGGGCGGGCCTCGTAGTAGAAAGGAGGCACCCAGAATGTAACATCAAGAGCCTGATTCAGCAAGCGCGATGACCTTAAGCGTGAAAGAGGAGTCGTATGACAAGCCACAAGTCGAATATCTGGTGTGTGTCGTGGGATTGGGTCGGGGCCGTAGGTCGTGTCACCATGCTGGGCTGCATCGCCGCGATCGGGGTCAGCCTATTCCTGATCGGCTGCAGTAAGCCCGACAAGCCGAAGCCCCTCAAGTACAACATCTATGTCGGCTGCAACAACACCGATCAAATGTATGTCTACGACGCGGACAGCCTCACGCTCATCGATTCGATCCCGGGGCTTGGAAACAGCTACAGCATGGTCGTATCGCCTGACGGGCGGTGGCTGTTCGTCGAGGGAAAGTACAATCGTGGCGGAAACGTGCTCGTCAAGCTCGATGCATCGAGCAAGCAGGTCGCAGGGATTCTCCCGAGCAACGGGCCAATCGTAATCAGGGGGCTAGATGATGGACGATTGCTGCTTAGAGGCAACCCCACCTTCTACGAGGAGATCATCGACCCAACCACTCTGACCGTCACGAGCCAAATCGATGACTCGCTCTACTGGCGGGATGGCCCACAATCCGGATCCAAGATCGCAGTCGTTGCACCGGGGAATGACCACCGTGTCCGCGTTCTCGATTTGAAGACGGGTGAGGTTTATGGCAATTACATACCCAGGCTACAATCGGGAGTGACCATCTCGACATACCAGGTATCACTCCATCCCGATGGCAAACGTGTCTTGGTGATGGGTCCATCTGCCTCGAAAGCGGTGTGGTTTGTCATCGGGGATGTCATTACCGACAGCACTTTGCTGCAACAGCGACTCTCCGCACCTGGGGGAAGGGTTGCTATCAGCGACGACGGCCACTATGCGATTGTGACTGATCCCAGCAATATCAGTCGTCCGGAGTTCCCTCCTCTAACGACTGATGTGTTTGACCTGACCACAAACACGCACTTGAAGCGATTCAACGAGGACGACTTCAGCGACTGGGTCTACAACGCGCAGATTCAGTTCCTGGCCGACGGGAAACGCGCCGTCCTGGCGCCGCCTCCCGGCAAAGGCAGTCCGTTCTATGTGATCAACCTGGTGACCCTCCAGGAAGAGAAGGCGATCTGGTTACCGGGTGATGTCCCGCTGACCGGGGCAATAGGAACTGGTCTGCGTCCAAAGCAATGATCTCGGTACGCAGTATTCAGCCGTACCCGTGGGTGCGGCAATGGAGGAATCCATGCATACAAGAACCATACTCGTTTTCGCAACATTCTTGCTCCTAATCTCAGGGACTTCGAAGCCTCACGCGGAGATCTATCATCCCACAAAGGATTCAACGGTTGCGATCCAGCCGTCTCAAGAACGGATTGCCGTGCAAGCCGATTCGACCGTTACGCAGATCATGTCAGGCACCATGTTTGACCGCCATCCTTGTCTCGATCCAGCCGTTTCGCCGGAGGACATGAAGCAATGCGGGCCGATCGAACGCGCGCCCCACGTGCCCGGCATTGGCATAAGAGTAACAACGTTCAATCACGGTAAGACAAAGAGACAAACGGAAACCGCCCGGCGCTCCATCGAAAGCACGCAAGCAATCCCGGAGCGCCTGGGCGGGCCTCGTAGTAGAAAGGAGGCACCCAGAATGTAACCTCAAGAGCCTGATTCAGCTAGCGCGATAACCTTAAGCGTGAAAGAGGAGTCGTATGGCAAGCCACAAGTCGAATATCTGGTGTGTGTCGTGGGATTGCATCGAGATCGTATGTCGTGTCGCCATGCTGGGCTGCATTGCCGCGGTCGGCGTGAGTCTATTGCTGACCGGCTGCAGTAAGTCCAGCAAGCCCAAGCCCGTTAGATACAATATCTACATCGGGAACACGCAGACCGATCAGATGTACATTCTCGACTCCGACAGCCTCACTGTCCGCGATTCTATCCCGGGTCTGGGCAGCAGCCTGGACATGCTTGTGTCGCCCGATGGTCAGTGGCTCTATGTGTCGAGGTCATCTCCTCTCGATGCGAATCCCCTCTTGAAAGTCAATAGTCAAACCAGACAACAGAGCGCAGCACGTCCGGGCGGGGGATCCCAGAAGCTGGGAATGCTGAAGAATGGCGAAGTCATCCTTTGGGGGAACGGCTATTTCTATGGAGGAACGCTGAGTGCCACCACCCTATCAGATGAGCGTAGGTCAAATGACTCACTGCGATGGCGCGATGGGCCAGGAGCCGGCATGAGGATCGCAGTCGGTTTTCATCCGGGTGGGCTCGAAGGCCCAAGTCTTATCCGGGTCCTCGACCTTCAGACGGGCGAATTGACAGGGAGCTATGTTCCACACATGCAATCTGGCGAACAGGTCGGGGCCTACCAAGTCATGCTACTATCGGATAATCGGCGCGTCATCGTCGCAGGTCCCTCATTGAGTGGGTGCTGTGTGCTGGTAGGCGACGTTACTAACGGGGAGACACTGCTTCAATTCGACCGTGAGGGGTGCAATGGAGAGATTGCAATCAGCCCGGATGGTGCATTCGCGGCTATAAGCGATCCCAGCTACATCGGCCACCCTGAAGCGCCTGAGCCTGGCATCGATATTATCGGCCTCCGCAACCTCAGCCATCTCAAGCGATTCCGACCGACTGACTTCGGGGTCAACTCGTGGGACCTATTTTCACAAATCTGTTTTACCGCTGACAGCAGGAGGCTGATCGTGGCCCCCCGGTCGGCAACCCCCGGGTGGGTGCATGTTATCGACCTGACCGCTCTCCAAGTCGAGGAGGTCGTCTGGCCCGACACCGGGTTCGCTTGGATCGGGGCAATGGGCTATGGCCCGCAGCCCCGCTGACATGGTGGTGCAGCCGCCAAAGAGAACAACATGAGAGGGAGAACACAATGATCGCGAGGTGCGGTTTTCCGCTGATAATAGTGAGTGTTTTCTTGCTATTCACTCCACATGCCGAGTGCGAGCTCTGGCAGATTAATCGGGATTCTTCAATCGTTGTCGTCCCTTCGCCCCAGCACATCACAATCCAGTTCGACACCACCGTGACGTCACTCTCTTCAGGCGCGTTCTTCGATAGGCACCCGTGCCTCGACCAATCGATCTCGCCGGAATATATTGGGCGCGGATGTTGGATCTACGGGATGCATCAGCAGTGCAACTACTCCGCTACTGCTTCGGACCTCCTTTCTGACGCGACAGTTAATCGAGCCATACCTGTCTATATCCGCCAGGCGGATTCCGGGGAATTGCGCGTCACAGACCTGATTACAGTTCGGTTCGACCCCGGCCTATCCGCTGGGAACATGGACTCGTTGGCAACGGCAAATGGGTTGGTCTTCGTGGATTCCATGAGCTGGTCGCACGGCTGGTGGCTCTGCGCCTTGCAGGACAGCATCAAGTCAGGCCCACTTGACCACGCCAATAGAATGTGCTTCCTGACCGGTTCGCTCTGGGCGGGCTCGGAGGTCTACAGCAAAGGGGAGCGTCTCTCGGATCCATCGGACCCCGATTACTATCGCGCCTACTGGCTGAAGGACCGGGATTACCCATACCGCAATGTTGACATCGATGCTGACTCGGCCTGGATGGTCCCGCTCGTCGATTCGAGCCTCAAGGTCGCAATTCTTGACGACGGAATTGACACGGCCTTGGACCTGCCGTGGCGTAGGATCGAGCCGGGGTTTGACGCTGCCGGGCCCTACGCCCCAGTGCAGCCGGGCGATCCCCAGCTGATCGATTTTGACGCACGACCGGGCTACTACAATGCCCACGGAATGAGTTGCGCTGGGATTCTTGCGGCCTCGCACAATGGGGTCGGGATGGCCGGAGTTTTCGGAAGTTGCCAAATCATACCAGTGAAGATCTTCTACGATGATAGGAAAAGCGACATAGCGCCAGGCTATTACCTAGTGCAAGCGATCCTTTTTGCCGCAGCTCAAGGCGCGAAAGTCATCTCGAACAGCTGGTGGCTCGGAATGACATGCGGTGGCGTGGCGCTGGGCCCTTATCCAGAGGTAATGCTGGCAATCAATGAGGTCACGCGACCTAACTTGCCTTACAGACCGTACAGCTGTGTTGTCGTCTTCGGGGCAGGCAATTACAAGAGGGGGGCTCCGGACTGTCAAAAGCCCGGGCCGGTTAACATCCTGGCGACCGATCCGAATGTTCTTGCAGCCGGCGCCGAGGTGAGAGGACATGATTCAGCTTGGGGATACAGCGGGGCCGGTCCCGAATTGGACGTGGTTGCACCCGCTGGAGATGTGTTGAACTGCGGCGACATGTGGACAATGGATCAAATGGGCGAACGCGGTGTGAACCCTGACAGAACACTCGAGTGCTTTTCTTTGGAGCCTCCACAAAACCTGAACTACAGGGCCACTTTCGGAGGCACGTCTGCCGCCTGCCCACAAATCGCAGGCATCGCCGCATTGATCCTTGCTCGTCGTCCCGATTTCTACACAGCTCAGGGATGGCAGGACACATGTCACCTGATCGTAGGAAATATCATCAGAAATTCCGCGATAGACCTTCCTCCGGCTGGGTTTGATGATGCGACGGGCTACGGTCGCGCCAACGCCTACCGCGCACTGCTCTCGATCATTCGCGGCGACGTTGACAACAATGCGCGGATTGACACCGTAGACGTGCGCAAGATGGAGGAGTATTGCTTCCGTCATGGTGATCCGCCGGCCTTGGATAGGCGCGTTGCCGACACCGACGGTGACTACGACGCCGACATCATTGACTACCTCCGGACGCTGGGGGCAGCTTCGTACGGCCGGGCGATTCCGCCCTGTTACAGCTACTGACGCATGGCAAGCAAGTTCGGAAGCTGCCTGGACAGGCCGCTGTGCCACAGTGCCCGGCAGCCACTGGAGAAGGGAGCATTACGTGAAAGCTATATTCGAATTAACACTTGCGATGCTCATCGTACTTGCGACAACCGGAAGCACGTGGGCCGAGAACTCTGTTGTTGTCGAATCGCGCGCCATCCCTGCAGGCAGTGGCGCTGCCGTCGGGATTCGCGTGACGAATAGTGCCGCTTTGTGCGGCCTGGTCGTCCCGCTGGAAATCCGTGCCGTAACGCCGGGATCATTCATCACGTCGATGTCGATGTCGTATGGCGGGAGGTTGAGTAGTAATGTCCTGGCCGGCGCGATTGTCGGCGTGCAGCACGGTGTCAAGGATACAACTTGCAGCTCGGGCAGTGCGGGGGAGGGTTACGGCAACGTGGTCTTTGACAGCATTGGGAGGAGCCGCACGGTGTCATCCTCGCCGGAAGGAGCTTTGTTTGTCCGGGCGCGGTCGAATGGCGGGGACCTGTTGCCCGGGACTGATACGACCCCATCGATGTGGCTCTTCGTCAACGTCACCGAGACACTGGGCACCTTTGAAATCGACACCGCCTGCATGATCCCGAACAATCACCTGACGTTTGTGGTGAATTGGCCGGCGGTGCAGGCAGTGACCCCCGTGTTCCAGAGAGGCACGGTGACGATTGTGCCATGCAATTGTCCCCTGCAGGGGGATTACGACGCCAATGAATATATCGATATCTTCGACGTCCTCGGTTCGATCTACGAGGCCTTTAGTGGCGGTCCCTCGCCGTGGGACGAAACGTGCACGGCTCAACGCGGTGATGTCAATTGTGACGGTGCGGTCGACGTTTTTGACGTAATCTATCTGATTGCCGCTACTCTCTCGGGCGGCCCATCGCCTTGCAATCCATGCACTGAATTACCGGCGCGGCGGAGTAGCCGGGGCTGGGGTGGACCAGAACTGACTCCGTCAAAGGGTCACTCGTCATCAGTTGTTGACCCTGCCAATTGGCATTAGGGAACCAAGGGAATGAACGCGTGAAGCGGACTTTGAACGCCATCGCAACTTTTGGTCGGTGAGATGCAGAACCTAAGGCAGAGATTGGAGAACACGATGAAAACGCGAATACTCATACTGGTATTGACATTCATGAGCCTTGCTGCCGTCCCGGCGCTGGGCGCAAGTTCCGTTGTGGTAGAATCCAAGACGGTGGTCCGATACGCGCAGAATGTCCCGATCGGGATCAGCGTGACCAACGAGTCTCCCGTGGGGGCCCTGGCCATACCCTTGAGGATACGCGCCGTTACGCCGGGGTCATTCATTACGCAACTGGCGATGTCGTGGGGCGGGCGAATGGACAGCGTCCTGACCGATG
>JAKAKI010000077.1 GCA_021813505.1 bacterium | reverse complement strand
CGTCCCAGCGCGCAGGCATCGTGATAGGTGATCTTGTAGTTCAATTTCTTCCGCATGAGAGGCCGCAGTGAATCCAGTTGATGAGCCAGGAAGGGAGTCGTGTGCTCGACCGGATAATTGAAGCCGGCACTGGAGTACTGGTGTTTGAATGCGTCGTAAGCATGAGCGCCGGAGGTCACGATGCGCTTGAACTGGTACTTCTGGAATACGGCCATGTTGTAATCCATGAGCGTATCGAACAGCCCGGTTTCGCCCAGCAGGCGGGCACCTTCGCCGGAGCATTTCTCTTCATTGCCGAGGATGGCGAAATCGATTCCCATGGCGTTGAAGACACGCGCGGTGGCGCGGCTGACATCCTGGCCGCGCTGGTAATAGGAGTTATGGCATTCCACAAACCAGAGCACGTCGGTCGGGGCCGGATCCTCCGAGAGTACCCGGATGGGAACCTCTGCCGACTTCGTCCAGGCGGCACGCTTTCGCGCCGATTCGGCCATGGGATTCCCATAGCGGAGCGTGTTGCCGAGGGCCCTTTGCAATTCGGCCGGAAGTTCGGGGAGCCGGGCGAAGACCTGTTCTTTGACCAGAGGCAGGAGCACCTCGGTCAGTTGGATGCCGCGGGGGCATTTGGCCATGCAGGCATAGCATGCCACGCACGCAAGCAGACTCTCGCTTTCGAACACCTTTTCCAGCAAGCCGGCGCGCATCATAGCGATGATGCGGCGTGGCGGGTAATCCATGACATCGCCGTAGGGACAGGTGCCGGCGCACATGCCGCACTGCATGCATGTCCACACTTCCCGTCCTTCGGGGAAATTACGCAGAGTTTCCAGCGTCATTTCCGGCGCAGAAACAGGCGCACTTGCCGTGAGGGAACTCGTCATGCGGGACCTCCGGAGGAATCACAAGCGGGGCGGCCGCCGGGCCGGTATTTTGCGGGGTGGGTCCGCCCTGGGGGCGCGTGACCCACCCGCTTACCGACGCCTCAGTCGGCACACCCGCTACAGGCCGCCTGGCCTGCGCTCGCGCGGTCTTCCGCGCATTGGTGCCCGGTCGCCAAGTGTTGCGGGCCGAGCTCCCACACACTATCTACGGCGGCAATCCATAAAGCAAACGCAATTTTGTACATTTTGTCACAAGCATCTGATAGGATGCCATGCGCAAATCCGCTGCCAATTGGAGCGCCATCCAGTCAACGTCTCGTAGGTGCAGATGGGGCGTTCGAGGTAGCGGGATCGTGACGGACAAGACCGATCCCCGACAGAATCAATTTGGCGATATCTCACAGTACGGTAACAAGATTGCACTATTATTCACAATGTATGAAACGAGCCGCACGCTTGTGATGGGCAGAACCTGCCGTTGTGTGTGTATTGAGAAACCCAGCTCTCCAGCGGGGTGCCACGGACAAGCAGATTCTCCGGCTCTTTGGAGAATCTGCTTGTCCGTGTCTTCTTCTCACAGACGGAAGAAAGACACGGACAAGGAAGCCCGAGCAAAAAGCCGCTCGGTCTTCTTTGTCCGTGGCACCGGATAGTCAGACTTTCGTCAGGCTCCGGTACCAATATGTCCTCACCGTCCAGCGGGGACATCCGCACAGTACTTCACGGTGACGAACCGATAGCCAAGCCCGTTGAGCCACGAGGCTCCCGTCACAAGGGCATTCCCCTGGGGGTCAATGGCCACTCCCCGGGCCTGGTCACGCGAATCGGACGGTCCGTTGTATCGCGTCTCCCACACCAGGCCTCCATAGGAGTCGTATTTCAAGGTCAGATAGTCGAAGTCGGTCTTCGCATCGCGGCTGAATCCCGCCACAAACACGTTGCCGGAAGCGTCGACCGCCATCCCGGCGACACGATCCGGCGAGTGTCCGGTGGCGCTGTATGTTCGATGCCAGTCCCGGCGCCCGTCACCGGTATACTTGACCAGGACAATATCGCAGTCCGGTCGCGAACCATGACTGCAGCCGGTCACATAGACTTCTCCGGCCCCGCCGATTTCAATCTGCCTCGGGACCGCCCGGACGTCCTTTTCGGGGTGGAAACGCTCCTTCCACAGCAAGTCTCCATCTTGGTTGTACTCGATCGTCAGGAACTGGCTCACGCCATGGTTTCGGCATTCGCCGGCGACAGCGATCCGGCCGAACGTATCGACTTTCAGAGCGGTGGCCATGCTCGCGCTGCTCGTCGCATCAAACAGGTTATCCCAAAGCAGTTTGCCGGAAGCGGAGTACTTCCTCACAAAACAGTCGGTGTCCCCCACCGATGTCTCATGCAAACCGATCACATAGACCGCCCCGGCGGCATCACTCTGTACCGCCTGAATGTGCGTGGGTCCGAAATCAGGCCAGTTGCGCCAGTCCTCGGCCATGAGACCCCCTGAAGGATCGAACGTCAGAACACAGTATCCGTGGTGCCTGCCGCCAAAGGAGTTGGAGCCCGTGATGCAGATGTTGCCGGATTGGCTGATGGCCAGACTCGTCGCGTCACCGCTGAATTCCGCTACGCCGGTGTATTTGCGCTCCCACAAGAGCATTCCATTCGGGTCGTATTTCAGCAGAACCTGATCGAATGCCGACCCATTCCAGGTTCGTCCGGTGATGTACGCGTTTCCGGCTCGGTCGGTCACGATAGCATCGGGAAGGGTGCCGCCCCGTCCGAAGCCATCGTAGTGGTTCATCCAGGCGGTCTCGATTTGGGCCGAGCTACTGGCAGGAATGGCAACAATCCCGAAGCCAATCCCGACTCCCCAAACGAGCGCCCACAGGCGTCGCACGACCCCTCCTTTGACCGTCACCCCCGCAGGTGATCCGGTCTTTGTCTGTCCAACTGTTGTACGAGATTGTGATAAATTACGCTAAGTTATTCCAGGGTTAACAACGTTTTTCACAGCGGCCCCTCCAACAGATTGCAACGGCGGCATAGAGCATAACGTCAACTACTTTGTGCCTTCTTTCTCAAATGAGTCGCCCCACAGGAAAAGACGGATGTCGCCCATCGGTCTGCAGGCGCACCAAGCTGCCAGAGTGTGTTGAAATACCGCCGCGGGCGTTTTTCCCGCAAGTACCGGTGGGCCGAGCCCGCCCTGCCAATTCCGTGCGAAGTAGGTAGGTGGGCTTTGCCCACTTTCGTTCTCCTCCGTTAGCAGACTTTGAAGTTCTTTCAAAACGGCCTACAATGCTCGCGCTGTCACCCTGAACGAGCGAAGCGAGTGAAGGGTCTGCTGTCCGGTCCCCGCGCCTGCGGCAAGCAATGCAGATGCTTCGCTCCCTTCGGTCGCTCAGCGTGACAGCCATAAACTCGTCTCGTCAAGTCTGTGACAATTCTGGGCCATCCCCCGCACTTGTTGGTCGACAGAATCATGCTGCCGGAGGTTCCTTTCAATCCAAGCCCGTACCAAGGAGCCTATGACCAACTTCGTAGTCAGAAAGGAGCATTCACCATGCCAACTTCGGAAAACCTCAAGGCGGCGTTTGCGGGCGAAAGCCAGGCCAACCGGAAATACCTGGCCTACGCCAGGAAGGCCGACAATGAAGGATTCGCTCAAGTCGCCAAGCTGTTTCGCGCCGTCGCGGCGGCCGAAACCGTCCATGCGCATTCCCACTTCCGCGTCATGGGGGGAGTGAAGACCACCATTTCCAATCTCGAGGATGCCATCGCCGGCGAGGCGTACGAATTCCAGACGATGTACCCCGAATTTGTGGCCACAGGTGAACAAGAGCAAAACTCCGCTGCGGTGTCATCCTTCAAACATGCCCTTGCCGTGGAGAGAATCCATCACGAGCTTTACTCCAAGGCACTGGCCGCCGTCAAGGCGGGAGCAGACTTGACCGGCCAACGGATCTATGTTTGCGAGGTTTGCGGCCACACGGTGATCGGCGACGCCCCCGACAAGTGCCCGGTGTGCGGCGCCTCCAAGGCCAAATTCAACGAGATCTCATGAGAAACAGACTCCGGATTGAAATCGCGATACGATCGAAGCTCGCCGGCGCTGGGGGTGTTGAGAAATCCCGGCATCTGCTGACGAGAGCGCGGACAGGAGTGTCCGCGCCACTGAGAGACAGGAACTCCCAGGACCAAAAGTGGGGTAGACACTCTTGCCTGCCCGGCCTTTCAACACACTGCGTTCTCTGGGCTTTCGTGCTCTTGCTCCTCTCCCCCGTGGCCGCAGTTGCCGTCATCGAATCCGATCTGCCCGTGGAAATATTCGTGCAGACACCGCCCACTCCGGTGAAGGCGAACGGATCGGTTGTCCTGTCGTACGAGTTGCATGTGACGAACTTCCGGGCGATGGATCTTTCGCTCGAACATGTGCTGGTCTACGACGTGGCCGACTCGGTGAAGCCGATCGCCCGGTATCCGGATGATGGCCCGATCGCCAAAGTCTGGCATCCGGGTGCGCCGCCGGCAGAGACCGAAGATCCCCGCATTGTCCATGGCGGGCAGCGGATTGTGATCCTGTTCTGGCTGCAACTGCCGCAGGGACGGGATGTGCCGCGTACGCTGACACATCGTTTGATCTTCACGATCGCCGATCCGAAGGGCGGGCGCGTCGCCCGCATGGTGGAGGGCGGTATTACACCGGTGAACGACCGGGACATGGTCCCCTATTCCTGGCCGATTCGTAGCGGCCAATGGCTGGAGGCCAATGGGCCGAGCGTGAATAGTGACCACCGCCGGGCCATGCATGCGCTCGATGGCCGCACATTTGTCGCGCAACGATTCGCCCTCGACCTGATGAAGGTGGGAGACGACGGGCGGCTCTGGCACACCGACCCGTCCAAGAACGAGAATTGGTACGGCTACGGGCAGGAGGTGCTTGCTGTCGACGATGGCGATGTCGTCCAAGTCTGCGACAGCATCCAGGAGAACACGCCGTTAACCCCCACTCGTGCCGTGCGGATGACACGGGCGAATATCTGCGGCAACTTTGTCGTGCTCAAACTGCGTGAAGGTGAATTCGTTCTCCTCGGCCATCTCAAACCCGGTGGAATCACCGTGAAGACGGGTCAGAAGGTGAAGAAGGGCGACGTGCTTGGCCACATCGGCAATTCGGGAAATTCCGATGCCCCACACCTGCACATCCATGCCATCGCTGGCCCGGCGCCTTTGGCATCCGAAGGTATTCCCTATGTCTTCACCGAATTCACCGTCCTCTCCTCCGTAAAACCGGAGGAATTGGACGGAGTCCTGTCGAGCGGACGTCTCCCCGTCAGCGATGGGAAGAATCTCGAAGTTGTGCACAAACGGGAGATCCCATCGGGGGATGAAGTGATTCGCATCCCCTGACGCGCTCCGGGGCAGCCGCCATCGGGCGCAGACCATCCTTCTCTTGAGAGTTGTATCAATGGCCCCGGTGGGGGCAGTTGCCTTAAGCACCGTGCAATTGCACTTTATTCCGTCCACGCAGATGCTTTTCTTCCTTCATCGTGACCCTGAGACGTGAACCAATCGCAGGAGCGTGAACGTTGACACCTTCCACATCAAACGGCAGCCAGTCACCCAAGTGGGACATCGATTCGATTTTCCCCGGCGGATCGGAATCGAAAGCGTACCGGGAGTTCTGCGCGAAGATCGAGACCGATCTGGGCACGGCGCAATCGAAGGTTCCCGGATTGCCCGGTCAACTGAACGATGCGGGACAGCGCACCTGGGCGGCGTGGATTCTCGAACTCCAGGGGATCTCCGAACGGATCCACCTGGCCGCGATGTTCGCGCTGTGCCTGGTGAGCCAGAATGTGGATGACGCCGGCGCGACAGCGTGGGTGTCGCACACGACCGAGCTCAAATCGAAACTCGATATCATCAAGGCGACGCTGGAGTCGTTTGCCAAATCCCAGAGCGACGCCGATTGGGACCGGCTCATGTCCGCCGACGGAATCGCCCCGATCCGTTTCTATCTCGACGAGATGCGGCGCATCGCCCGCATCAAAATGCCGGAAACTCAGGAGAAGCTGGCTTTGGAGCTGGCGGTCAATGGTTATCATGCGTGGAACACGCTCTATGAGAAGATGGCCGGAGACCTTCGGGTCGAGGTCGATGACAACGGTGCGAAAAAGCGCATCTCGCTTGGCCAAAACTCGGCGCGGCTGTCCAGTCCGGATCGGGCCGTTCGCCGCGATGCCTTTGCGAAAATGGAAGAGGCGTGGGAATCGCGCGCCGAACTGGCCGCGATGACACTGAACGCCCAGGGCGGATTCCGGCTCTCGCTTTACCGCAACCGCAATTGGGACTCCCCTCTCGATGAACCGCTGATCATCTGCCGGATGAAACGTGAATCGCTCGACGCCATGTGGCACGCGATCCAGACTGGGGGGCGCAAGATCGCGGAGTATGTCGCCGCTAAGAAACGGTTCCTGGGGATCGACCGTTTCTGCTGGTACGATCAGGATGCGCCGGTGGGAAGACTCGAGAAGTCGTTTACCTTCGCCGAAGCCGGTGACTTCGTGGTGGAACACCTGGGCAGTTTCTCGAAGGAGATGGGCGATTTCACCCGGATGGCGATCGACAAGAAATGGGTCGAAGCCGAAAACCGGTCGGGCAAGCGTGCCGGCGCGTGGTGCTCGCGTGTGCCGATCCGCAAAGAGACGCGCGTATTCATGACATTCTCCGAGAACTACGACAGCCTTTCGACCTTGGCGCATGAACTCGGCCATGCCTACCACGGATTCGTTCTGCGCGATGAACCTGCCTATGCCCAGCGGTATCCGATGACCCTGGCGGAAACAGCCTCGATCTTCAATGAGCTTCGTGTTACCGATGCCGCTCTCGCCACGGCCGCGAAACGTGAAGAGAAGCTGGCCTTGCTCGATCAGAAACTGCAGTCGGCGTTCGTCTTCTTTTCGAACATTCGCGCGCGCTTCATCTTTGATTGCCGATTCTACGCCGAACGGAAGAAGGGGATTGTGGGCCGGGCGCAACTGGATGCGCTGATGACCGAGGCGCAGAAGGAAGCATTCTACGGCCTCCTGGACCCCAACGACGGCTACCACCCGCTATTCTGGGCATCGAAGCTGCATTTCTTTATCACCGACACGCCGTTCTACAATTTCCCGTACACATTCGGCTTCCTCTTCGCCAAGGGCGTGTACGATCGCGCCCTCAAGGAGGGACCGTCGTTCGCGAAGAGCTATCGGGCGCTTCTGTCTGACACCGGCCGCATGACGACCGATGAGGTGGCGCAGAAACATCTCGGCGTCGACCTGTCGAAGAACGACTTCTGGGATGCGGCAGTGGCGCGCACGATGGCCGACGTGGATGAGTTTGTGGCGTTGTGCGAGAAGTAACGGGCTGCGAATGACGTTGCAGAATCATGCGCGCCGGGAGGGCGAGGCTCCCGCCGAGCCCTGCGTCCGCGCGGGAAAAAGGCTCGGCGGGAGCCTCGCCCTCCCTCCCCCTCTCCATCTTCTGAAATGAGTGAGTACGATATCGCGATTGTCGGCGCCGGAGCGGCCGGTCTGGCAGCGGCGATTGCCGCAGGAGAGGCCACATCCGAATCGAGGCTGCGAATCGCGATCATCGAAGGCGCCCGCACGCCGGGCGCCAAAATTCTGGTGAGCGGCGGCGGGCGCTGCAATGTGACCAATCAAGTGGTTTCTCCGGAAGATTTCTGGGGCGGGCCGCATCCAACGATTCGAAGAGTGCTCGGCGCGTTCGACGTTCCCCGCACAATTGAGTGGTTCAAGAAACTCGGCGTGCGGCTCAAGCTTGAGCCCGATGGCAAGTACTTCCCGGTGACCAATGATGCGCAAACCGTGCTGGATGCGCTGTTGGGACGGGTCGCGACACTGGGAATCAAACTGATTCCCGGGACGCGGGTGATTAGCGTGGAACCCCTCACGAACCACTTCAAGATTGGTTTGTCGAAGGGCAGCCCAATCCACGCGGATCGTGTGATCATCGCTACCGGGGGACTGGCACTCCCGAAGTCCGGGAGTGATGGCGCTGGTATCTCGATGTTGCGGAGCCTCGGACACACGATCGTTCCCACAACACCGGCACTGGCGCCGCTCATCCTCGGCAAGAGTTCGGATCTCGGTGGACGGTTCTCGGAGTTTTCGGGCGTGTCGATGGATGTGCGTCTGCGACTCAGGCGCAACCGTCAAGTGACTGCCGAACTGACAGGTGCGCTTTTGTTCACGCATTTTGGCGTGAGCGGTCCGGTCGCGATGAATCTGTCCCGCCACTGGCTCCGTGCAAAGTTGGAAGACGAGCGGGCGGCGTTGCATGTGACGATGGGATCGCCGACGTTATCTTCTTCGGAGGCGGCGGATCAGTGGCTGATCGAACAATCTGCGAAGCATCCCCGGCAGCATCTTGCGACAATTCTCGCGACACTGTTTCCCGAGCGATTCGCGAAAGCCCTGGCTACCGAATTAGGCGATGTGCGCACGCTCGCCCATCTGACTCGCGAGGACCGACTGCGATTGGCGGGAATGCTGTCGGACCTGCCCCTGCCCGTTACCGGGACGCGTGATTACTCGCACGCTGAAGCAACCGCGGGTGGGGTCGATCTTCATGAGATCGATCCGCGCACCATGCAGTCGCGCAAGATTCCGGGGCTCTATTTGTGTGGCGAGATTCTGGACGTCGATGGACGCATCGGCGGCTTCAATTTCCAGTGGGCGTGGTCGAGCGGCCATGTTGCGGGCTGGGCCGCGGCGGAACGGGATTAGCATGGACGAAGTGGATCGAACTAGGGAGCTGGCAGGAGCGTGTTGAAATTTGTGAAGAGTGGGTGGCCGGGGAAGTAGTGCTCGAGTTCCCGGTAGTTGACGTCAATCAGATTTCCATCGGGGACAATGATCCGATCCAGATATCCCGCCAATACCGCCTCCAGATCGGACTTGAGGTCCGCAAAGTCGTTGGACAATTCGAACGACGGTGTCGGGAAATCGCTGCCGAACAGCACGTATTCTTTTGGAAGTACCGCGATGTCCTTGAAGAACTTTTTGCGAAACGGCGTACAACAGGCCGAAATGTCGGTGTAGCATCTGCCAGGCCGCCCCTCCGACGCATTCTGCGCTATGTAGTCCTTCACGGTTTTGAAATCGGAGTGCTCGAGCAAGTTTCCGAATAAGCCGGTCGAAAAGTACGGCAGTCCGCAGTGGGCAAAGATGAGCACCGCACCCTCGCTCAGGGCGGCGTGGATGTTATCGTGAATGAGCTCCAGCTTCGGTGCGCGCCAGCGCTTCTTGCCCCGCCACCAATTCCAGAACTTGTCCCAGCCAGTCCAGGTCAGAAAATCGTATGACGTCGTCGAGGGATCGGAGGAGATGATGGCGTACTCCGGCCCCACATGCAAGAGCAGCGGTAGCGCCTTCCCTCCGGGACCGGCGGTAGCCAGATCAATCATGGCACGGCGAACCTCGGGCCGGGAAAGATCAATCTGCTGTCCCGATGGCAGCCATTTCATCAGGACCGCACCGGCGTCAGCGTATTGGCGCAACCGCTCACGGAACAGGCAGTCGTAGGGATGGACCGAAGCGCCAAAGAGGATCTTGTCGGGCAGTTCACGGCGCAAATCCAGGACGTAGTCGTTGTCGGCCCAAATGTGCGAGCGGTCCTCCCGGCGAGCCCCGTGTTCATCGTACACCGGATCAAGCGCCAGACAGACGATCTTGTCGACCATACTGCGCGCAATGGTTTCGATCGTTGCGTCCCGTAACGCGCGGTCGCAGACGCGATCTTCCGCGATCCGGCTATACAAGAGGAAGATGCGATAGACCACTTGCTGGCGATACCATGGCGAGAGACGGCCCCACTGCGGCCAGCGGTCGCCGAGCAGGCCAACATGGGCGTGGGCATCGACAATGGGCAGCGGCGGCATGGTTTGTTCCCCTCTTACAAATCGAAACTGCGGTGAGACTGGATGCACTTGTCGACAAAGTGCGGCGCCAGCGGCGGAATACCGGCTTGGACATCCACGTCCATGTCGCCAGGATACAGCGTTTCCAGATCATCCATGAAGACCGGAGTCACAGTCGTTACCGCTGGTCCGGCGGCGCACGCTTTGACAACATCCACAAGGATGAAGCTCAGGTAGTTGGCGGCATCGGCATCGGTCAGAACATTCTTCTCGGCCAGGGCGGCGGCTCTGGCCACTGGGGATTTATCCAGCCCCATCTTGGCGATGAATCGGCGTCCGATACCGGCATACTCCTGCCACTGGTCGGGTGCCGGATAAGCGGCACATTGGAACCGTCCGGGTTTGAAATCGGTGGCCGTGAGATACGCGCCGCTCCCGCCGGCCACCAGATACCGGGGCGCGACTCCGGGCGCCGGCCTGGCGCCATGAACCACCTCCAGGTAACGTGTGAATTGGGCCGATTCGTATTCCTGGAAATTGTGTTCATGCCCGGTGACGATCAGCCGCACACACGGGTGCGAGGCCAGCATCTGGTGCAATTCCACGAAGCGCGTGCTCTTATCGTGGTCGCCGCGAACCAACCCCGGGATGTGAAAGATGACGATCACCTTCTGCCGGCGCTCGTCCGCCCGTGTCAGGCGTTCGCTCAACCAGTTGTACTGCTTGTCATCGCGCCTGGGTTTCGACTTCCAGATCTGCCACCATGGTTTGCCGCCGTCGAGATTGGCGCATTGGCCGGTGTCGACTCCGATCACCACCAGGTCGTTCGACGCATTGGCGTCCGCCAGCTCCCAGTATGTACCCGGCTGAGAAACAAAGTGCAGTCCGTGCCCATGCCAATAGTCCGCAAATGTATCGGTGCAGAAGACCTGGTAGAACTCAAATCCCTTGGACTCCGAGTAGTATTCGTGATTGCCGGGGACCGCCCAAATCGGGCAGTTCAATCCCTGATAGGGTTGAAACAGCCCGCAGATGTAGTCATCATGGTCGGGATTCGTGCTGGTGCGCCCGGCGGGGTAGGCTACATCGCCGGCGATCAGCATGAAATCGGGATGCAATGCCCGGATCAACGGCAGAAGCCCGTACTGCGAGCGATCTCCCTCACCGGTGTCGCCGAGTATCAGGAAGCGGAAGCGATCACCCCCGGCCACTTCGGGCGTCAGCAAATCGGCAAAAGGCACGGTCCGGCTCGTGCGCAGGGTCCCCGAGAAGCTGTCGCGCCATATCGTCGACTGATCGGGGCGGGAGAGCTTCCGTCGCGCCGCCCAGACATTACCGGGCCGCATCCAATAACCGGGACCACGGTCGCTCGCCATGCGAGGGAATTTGAGTTTCGCCATTGTCAGCCCACCTCCCTTCAAGCGGTGCCGCGCTTGCGGCTGCGTTGGAACTGCAGGAGTGATGATGTCAGATCGTTCCAGAATGGGGCGCCAAAGCTGAGCAGCAAAGCGGTCACCAGACAGGAGAACACGTGCGAAAACCACCCGTGTCGCCCGATTTCCTCCAGCCGGGCCGGACTGACGAGGTCGTCCGCGTCGAGCGTGCTGTCTGCCATGATCTGCTTTGCCTGTGCGGTCCACTGGCGGACCATGTCCTCGGTCACGGAATCTGTGCGGATCGCCTGTTGAAACGTGGAGTCGGCCCGGAGCGCGTTTTCTGCCATGGCCACCGCCTGGTCTGGGGTCACCGCTCTAGCCATATTGTACAGCCGGTAGAATGGCAGATCGAACAGCAGTGCCAGCAGAAACGCCAGCACAAAGGTCTGGCGGAGGTTTCGGCGCTGGTAGGAGTAGTCGAGATTGCGCTCGAATTGCGGGTAGTCGGTCGCGGCCTTTTCGATATGAGGCATGAATCGCTGCCGGAACGCGATGCGAACGTTGGCAGGGTCAAACCGGTTCCCCGCCACGGTAATCACACCGATAGCGCCCTCCGACGAACCCGGTTCCCAATTGTGCCCCCAGGCGGAGAGGAATTGGGCGACCTCGAACGCGTCCCAATATCCAGTCTCCGCGCGCTCCACCTTGCTTAAGTCCGCGAGCAGTTGATTCCAATTGGCCGACGCTCCGAATTCGGTGCGTTGATCCAGCCGGCACTCAAGTTCCAGCGCCTTGGTAGCGCGTTGCACCCAGGGCGGGCAGGTTCGCTCCATCGCCCGCAATAGATCATCCTTCGCAAGCGGCTGGAGCGATCCTTTGGGACTGATTCGCTTGAATTGGAAAGGCCCTCGGACTTCCAGATTGAAAAGAACGCCGGGGCGGTACAACAGATCCGCCCACGGACCCAGAAAGTCCTTCAGCGAATTCGCGTACGCACGGGATTTGCTCTGGCTGAGATACTTGTAGATCTCCTGAAAGATCTGAATTACGACGGACAGAGCCAGAAGTGTTGCGGCCAGAGCGAGCACGGTGCTCAGCAGCGGCGAATTGACCAAGGGCATGGCCACCTCCGTAGAACTGACGTCTTTGACCCGCCGGATGGCAGCCGCCACCGGACGTTAACGGCCGAGTCGATTATCCTGCTGCAAACGCCATCAACCTATGCTCTCACCGCCGGAGAGTTAATAGCGCGGAGAGTGTGTGTCAAGCGAATTTATGGTCGTGATACAGATGAGGATAGTGAGGACTCCTTCGCCGGCACTGACTAACCGGCGCGGCAGAGGGAATCGGATTTCGCCCAGACCAGAGTCTTCGTTCGAGATTCTGCAACAAATCGCTTACTGTCGCCGCTTTGAGGGATTTCCAGATATTCGATCGGGTTTGCACTCAGCCAGCGAATGCCGCATCTTGCACACGGCGTCTCGAGTTTCAGGAGCCGTCGGACGCAATCATGTCTCAGATCATTGACATCTCTCAACTCCTGCGAACCGGGATGCCCGTCTGGCCCGGCGACACCGAGTTTCAGCCGTCATGGGTGGCACGCATCGAAGATGGCGGACCTTGTAACGTCGGCAGGGTCCTCATGAGTCTCCACACCGGGACGCATGTCGACGCCCCGTTGCACTTCCAGAAGAACGGTACATCCATCGCCGATGTCGACTTGTCGCTCTATATCGGAGAAGCGTGTGTCATCGACGCACTCAACGCGGGATCGGTTGAGGCCAGTCACCTTCAGCCACTCACCGCAGGTCTGCCACCGAGGGTTCTCTTCCGCACACGCATCTCCCCTGCCGGGCAATTCGATCCGGGGTTTTCCTACATTGCGACTGACGCGGCGAGCTTGCTCGTCCGGAGTGGCGTGAAGTTGGTGGGGATCGACACGCCCTCGGTAGATAGCGCCCACTCAGAAGCGATGGAAACCCACAAGATTCTGGGCGACGCCGGCATCGCGATCTTGGAAAACCTTAACCTGGCCGACGCGCCAGCGGGAATGTACGAACTGATTGCGCTACCGCTGAAGTTCGCCGGCATGGATGGCTCGCCGGTGCGGGCGGTGTTGAGGACAATGAATGCGGAAGCGCGCCGTGGACATCCATGAATCAGGTGAAATCGGATTTGCGCCGTGCTCGGGGGGTGGGGGTGGGCGTATGCAATGCGCCCCTACCGTTGGCCGTGGCAAACCACTAAGGAATCGAGATGCCGGCCGTAGGAACGTATCGCATACGCCCCTCTACCCAAACGGGAGACTCCATCCCTGGGCGCACAATCATTATGAGGAGACATGCCAATGAAACGAATTCCACTTGTTGCCACGCTTTCGCTAGTGGCTGTGGCGGTGACAGCACTACCGTCACTAGCCCAGCGCTACCGCGAGATCATCCAGGACTCCCCCATTGTCGAAGTCCGCGGTGAAACGGCGGACACGACCAAACTTGGAAGTGACCGGTACGTCGAAGACAATATCGACTACCTCTTGGCCAACAACGAATGGCTCGCGGTGAATTTCTCGACCTACTGGTGCCCCGATTCGCGCGCCTTTCGGCCATTCTACGACAGTGCCGCGGCGATGCCCAATTATCACGGCATCCGTTGGGCGTACGCCGACATTGACGGCACTGTGGGCAATGAGACGTTCCGCAAGCGATTCGGTCTGCCGGGTATTCCGGTCGTCATACTCTTCCACAAAGGCGAGACGATCATGGCCGCCGACAGCGCGCGGTCGGTGCTCGACGGACACGAGGGCGATAAGGTGATGGCCGATCTGCTGGCCATGCTGGATCGGTTCTACAAACCGGATTCGGCGAAGTAGCGGACGTGCGATTTCCCGCCAACGGGATGCTCTCCCCCTTGGGCCATGGGCAGGATGCCCATGGTACCGACACCTCGCATCCATCCCAGCGCGTTTGGCTTAGGGCGCGAATCTGGGGATTGACTTGGGCGCGCCGTCAGCGCATATCTTCACCGGGAAGTTGGCCCTTCAGGATCGAATCTTCCCGCCAAGAATGGAATCATTCACTCATCCATATTCAAACCGGGCTTGCGGCCCGAAGAGGAGGAACCGAATGTTTCGCAGAATCTTGCTTGCCCTGGCCATTCCCGTCTTGCTGTGCAGCCTCGCGTCGGCGCAGTCCGTCGATGATGTCATCGCCAAGAACAACAAGGCGCGTGGCGGCCTCGATAAGCTGAAAGCGGCAAAGACGATGAAGATCTCGGCCAAGATGTTCATGCAGGGCATGGAAGCCCCGGCAACCCTGATGTTCAAGCGGCCGGGCAAAGTGCGCATCGAATTCACCCTCCAGGGAATGACCGGCATCCAGGCCTACGACGGCACGACCGCGTGGATGATCATGCCGTTCATGGGCAAGACGGAAGCCGAGAAGATGACCGCCGAGGATGCCAAGGACGTCGAGGAGCAGTCGGATTTCGACGGACCCCTCGTCGACTACAAGGACAAAGGCAACAAGGTTGAGCTCGTCGGCAAGGAAGACATGGAGGGAACACCGGTCTACAAGATCCGTGTGACTCTCAAGAGCGGCGACATCCGCGACATCTTTATTGACGGTGAGAATTTCCTCGAAGTGAAGGAATCCTCCAAGCGCAAGACCCAGGGCGCCGAAATCGAAATCGACACCTACATGAGCGATTACAAAGAAGTCGGCGGACTGATGCTGCCCCACGCGATGGAAAGCAAGGTCAAAGACCAGACTGTGTCGCAGATCACGATCTCCAAGATTGACCTCAATGGTGATCTGCCGGATTCGCTCTTTAAGATGCCGGCCAAGGCGGATAGCACGGCGAAAGCCCCCGCCAAGGCCGATGCGGCCGCCAAGCCTGAGGCAAAACCGGATTCCACGAAGAAGTAACAGCAAGCCAATTGAATCGGCATCGATCCATGTCATCGTTCAGGGACAGGATTTCGCAGGGCGGGTCGCAGACCCGCCCTTTTGCTCAAGGAGTGAAGCGTATGCGCGCAGATAGATTCATCCGGCGTTTGGGCGTCATCATCGCGGCGATCACGCTCGCCCACTCGGCGGCAGCGATGGCGGCCGTTTCAATCGATTCCTACACATTCGGCGCCCTCGAAGCGCGTCCCATCGGCCCGGCGGTGATGAGCGGCCGGATCATGGCCATTGACGCGGTCGTGGCCGACCCGCGCATTGTCTATGTTGGAACCGCGAGCGGCGGCATCTGGAAGTCGACCAACCGAGGCACCACTTTCAAACCGATTTTCGATAAGTACACGCAATCGATTGGGGCGATTGCCATCGATCAATCACATCCCGACACGGTCTGGGTGGGCACCGGCGAATCATGCGTGCGCAACAGTGTGTCCGTCGGAACCGGCCTCTATCGCACAACCGATGGCGGTGAGACATGGGAGTTCATCGGATTCAAAGATTCAGAGCGGATCAGCCGCATCGTGATCGATCCTTCCAATACGAGCATTGTGTACGTCGCCATTCTCGGCCACCTGTGGAACGCCAATGAAGAACGCGGACTGTACAAAACAACTGACTGCGGCAAGACGTGGACGCGCATTTTGTACGTGGACCAAAACACCGGCTGCGCCGATGTCGCTATCGACCTTAAGAATCCGGGAACGCTCTACGCCGGGATGTGGGAATTCCGGCGTCTCCCCTATTTCTTCACGTCGGGTGGCAAGGGAAGCGGGCTGTACAAGACGACCGATGGCGGCACGACGTGGACCAGGCTGTCCAAAGGCCTGCCGAGTGGAGAACTCGGTCGAATCGGCGTGGCCGTAGCGCCCTCCGCCCCATCGCATGTCTATGCTGTCGTCGAGTCGGAGAAAAACGCGCTCTATCGCTCTGTCGACTACGGGCAAAGCTGGACATCGGTCAGCACTTCGATCAACGTGCAGATGCGCCCCTTCTACTTCGCGCATGTCGCTGTGGACCCGCTCGACTCCAACCGCGTCTACAAGCCCGGATTGACACTTTCGGTCAGCGATGACGGTGGTGAGGCTTTCACAACGCCATTCCGTGGCGGCGGCAACATCCACCCGGACCATCATGCGCTCTGGATCAATCCCAATGACACCAAGGAGATTCTGATCGGCACCGACGGCGGCGTGTATGCTTCGCACGACAAGGGGAACACTTGGAATTTCCTGCAGAATTTGCCCGTGTCCCAATTCTACCATGTCGCCTGTGATGACGATCGTCCCTACAATGTCTATGGTGGCATTCAGGACAATGGCTCGTGGTACGGCCCCTCGCGCAGTCCCAATGGAATCGAAAACCGCGACTGGCAACCCCTGCTCGGTGGTGATGGATTCTATGTTCTCCCGGATCGGGCCGACCACGACGTCATCTACGCCGAATACCAGGGCGGGAATCTGATCCGACTCCACAAGTCAACGCGTGAGACCAAAGACATCAGGCCCTTCCCAAAAGAGGGCGAACCGGAACTCCGCTACAACTGGAACACCCCGGTTGCCCAGAGCCCGAACAATCCCAAAGCGATCTATATCGGCTCTCAGTACCTGTACCGCTCGACAGACAAGGGCGATTCATGGCAGCGAATCTCCGGCGATTTGACGACCAATGATCCGAAGAAACTGCGGCAGGACGAATCGGGCGGCCTGACTATCGACAACTCAACCGCCGAGAATCATTGCACGATCATCACGATTAACGAGTCGCCCAGGGACAGCAGTGTAATCTGGGCAGGCACCGATGACGGAAACCTGCAAGTGACGCAGGACGGCGGCAAGAGCTGGACCAACACGGTGGCCAAGATTACCGGCCTGCCCAAATGCACTTGGTGCAGCAGTGTCGAGCCGAGCCACCATGATCGCGCGACGGCGTACGCGACGTTCGATGGCCATCGCACGGGCGACATGAAGCCGCATGTGTACAAAACCACGGATTTCGGCAAGACTTGGACATCAATTGCGTCGGACTCGATCAAAGGGTACGCGCATGTGATTCGCGAGGACCTCGTCAATCCGGGATTGCTCTTCCTCGGCACTGAGTTCGGCCTCTATGTATCGGTCGATGGCGGCGCACAGTGGGCGCACTTCACCGGCAAACTCCCGAACGTTGGCGTGTTCGATATGGTAATCCAGCCGCGCGAGTCGGACTTGATTCTGGCGACGCACGGACGGGGGATCATGATCATCGACGACATCACACCGATCCGCCAGCTCACGCCGAAGGTTTTGGAGTCGGATGCCCATATGCTCAGCGCCCGCCCGACACCGATCACGATTCCCTCGTACGAGCAGAATTTCCCGGGAGATGAAGTGTTCGCCGGTGACAACCCGCCGGAGGTCGCCGCGATCACTTACTACCTCAAACAGCGCCACATGTTCGGCGACCTGAAAGTCGAGGTCTTCGACGCCAACGGCAAACTGCTCAATACGCTTCCCGGCGGGAAACGGCGCGGGATCAATCGCGTCCTCTGGTTCATGCGGATGAAACCGCCCAAAGTGCCACCATCGCCGGAACTCGCGGGCGGCGCGCTCTTCGGGCCAATGGTGCCCGCGGGAACTTACACGGTAAAAGTGGAACGCCCATCCGACACGCTGATTGGCCAGGTGCAGGTGGTGCTGGATCCGTCGCTGCCGCACTCCGCCGCGGACCGCGAGCTGCAGCAGAAGACGGTCTGGAAGCTCTACGAAATGCAGGAGCGGCTGGCGTTCATCAACGATGCGATCGTGGGTGTGCGTGATGATGCGAAATCGCGCTCCGACAGTCTCAAAAAGGGCGACGCACTGGAAAAGACACTCACGGCCTTTTCGCGACGATTGGATTCACTGCACAAGACTCTCGTGGCCACCAAGGAGGGATTCCTCACTGGTGAAGTGCAATTGCGCGAACGTGTGGTTGATCTCTATGGAAGCGTGAGCGGCTACGGCGGCCGGCCTACAGAATCGCAGTTGTCACGGATGGATGTGCTCGAGAAGAATATCGAGAAAGCCAACACCGATTTCGAAGCGATGACCAGCAAAGATCTGGCGCAGATCAACACACAGCTTCAGACGAAGAATCTGACGCCGATCAAGGTGATGACGAAAGAAGAATTCGATAAGAAGAAGTAGACGTCGCTCGCGATGTGGTGACCTGTAGGGGCGGCCCTGTGTGGCCGCCCCGGTGTCACGCGATTCAGTCGATTCAGCGAGACGCGGGCGGCCACATAGGGCCGCCCGTACGACCCAGCGTCGTCACGACACCGGGCCGCGCGAAACCGGATGCGGACAAGGGGCTTTCAGCCCCTTGCGCTGCCCCGCACCAACTGATCTGATTTGGAGAGGAGACCAAGGGGCTGAAAGCCCCTTGTCCGCAATCGGGGGGTGTCCGGCTGTTGGTGCGCCCCGCTGGGGTCACACCGGCGTTGCGCGATTCAGACGATCCGGCGGAACGCGGGCGGCCACAACATAGGGCCGCCCCTACGGCCATTCGTGGTCGTTTACAACAACATCTATTTGAGCCGTTTCTTCAAGTCCACCATCTCGATCGCGCTCTTGGCGGCATCAGCGCCTTTGTTTCCCGCTTTTGTGCCGGCGCGTTCGATCGCCTGCTCGAGAGTGTCGGTCGTGATCACGCCATAGATGACCGGTGTGTCGGTCTCCATGCCCGCCTGCGCGAGGCCCTTTGTGACTTCGGCAGCGAGATAATCGAAGTGCGGGGTATCGCCGCGAATGATTGCGCCCAGCGCGATCACAGCGTCATGCCGGCCCGATTTTGCCAGACGTTTGGCGACCGGAGGAACTTCGAACGATCCGGGCACGCGCACCAGGGTGATATCGGAGTCCGCGGCGCCGTGACGAACCAGCGCGTCAAGACATCCCTCGACCAATCGATCGGTGATGAAATGGTTAAAGCGCGAAACGACCAGGGCGAACTTCATCCCTGTGGCGCTCAACTGACCTTCGATAATGTTCGGCATGATTCCAGATCCACCTTCCCTAACAGTTCATTCGAGCGATCGTTGAACAGCGTTTCGATTTCCGTTGCGCTTAGACTCTCTCCAGCGCCCCCAGCCAGTGGCCCAGTTTGTCGCGCTTGGTCATCAAGTAGCGGCGATTGCGATCCGACGGGACGATTTCGATCGGCACCCGCTCCGTGATTTGCAGCCCGTAGCCGCCGAGACCAATCACCTTGCGCGGATTGTTGGTCAGGAGGCGCACCGTGGACAACCCGAGATCCAGAAGGATTTGAGCACCGATGCCGTAATCACGCAGATCGGGAGCGAATCCCAAATCGGCATTCGCTTCGACCGTATCACGCCCCTGCTCCTGCAGATGGTACGCGCGGATCTTGTTCAGAAGGCCGATCCCGCGTCCCTCCTGGCGCATGTAGAGGAACACGCCCTCGCCCTGGGTTTCGATCATGCGCAATGCATTCACCAGTTGTGATCCGCAGTCGCAACGATCCGATCCGAACACGTCACCGGTCAGGCATTGCGAATGGACACGCACCAGCACGCTTTGTTTGCCACGGACATCGCCACGCACCAGCGCCACGTGGCACTCCTGATCGACTGTCGACTGATACAGATGCAACCGGAACTGGCCGTTGCGCGTCGGCAGATCGATCTCCTCGATTTTCTCCACCAGCTTCTCGGTGCGGCGGCGATAGGCGATCAGATCGGCAATCGAGATAATCTTGAGTCCGAATTCCCGGGCGGTCTGCAGGAGTTTCGGCAAACGCGCCATCGATCCATCATCATCCATGACTTCGCACAAAACTCCGGCAGGCACAAGCTCTGCCATCCGTGCCAGATCGACGGCCGCTTCGGTGTGGCCGGCACGTGCAAGCACCCCACCCTCGCGCGCCTGGAGCGGGAAGATGTGGCCGGGACGCGCCAGATCGCCGGGACGCGTTTCGGTGTCGGCGAGTGCACAGATTGTCAGGCTGCGATCCAATGCCGAGATGCCCGTGGTGGTGCCATGAACGAAATCCACCGATTCGGTGAACGCCGTCTGCAGACGCGCGGTGTTATTGGTCACCATGGGACGCAACCGCAGATGGTCGAGCCGTTCGGCTTCGAGCGGCACACAAACCAGTCCCCGCCCATGTTTGACGAGGAAATTCACCTTCTCCGGTGTGGCCTTCCCGGCTGCCATGACGAAATCGCCTTCGTTCTCGCGATTTTCATCATCGACCACGATGATGATCTCGCCGCGCGCGATTGCCGCAATGGCGTCCTCCACAGGATCGAGGAGCGATTCGGGTTGCTTGTTCATCGTAAGTTCACCTGACATTGTCAGACTCCTTCTCCCGGCTAGATCCATCCCGCCTTCGCCAGAAGGTTTGAATCGATATGAGATTTCTGTCCCGGCTGACCATTGGATTGCTGGACAATCGCCTTTACCACCTGATCGAATTCGATATTGAGCATGTCGCCGGCGGCAAGGCCGCCCAGCGTCGTGCGTTTCAGTGTTTCAGGAATGAGCGCCACCGTAACCATGCCGGGTGTCCTCTCGGCAATCGTGAGACTGACACCATCGAGCGCAATCGACCCCTGGGCCAGGGCCAAGTTGGCGAAACGCCGGTCGAACGCGACGCTCAATCGGGTTCCTCGGGCATCGCTCCGAATGTGAACCACACTTCCGACCGTGTCCACATGACCAGTGACGATGTGCCCGCCCAAGCGATCACCGGCCCGCAGAGCCAACTCGAGATTGACCGGTGTACCGCTCCGCCATTCCAGAAACGTCGTCTTGGCCAGGGTTTCCGGAATAGCGGCGCCGGTGAACGAGTCTTTGTCCAGGGTCTCCACTGTCTGGCATGCACCGGCAACATTAGTCGAATCGCCGGCGCGCAATTGCCTCACGGACTCGGGCGCACGGATTGTCCAGCGCAAATTACCGGCCATGCGCTGCACGCGAGTGATCGTCCCGATTTCCTGTACGAGTCCGGTGAACATCAGGCTGCCGTTTCCCCTTCAGGGCTTGCCGCTGGAACAGCGACTTCAGACTCGCGCTCGGCGGCATCCGCTTTCGCGGGTGGAGCTTCCGGCTCCGGGTCATAATCCGGATAGCCGGTCACGAGCAGATCGCGTCCCAGCCAGCGCACGTTGGCATCGGTGAGACGCACCGCATCGCTGGGGCTGGTTGCCTTCCATTTCCCCAGCGAATTGACTCCGCTGCCGAGGAAACGTGCGGCGATCAGCAGATGGATTTTGTCCGCCAGCTTCTCGCGCAGGAAGGAACCGAAAACCTCACCGCCGCCTTCGACCAGAATGCTGGTGATGTTGTTGCGCCCGGCGGTCTCCAGCACTTCATGCAGGTTCACTTGATGACGGTCATCGGGATTCACCCACCAGTCGAAACAATCGGGGTGTGGCGTGGTCGGCGGACGGCGGCCGATTGTCAGGCCGATGCGCACCGTTTTCTTATCATCATTCCCCGCGAAGACTTTCGCGGACGTCGGGATCTTTCCCCACGAATCCAGAATCAGACGGATCGGATCACGGCCCTTGATCGCCCGCACCGTCAGACGCGGATCATCGGCGAGCACCGTGTTCTTGCCGACCAGTACGGCATCGGAGCGTGACCGCAGCGTATGGACAAATCGTTGTGACTCGTCGCCGGTCAGCGTCACGCCACGGCCGCCGATTGGGGCGATCTTCCCATCCAAAGTCTGCGCGATTTTGAGCGTCACCAGCGGACGGCCGGTCACGATATACTTGACGTGCGCCTCGTTGAGACGCACCGCCGCATCCTGCATCACGCCAACCCGCACGCCGATCCCGTTCTCACGAAGAATGCGCACGCCGAGGCCGTTGACTTTTGGATTGGGGTCAACCATCGCGCACACCACGGTCGAGATTCCGGCCGCGATGATCGCCTCGATGCACGGCGGCGTCTTGCCATAGTGCGTGCACGGTTCCAGGTTGGTGTAGAGCGTCGCGCCGTTGGACTGCTCACCGGCTTGCTTGAGTGCCAGCACTTCAGCATGAGGACCGCCGGCGCGGTGATGAAATCCGCGCCCAATGACCTCACCGTTCTTGACGATCAAGGCACCGACAATGGGATTCGGACTGGTCAGTCCGGCGCCCTTCTCAGCGAGCTCCAATGTCTCGGTCATCCAATGCCGGTCGATGTCTTTTTGATCCATCATGTTCGCGACCATCGGTCTGTCCCAAAAACGAAATCCCCGCAGCTTCACCGGACCTTCGTCCGAGATAAAGCGCGGGGTTAACTGACAGGCCAAACGCCATGGCCTGTAAGAACTTATGTCGCGGGCCACCGTTGACCAGATGGTCCACTACCGCGCCTTCTCCCATCCGGACTTTACCGTCGGCGCCGGAATTTCACCGGCTCAGTCGTCAACGCTTTTCGTTCGCGCGACGAGTCGCGGGCTGTCACCGCCGGTCGAGGAATTCCACCTCGCCCCGAAGGCCGTATTGCCACCAGTATGTACGCTCAAGCTGGCAAGATGGTCAAGTGAATCCGGGGGGCCGGCGGGGGATTTTGACGGAAGTATGAATCCCCTGGTGGCCCACCAGGAGCGCATACGCCGCAGGTTGAGAAACCAAGTTCCCCAGCGGGGTGCCACGGACAAGCAGATTCTCCGGCTCTTTGGAGAATCTGCTTGTCCGTGTCTTCTTCTCGCAGACAGAAAAAGACACGGATAAGGAAGACCGAGCAGAGAAGCCGCTCGGTCTTCCTTGTCCGTGGCACCCGAATAGTCAGGCCTTCGGCTCGAGAGATCGGGGCTTCTCAATACTCCCAGAGCTGCAGGGCACCAGCTTATGGCAATCATGCGGATTTCGAAGAGACGTTGACGACCACCGGCAACTTGCCTTTCCAGACGGCCCACGTCTCCGGGTTCGTCACCAACTCGCACATAAAGTGCGCGACGTTGGCCATGTTCGTGCTGCCGGGCGCGAAGAGGCTGTTTACGAGGCCCTCGTGCGGCGTGTACTCTGAGACGTCGCCCTGGAGGAGCGTGTCTGGCCGGACTGCCACCCACTGAACGAACGTGTTGTTCGGCCCGACTTTCTCAAGCAGGAAGTTCGCGGCACGCTGATTGTCTTTGGCTGGAGGAAGCAGGCCACGCAGCACCCAGAGAAATATCCGCTCGAAGGCGCCACGGCGCGTATCGAGGCCGCCTGGACGATTCACCGAGACGCTGCTCATTAGGATGAACTTGACCGGCGTTGGGGGCTGCAGCGCTTCGACCCCACGGCACAAACGCGCCGCCGCTCTCGTGACAAGGTCGCGCGGCGATCCGTAGATGCCCTTGAGACTGAGGACGTGACCGAGACAGGAGATGACCGCATCGCACCCGTACAGGTGCTGCTGCAGTTCCTCATCACGAAGCGACAACAGGATGGCCTCGATCACCGTCAGATTGGGGTTGCCCACGACGTCGGACGGGAGCTTCCCGCGCGATCGCACGATGGCGCGAACGCTGATGCCGCGGCCCAGGAGTTGCTGCAACACACGCCCACCCGTACGACCGGTACCGCCAACGAGAAGAACCGTCTGCTGTGTGGACATGTCTACCTCTCCTAACGTGTGGGGATGAACCATCGCTGCTCGGCCCGGCAACATCTCCGTTGCTCATTTAGGAGGCGTCGCCTCTGCTCGTCGCTCGATTCTTTGGTAGAGCAGTCCACCAACGTAAAGTGTGACTCCGAGCACGACCAGACAACCGATCCGCACCAGCGAGGAACTTCCCGACAAATCGAGCAACAGTACCTTGACGGCGAAGGCGGCGAATACGACCAGGGCGGATTGTCCGAGGGTGCGATCCCGGATCCTTGTCGACCAGATCAGTGTCGCAACCGCCAGCAGCCCCCACACGACGGAGATTACGAAACGGCTGTCGAACAGGTGCACTGCGCCCACCATAACGCCGAGGTGTCCCAAATAGAGCGGCGCACCGGCAAGAATCGCCTCGCGCGCGCGTTTCCGGAGTAGCGCGTACGCAAGGTAGAACGCCAGGGCATGGAGAATGATGAGCGGCTGCCAGGCCACGATCTGCTCCAGGTGGATTCCGCTGACCAGGCGCCCATACCCCTGGAGAATCGCGACCGCGAACACCAGCGTGAGCGGCCAGAAACGTTGAATCCACCCGGACTGCACAAGCAAGACAGCCAGAATCGCACCTCCTGCGAGAAGCGAAACCAGCCCCTCCCACTCCCTGGGCACCAGCTCCATGTAGACGGCGTGGAAGAGCACCACGGCCGTGTAGGCGGTGATGATGAATTCTCCGGACCTGGCATTGTCGCCGAGGCGGCGGCGAGCGACGGCATAGGCCAAGCCGAGCGGCACAATACTGGCGATGGCAATCCATGGTGCCCACTCAGGCACATTCTGGTGCAGCAGTGCATACTGCGTCGCGTAGTAGAACAGCAGCACCGGCAAGTGCGCCACTCCCTCGCCCTCACGAAGCGGCGTTCGCGAACGGATTGAGTAAAGGGCTGTTACCAAGGCATAGAGTATGAGTTGTGCTGTCTGGAAACCAAATGCCCAAGTCCAATCGATCGACCCTCCCATTCGCCAATTCATTCGCCAGGTGGCGTCGAACACGACGAATGCGAGGTAGGCGGACACCAGGTAGATCGCGCGCGAGCGAGCCCGGAACGCGTACGCGCAGAACACGAGATCCCACGCGCCAAAGTATATGACCAGATCTGCGGGGCGCGTCGCGATAAGGTGCAACAGTAGAGGGCACGTGAACGAACCTACGACAGCGAAAAACGTGAACAGATCGTTCTTATAGAATTCTCTCAACGCCAATGCCCCAAGACAGATCAGCAGGATTCCTGCCGCCGCCGGCCAGGCACCGATGATCCGGTGGTACAGATGAGCGCCATACACCGTCAGGAAGAGCACAACGATCCCGCCCGCGGGGAGCAGGCTGCCATACCAGCGATAGGACTTCCTGATGGCGATTCCGGCAACGATTAGTCCCAGCCCGAATGCCCCGTCAATCGCCACCTGGCGGGCAGGAGTCAGCCAACCGTTCTCGATCGCCAGCCGGATCATATAAGCCGTCGCGAGGACGAGGGCCGCAACACCTCCCCATCCCATGATTGTGGTTACTGGCGATCCTGACTCTTCACTCTCGATGGACTGAGGTGGGGGGGCCGCAACCTCCACTCTTGGTGGAACAATCGGTTTACTCTGCGGTAGCGGCGTTGGGGGAATTGGTCGTGGTTGTTGTTGGGGCTGGGCTTGGGGCTGGGCTTGGGGCTGGGGTTGGAGTTGGGGCTGGCGCGCCTCAAGAGCTGCGAGCCGTTCCTCGATATTCCGAAGACGCTCTTCCTGATTGGCAGAACTCGCCTCGTTCATGATGCGGTGCCTCCTTTTAGACTGCAAGAAAGGCCCTGGCTCGCCTGTCAGCAAGTCAGTTTTCACATATTCAGTAACAGCTCCGGCCGCGTCTCTCATTGGATACTGAGGGCGGGGACGGAATTCACTATGGCAGCCTGGTTGCGGGACGACGGGATAATCGGGGTTTCTTCCTAACTCGAGACTCCCGCGCGCCCAATGCCGAGTGACATCACATTTGTTCTGCTTTGCTGTATGCTCCATCCCTCAGGATCGGTGCACAGTCGTCTGCGTCGAGGGCAGCAATCAACGCAATGTCTATCTCAAACCCCATCGCCACAAGCTCCTGGCCAGACGAGCATGCCTGGAGTTTGTTGTTAAGCTCAGGCGCTGCGCTCAGGAATGCACTCGTCGCGAGTTCGGCTTCAGGTGAGTGTCTGCCCATCAAATGTCGAATGATGGCACCGGCACCAATCAAGTCTTCGATAGCGGGACGCAAGCTTGCGTCCTCCTTCCATTTTTCTCCGGCCGGTATGACGGCAATCCTACGGCCGCGCTTCTGGGCGGCCTCGGCAACCGCCCTGGAGTTGCGCAGGCAACCAGCAAACGTCGGAGTTTGCCCTGTAGCAAGACTCAAGGTGGAACCATTCGGTGATGGCAGCACAAGGCGCGTGCCAACCGGCAGATCGACCAGAGAACGCGGTGACAGCGAGTAGCGGCCCTTGCCTCGTGCCGTGGCAAGTTCGCCGCCGACGGATCGAGCAAACTCTATCGCGGCATCGTCCATCAAGGGACAGGGATAGACGATGGTACCCCGTGCCGCCGCCACTGACACGCATGTCGAAAACGACATGACGTCAACGATGATGACGGCGTCGCTGATGGGTGCAAGATGCGCGACGCCCCGTTCGCCCCATTCACAACGGACGTCGAATTCAGCTTGGTCGAATTCCATACGCGGCCTTGCTCGCAGAGGTTACCATCGCGAGTATTCCGGTTGACAAGGGTCGTCGCACGCCGCCCCGTCGGTCCTTGGACGCCGGGGGTGCCACCTCTTAATCGTGCCTGCTCCGTGGCGTCCGGCGGATTTCCAGCCATAGCGCTACCGCCAGACCTCCAGTAAACACAAATCCAACCAGACTCGTCCAAATCGGTATCTGAAAGCTGCCCACCGTCACTTGGAGATGGAGCACAAGTCGAAGCAGATGTCCAAGACTGACGAGCCCGAGAAAGAGCGTCGCAAGCAGGGATGCCGGTTTCATAATCCCCTCCCACTTCCTGGTTCGGATCAAGCCACCCAACCATACTCAGTTAGCCACACCGTCCACGGTCGAACCCAAAGCTATGACACGCGGGACCGGAGGGCAATGGCGGTGGAACGTGATTTGGACCGGTGTATCGAAACAGCAGATCGCTCGCTTTGCGGCTGCCAGGGCCGCCCGAACCCACCGGCGGTATTGTGTGTGTCCCTCCAGCGGACACCCGTGTATGAATCAGTACTCAAAGCCAGTAATCGTTACGACCCAGGTGCCCCGTGGCTCCGGGACGCGTTGAAGAACCCCAGCATCGGCTGACGAGAGCGCGGAGAGGAGTGTCCGCGCCACCGAGAGACAAGAACTCCCATGACCAAGAGTGGGGCAGACACTCTTGTCTGCCCGGTCTTTCAATGCGTCCCGGAGCTGCAGGGCACCAAGCAGGAGAAGCCGGGATGGCCCGGCTTCCCTTTCCCGACCGCCATCGGAACACCACTCTAAGAGATCAATTCGGTACGCACAGATCACAAAGAGGGTTATTGGCGCAGGTTTCTTGCGGCTTAGTACAGTCCGTGGGTTTGCCGATCTTGATACTGCCTGAGTAGGGACATGTGTAGGTGCATCCGCAAGTGCAATGATTAATGTCTGCTATTGCAACTTGATATGCTGCCCCTACTCCAAACGCGAATACGAACGCGATCAGTAGCACCTTTGTAGAGCCTGCCAGATTCCTCTTCATTCTATCTCACCTCCTCCCAAAAAGGCGCATAGCGGTCAGGGTGTTTTCCCAGCATTGAATACCTGTTTCAAGCGGGCAGCATCCGGCACGCCAACTCCGAGATCTAGAATGGTACTTGCGCTATCCAGACAAAAGTAGACCGGATTGGCGTAGACCTTATGCTGGCCGCGCAGCAATTCTTGTGAGTCCGAGTACACATCGAATTTGATCCCGCGCTCTTTCACAAGGCCCGCAAATTCAAGGGTCCCGGAAGCCTTATCAGTTAGTAGAATGCCTTTGGCCGGATATGGTCCATCCCCCAGTAGAACGCTGCGCAAACTTTCGGCGGCGCTGATGCAGACATCGCACCCTGGAGATGCCAAGAGCACCACAGTGTTCCGAGTGACCAGATCACGAAGACGATGCGAGTTCAGATTGTCCGGTGACCAGACAACCAGTGGAGGGAATGGTGCGCCGATTGCGATTCCGACGACTCCTGCACGCACATCCTTGGCCTGCGCCTCCTTTCGAGCAGCGGTCAGACCTTGCACCTGCTTGCGCCCAAACAATGAGCCCGCACCCCATCCCAGTACTAGCACTACGGCTAGAAGTATGATTGAGCGCAATACTCGACCGAATGAACCAATTGAAACCATCCGCGTTCTCCCATCTTGCACGATTGCGCCAAATAGAAATTACCTGTTGACAGTTTACCCCCCCCCCCCCCCTATCCTTGTCAAGGGAATTGTTGTATAACGAGATGTTGAAGTGATAAGTCGGCACTTACATTATTCCACGTTTGGCTTGTATAATTCGGGGGGAGCTCGGATTATGGGCCTTCTGATGTTGCTCCTCTTCTGCCATCGCTCGGCGCCTGCTGCCTTGAACCGCGGGCAAGTTCTTCCCGCAGGACCTGAGACCCAATTCACGATTGACGGTCGACTCCATTATGTCGGCCGAGTGTGGGCAGCCGTGAGCAATGTGGGATTTGTAGGTGGGGGCCGTGGACCATTGAGCACCCCGCGAAACATCCCGGACCCTGTGATGGACCGAGCGAAACTGGGTATCGATTGGATTCCGTCATTTGAGTTCCCGACGGGAACCCGCAACGATTATCTGTACACAGCAAGCCTGGTATTCGGGTGCGTAAGGGGAACGGACACTCTTGTAAGCGCTTTTGCTGATCGCTTCGGTGAACCGCAGGTCGAGTTCATCTCGTACCAGCCGATTCGCGAACTCTCTAATTCTCCCGCCTCGTCAGCATACGATGCCTCCGCTTTGGCGGAGCAAGAGTATTACGCGGTGTTCTTCGACACCACGGTGTTTCCGAATTTCATCGACGCGGCCGACGGCAGGAGGCATAAGCCCATCGGACTTGAGATTCACCAAACCAGTCTTTCATGGTCAAACGGCTTCGCCAGCAGATTCATTATCGTGAATTACTGGCTGAAGAACATCGGTAAGGTCCCCATCGAGAATGTGGCCATTGGTTTCGAAGTGAATCCGGCAATCTACTCTGATCGCACGCCTCATGATGTTGGGACTCTAGGGAATATTTGCGGATTCCTGCCAGTCGCTGAAGGAATAGTCAAGGGAATGGAGGACACAGTCAACATCGCTTGGGCGGCGTGCACAACCGGTGACCCTGCTGCCGATGGAACCTTCGCGAGTTACAGCGTGCGTGGTGTGTTGGGTGTTCGAGCGCTGCGTTCCCCTTCCGGCGGACTGCCTAGCTTCAACTGGTGGGCCTACACTTCTGATGGAGGCAGTTGGGGCCCGAGAGGAGCGGGGGTCATTGCAGGCGCAAGCGGCTCTCTCGGGGCGCCGTACGGAGATCGTTATCGGTACAGGATGATGCTCAACGGTGAAGTTGATTATGATCAGGCTTTCGCTGCTGTCGACATGTCCCCGAACGGATGGAGCCCACCGCTTCTTATGGAAAAGGGCGCACGTGAGATTGCCGAAGGTGCTCATGCAGACTTCCTGCTCTCGTATGGGCCCCTTTCCAGCATTGCCATTGGTGATTCAGTCGCATTCACAGTGGCCCTTATTGCCGGAGACAACTTCCACACTGACCCATACAACTTCGCCGACCGCTTCAACCCTAGAGATCCTCAGCCATACCTTAGTCACCTAAACTTCTCGGATCTGATCACCAACGCGCGCTGGGCGGACTGGGTGTTTGATAACCCCGGCGTAGATAGCGATCACAACGGCAATCGGGGGCGAGCATACTTAGTGAACTGCACTGGTCAGGACTCCACCCACTGTGACTCGGTCTTCTTCAAAGGGGACGGGATACCAGACTGGAATGGACCGCATGCACCGACCCCACCACGCTTCGAGTTGGTCACTGGACCGGGCAAGGCCGCCCTTCGTTGGAACGGCGCTTTGACCGAACTCGAGAGGGACCCGATCTCCCGCAAACGTGACTTCGAGGGGTATCGCATCTATGCAGGGAGGTTCAGCACAGATGACCAGCTTTCGCTGGTCGCCAGTTGGGACCGGGAGGACTTCAAGCGGCTGGCGTATCAGGCGGGTTCCAATGACTGGCAGCAGATATCTGATCCGATGACAGTTGACCAGTGGCGGCTCGTGCTGGGGAATCCGGGGTTTGCACCCCAGCGGTTCGTGAAACCTTCCATGCGGGACGCTTATGTGGATTCGTTCTGGGACACGACGCGGACGTTGACGGGAGAAATCATCAATGTGCAGCAGCGAGAACGGTATTCGTACTGGGCGATCGAGGCTGCCAACCGGGCCAATGAGTACCTCGATGAGGGCCGTCCGGAGACCAACATCATCCAACTGGTGGCGCAACGGGACACAATAGTGGATGGTGAGCAACTGACCTATGGCGTTTACGAAGTGAGTTTGAGCAATCTGCAAGCATCGGTACCGCTGTATTTTGCGATCACGACGTTCGATTTTGGCGACTACGAGAAAAACCTTGAGCCGATGGAATCATCCCCCGCCAACAACAGCCAATATGGACAGCCGATCTACTCTGCTGATGTGGTGAAGGATTCCGGGATCAAAGTGTCAGTGTATCCGAATCCATACAAAATTGCCTACAATGACGCGTTCGGCCATCGGACGAACTACTTCGCCGAGGGATACGAGGGGTACGGCAACCCCGTGATGACGGAATACGACCGGCGGATTCACTTCATCAATCTTCCAGACACAGCCACCATCCGAATCTACACGCTGGCGGGAGACCTTATTCGTGAGATCCATCATCCCGACCGTTTCCTGACCACGTATTCTTCAGAAGTCGGATGGGATTTGATCAGCCGCAACGCGCAGCCGGTGACATCAGGCATATACATTTACAGGGTCGACTCACGGTCGGGATCGCAAATAGGGAAGATTGTCATCATCAAGTAGCCAGTCATCGATTTTGAGAGCAGCGTTTGCACCAGATGGAGCGTGCTGACAATTGTCTCTTGACGTGGGGAAGTCCCAGTTCATAGGGTCACCAAATCCAAGGGTTCCAGACGCGAATTCGCATACTTGCACCAGCACAGGCGGCGATTCCGTGCCTCAGGGCATGCGATCCAGTGAGGGGGCATCGTCAATAGGCTGTCCCCGTTGACCCGCTGACCAGCTCCGTGTGCGCGACATGCGGGCAAGAAAAAGCGCCCTCGGCGCATCGTTGCGACGATCTTGGAGAGGCGCCTCCTTGAGAGGTTACTGAGAACTGGGTCGACGAGACCCGAAATTGGCGTGTCATGGTTGCCCTCAGAATCGCTACCTTATCCGCTTATCGAACCAGGATGGAGGTTGCGACAAATGACATTCAATTTCCCGCGTGACAGTAGATTCGTCCTTCGATTGGGACTCTCCTTACTCCTTGTGGTGTTGCTGGCCGGCAATGCCTTCCCACAAGCCCCTCCCCCGCTGACAAATGAGCCGGCTGACCCTTGGGCACGCGTGCTCGCTCAGGTTGGGATGAAGCCGGACGATGTCGCTTTTGATGCCGCGGACATGTCCAACTTCGGCGGTGACGAGTTTGTGCTGCCGCTGTTCAAGACATTGCATCAGCATCCGTTTCGAATTCCGTACTACACCGATTTCCATGCCGGCTACCTGCTCAACAATTGGAAGAATCCATCGGCGGTCCTGGGCTTTTGTGCCCAGCGCATCAACGAGGGCTCGCGCCGCGGGTTGATCGGCGACCCGTTGACTGTCTATCGCAAGTACGTCGAGGAGTTCAATCCGGCTGATGCGCTGGACTCACTGGCCATCGTCGCCGACTGGCGCGGGTGGCATACCCTGTCGGGTGACACCCTGTCGAATCTCATGACACTTCCCGGGCCGACGAAGTGCGCCTTGACGGCGATCATCTTTGCCGCGATGGACGCCTATCGGTGGCGGAAGCTCACCTTCGCTGAGGCGGAGCGTCACTGCAGGATGGACACGATGTTCGATCGGGCGATCCGACTCAACGCGGAGAAGGACGACTCGTACGATCCGGCGTTCTATGAGTTTCTCCACTGGCCGAAGTGGAAATACATGTATGCTGGCGCCCAGGACCTGGCGCGCGCCGTCCGCTGGGCGGCCGACACAATCAATGCCGGTCAATCGTCGGGCGACTTCCACTGCAACGTCCAAACGCCCTGGGGATTGATCGCCATCGGCGGTACCGCCAATGACAACTACCCGGCTGGCGACTATTTCATCATCCTCGAATTGGGCGGCAACGATCACTACGCCGCAGGCGCGGCCAATCGGTCGTACAAGAATCCAGTCTCCGTGATCATCGACGACGGTGGGGATGACAAGTACGATGCCGCCGGCGACTCGCTTCTCCCCTCATTCGGCGGTGGCGTGCTGGGCTATGCGTACCTGCTCGACCGCAGCGGTGACGACCAATACCACGGAGTGAAATGTACGCAGGGGGCCGGACTCCTCGGTGTCGGATTGCTCATGGATGATCAGGGCAAAGACCGGTACACGGCGTTCATGGCATCACAAGGATCCGGGACATTCGGCCTTGGCGTGTTGATCGATTCAACCGGCAACGATCATTACGACGTCTACCTGAGTTCCCAGGGATACGGATTCACCAAGGGCATGGGGCTCCTGCTCGATCTGTCGGGGGACGACAAGTACACGTCGAACGACAAAGACATTCGTTTTCCCTCGTCCCAGTCGAGGGAACACAATGATGCGATGTCTCAGGGATGCGGATTCGGCGCGCGACGTGATTTCATCGATGGGTATTCTCTTGCGGGCGGTATCGGCTACCTGATCGATGGTGCGGGTGATGATGAGTACTCCGCCGGTTTGTTTGCGCAGGGCTGCGCTTATTGGTATGGCCTCGGCGTGCTCTGGGACAAGGCGGGCAACGACAAGTACAACGGGATCTGGTATGTGCAGGGGTCCGGAGCGCACTTTGGCGTCGGGTATCTCGACGACAAAGCCGGCAATGATCACTACATCGCGACCATGAACATGGCCCAGGGAGCGGGGCACGACTTGACAATCGGCTATCTGGTCGACGAGGCGGGTGACGACGTGCACGACGCCCCCAATCTCTCATTGGGTGGCGGCAATGACAACGGCATCGGCCTGTTTTGGGACAAGACCGGCAATGACGAATACCGCGTGAAAGAGGCAACCACTCTGGGCCGGGCCAATCTCACCAGCCGGGGTTCGCTGCGTGATTCGATCCTCACCCTCGGCGTGTTTCTCGACACCAGCGGAAAAGACACCTATCCGAAGGAAATGCCCTTCGCCGGGAATGACACGTCCTGGGTTCAGCGGGGGTTGAATACCGCCGCACCGTTGCGGCAGGAAAAAGGATGCGGCGGCGATTGGTGAGATTTTTGTCGAACGGCGACAGGGTCGGTCGCACCGTGCGGACAGCACCGAAGATCAGAGGGTCGGCCTCCGGAGCTGACCCTCTGATCTTGCCTAAGGCAGACAGCCGAACAGCGGCGCCGGCCCGCTCGAGAACACATAATCGATGAGATAGATGACATCGAAAACGCTGGCCGCACAGTCGCGGTTGACATCGGCGAGACTCGGCGGCGCCGGTGCGGGTCCGCCATTGAAAACGTAATCGATCAAAAAGACCACATCGAAGACATCAACAGCCCCATCTCCATTCTCGTCACCGAGCATCAGCGGCGACTCTGCAATATTCAAGGTCATTGGCTTCTGATCGAAGTGGACGTGCCCGTTATCCCAGACACCGAACGTCAGGGGGAAACTTCCGAAAACCGTCGGGGTCCCCGAGAGGATTCCTGTCCCCGCGTTCAGCGAAAGGCCGGCGGGCAGATCGCCTATAGCAACGATGTACTGGTAAGGCTGCGTGCCTCCCTGGGCCCTCAGGGTGTCTGCGTACGGGGCGTATTGCATTCCTGCGCGCACCGAGTCGGTGAACAAGTTCAACTGGTAGGCTTCGGTCAGCGTCTCCTTCAAAATCCAGTTATTCGGATCCACCGTAACGCTCGACGGCAGCACAGAGAAATCAAACGCGAAGTCCTGTTCGCGCAGCGTGTCCATCACCCGGAACGTGGAGTTGACACCGCCCGCCCCGTTGATCTTCAACTCCACCGGCAGGTGAAACACCTGCGGATCCGTTCCCTGAGACTGGCGCAGATGAACGTACACTGAGTATCCGCCACCGGCCTTGGCCTGGTACGCGAACGAGACGTAGTAGATCGGGTGGTAGTAGCCGTAAATCCACTCATTGAAGAAGTTGTGGAGATTCACTCCCGAGATCCCTTCCGCGATATCGCGGAATTCCTCGGTGACAACGTCTTTCCACTTGTAGCGCGGGTCGTCGTAATACGAACGGAGGGTGGCGAAGAAGGCGGAGTCGCCGATGTAGCCGCGCAACATGTGGAGCACCCACGCGCCTTTGTCGTAGACCCGGCTGGAGAAGATGTTGCCGACATTGGTTGTGTCATCGATGTAGATTCGCCCACCGCTCAGGTAGGTCATGCTGTTCATGTACGTTCGATACGCAGTAGACCCACCCAGATGTTCGGACCACAGCGCTTCACAGTAGGACGCGAAACCCTCGTTCATCCAGATGTGGTTCCAATTGCGGCAGGTGATCAGATCGCCCCACCACTGATGGGACAGTTCGTGGCAGATCAGATATTGATCGAAACCGAATGCGCCGTTGGTCGCGGAGGTAACTGTTTGATGCTCCATGGCCCCGCCCCACGGGAAATGGACCATGCCGTACTTTTCGTTGATAAACGGATATTCGCCGAATTGGGAGGCATAGAAGCCGATCTGGTCGACCGCGATTGGCCAGCTCGCCAGCGCGTTCGTGAGCCGCTCCGGATAGGAATAGAAACGGACCGGCATCGAGTCCGCGCCGTAGTGGTAATACCGGTCGAATCGCGAGTAGTTCGATATCGCCAGGGAAACCAGATAGGTGGTGATGGGGTATTGCTCGTGCCACCAGTAGGTCGTGGTGCCGTCGAGATTATTGATCGAATCACGCAACGTGCCGTTCGAAACTCCGTAGAATGCCGAATTCACCCGCATGCGGACGTCGACCGAGTCGGCTTTGTCGGACGGTGTGTCTTTGCACGGCCACCACGACTGCGCCAGATACGGCTCGGACAACGTTGTGATCACCGGCACTGCGGGGCTGCCATGAGTGGTGAATAGAAACCCCTGGAATCCGCCTTCCGGCGGGTGTCCGTGGTAGAACACCGTCACATCGAATTCTTCGCCCAGGTTGTAAACCGAGTCGAGCGTCACATTCAAGAAGCCGCTGGCGTGAGCCCAGGAAACCGTCCGGCCAAACGACTTCACGGAATCGGTGAACAGCCCATTCGTGAGATTCAGCGTCGGGAGTTGGAAGCCATTGATCCGCGCTTTCGCCCGCATGGACACCTGGCCGTAGATGAGCAGCGCAACTTCGTCGACTCGAATGTTGAGATCGTAATGGGTGGCATCAAAGCCGGCCTGATCCAGAAGCACCGCTGCCACTGTCGCTGCCTGGTGAGTACGCTGTTGTCCCAATGCGGCAGCTTTGGCCGCGCCCATCACCCGGTGCATCTCCACCGGATTGGGCTGTGGGGCCATCTGGTTGCCGGCGGCCGCCAGACCAATAGAAGGGAGAAACAGGGCTATTCCGAGGATAAGACCAATCACGCCGCAACGCCTCAACCGCACGTTCATCGAGAACCTCCACACCGAACAGCCTGCAATCCTACGCGCGACCGAGGACACTTCCGCGGTCAAACGAGACCAGTAAACCCCCGTCCTCAACATAACCCACTCTGCGCGCTTGTCAATCCCCCTTCTTTACAATTCGTCAGCCGGGCTGGCGGCGATTACTTGGCCGGGTCATGCAGCGGCGGCGGGAGGATCGGCGGTCGCTTCAGATTCCGGTCCGTCTTTTGGACTTCCACCTCTCGAATCAGCACGCTGGGGGCGATCGCCGAGACCGGCACCCACCCCGATTCGGCCCCGCACACACCATTGAAGACGCCGGCATCATCGCCGGCCGCTTTGATGTTTTCCAGCAAATTGAGAGGGGTACCGATCAGTTCCACGCCCCGGACCAATTCCTCGTGGCCATCCTTCACGAACAGCTTACGCACGACCCGCGGACGCACTTTCAGTGTCTGCACTCCCGCAGAAGCCGTGTTCGTTTCGCCGGAAACCATCTCTTCGAAGATCAGTCCATAGTCCTTGCCCGCTTTGCGGCACTCATCGACGAGTTGCTTCCGAAGTGCGGCATAGGAAACCGGAGCAGCGGAGCTGACAAAAAGCGAGCCCATGCGGCTGACCGGCCGGCTCCAGATGTCGGCACGCCCATGGCCGTTGGATACTTTCTGAGTCTTGGTCGGCGTCCGGCTCATGAGGAATCCTTTGAGAATTCCCTTTTCGACCAAAGACACCCGCTGGGCGATAACGCCTTCTTCGTCGAAGTCATACTTCCCGTACAACTCGGTCTTCCCCACTTTGTCCGCTGTCGGATCGTCATAGACACTCAGGAAATCAGGGATGATCCGCGATCCAACCTTGTCTTTGAAGGTATGCCCTTCGGATTCGCGCCGGGTGCGGTGCCCCTCCAAACGGTGCCCGAGTCCTTCGTGAAAAAACACGCCGGATGCCCCGCTCTTGATGATCGCCGGACCGGTATACGGCTCCATCACTGGGGCGGCGCGCAAGGCAAGGAGCAAATCAATCAGAGAATCGGTGGCCAAGACGAGACCGTTCGAATCAGGCAACTCTCCGTAGTGGTGCGACTTGAAGACGCGTTCCAATTCGAGCGGCATACCGTCATCCGCCCGCACGTCAGCGGAGATCGCCATCGAGTAGTTGTGCTGCCCGGTGCGTATGCGCGTTCCCTCCGTCGTCACCAGGTAACGGGCCTGGGAAATTGCTTTGAAGTCGACGGAAGAATTGTAGATCAATGGCTGCGCTTTGAACCGGGCCGAGATTGCGCGCACCAGATTCTCCCAGCGCTTGCGATCGACCCTGAGCGAATCGACCGGATCCAGCCGTTTGACCGGTTCGATCCTGGAGAAATCCTCCGGTTGATCTTCCTGAGTCACCTTTTGGATGCTCCGGCCGCGTTTGCCAATGTAATCTTCGAGCGCGCGCTTGTAGTGATAGTCGGTGAGCAGCCAGAGCTTCTGCCGCATGGCGGTGATGTCGTTGTCCACCGGCGCATAGGCGCGCGCGAACTCGTACGCGTCATCATCGTGCGGGTCGTAATAGAATCCCTCGTCATCCGAGGTGTTGTCCTCTTTGTAATCGCCGACGCGCACGTCGACGGCGACGCCACGATACGAGTCTCCCCCAGTCGCCTCGAGCGCCCCGTAGGATCCGCGCACCGACAGCGATTTGACATCGGTCAGCCGGTAGGAGATGAAATACGGCTTCTCAAAGTCCTTCATCACCAGACGAGATGCCGAGCGATCCAATTCGCCGGTCAAGCCGTTGAGAATGGGATCGTCGTCCTGTTCCTCGGACCGGGCGATCGGAAACGCGAAAACCACTGTGGCCAGGAGCACGATGGCCGGAATCATCCGGCGGGCCAGGATATTACCCATCAATTCCTCCCTGAAGGTTCTTGAATACTCCCTGATTTACCACGTCGTCTCCCTGATACAAGGGCGGTGAGGACACCAGGTGCATCAGGATCACGCTTGATACGCATTGACGGCCAAATTGGTCGAGAATTCCCTGACGGAGTGAGTGGGATAAGTCGTGCGAGAGTCAACGGGCCCTTTTTCTCGGCGCCATGGAGCGCTCTCTGGGCTTTGTCCGCCGGGAGGTACCGCGCTTGGCCAGTTCGAGACGCAAGAGCTTTTCCAGACTGGCACGGGAGGGGTCAAATCTTAGGAGCGCCGCCTCAAAAACTTCATCGACGGTGTCGACCGGGATATACGTCATTTCCTTGGAGATCAGTCGCGGCACGTCCTTGAGATCTTTCACGTTTTGGCGCGGGACGATCATCTTGTGAATGCCGACCCTGTGCGCGGCGGCGACTTTCTCTTTGATCCCGCCCACCGGCAACACTTTGCCGCGCAACGATACTTCGCCGGTCATCGCGATATCATTGCGGATGGCACGGTCGGACATCACGGATGCGATCACCAGGGATACGGTGATACCCGCCGACGGTCCGTCTTTGGGGATGGCGCCCGACGGGAAATGCACGTGAATGTCATAGCTGCCGAAATCGGTGTGCGCGATCCCCAGCCATTCGGCCCGGGAACGCACATAGGAGTGGGCCGCCTGGATCGATTCCCGCATCACATCGCCGAGTGATCCCGTCGAGATCACATTGCCCGATCCGCGCATCTTGAGCGCTTCGATCAGCATGATATCGCCGCCAGTCTGGGTCCAGGCCACGCCCATCGCAACGCCGATTTCGGGTTTGAGTTCCGCTTTCTCGGGCACAAAGATCGGCGTACCGAGGAACTTCTCGATCTGCTGCGCCCCGACGCGGACAAACCCGCGCTGGCCACTGGCGCGCTGGGCGGCAATGTTGCGGCAGATCACCTCGAGTGCCTTATCGAGATTCGACAGGCCCGCTTCCATCGTGTATTCGCGAATGATCTTGTGAACGGCCGAGACAGTCAGCCCGAATTCCTCGGGCGAGAGATTGTGGGCTGCTAGCTGGCGTGGCCAAAGATGCTTGAAGGTGATCTCGACCTTTTCCTCCTCGAGGTACCCGGGCATCTCGATAAACTCCATGCGCTCGATCATCACTTCCGGGATGTCCTCCGGATCGGTGGCCGTGCACACGAAAAGACAGGACGACAGATCGTAGGGGAATCCCAGATACGAATCCCAGAATTCCTTATTCAGGGTGGGATCGAAAATCTCCAGAACAATCGCCGAGAGATCGGGCCGGTCGCTTGAACCACCCAGACGATCCACTCCCTCGAGCAGACAGACGGGATTGACGACCTCGATGGCGCGCAGTTGCCGCAGCAACCGTCCGGGCATCGCACCGGGGAGTGTCCGCCGGTTCCCTTTGAGTGCCGACTCTGAACGCAAAACTCCCAGATTCAACGTGATCGCAGGCCGGCGCAGCGCCTGGGCAATGGCTTTCCCCAATTGGGTCTTGCCAATACCAGACGCACCGATCAGGCAAATGGCATTGCGCGGCGCATGGCCGGTGCGGTGCAGGACCGACAGGTACTCGCCAATTCGCTCCTTGGCGCGCCGCTGGCCGTAGAACTGATCATCCAGCACGCGCCGGATGCCGGCGCTGTCGGTCCGTTCATGAACCGAGGCCGTCCATGGGATGTGAATCAGCCAGTCGATGTAGTTGCGGATTTCGGCATACTCCGCCGAGGCTATCGAGATCAGGCGCAGACGTTCGAGTTCGGCGCGTGCCCGCCTTGCGACAGTCGGTGGCAGGGCCGCATCGGCGATTTCATTCGCCAGTTGATCAAGCTCATTAACGCCCGGCTCGATCGATTCAAGCTCGCGTCTGACTTCGGTCAGTTGGGCGCGGAGGAAATCGGCCCGTTGCCGCCGCTCCATCGAGGCCATGACCCGGCGTTGCAGGTCATTACCAGTCTCAACCTCGATTACCTGGCGGTGCAGGAATTCGGCCAGCAGATCCAGCCGCGCCGATGGATCGATCGCCTGAACCAGACGCCATCTTTCCTCGAGTTTCAAATGGACAATACCGCCGACCAGATCGGAAAACCGGCCGGCCCGCTCTCTCGCCAAATCGACCAACTGGAGCAGATCGGCGGGATACTTTCCGGATTTGCGAATCAGTTCATCAAGAAGCCTCTGGCAATCGCGGACTTTTTCGTCGGCACCGGGAAACGGCTCATCCGGCTCTTTGATCGGTTCGATGTGAACCTTGATTCCGCTGTCGACGCCGGCCATGCCCACCAGATGCGCGCGGCACAGGCCTTCGAGATCGACGCGCATACCGCCGCTTCCCAGTGACCGGGAGGACAGATGCCGCACCACGACGCCCACGCTCGGAAGATCGAGATCCTCCTCGCTCGGCGATGTCTCCGTCGGCGCCCAAATGCTCCAGAGAATCGACGTCGACTTGTCGCTTTTCGCCAGGAGTTCCAGTGTCTGCGGGGCGGTGACGACGGCGGAGATGACGGACAGGGGAAGCGGAACGTCCCCCTGCAGCACCAGGAGAGGAAGCTCCCCGGGGATACTCGCCAAATCGATCGAGGCGCTGCGAATCTTGCGAGAATCGGTGTTGCCTTCAACCATATCGCTTCGACGGTATCAGAATCTTGCGGTCCCAGCAACGTCTGTTAGCCCACTCTCCACCTATATAACTCAGATCGGACGGCAGGAGCTTTGCGCGCAGGCTGCGGTCCTTCGCTTCAAGATCGTGACAAAATCTGAGGGATTCAACCCTGAAGTTGTTCTTGAGAAAACTCTCTTAATACAATGATAGACAATTAGTTGCAAGAATAAAAATCGCGGACGCATGATAACACGCGCCCGCGAAGATCAATTTCGGGATTGTCAGGCTGGTTGCAATGCGACGTTGGCGGCATGAAGGCCCTTGGGACCCTCAACCAGATCGAACGATACAGTCTCCCCTTCGCGCAAAGTCTTGAACCCATCGCGTTGGATCGCAGAGAAGTGAACAAAGATATCCT